>NZ_CAXTTT010000047.1:0-53052 GCF_964247315.1 uncultured Nostoc sp.
CACTTAGAGTCCAACACCAACTACTTCACCAACTGCCTCACCAACTGCCTCACCAACTGCCTCACCCACTGCCTCACCAACTGCCTCACCAACCGCCTCACCAACTACTTCACCAACTCCATCAGGGCAAAATAGCCTCAGTTCTTCAGACAGACAGTTTATGACTGAAGCCGCTCAAGGTGGTTTAGCAGAAGTCCAATTAGGAAAACTGGCATCAAAACGTGGAACTAGCAATGCGGTAAAACGGTATGCACAGCGCATGGTTAAAGATCACACCCCGGTAAACAATCGACTTAAACAGTTGGCGGCTAAAAAAGGTGTAACGCTGCCAACTACTCTCAATAGCACAAATAAGCAAGTCCAGCAACGCTTATCCAAACTTTCTGGTGCTACCTTTGACCGCGAATATTTGAATCAGATGCTTGAAGATCATCAAAATGATGTCTCCGCATTTCAAACTGAAGCTCAACAGGGACAAGATCCAGACGTGAAAGCATTTGCTGCTCAAACGCTACCAACCCTCCAACAACACCTGCAACAGGTTAGTTCCCTTGTTAATCCTGGAACTTCAACTAGTACCCCAACTCCAACCAGTACCCCATAAGGCAATACAGTTCAGTTAAACATTTCTTCTTTCCCTTTGCGTCCGCTATGCGTACTTTTGCAAAGAAGCAAGCTACGCGTAGTGTCTCGTAAAGAAAGCGATAGCTGTGGCAAGTCGCTCTGCATCTACGTTAAAGAGTTTTAGCCAGAAAAATCTAATATTAGCGTTGCATGAAGGAATTAGATAATTTATTTCTTGGAGTTCTCTAAGTACAGTTTTGTGTAAAAGCGTAGATTTTTAATTGCAGAGGAACGCATTGGCATTGTTAGGCGACGCATTGGCATTGTTAGGCGATGCATTGACATTGTCAGGCAACGCATTGGCATTGTTAGGCGACGCATTGGCATTGTCAGGCAACGCATTGGCATTGCAGGGTATTTCCAAATTTAATTCGCTACGAATTGTTGTACTAAATCCAAAATTTCATCATTAAGGAACCACGATGCCTGAAGTGTTTAAAGGAAAATTTTCTCGTCGTCAGATTCTTACTACTGCTGGGTTAGGAGCCATTTCAGCCACCGCAATTGGTAGTATGGGCGAAGAGGTTATTGCCCAACAGCCAACTGGACAAGCCACCCCACGCGGAGGCCCCTTACCGCCTCAGATTCAGTTTCCGCCCATCTCGGAAAAGACTGAGGTTGATACAGGTGGGCCACCAACTGCATTACCCCCAGAGCGACGTTTGGGGTTTGCGATCGTCGGACTAGGGAGACTAGCATTAGAAGAAATCATGCCTGCGTTTGCAGAATGTAAACTAGCAAAGCCAACTGCATTAGTTAGTGGCGATGCTGCCAAAGCAAATCTTGTTGCCCAGCAATATGGCATCAAACCGCAGAACGTTTACAACTATCAGAATTACGATAATCTCCGTAACAATCCAGACGTTGACGTGATTTATATTGTATTGCCTAACAGTATGCACCGGGAATATACGGTGCGTGGTGCGAAAGCAGGAAAGCACATTCTGTGTGAAAAGCCAATGGCAACCACAGTCGAAGATGCTCAACAGATGATAGATGCGTGCAAACAAGCCGATCGCAAGCTGATGATTGCTTATCGCTGCCAATATGAGCCGCACCATCGCGCCATGATTCAGATGATCCGTAGCAAAGAATTGGGAGCCATCAAGGTAATTCAAGCAGATAACGGCCAAAACCAAGGCGGTGACTTAAACCAGTGGCGATTGAAACGCACCTTAGCTGGAGGTGGCTCTTTACCGGATGTGGGAGTTTATTGCTTGAATGCAACTCGCTATTTGACGGGAGAAGAACCGATCGCAATTAGCGCCCAAATCTTCAGCACTCCTGGCGATCCGCGCTTCAAAGAGGTAGAAGAAAGTGTCACCTTCCAATTGCGGTTTCCCAGTGGAATACTAGGGATTTGCTCCACTAGCTACGGCTTTCACGAAGCACGCCGCTTTCGTGTCTTCGGTTCTGATGCTTGGGCGCAGCTCGATCCAGGATTTTCTTATAACGGTTTGCGAATGATGATTTCGCGTAAATCGCCAACAAACAGCATGGCAGAAAACATTAGCGAAGTGCGGATAGGTGAGAAGAATCAGTTTGCTTTGGAAATCGATCACATGGCAGATTGTGTGATTCAAAATAAACAACCCCATACGCCTGGTGAAGAAGGTTTGCAAGACCAAAAACTAATCACGTTGATTTACGAAGCCGCACAAACAGGCAAAACCATTACCTTACCTCGTGTGTCAGGATTGGATACTACTCGTGGCCCCGCTCCTCGAATGCTGAAGTAAATACTTGCATACCGCAGTCATGACCAAATAATTACTAATTCGTAATTCGTAATTCGTAATTCGTAATTACTTGGTGTCATAGCCCCCGCCAAATCAGAGATTTTGGTGGTTTAAAATCAGTGGAAAGTACAATCCTGAACTGATTGCAACTACGAATTACGAATTATCAATTACGAATTACTTTGCCAACCTCTGCTTGGAGTCCGCTCCGTAAATCTTTGTTTCGCGATCGCCAGATTGCCTCGATTGTCTCCAACATTGGCGGTTGGATGGAGGACACGGCGGGAGCTTGGTTAATGACTTCTCTCACCACCTCTCCCCTGTTGGTGGCACTGATGCAAACAGCGGCAATGAATGGCCCAGCTTGGCAAGCAATTGTACCAGAACTAGTACCGCGATCGGAACTCATGGCTGCGATCGCTTTAATATAGTGCTGGGTTTAATATTGCCCGAGCAGTTGGGCCTGCGATCGCAGGTTTTGATAGATAAATGACTAAAGTTAGCCACTATCCTGCAGCGCATGATTTCAGTGGTGTTTTAGCTTATCTTGGATAGCAGAACACCGCGATGCCTGCGGCGGAAACAACGCACCTCAATCTAACGTATATACTGTAATCGTTAATGGGTGGTAAATCGAAAGAGTGTTTGACACTAGCAGCAATGTACAATCGCACAGTCATTACATTGTTTTGATTGGGACTGCCTGCTCAAGTTCATAAACTGCTAAAAACAGAAAAATCAGCAATCAAATGAACGAATTACAAGCAATTTTAGAAGGCTTCGAGTCAAGTCAAAAAAATGGTGAAATCACTTTCCTTGCCACTGTAGTCAAAACTCAAGGTTCAACCTATCGCCGACCAGGTGCCAAAATGTTGATGACAAATACAGGTCGGATGATCGGAACAATCAGCGCTGGTTGCTTGGAAAACGACGTATTTGAGCATACTCAACAACGAATGTCAGATGGCAAACCAATTGTTGTTAGTTACGATAACACTGCCTCTGAAGATATTCTTTGGGGCTTTGGTCTGGGGTGCAATGGGACAGTGCAAGTTCTCATCGAACGTCTTGAAAAAGAAAGTTCACCGAATGCGATCGCTTTTACACAAGAGTGCTTTCATAAAAAACATTTGGGTATTATTGCTACAGTTTTTGCCTTTGAAGATGGGGTAGATGTGAAACTTGGGTCGCGCTTACTGCTGTATCCAGATGGTAAAATTATCACTGATATTAAAGATCCAAATTTAATTCAATCTTTGATTGCAGATACTCAAGCAGCTTTTACTAATCAAAAGTCTAGTGTAAAAAACTATCAGTTATCTTTAGGCAGTGCCGAAGTTTTTATTGAAGTCATCCAACCACCCACGCCTTTAGTAATATTTGGTGCTGGTTATGATGCTGTACCCGTAGCACAGTTTGCTCAAGCATTAGGTTGGAACGTTACTGTAGTCGATTGTCGAGCTAATGAGGCAACTAGAGCGCGATTTCCAATAGCTTGTGATGTGATTCTTACTCGACGAGAAATTGTACAAAAACAGGTATTTATAGATGCCAACACAGTTGCTGTAGTGATGACGCATAATTACCTTGATGACCTGGAAATTTTGAAAACGTTGCTACCATCTCCTGCACGCTACATAGGGGTTTTAGGCCCAAAGGCGCGTACTGAAAGATTGCTTGAAGATTTAGGTTCGCAAGGAATAGTTTATACTACTGAACAATTAACCAGATTGCATGGCCCGATTGGGATTGATATCGGAGCAGATACACCTGAAGAAATAGCGATCGCTATTATTGCAGAAATTCAAGCAGTGCGAACAAATCGCAGTGGTAATTTTTTAAGAAATCGCAATCAACCGATTCACCAATACGATGAAAGCAACTCAAACTTGCTACTCACCACATAGTTTTTATGACTACTATAGACAATGAAAAATCAACCATAGCGATTATGATTCTTGCTGCTGGTGCATCTACACGGATGGGTACACCTAAACAACTATTGCTTTACCAAGGACGTAGTTTGTTGCAATATATTACAGACATGGCGATCGCTTCAGTTTGTCAACCTGTAGTAGTAGTACTTGGAGCAAATGCAGAACAGATTCATCCCCAAATCGAGCAACTTCCCGTTACAGTAGTTAAAAACTTGGATTGGGCTTGTGGAATGAGTGCTTCAATCAAGAGCGGTATTGAATTTTTAAATAATTTTCCGCAACAAACAGAAGCAGTAGTTATTACACTTTGTGACCAGCCATTTGTTTCTCACAAAATTATTAATCAACTTGTTGATACATATTATTCGACAAGAAAACCGATTATTGCTTGTGAATATGGGGATACATTAGGTGTACCCGCTCTATTTAATCAGATATTTTTTTCAGAACTTGCTGCTTTGAAAGAAACTTCAGGAGCAAAAAGAGTTATTAATAATAACCTTAATGAAGTTTTTTCTATTCCATTTCCACTAGGCGATATCGATATTGATACACCAAAGGATTACGAACAATTGCTATCAAGTAGTAGAGGAACTTCTGGTGTATCTTGAAAAATATAGAAATGGTTTAGTAGATTGCCCTTATAAAGCTAATAAAGTATATTAAAATATTGAAATTTGGAAAAGCAAAACTAATGTTTTTCAAAATATAGCAGTCATAAATCATTTGTGAAAATGATATATCTCTTTCTTCTTTCTTCCCTTTGCGTCCTTCTCTAACGAGACGCTACGCGATGGCGTTCTTGGCGGTTTGTTTCCTTATCTATATTTTTACGACTCCTGTAAGGATTGCTATATGTAGGTTGGGTTATAGCTTACTTCCCCAGTGGGATACGATAGTGAAACCCAACATTAACTAGAATAAAATGTCAGGTTTCGTTCTTCAACCCAACCTACATATATTATAAGTGTTTAACCAAACCTGATATTAAACCCTCTCAAGCCTTGTAAATTGCTGAAGGTTTTGATAAAGCTTGTAATTCTTCCCAAGAATAATGAGAGGGTAGTTCAATTGGTTTGCGATCGGCTCCTAATCCTAATCCACTTGTCGGCTGGATTTCTTCAATTAATTCTTCAGCATACTCTACCAGCTTATTGGCTGCAATGCCACCAGTAATTGCCCCTGCAATCCCACCAATGGCAGCACCCACTTTACCACCAATGGAGCGCCCCAATGCGGTTCCGGCAACGCCACCTCCCACAGTACCTAAACCTGTAGCCAATGGATGGGATTGTATTCCTTCTGACTCGTTCTGTTGAGATTGAATTTGTGGTTGCTGTTGTGGTGTAATTTGCCCTTGATCATTTGTCATAATGTTTGCCCTTTTTATCCTTACAAATAAATAATCACTATTGGTATCGTTCAGCTATTATGCCTTAGCCAAACGCTGCTGCAAGCAGATCGCCAACGCGCAACGCATTAGCCATAATCGTTAATGTTGGGTTAGCACCTGAATTTGAGGGAAAGAAACTACTATCTACCACGTAGAGATTATCGACATCATGGGTACGGCAATTGAGGTCAAGGACTGAAGTTTTAGGATCTGTACCAAATCGACAAGTACCACATTGATGAGCAACTGCTTGTTCAGGTATTTGAGTGCGGGGATAAATGCTAAATGGCAAGACGCTTTTAGCCGAATGAGGAATTGACTTGAGTACAGATGTCCAACGATGGATTAAGCGATCGCTTGCTTCAATATTGTTCAATGTATAATCAACATGAATCCGATCGCCCACCACACGAATCCGATTATTTGGGTCTGGTAAATCCTCTGTTTGCAACCACCAGCCAACCGATCGCTCGGCCAGCAAATTTCGTTCAAAATGAGGAATCAGCTTGATAAATGGAGCCATGAGTGGTGGAGCCTCTGCGGGAATCATATCTGCTAGTACATTGCCAGTATTTTGCACCATCCCCATTGGATAAGGAAAATCCGGCTCTCCCCAGTAAAAATCGTTGACAGCGATCGTTTTTTGAAATTTAGCGTGATTCACCTCTAGGTGTATGGAAACTATCGCGGTTTCCAGCTGTTTCATGTAATTCCGTCCCACTTGATCGGAACTATTTGCCAATCCATTGGGATGCTTATCGTTAGCAGAACGTAACAGCAAGGCTGCTGAGTTGATAGAACCACAAGCAACAACGACAATATCGCTTGTAAACCAATGTTTTTCCCCGGCAATTTCAGTTTCTACTCTCGTCACTTCTCGCCCCGACTCACTGGTATGCAGCCGCAAGACTTTGGCATTAGTTAAAAGAGTGAAATTGGTATACATCTCGCGGCTAGGACGAATGGCGTTGACATCGGCATCGGCTTTTGCGTGTACGAGACAGGGGTATCCATCAAAAGTATCGCAACGAATGCAGGGACTCTTGGTGCGATCGCTTTCATTAAGCTTTAATCCCAGTGGTAGGTGAAATGGGTAATAACCCAGTTCGCGGATGCCATCAGCAAGGGACTGCATATCCGGCTCATGACTCACTGGCGGATAGGGATATGGTTCGCCGCGAGGTGGTTCTGTTGGGTCTTCTCCTGCTTGACCATGTACGTCATACAGTTTTTCTGCCTGTGTGTAATACGGCTCAAAGTCTGAGTACTTGAGCGGCCATTCTGGAGAAATTCCTCCCTTGTGAATTACCCTTTCAAAATCTCGCTCTCGGAATCGAATTAAGGCTGCACCGTAGAGTTTAGTATTGCCGCCAACCCAGTAACCTGTCTGAGGCTTAAAAACTTTGCCTTCTTTGTTATACCATTGCTCATCGGTATGGTAACGATGTTTTTGGTAGACTTCCTGGGGATTCCAATTATCTTTTTCTCTCGGTAAAAAATCGCCTCGTTCCAGCACTAGAATTTTTTTACCTGTGGGTGCGAGGCGGTGAGCTAGCGTACCTCCACCTGCTCCCGTACCGATAATGATGATGTCATAGCGCTCAGTGATGTTTGTCATATATATATGCTCTAGCGCTTACTACTAACTTCAGGCTGTCGTCTTTGAATCAAATCAACGATACCACGCCGTAATTCATCAACAGTTAGCGTCTGGTTCAAGCGCATTAATTCTGAGATCGCTGCTGTTTTTGTATCTTGATGGCTGGTTGCAACTGCCAAGACTCGATTGTTTTTGAGATAAAAAGCGATAAATTCCTGTTTTTGCAAATCCCCATCTACAATTATTTCATCCCAACTTTCGGCGTGTCCGATGTAGCGCAACGGAAAGTCGAATTGCATTGTCCAGAACAAAGGAAGCCCTCTAAATTTGACTGCTTTACCTGTCATGTTCTGAGCGGCAATTCGCCCCTGCTGTGCTGCGACTCGCCAATGTTCAACGCGAATCGATTCGTTTGTCCGCCAATCGGGATAATGGGCAATATCACCTGCGGCATAGATGCCATCAGCTGCACGCAAGTATTCATCAACAACAACACTGTTATCTTTGGGATGCAAATCGATACCCTGAAGAAATTCTGTTGCAGGCTGTACGCCAATTCCGACAATTACTATATCTGCTTTTAAGCGATCGCCATTATCTAAAATTACAACTTCAACCTTGTCGCTACCCTCAAATTGCACCGCTTTCCTACCAAACTTAAAGGAAACGCCGTTTTCCTCATGGACTTGCTGAAAGATTTTGCCAATTTCCTCGCCCAGAATTTTCTTAAAAGGTACAGAATCTGGTGAAACAACAGTTACTTCTAAGCCTTGCTGCCTCAGCCCAGCTGCCGTTTCCATGCCGATAAAACTGGAGCCAATGACTACCGCTTGTCCTTTTTGCTTGCTGGTTGTCAAGATGCGATCGGTATCATGAAAACTGCGTAATGTCAAAATGTTTTGCAAGTCTGCACCGGGAATATCTAGCTGGCGTGGTTTGCCTCCTGTTGCTACTAGTAAGGCATCATAGGTTAATGAATCACTAGACGCTCCGGCGTCGCTATCAGTAAAGGTAATCGTTTTATTCGTGGTTTGTACCTCTTCAACTCGCTTATTCAACAGCACTTCAATCGCGTGTTCTTTGAAGAAATCAGGCGATCGCAAGGGCATTTCCTCTGCGGATGTCTTACCAATGAAGTAGTCTTTAGTCAGCTTGGTGCGATCATAGGGTAACTTGTTATCTTGAGTAATCATCACGATTCGCCCTTGATATCCAGCTACTCGCAAAGTTTCTGCGGCATGGACACCCGCCGCCCCTGCGCCTAAGATCGCAAATGTCCGCCCATCAACATTAGGGTCGAATTGCGCCATTGCGGGCGATCGGAATCCGTTAGTTTCCTCTGGTACGCTGACAATGACATTTTCACCTTCAATGCGTATTTTATAACAAGCTAAAGCATCCAAACCAGGTGGCTCTTGTTGGTCGCCAGTCGTTACGTCATAATAGGCATTGTGCCAGGGGCAAACAACATGATGTCCACTCAGTACCCCCTCAGCCAGTGGCGCTTTATAATGAGTGCAGTGTGCGCCAACAGCATAATACTTTCCATCTATACGACTTAATAAGATTTCTGTTTCGCCAACAGACACTTGTCGCATTTCGCCATCATTTAGATCGTTGATGTTACCAACAACTGCTTCTATCTGTTTCATAATCAACTCTTAAATTAAGAATAAGAGTTATACCAATTCTTGAACACTTGGTAACATATTAGTTTATGTACGGATGCAAGGTTTTACACCCTTTCATTACGAATTGATATAACAATAAACAACTGGCCTACTGTTAGTTTCTCTTACACCTCTTTTGCTCACAAACTTGCAACCGAGCCACCATCTACCCGATAATTAGAACCAACCACAAAGCTTGATTGCTCAGAGCAAAGGAATGCAATCACAGCCGCAACTTCTTCTGCTTTGCCACGTCGTTTAAGTTCGATGTGAGGGCGCTGTTCATCAAGAAAACTGCCAATTGCTTCATCAAAGTTTACACCCAATTGTTTTGAGCGCTTTTCCATCATTGCGTCAGTCATTGGGGTGGCAATATAGGCAGGAGAAACTGCATTTACCAACACGCCATCTTTTGCATAAGCTTTAGATAAATTTTTAGCCAGATTCAATACTGCTGCTTTGCAAGCGCAATAAGGTATCTCTTCTGGGTAGGGCTGTAGTGCATCTTCCGAACTAATGAGGATGACTCTTCCCCAACCATTTTGACGCATTGCCCCAATAAAAGCGCGACACGTACGTACCGCCCCCATCAAGTCAACATCAATTGTCTTGTACCACTCCTCATCACTCAGTTCCAGAAAATCTGCCGTAGCACCTGTGATTCCTGCTGCGTGAACAAGGATGTGAACTGTTCCGAAGCGCTCAAGAATTTGCTTTTTGGCAGCTTCGACTTGTTTGGGCTGAGTGAGGTCTGCTTGAACTGTAAATATTTCTCCAAAGTTTCTCAACTCTTCAGCCGCCAGTTCAAGGTTTTCCGAAGTCTTATCGAGAATAGTAACCTTTGCACCTTCACGAGCGAGCAGTTTCGCTGTCGCTTTACCAATGCCGGAATCACCTCCAGTAATTACAGCAACTTTATCTTTAAGACCAAGATCCATAAGCTATTTATTAGATGAAGAACAATTTACGCCAAACCGATTAATTAAGAAATAAATATTTAAATAGTTTTTATTTCTACATTTTACTTTATGTCACAAAGTCTAATTTTTTCAACTTATCGATGGTATATCTCTTAAGATGATAAATTCAGCCTTTAGACATAGATAAACTGAAAAAAATTGTTTGAATTAAGAATTGAGAAAAAATTTGGTGATAGATGGATTGGCATAACCTAGAGTTAAAGAGATATTACCAATTTTAGATTTTAGATTCTATCCAAGGGATTAATTATTATTTATGTCTAAAGAGAGGGTAGTATTTCATTTTAATTTTATTTTTGTTTATATATTATGTAAATCAAACATATTTAATATTTATAAAAATGCATAGAAATTTTATAAATATTACTTTTTAAATTGGTATTAACTTGAACCTGCCATTTATCGCCAGTAACCAAGTTAAATAGTAGGAGATTCCTATGCCTGAAGCCATTGAGATTTCTGACGATCGTATCTGTGCCTTAATACGCCCAGGTGCTTCACTGCAAAAGCTGACAAACGGTGCAGTCCATAGCGAAGGCCCTGTTTACTTCCACGAAGATGACAGTGTTGTGTGGAGTGATGCTCACGGCAACCGCCTGTTGCACTGTAATTCTACCAATAACGTGAGTGTTATACGCGACCCATCTGATTATCAAAGTGGTAATTACCGCGACTTGGAGGGTCGTCTGGTTGCTTGTTCCTCTGGACTGCGTGCTATTATCCGACGCGAACACGATGGTGAATGGAAGGTTTTAGTCGATCGCTACCAAAGCAAACGCCTGAATAGTCCAAATGATTTAGTAGTCAAAAGTGACAACACGATTTGGTTCACCGATCCCCCTTATGGGATCACCGAACCAAACCAAGGTTACGGCGGCGAACAGGAACAACCTGGAAGTTACGTTTACCGCTTTAACCCTACTACTGATGAGATTTATCCTGTAGTAACAGATATGGTGCGCCCGAATGGGCTGGCTTTCAGTCCAGACGAAAGTTTACTGTATGTTTCAGATACAGCTGCGTTTAATATTCCTGGTGGGCCTCATCATATTCGCGTCTACGAAGTTGTAGATAATCGCCATGTAAAAAATGGGCGTGTGTTTGCAGTCATCGATCCAGGACAACCGGATGGATTTCGGGTTGACGAACATGGCAATATTTTTACTAGTTCTCAAGACAGCATACAGGTATACGCCCCAGACGGAACTAAGCTAGGAAAAATTCTCATCCCGGAGACAAGTACTAACCTAACTTTCGGTGGTAAGGAACGCGATCGCTTATTTATCACAGCCGGTCATTCTTTATATGCTATAGACCTTAATACCCGTGGTGTGCAACTATGATTTATCAATTTGGGCTGGGTGTAGCGATCGCCTTTTTTCTGGCTGCATTTAATTTCCCTCAATTAGGCCCACACTTGTTAAGTTCACTCTCTTTTGTGTATTCTGACGGATTTCCAGGATTGGCACTTTTGCTACTCAGAGTTAGTATTGGCTGGTTGTTTATACTACACGGTTATCCCAAGATAACGCATCTTCAACAGTGGGCTGATTCTCTAAAAACGCCTGTCTTTCTTTGCTTTTTATCGGCTGCATCGATGTTAGGTGGCGGAATTTTTCTAATAATTGGATTCCTGACACTCTTATCAACCTTGCCGATTCTCTGCTCAATGATTTTTGCGATATATTTAGACATTTCTGGAAGTAAGCCTTTTGTAGCCCAAGATCCATACTTAATTCCTGAACAACAGTATAAAGGCCCTTTAGGAAAAGGTGAACCCCCAAGTTGGGAAAAGGCGTTTATGTACTGCGTCATGCTGATTGCGATCGCGGTTTTAGGCCCTGGAGCTTATTCACTTGATGCTTTAATTTTTGGACGTTGATACATACATTATTATGACTTACGCACAGGTAACGGAAAACGAACCACAGAGTACGCAGAGGTCACGGAGAAATGAGACTTTAAGAGGGTTTTTGCGTAAGTCCTAATTATTTATCAATATGCTTGGCTTTGTAAAAAATTGAAGGCTAGAATTTATTTCCTAGCCTTTTGTCTTTAAGACATTTCCGCAATCAGGATGTTAGTAAATCATTTTATTTAAGAGCGGCTAAAGTCCGGCGTCCAATTATTCCGTCTGCTCTTAATCCTTTAGACTTCTGAAATTTCATCACCGCTGCACGAGTCTTATTATCAAAGACACCATTTACACTTGCTGTATAGAATCCTTGTTGCTTTAAAGAATTCTGAACAGTTTTCACTGTCTCTCCTCTGCTGCCTACTGTTAATACATTACCAGTACTACGCTTTGCCATATTATTGGACTTGTGCATAGCATTAGCCTTATGCATAGCACTAGGCTTTTTCATCATGTTGCTTTGCTGAGTACTTTGGGCAATGTGAGTAGTAGTAGCCGTTGTATTTTGGCTTTTATTATTAGTTAAAGAGTAAGCAGGCAAAGCAGCCGCTAGAGTTAAAGCAGGGAGCAAAGCAAGTATTTTCCAATTCATCTTCTTGTTCCTTCCAACTGTATGAGATTTTGCAATTTCTATTTGAAGAGTCATCTTCATAAGGGACTGTGCCTTGAGTGATTCTCCTCTGTAGATTCTGGTATGTGGGTTTAGTCTGAGACTATTTCCCAAGCCAGAGCTATAGCATTACACGGGGTATTGACAAAGCTATTGCGAAATTGTGACAAAAGCATGACTAAATGTATTAAAATTTATGTCGCCCGAAATTGCGCTCTGATTTATGAAAATTTCCCTAATATCATTCTGCAATGAGTAGAATGGTGTGTTTGTCAGGATCTTTTATTAAATAACCTTGCTTATTAGAAAAAGAGTTATCTACAATCGGTATCTGATTTTGCCGTAGCTTATCTATTAGCTGCTCAATATCATTGGTAACAAGCTCAATTTGCACACTTGCAATATCGCAACTTTTCCAGTCACTTGGTATAGGACGACCCTTTCCAGGCAAAATGTAGTCCAACAGTTCAATTCCTACACCATCTTCAACTGGTTGCAGTCCTGTAATTCTCACTTTGGCTCCTGGTAAGTTATCCAAGCGAGTTTGAGTTGCACGCCAGTTAAGACTGCGACTATCAATTTGCATTCCCAGAAGGTCGCAGTAAAAGTGTAGACTTTGCTCAGTGTTAGAAACTGCGATCGCACTATGATCGATTCCCAGAAACAAGCTATGACTGTTTTGATGCCATTTATCTTTACCTTTATCAGGCGGAAACCAAATTAACTCTAAATCATGACCATCAGGATCTTTAAACTTGAAAGCACGGACACCACCAGATGCTTCATTCTCAGGTGGTATTGTCTGGGGAGCAACTGAAATTGGTTGAATGGGAAATGAACGCAAGTGAGCATAAGCGCGATCCATATCACTCACTACAATCGCCAGATGTTGAAACCACAGGTCATTACTTTGTGAATCGCTGGGAATGGGTTTACCCTGAATATTGAGATACTCTATCAACTCGATAAATTCATCTCCAAGTTGTAAGCTAACAACGCGAACTTTTGCCCCAGTTATATTTTCTAAATCGCTGTAATTGTGCCCTTCAACAGTAATGTCAGAAACTAGTTTAAAATCTAGTGCTTCTTGATAGAAATTTAGAGAGCGATCGCAGTTTGTCACTGTTAATCCAATAGCTCGAATTCTTTGCACCTGTACGTTGATATGAGTAGTCATAAATCAAAGCCCTCTTTACCCTCTCCCAATCTCTAGTGGCTTGTTAAGTTAGTAATGAAGAGTTTGTAGTAAGCACTTTAGTGCTTGGAAAATAAGGACTAAAGTCCTTACCCAACGGGAAAGTTAGTCGCTCATGGGGGAAACCCCTCTTGGCGCTAGCCTCTCCCTTTAGGAGAAGACCGCGCTAACTCACTACGAATTTGTTTCCACATCAATTTAAACTTGACAGATTACTAATCCCTAGTCTTTTTTATCATCCGAACCCAACATTTTCAATAATTTTCTGGCAGCTAAAACGCCTAGAACTCCTGCACCAACCACTTCCACTGCTTGAACAACTTTTTTGCCTACATTATTAGGGTCAAGGTGATGGTGAAAAATCTCTTCATCCACCCATTCAGTTGTTGCTTTGAAATCATGAATTGGTGTTGGTAATAGCGTTAAATAAGTGCCTTGACGGATTAAATGCCCGGATTCGCCTGTAATTTCCAAAACATTAAAAACGTTAGCAGCAGCATTATTTAACCCTAATTTTAAGAGAGTTCCGCGTATATTTACCTTTGCTGGTTTGAGGTCTTCGCCCAACGCTAATGCTTTCAAATTTCGGGCAATATTGGCTCCTTGCTGATAAGCAACTTGGGCTGTTAGCGGCAGTGATTTATTCTCAACGGCTGCACAATCCCCGCCTGCAAAGACTTCTGGAAAGTCAAGTAGTTGCATTGTGGGAGTAACTATGGGGCGATTGCGACGATCGCGATGTTCTTGGGAAATTGGTAAATCTTTAATCAATGGATGAATAGAAGTACCAGCTGTCCAGACTGTGGTAAAAGTTGTCAGTGTATTAACTTGATTATTGCTCTTATATTCAATTGCATTAGGGTGAACAGCAGTAGCTTCTGCTCCCGTAAGGATTTCAATTGGTACAGTACGTTTTTGTAATTCTTTCTCGGCAATTGGGCGTAGAGGATCGTTAATATCAGCGTCGAGGATTTCTTTACCGTGATTGAGCATTACCACACGGATTTCATTAGAATTTCCTCCCATAGCGCTATACCAATGTGGGAGTAAATCTGCTAAAGTAGCTGCCATTTCTACACCAGAAGCACCACCACCAACTATGACTACTGTTAATAGTTTCCGGCGTTGTTCTATATCTTCTGTTTTGACTGCTTTTTGTAAACAGTCGCGTAAATGATGGTCAAGAGCGATCGCATCTTCTTGTGTCCAAAAAGGAAAAGCGTATTCTTGGGCACCTTCAAGATGATGATAAGCAGTAACATTACCCAAAGCTAATACTAAATTACTGTAATTGTAGGAGTTTCCCGAAGCTAATTTTATTTCTCGTTGATGCAAGTCTACTGATTGCACTGTATCTTGAACAAAGATGACACCGCTACCTTTAAGCAATTCCGAAAAACGCGGTACTACTTGAAAAGCATCCATCTCACCATCGAAATACTCATAAAGTAATGGCTTAAAGCAAAAACGTTCATTTTTATCAATCAAAATTACAGAGCGAGGATAATGTTCGTGAGCTAGGTGTAACGCTGTAAATAAGCCGGTAAAGCCACCACCGACAATCACAGTTTGGTAAACTGGGCTGTTCATAAAATATCTCCAAAGTATTGTCAAATCAGGATTTTGCCAGGATGTTAAGCATTTAAATCAGATTTTCTTGTCTCACGCAGAGGTGCAAACAAAGAGTCAAAATTAAGATTTTCGCCAAAGTACAAATGACAAATGACCAATGACAAATCTGCTATATGAATAAAAATAACGCAATTAAAATGACGCTGAGGAATAAAGCGAAAGCAATAGCATATTCGACTCTACGACTAAAAAATCCCACAGCAGCAATTAGAGCGATCGCTAGCCCAATAATGCCAATATATTGCTCTTTTTGTAACCCATGTGCAATTAATGGGTCTTTACCTGGTGCGGGAGTTTCTTGAACTGCTTTTGGGGCGAGTTCTGATGCTGGTAGTTCTTGTAATAATAAGTTCATGAAATTACTCCTGAAAATAGTTGGTTAACTGAAAATCTTTATGCCCGCCAAAGGTAGATAAGCGAGAAAAGAAAGACCCAAACTACATCAACAAAGTGCCAAAATAGCGTAGTCGCACTTGTACCGAAGTGAGTCTTATTATAATTGCCTGGAATGAATGAGCGAATCAGCATAATTATCTGAAGCACAACACCAGCCAGAACGTGTAGACCGTGGAAACCTGTCAGCAAATAGAATGTGGAACCCACTAATCCTGTAGTAATCTTGAAATCAAGATTTTTCCACTCAATTAATAGACCAATTAAAAAGTAGGTTCCCATTGCGATCGTGATCAGCCATAGCCCGCGAAATTTACCCAGTTGATTACGCTTGAGGGCATTTTCTGCTGGTTGAATCACAAAGCTACTAGAAAGTAAAACTACCGTATTAATAATCACGAGCTTAGACAATTCTGGCCCAGAAATACCGGGTGGTAGCCAGTTAGTAGTATTCAGTCGTAGAGCAACATAAGTAAAGATAAAACTCAAAAAAATGATACTCTCTGACAACAGAAACACACTAAATCCGAACATTCCTTTGCCATGATGATCTTGATGACTTCCGCCACCAGATGGTAAAAAGCGCTGTAACCAATTTGGTAAGCGTCGCCGCCACTGGTCAAAACGGATCGGACTTTCATCTATATGAATGTTGCCACGTTGCATAATACCAATTCGTAATTCGTAATTCGTAATTAAGAAATTCAAGTTTCATCTAGGTTTTGCCCTTGAATCTATTGCCCAATTTTAATTAGTTTCTGATTCTTAACTTCTTACTCAGCATCATTAGAATTTTCCACGAATGAATATTTGGGATCGCCATAGTCGTAAGGAGGCCTGTTGACAACAGGAATCTCTTCAAAGTTATCTCGCGGAGGTGGTGAGGAAGTTGTCCATTCCAATCCCGTAGCGTGCCAGGGATTATCGACTGCTCTGGCTCCGTATAGCCAGGAACCGACAATATTAGCAATAAAGGGCAGTGTCGATGCTCCCAGTAAGAACGATCCCAGGCTAGCGATGACGTTCCAACCTTGATACTGGGGATCGTAGGAAGAAATTCGGCGTAACATCCCTTGCAAACCTAATGGGTGCATGGAGAAAAAGGTAATATTAGCAGGAATAAAGGTCAACCAGAAATGCAGTTTACCCCAACCCTCGGCGTACATCCTGCCAGTTATCTTGGGAAACCAGAAGTAAATGGCTGCAAAGATTGCCATTGTGATCGTATTAAAAACGATGTAGTGGAAGTGACCTACTACAAAGTAAGTATTATTGACGTGGATATCAAATGGGGTGGCGGCAAGCATCACACCAGTGACACCGCCAAAAATAAACATCGCTGCACCTCCCATTGCAAATAACATTGGTGTCTCTAGATGCAATTTGCTCCTCCAGATGGTGGCAGTCCAAGCAAATGCTTTAACACCAGTGGGTATGGCAACTAACATCGAGGTGGCCATGAAGGTCATCCGCATCCAGTTGGGGGTAGCACTGGTAAACATGTGATGCACCCAGACGAAGATGCTGACTACAGCGATACCCAAAGAAGCAAGAGCAACTGACCGATAGCCAAATAGAGGATTGCGAGAAAAGGCTGGCAGAACTTCCGCAATAATACCGAAGGCTGGGAGCGCCATGATATACACTGCCGGGTGAGAATAGAACCAGAATAAATGTTGGTAGATAATGGGATCGCCACTTCCTTCAGGTTTAAAAAATTGTGTACCGAAGGAGAGGTCAAGCAACAGTAGTATCAATGCACCCGTCAAG
Organism: uncultured Nostoc sp.; assembly: GCF_964247315.1. Classification (GTDB taxonomy): domain Bacteria; phylum Cyanobacteriota; class Cyanobacteriia; order Cyanobacteriales; family Nostocaceae; genus Nostoc. The sequence goes on from NZ_CAXTTT010000047.1 coordinate 17,459, forward strand.
GAAGGCAAATTAATCAGCTGCAACAACTGGGCGCTAAAAACTGACCACACAAAGACGGGCATTCTAAAAAATGTCATCCCTGGCGATCGCATCCAAAAGATTGTGGTGACAAAGTTGACAGCCCCCATAATTGAGGAGATACCGATTAGTACTAGGCTAACTATCCAAATGAATTCACCGTTAATGAACTGATCGCCTGGAACTTGCAGACTAACTGGTGGATAAGACCACCAGCCAGCTTGTGCAGTCCCGTTAGGTAGCAAGAAGCTAGATAGTAGTAGAAGACCTGCTGGTGGCAAAATCCAAAAAGAGATGGCGTTGAGCAGGGGAAAAGCCATGTCCCGCGCTCCAATCATCAATGGTACTAGGTAGTTAGAAAGACCTGCATTGAAGGGAATAATCCACAGGAAAATCATGATTGTCCCGTGCATGGTGAATAAACCGTTGTAGAGGGGGCGATCGACTAAATTTGATTCCGGGGTGAGCAACTCAGCCCGGATAATCATCGCCAACAGCCCGCCAAGCAAAAAGAAAATGAAGGTCATCACCATGTACTGAACACCGATTACCTTATGGTCGGTGCTGAAGCTGAAATATTGCCGCCAGTCATTTTGATGTTCTCTATTCTTGGCTATAGCTTCACTCATATCATGTGTCATTATTTATCTTCCTTTGATTCGCTATAGCAGGTTGAGCAGGTGTAATGGTGTGCCAGCCGCTTTGAAATAATGTCTTTGGTGGTTGGATATTTTCGGCAACTGCCTGATTTGGAGCATTTCCACTTTCGCTAGACACCGTTTGCGCGAGCCACTGATTATACTTATCAAGGGATTCAACGTATACATCTGCCTCCGTCAAGGCGAAGTAAGTACCACTAAATTGAGAATCTTTTAGTCGATATTTGCCTGGGCGAATCGGTGTTAGCACAATGTCAATTTTGCGCCCTGGAACAATATCCTGTTTTAAGCGAAACTCAGGAACGTAGAAACCGTGGATTACATCCTGTGCTTGCAAATTTAAGCGAGTGCTGCGATCGCTCGGCAAATGTAATTCCTTACTAATAAGATTATTTCGATAGCGAAAAGACCAATCTGACTGCTTAACGAAAACATCTATTGTTTCAGATGCAGGTTTGGGGGCATCGCTAACGGTTGTGGCGTAGGCGGGTGCAGATTCTAAGGGTGTGTGCAAATGCACAATTTGGTTTAGACCGAGAATGTCTAATTGCTGATAAATATTGAAGCTTTGCAAGGCAATCCATACTACTAGCAGAGTCGGAGTCGCTGTCCACAATATTTCTAGCTTCCCATTACCTCTAGAAGGGTGTCCCTCGCTGTAGTCTTCCGGTCGGGCGCGATGGAAAACTATGGCATACACAATAACACCAATAAGCCCCAGCAAGATAAATGCTCCAATTGAGACTAAAAAGCTAAATAAATCATCTACCCGTTGTGCTTCTGCTGTCGCCTGGGGAGGCATCCAAGAAAACGCCTGTTGTCCAATCCATCGACTGACAATTAGCAGCCCTGCGACATAAAACGCTATTAGTACATATTCAAAAAAACTAAACATAATAATCTCATGTAAGAGTGCTTCTTGCTTGATTATTTGGGTAGTAAATTTGGGTTTTTACCTTCTTGGAGTAACTTCGCAGCAGTAACGTGAATTCCAAACTCTTCTCCCAATTGCGCTCCCAAAGTTCCGTGGACAAACAAGATGCCCAATATTGCAATACCTGCTAACAAGTAACTCCACTGCACTTGCCTAGAAGCATCCTTGCGCCAGCGATAGCGTTGTAAACCTCTCCATAGTGTCATGGCTGCGATCGCTCCCAATAGCAAAACACCACCCAAACCATGCAAAAGCATTGTCCAACCAGCAGTTAACCCCCAAACGCTTTTTTGATCGATTGGTGGATTTGCTAGCAGTAGCTCGAAAAAACCAGCTGCAACCGTGAAAAAGGTGATAAAAGCTGCTGCTATGAGGTTATACCACCCGACATCAAAAAAACCAGAACGCAGGGTAGGCAGACCCAAAAATTTGAAGATTGGTTTTTCTAAAGCAAAAAGCGCTCCGGCAATATCAAAAACGATCGCAAGAATGAATAAACCCAATGTTAGATGCACCAGTTGCGGATGTATCGGAATCTCATAAGGTAATCCGTTAGCATTCAGCCTCAATCTCAACTGGTCAATCAGTTGCCAGTTCATGGCGAAACTCCCTGCTTCATCGCTTGCACAACTGGCTCGATGTGTAACCCGTACACCCAAACTAGCTTACTCCCTAAATAGACTTGCAAACACACTAGGCAGACTAAAAACGTTGCAGCACCCAAGTAAGCAGGCGATACTTTCCGTGGGGTGCGTTTGCGAATCACGAAACGCCAAGCTGTAATGCCAACGACAATAGCCGCCAGTGACCAACCCATCAACGTATGAAAATTCAGTGTTGGTTGGACTGCTGGGTAGATGTTCGCCAGACCTGCTTCAAACTGACCAAGAATCACCGCTATAAAGATAGCTGCTGAGGCCACAAACATATTCCAGAAACTCACCTCAAATAAACGCACGTTGCGCGTGAAATAGCCCAGCACATCGCACACGAAAGAAAAAAGCACCATTGCGATTACGAAATGGACAACGATTGGGTGTAGAGGGTCAGGGTATGGTAAATTTTGGTTATTCAGAGACAGAGCAGGCATCGCTTTCTCCTTCATGGATTTAAATATGTAGATGCGTTGCATGGAATTTCCATCCGCCTAACGCATTATTCATATTTTCAAGAATACTGTGCTAACGCCACAGATCAACCAATTAAAAAAAATTGGAAATTTACGATGCATTGAAATTTGTAAAGTAAATTTTGAAATAATTTTTTTCCATACTTTCTATTTTCTAGTAATTATTTTTCACAAGTGTTAAAATTCAATCAAATAACTAAATTCTTGATTGATATTATAATCTCAATTGGCATTTACGAAAACTAAAAAATGATGTTTTTTTTTAAAGCAATATTTAACAATAGTCAATCTAATCAGACAATTGAGAGTCATAAGTCTTTTATGGCTCTTTTATTTATGTCATCTGAGATTTGTGATTGATTGATTAACTAAAATATTTTACTTTAACCAATAACTTAACTTGCTTTGAATATACCATAATATTTTTTCTTAAGATTAATTTAAGCTTAAAAATTGCAATTTTGCAAATTTTAATACTGTTGTCACAGAAATGACAAATGATTGAAATATTTATTTAGTAAAACAATATGTTATTTATCTTTCTCTGGATAGATTATAAAAATACTAGAGATTCTTAAAATCATAAAAAGGTTTTGCTTTCTTAATCACATAATTAACTAAATCTTAAAATTTAAATAGACAAAGTAATACTACAGTACTACGCTCAGAAAGCAAAAATATCATGAAAGCCTTCCAAATATTCAGAAACTCACAAGCAATACAAGCTTTAAAAATATCAAAAGCATTATGAGCTATTCCCCTTACCTGCTCAAAGGTCAAAAAGCACTTGTTACGGGTGCTAGTTCTGGCATTGGTGAAGCGATCGCTCGCTATTTAGCTTTTTCAGGTGCAGCAGTAGCCGTCAACTATCATTCGGAAGCTGATTCAGCTCAAAAACTTGTTGATGAGATCAAAGCGGCTAATGGTGAAGCATTTGCTATTCAAGCTGATGTCAGCAAAGAAGACCAAGTAAAGGCAATGTTCAGCCAGACGATCAAGCAATTCGGCACTATTGATATTTTGATAAACAATTCGGGTCTTCAAAAAGATTCACCGTTTGTAGATATGACTCTTGACCAATGGAATGGAGTTATTGGGGTGAACCTGACAGGACAATTTTTGTGTGCACGGGAAGCTGCAAAGGAATTTTTGCGCCGAGGTGTACAATCTGAGATTTCATCTGCCGCAGGTAAGATTATTTGTATGAGTTCAGTGCATCAGGTAATTCCTTGGGCGGGTCATGTTAATTATGCCACGAGTAAAGGCGGTATAAATATGATGATGCAAAGTATTGCTCAAGAACTTGCACCCCATAAAATTCGCGTCAATAGTATTGCTCCTGGTGCAATCAAAACTCCAATTAATAAATCAGCTTGGGATACTCCAGAGGCAGAAGCGAATTTACTAAAACTGATTCCAGCGAAACGTGTCGGAGAGGTGGAAGACATCGCCAAAGCAGCAGTTTGGTTAGCTTCTGATGAATCTGATTATGTTTATGGTACAACACTGTTTGTAGACGGTGGTATGACCTTGTATCCAGGTTTTACAGAGAATGGTTAATTGACAATGCCGACAAAAGTTACTGTCAATCCTGGTTTGATAACTATCAACGATGGTTCTTCTTTTCTAGTAACAGCTAGTGATGGTTCTATCGACGAAAACTTAGCTCAAGGTTTTTTTGTTTGGGACACACGCCTAATTTCTTACTACGAAATTTCTCTCAATCGCCACCCACTTTCGCTGCTAGCTTCTAGCAATATCACCCATCATAATGCGCTTTACCAATTCACCAACCCGCAACTTCCTATTATCAACGGTACTTTACCTCCTGGTAGTTTGCTTGTAACGGTTCGGCGCGACATTGTGGAAGGTATGCATGAAGATATTGATATAACTAACTATCACAGTGAGACTGTTAAATTTCAATTAATGCTAGCTGTGCGCTCTGATTTCGCGGACATTTTTGATGTCAAATCACAGCAAATCTTGACACGGGGTGAGACAGAAACCAGATGGGCAAATGGTGTACTCACTACTGAATATCGAAACGGCTCTTTTTTAAGAGGTATTGTGATTGAGCCAGTTTGTACTAGTTCTGAGCCACGCTATGCCAATGGTCGTTTAATGTTTGATGTTACCATTGCTTCTGGCAAAACATGGCACACTTGTATCAATTTTACAGCCCTAGCCAATGGAAATGTCTTCAAACCTCAAGACACCTGCGCTGTACCTCATAATACACAAGCCGGAAAAGTTAGGGATGAGTTTCTGATTAATGCGACAAAGTTGCGATCGTCTAATGCTGAAATTACCGAATACTATCAGCAAGCGATCGTAGATATGGGAGCGTTGCGGATTGAAGTATATGACAATGGGCATCAATTTTGGATGCCTGCTGCTGGGATTCCCTGGTTTGTTGCCGTTTTTGGACGCGACTCAATAATTGCTAGCTTGCAAGCGATCGCAGTTTATCATGAATTTGCCCGTGGCACCTTACTGAAACTGGCTCAACTCCAGGCAACTGAGTTGGATGATTGGCACGATGCCCAACCGGGCAAAATGCTGCATGAACTGCGGCGTGATGAGTTAACTACACTAAACCTCCTTCCATATCATCCCTACTACGGAACAGTAGATACTACCATCCTTTGGATTGTTACTTTAGCTGAAGCCTATAACTGGAACGCCGATGTCAGTATGCTTGATGAGTGTCGAGCGCCACTGGAAAAGGCACTAAATTGGATTGACAAATACGGCGACTTTGACGGGGATGGCTTTGTTGAGTATTTAACTCATTCGTCAAAAGGATTACGCAATCAAGGTTGGAAAGATTCGGGGGACGCAATAGTTTACCCAAATGGTCAGTTAGTCGAGCCGCCAATCGCTTTGTGTGAAGTACAAGGTTACGTTTATGACGCTTGGCAAAGAGCAGCTTTAATTTATGAAGTGTGGGGCGAAAAAGAGCAAGCGAAAAAGCTGCGTCAGAAAGCAGAAGAACTTTATCAACGATTTAACGATCGCTTTTGGATGGATTCAGCTGGCTTTTACTGTTTAGGATTAGACGATAAAAAGCAACAAATTCAATCAATTACCTCAAATCCTGGTCATCTGCTCTGGTCTGGTATAGTACCACAGGAACGAGCAAAAAAACTTGTTAATCGGCTTTTTCAACCAGATATGTGGTGTGGTTGGGGTGTGCGGACTCTTTCATCTGAAAATCCGGCATATAACCCGATTAGTTATCAACGGGGTAGTGTTTGGCCTCATGATAACTCGATCGTTGCGGCTGGATTAAAAAAGTATGGCTATCACCAAGAAGCTAACCGCATTGCTGAGGGGATTTTTGCTGCTGCTAGTTATTTTCAAGCTGGGCGAATACCAGAATTGTTTGCGGGAATTGAACGCCAAGATAATAACTTTCCAGTTCCCTACCCAGATGCTAATATACCCCAAGCTTGGGCTGCTGGTTCAATTTTCTTACTCATTCGTACCATTTTAGGACTTAAAGCCGATGCCTCAAAACAACAGTTAAAAGTACAGCCGAATCTACCAGATTCCTTACCCGATTTAGAACTGACAAACTTGTCTGTAGGAGACGCTACGGTAGGATTGCGCTTTTGGCGTGATGGCGAACAAACCAAATGGGAAGTTACCCATCTGGATGGTGAATTAGAAGTTTCTGCATAATTATTATTTACTCTTATGGCATCTAATTCATCTCATAAAACTATATTTGCAGCGATGGGCGCTAACTTAGCGATCGCTATTACTAAATTTATCGCCGCCTCCATTACTGGCAGTTCCGCCATGATATCTGAAGGGATTCATTCGGTGGTAGATACTGGCGATCAACTGGTACTTTTGCTGGGAATTCGCAGAAGCCAAAAGCCAGCAGATGATAGCCATCCCTTTGGTTATGGTCAAGAACTTTATTTCTGGACTTTCATCGTTGCTATCCTGATCTTTGCCCTTGGCGGCGGTATGTCAATTTATGAAGGAATCACTCATTTAATTAAACCTAGCCCTTTAGAAAACCCAATGTGGAATTATATTGTGTTAGGTATGGCAATATTATTGGAGGGTTATTCTTGGACTGTAGCTTTAAAAGAGTTTTTGCCGACTAAGGGTAGACAAAATTTCTGGCAAGCAATCAAAAACAGTAAAGACCCCACAGTAATTACAATATTATTTGAGGATTCTGCTGCAATTTTAGGTTTATTCGTTGCCTTAATAGGAATCTTTTTAGGACATTTATTTAATAATGTTTATCTTGATGGCATTGCCTCGATTATTATTGGCATTATCTTGGCGATAGTAGCAGTGGTACTAGCGAGAGAAAGTAAAGGATTATTACTTGGTGAAAGTGCTAATCCTCAAACTATAATCAATATCCGCTCTTTGTCAAAAACCGAACCAGGAGTGCAAGAAGTTATACGTGTATTAACAATGCAGCTTGCTCCCCAGGAAGTATTACTCAACTTAGAAATCCAATTTTCTAAAAATCTAACAGGTGAGGAAATAGCATTAACAGTAGAAAGTTTAGAAGTAAAAATTAGCCAAAAGCATCCTGAAATCAAACAAATTTTTATTGAAGCAAAATCCTTAACTGCCGCTCGCAAATTTCCGCCAAATTATCAATAAATTTTTAATCAAATAAATATCCAATATAGAATTTTCAAAAAATCTTCAAAGATTATCGGTACAACAAAACAGTATGGTAAAGATTATTGGTCAAGCAGAAGCTTTTGGCTCGCCAGGTATTGAACCTCGATGGACTCAAGCGAATAAAGATGGAGTCGGAACAGCTTACTCTACCTCTAGTCGCGTTTGGTTTACTATCTGGAATGGTGTTGTTACTGAAGTCTACCATCCCACAGTAGACAGACCCCAAATTCGGGATTTGCAGTATCTAATTTCTGATGGAAAAAGCTTTTTCCACGAAGAGAAACGCCATCTCGAATCCAAAATGGAACCGATGTGGACTCATGGTTTAGGATACCGGATCACTAATTCCGACCCCCAAGGACGTTATGCCGTAATCAAAGAAGTAATTGCCGATCCGCATTTATCCTGTATCTTACAGCACACAAAATTAACAGGAGAGGACGATTTTATCTCCCAACTTCATTTATATGCTTTGTGTGCGCCGCATCTGGAAGTTGGAGGTATGGGTAATAATGGTTACGCTGTAGAGGTTGCTGGGCATCATATTCTAATAGCCGAGAAACAAGGAACATGGCTGGCGCTGGGTGCAACAGTTCCCTTTACCCGCCTTTCCTGTGGTTACGTCGGTAAAAGTGATGGCTGGACAGATTTAGCTGATAATTTCCAGATGGATTGGGAGTTTGATAGTGCTGTAGATGGCAACCTTGCTCTGACTGGAAAACTAAATCTAGATTGCACTAAAGAGTTTACTTTAGGACTGGCGTTTGGCACAAATCAGCACAATGCGATTTCTACACTATTTCAGTCGCTCAATATTCCTTTTGAACAGCAGAAGCAGCAATACAGCGAACAGTGGAAGCGATCGCGCCGCAATATCCGACCGCTAGAAGATGTTTCATACAATGATGGGAAGTTGTATCACAACAGCATTAGTTTGTTGTTAGCACATGAAGACAAAGTTTATCCAGGTGCGTTGATTGCATCCCTTGCGATCCCTTGGGGTGAAGCCAAAAACGACCAAGACGAAGGAGGATATCACCTTGTCTGGACGCGGGATATGGTAAGCAGTGCATCAGGTTTAGTGGCTGCTGGGGAAACAGAAACAGCAGTGCGATCGCTAATTTATCTCGCCACTAGTCAGCAGGAAGATGGCGGTTTTGCCCAAAATTTCTGGGTTGATGGTAAACCTTACTGGAAAGGTATCCAACTAGATGAGGTGGCATTTCCGATTCTTCTAGCATGGCTATTGCACCAACAGAAGACTTGTTTAAAATTTGATATTTATCCGATGGTTCTGCGGGCGGCGGGTTATTTAATTCGTCACGGCCCGGCTACCCAACAAGAACGCTGGGAAGAAAACAGTGGTTATTCACCATCAACACTAGCATCCAATATTGCCGCCTTAATTTGTGCTGCTCAATTTGTTCGTGAACAAGGAGATGAAGCAACAGCAAAGTTTATAGAAGAATACGCAGATTTTTTAGAATCTCACATTGAAGCTTGGACAGTTACTACTGAAGGAACTTTGGTTCCTGGGATCAAACGGCACTATATCCGAATAACTCCCTCAGATATTAATAATCCTCACCCCAACGAAAATCCTAACCAAGGAACTCTTTTGATCAGCAGTCAGCCAGCTGGTGAACCAGCAGAATTTCCAGCCAAGGAAATTGTCGATGGCGGATTTCTCCAATTAGTACGCTATGGAATTCGTAAACCAAATGACCCGATTATTGTTGATTCTGTCAAAGTAATTGATGCAGTATTGAAAGTAGATACACTTGTTGGACCTTGTTGGCATCGTTACAACCATGACGGCTACGGTCAGCAAAAAGACGGAAATCCTTATGTCAGTTCGGGTAAGGGACGCGCTTGGCCTCTCTTGGCAGGAGAACGAGGACATTATGAACTAGCTGCTGGCGGCGATGTCAAAACATATATCAAGGCGATGGAAGGATTTGCTTCAGACACTTGTTTGCTACCAGAACAGGTTTGGGATGAGGCAGATATACCTGATATCTATATGTATTTAGGAAAACCAACAGGTTCAGCCATGCCTTTAATGTGGGCACACGCAGAGTATATCAAGCTGCTACGGTCAAATCATGACGGACAGGTGTTTGATTTTATTCCAGAGGTGGCAAATCGCTATCTAGGCGAAAGAAAGCTGTGTAAATCATTGGAAATTTGGAAGTTTAACCGTCAAGTAGACAAAGTTAAAAAAGGTCACACATTGCGAATTCACGCTTTAGCATCTTTTCAATTGCATTGGTCAGATGATAATTGGCAAACCGTAAAAGATACGCCTTCTACTTCCACAAAATTAGGAGTAAATTTTGTAGATATTTCTGTTTCTGATAACCAGCAACAGCCAATCAGCTTTACCTTTTTCTGGATTGAAAGCAGTAAATGGGAAGAACACAATTATACAGTTGCAGTTGATTAATAGTAATTATTGCAAGTTTTCAGAGTTTGTAGTAAGCACTTTAGTGCTTAGAAAATAAGGATTAAAGTCCTTACTCACACAAGAAAAAAGAGCCATTTTTATGCAGAACAACTCATCAAATAAACCAACAATTGACTACTGGCACGTCTGGACCGATCGCAACGGTATCAGTCACCAATCCCGTTGTAAAATTGAGGACTTCATTGAAAAAGGCATAGCCCCAGATACTTCACCGCAGTGGCTTTCTAAGTTGAAACAGTCCGGTGCCACAATCACCTTTACTGTGCTACCTGTAGGATGGGTTGGCAACTGGCATGAGAACCCCAAGCCCCAGTGGATCATCCCACTGTCGGGACGCTGGTTTGTGGAGACTATGGACGGACAGCGAGTCGAGATGGGCCCTGGCGAAATTTCATTTGGAGAAGATCAGAATACCAAAGCAGACGCGCAAGGTCATAAAGGTCACTTATCTGGAACAGTAGGCGATGTACCTGCTGTTCTGATAATGGTGCAACTTGAGGAGACTCCAACTATAGAGCAATCCTGCCGCTTGAGATAATGATGGGGGTAGCTAACTGACAGCCCAGAGCCGCTAGCTTTATCTAATTAAATAGTAACGAAAGATTAAGCATACCAAGTTAGTTTAAGTGATGGCGCAAAGTAATCTTTCTTAGGGCAAATAGAATAAAAGTGAAGATCGGGAGTAAAATATTTGAACAAATTAAAACTGATTTGATTCAGAACAAATATATGTTTAGTATACTTTGGGGTATTGTTGTTATACTGGTTGCCTTTTGGGCATTAGGACTGACACTTCATATTGCCGGAAATCTAATTCACGCAGTGTTGCTTATAGCCATTGGCCTTGCTATCTATAATTTTTTCAAAGCGCGTGATGTGTGAATAAATATAGCGTTTCCTAATCATAGTAAGGTACATCATAGTCCCGATAATCCCTTCCTTGCTTTTGGCAGGAGGTGAAAGGTAGGATTCTTGTACCTCACTCATTATCTTTCACTCTTTAGCTCGACTTTATCGGCAATTATAGCAAGGGACTGGTGACTGGGTAAAAAGTAGCTTTGTGTCTAAGTTTTATCATCTGTTAATGTCCTAACCACTAAGGCTTTTACTATATAAACAAATAATCTCAGTAATCATTTTTATACTTTTTGACAATCTCAGTAATGCGTCCTTTATTTATACCTGCTGCTAGCCTTTGACACCTGACGGCGATTTCATCAGCAGAAGCTAGCAAGTTTTTCAAATTATTCAAACACTGAAGATTAGTTACTGATAACTGATATTGGTGTGGTATTTCGCCAATAATGAAATCGATAATTTGTGTAAGGCAGACAAGATGCCCACCCTACAAGAAGTAATTGGATATTTTTATTTGCAAGTCCCTCTGAGAACTGTTAAACCAGCGCTGCTGTTGCTTTTAATGTAAAAATCTTCTCAATTACATCTTCTACCACCTTATCTGGCGTGGAAGCACCAGAAGTAATTCCCACAACAATTTTTCCATCAGGCAACCAGTTTTCTGTAGTTATTAACTGCCCATTTAATTGCCGATGTTCAATAAAATATCCTGATTGAATCCGTTCAACAGTATCAATATGATAAGAAGGAATTCCCCGCTCAAAAGCAATTTGTTGCAACTGAGTAGTATTCGATGAATTAAAGCCACCAATTACTACCATCAAATCTAAATTATGTTCCACTAACTCCAACATGGCATCTTGCCGTTCTTGGGTGGCATCACAAATAGTATTAAAGCTTTGGAAATGCTGATTTAACTCGGTGGGGCCATACTTCTGTAACATAGTCCGCTCAAAAAGCTTGCCGATTTGCTCAGTTTCGCCTTTAAGCATCGTGGTTTGGTTAGCAATGCCAACTCTTGCTAAATCTTGATCGGGGTCAAATCCTGCTGAACAAGCTTTAGCAAATTTTGTCAGAAATTCTTCACGGTTCCCACCGTTAATAATATAGTTAGCAACATATTCTGCTTCTTGCAAATTCAACACAATTAAATACTTGCCAGCAAAAGAACTAGTAGCAACTGTTTCTTCGTGCTTATATTTACCGTGAATTATTGATGTATAATCAATTTTTTTGTGCTTTTCTACTGTATTCCAAACTTTAGATACCCAAGGACAAGTAGTATCAACAATTTTGCAGCCTTTATCGTGAAGTATCTGCATTTCTTGAACGCTAGCCCCAAAAGCAGGTAATATCACTACATCACCAATTCCAACAACAGAAAAGTCTTTATTCTTTCCTTCAATAGGGATGAATTCTACTTCCATCTCTTGCATCCGCTGATTTACAGAAGGGTTGTGGATAATCTCGTTAGTAATCCAGATATGTTCTGTGGGGAAGTGCTGACGAGTTTCGTAGGCCATAGCCACAGCCCGTTCTACACCCCAGCAAAAGCCAAAGGCTTGTGCTAGTCGGATTGTCACATCACCCCGTTGTAGGGTGTAATTGCGATCGCGAATTTCCTGAATTAAGTTACTCTGATACTCAGATTGCAACTGGGTAGCAACTTCTGCTTGATGACCAAAGCCCTTGCGATTGTAATTTTCTGAATGTTGGAGGCTGCGTTTAAAAGCTTTTGTATCCATGAGATTTTTCTATTTAAACCACTATTGCTTATTTTCTCGCGCCTAGACGCGATTGATACAGAGTTGTCTTCAAAGATATTACTTCTTTTTGGGCTTTAGCCTTTTTCTCCCGCAGGACGTTGACGCTGGGGTTTTAATTCAATCTCGCTATAAATCTGCAATGCAGAACGCCAAACCATATAGCCTTCAGGACTTAAGTGTAAGCCATCAGTAGTAAATTCGCGGCGGAGATTTCCTTGCTTGTTGGTAAAAAGGGGGTGTAAATCGAGATATTTGACACCTTTTTTGGTAGATATGCTTTGCAGCTGCTGATTCAACTGGCGAATGCGACTATTGGCAATAGCCAACAGTTTATCTCGTCCTTTCCAACTTGCTTCTTCTGCCCCATGTGGCAAAATCGATTGGACAACAATTTGCGCTGTGGGATGCGTCTTTTGTAGATAATTGATAATTTGCCGCTGATTATCTAAAATTTCTCCATTGCTCATCCCCCGAATTAGGTCATTAATGCCAATCATCACAAAAATCACCTCTGGCTGGGTGCGATCAAATATTTTTAATCTTTTCAAGAGTCCATTGCTGGTTTCGCCAGAAATTCCTTGATTGAGCCAACTTTTACCTTCGGGTAATAACTCAGGGGGAAACCACAAACTTAAAGAATCTCCTGCCAGGATGTTTAAATGCGGAGGATGTTGGTCAGCGGCCACCTTGGCTTCTTGCTTGAGGATATCTACCCACTCTTGATAAGTAAGTTGGTGACGGCGACCTAAATCAGGTGTAGCAATTTGCGGTGAGTTGCTTAGGTTAATTGACTCTGGGGGTGTCGTTATCCCAAAAAAAGCGGCCAATCTCTGCTGTTGCCAAATTAGCAGGATGACCGCCAACATTAGGATGCCGTTGGTTAACAGCGAAAAAAATGCCCAGATAGGAAAGGTTTTTACAGAAGTAGACACGACTAGCGAAATTTACCAATTATTTGAATCAAATTTTAACGCTAGCGATCGCAAATTACACAATCTTAATTTGGGCATTGGGCATTGGGCATTGGAAAAGCAAAAAGAAAGCTCTTTCCTCCAAACTCAGCACTCATTACTAAGTAGGACGATCGCCAAACTCGGAATTGTAACCTTCTTCGCCGTGTTCGTTGATATCTAAACCTTGCAACTCTGCTTCCTCTTTGACTCGCAGCCCGACTGTAACATCGATAACTTTGAGAATAATCCACGTACCAACACCTGCGATTACATAAGCAACGGCAATTGCTACTAGTTCAACTCCCAATTCACCCAAATTACCACGCAGCACTCCGTCTTTACCTCCTCCGTTGACTTGAGTCGTGGCAAAGATGGCCGTTAAAATTGCCCCCACTGTACCACCAACACCATGCACAGGATAGGTATCCAAGGCATCGTCAATTTGCAGCTTGTGCTTGAAACTTACAGCATAGAAGCAAACAAAGGCGGTGATGAAACCAATTAAAATCGCTGATAGCGGTGTGACAAATCCGGCAGCGGGGGTGATACCCACCAAACCAGCAACGGCTCCTGTTGCTGCTCCTACGGCGGTTGGTTTATTCCGTAAAACGCTTTCTAAAATTAGCCACATTAAAGCTGCTGCCGCTGCCGCTGTATTGGTAGCAACAAAGGCTGTTGTTGCTAAATTTGTTATTACATTACCAGAAGTTCCACTGGCAGCAGATAAGGCACTTCCAGCGTTGAAACCGAACCAGCCAAACCACAGCAAGGCAGCACCCAGTAAAATAAACGGAACGTTGTGCGGCGGGCTAAGACGATCGGGATGGGTTTTCCGAGGCCCAAGGACGATCGCTGCTACTAGTGCTGAAACCCCAGAACTAATATGAACTACTGTGCCACCTGCAAAGTCGAGGGCACCCAATCCACCATACAAACCCAAGAATCCACCTTTTGCCCAGACCATGTGTGCTAGGGGGGCGTAAACAAAGGTTGACCACAGGAGGACAAACAGCGAATAGGCACGGAAACTCATCCGTTCAACGATCGCTCCAGAAATTAAGGCTGGGGTGATAATGGCAAACATGGCTTGGTAGATCATGAATGCCTGATGGGGTATTGTTCCGGCATAAGAGACGACTTCTGGCGGGTTTGACCCTTTGAGATAATCGGTTATCTCTAACCCGACATTATTCAACCCAAGCCATTGCAATCCACCGATGAACGGTAAACCTGGCGCAAAGGCAAGACTATAGCCCCACAAAATCCAGGTAACTCCCACGATCGCCATTAACACAAAGCTCATCATCAATGTGTTTAGGACGTTGCGCGATCGCACAAATCCACCATAGAAAAACGCCAATCCTGGAGTCATTAACAGCACAAGTGCTGCTGAAATCAGCATAAATGCTGTGTCTCCAGTATCAGCAGTAGGCGGGGCAGCAGTTGGGGTTTGGGCAAAAGCATTGCCCATCAACGGCCCTCCTAAAAATAGTAGGGTGATAGTTCCAATCATCACAACTTTCTTCAACACTTTTTTTTCTTCCTAAGCACCAATGATTTGTATTCTTAACTACATTTGATTACTTTTATGGACACATTTTTGTCTTGAAAGTTACTTAACCCGAATTTTCTTGAGATGTTAACAAAAATATAAACCGGATTGTAGTTGCCAAGATTTAAATTAGCGTATAAACACGCAATCATTACATTGCATCTTTATTTTTTGAAGAATAGAATATTTTATTCAAGCCCGACAAAATTCCAAATTTTTATTTACCTACTGTTACAAAGCAAAATATTGGTAATAATTTATAATTTTTGTCAAGTATCACCAGTATTTTCCGAGAATTTACACAAAATATACAGCAGATTTAAACTTCTCTACGAACGCGAACAGCGTGTTAAGGACAGAGGCTAGACCAATGTGAGAGAGAGAAATAAATACCCACCCGTGCGATCGCAAAGCATTTCCTAGAGAAGGGAGAAGCAAGTGGCGTGAGGATTGGGGATGAGTATACCTCATGGAGTTACAAAATACTGCATTATGAGTTTTCTTTATATCTCCCGCATAAACACGTAGATATCTAGATGCTTGCTTTTGACAGGTTAGTTGCAAAAAAACTTTTACTATTTTGCGTGAGATTATTATCTGTTTCAAAGGGAACAATATAAAAGTTATTGGTCAAAAATAATATAGAAATTTTACTTAACTTCTGGGAGCAAACATGATAATTAAAACACTCACCAAGGCTAAACATACTCCGATTAAGTCGTAGCGATCTGGAGTTACGCCATCTACCTTCCAACCCCAAAGCATTGCCATTGCGATAAATACGCCGCCGTAAGCCGCATATACTCTGCCAAAATTTGCCGATTGGAAAGTTGCAAGAATCCCATAGAAAGCTAAAGCAATTCCCCCCAATATGCCCCACCAGAACGGCTTACCTTCGCGTAACCACAACCAGATTAAGTAGCCACCCCCAATTTCAAATAAACCAGCCCACAAAAAATACAGCAGAGACTTAATCATTTGACTGATTATTTCACAACAGAGAACTCAGTAAAATTACGCTAACGCTTTTAAGCAAACTAAGGATGAAAGCACCATTACCTGATAACGAAGCACAGAGAATCGAGACACTTTTGCAGTATAAGATTCTCGATACGCCATCGGAAGCCGCCTTTGACGATCTGACTCATTTAGCCTCGTATATTTGTCAGACTCCTATTGCGTTAATTAGTCTGATTGATACAAATCGCCAATGGTTTAAGTCAAGAGTCGGTTTGGATGCCCTAGAAACACACCGAGATTTTGCATTCTGTGCCCATGCCATCCTCCAGCCTGATATTTTGGTCGTGCCTGATGCAAGAGATGACGAACGGTTCGCTACAAATCCACTGGTGACATCTGATCCAAATATTCGGTTTTATGCTGGTGTACCTCTAACTAACCTTGAAGGATACGCCCTCGGAACTCTATGTGTAATTGACTACGTACCACGAGAACTTAATCCAGAACAAATAGAGGCATTACGAACTTTAGGTCGTCAAGTCATTAAGCAACTGGAATTGCGTCGAAATTTAGCAAGTTTGGTACTTGTTACCAAGAAAGGCCAACAGGCACAGAGGGTACGTAAGCAATTTTTCAAAAAGATTGCAGCAAGTTTTGGTTTGTCGTCGGTAATTTTAGTTCTGATTGGGGTGGTTTCTTATCAAAATACAACACTATTTACTAATAATCGCAGTATAGTAAAAAACACTTATAAAAAACTTAATAGCCTAGAAGAAATACTGTCCCAGATAAAGGATGCTGAGACTGGACAAAGTAGCTACATCTTTACTGGAGAAAAACTTTATCTAAAATCGTATCAAACAGCACTTGGTAACGTCGATCGAGAAATTATCAAGCTGAAGAGTTTAACAGCAGATCGACCGAATCAACAAAAACAGATTGCAAGGCTTGAATTTCTGATAACGGCTAAACTTACTGAACTAAAAGAGACTATCAACTTGCGCCAGAACAAGGGATTAGAAGCGGCGTTGCAAGTACTACTGAGAAACGATCGACAAAATCTCATGGATGATATCCGCAAGGCGATCGATGAAATGGAAAACGAGTCCAGGGGACAACTCCAACAGCAGTCACAAGCAGCAAAGAATCGCGATCGCAACACAATTGTGACACTTGCGATCGCTATTTGCCTAAGTTTTATCGTTCTTGCTATAGTCTACTACTTGATTTATCGTGAGGTTATTGAGCGCAAGAGGACAGAAGAAACTTTAAATCAAGAACGCAACTTTATCTCAGCAGTCCTTGATACAGTTGGCGCGTTGGTAATAGTTCTCAATACTCAAGGGCAAATCGTTCGTTTCAATCAAGCTTGTGAGCAAATAACTGGTTACTCCTTTGATGAGGTGAGGGGTAGGTATAGCTGGAACTTGTTCCTCATTCCTGAAGAGGTAGAGCCAGTCAAAGCAGTTTTTGACCAGTTACGATCTGGTCAACTTTCCAATAATTATGAAAATTATTGGGTAATGAAGAATGGTAGTCGGCGGCTGATTTCCTGGTCGAATACCATTTTAAAAGACTATGAAGGCCGTGTTGAGTACATCGTTGGCACTGGCATTGACATTACCGATGGCAAACGAACACAGCAGCATCTGACTGCACAATATGCTGCAACCCGCGTCCTAGCAGAGTCAGCCACAATTAGCGAAGCTACCCGCCAAATCTTGCAAGGGATCTGTGAGAGTTTGAGATGGGATTTGGGTGAAATTTGGATGGTCGATCAACAGGCAAATGTGTTGCGTTTTCTCGATATCTGGCATAAACCATCCCTTGAGATGCAAGAATTTGAAACACTGAAGCGCCAAACCACCTTTGTACGAGGAATTGGACTACCTGGCCGGGTTTGGGCTAATTGTGAACCTGTTTGGATTACTGATATCGCTAAAGATATTAATTTCCCTAACTTCAAAATAGCTGCTCAAGTAGGACTACACGCAGCTTTTGGTTTTCCAATCCGCAGTGGTAACAAAATCCTCGGTGTCATTACCTGCTTCAACCGGGAAATCCAGCCGCTTGACAAAGATTTAGTAAAAGCGATGAATTCTATTGGCGAGCAAGTGGGGCAATTTATCCAGCGTAAACAGGCTGAAGAAGAAATACAACGCCAAAATTTGCGATCGCAACTATTTACCGAAATCACCCTGAAGATTCGCCAGTCCTTGCATATCGAAGAAATTCTCCAAATCACTGTCGAAGAAGTACAACAGATTCTCCAGACTGACCGAGTTTTGATCTATCAGCTTTTGCCAGATCAGTCTGCAAACACTGTTATTGAAGCAGTAGTTTCTGGCTTACCAGCAATCAAAGAGCAAAACAACACTGCCCCCTACTTTGAAGCAGAATATCTCCAACAGTACTATCTACAGCAGTACCGTCAAGGAAAGATTTTCGGACTGGATAACTTGGATCTCCTGGAAGTTGAACAAAGCCATCTGGAATTAATGCAACAGTTTGGGGTCAAAGTCAATTTAGTTGTGCCCATTCTTGTCAAAGAAGAACTTCGCGGTTTGCTCATAGTTCATCAGTGTGACGATTCCCACCACTGGTCTAGCTTTGAAACTCATCTTTTGCGACAAATAGCCGACCAAGTAGGTATTGCTTTAACCCAAGCTCAACTATTAGCAGCAGAAACTCGTCAGCGACAAGAACTTGAAATTGCCCGTCGCCAAGCCGAATTAGCTTCTCAGACGAAAAGTGCCTTTTTGGCAAATATCAGTCATGAGATTCGCACGCCGATGAACGCTGTATTAGGGATGACCAGTTTGGTGTTAGATACTCCCTTAGACCCAGAACAGCGAGATTTTATTGAAACAATTCGGAGTAGTGGAGACGCTCTTTTAAGTTTAATCAACGAGATTTTGGATCTTTCCAAACTTGAAGCTGGAGAGATGGCTCTCGAAACTCTCGATTTTGACCTATCCACTTGTGTAGAAGAAGTGGTGGAATTATTGGCTCCCTCAGCCCATAACAAGGGATTAGAAATTGCCGCACTGATCGATCGCAACGTCCCCACCCAACTCAAAGGAGATACTGGTAGGCTGCGGCAAATTTTGATGAACTTAATCAGCAACGCGATCAAATTTACCAGCGCTGGCGAAGTATTAGTACAAGCCGAATTGCGATCGCTTTCTCCGACTACAGCCACCATCCATTTTGCCATTACAGATACAGGTCTTGGCATTAGCCTTGAAGACCAACGTAAACTCTTTACACCATTTACCCAAGTCGATGCTTCGACCACTCGCAAGTATGGTGGTACCGGTTTGGGATTAGCCATCTGTAAACAACTTGTAACTTTGATGGGAGGAGTGATTGGGGTAGAAAGTAAAATGGACAAAGGATCTAAGTTTTGGTTTGAGGTGCTTTTTACCAAACAAGTTGAGCCTGTTGAGCCAAAATCCGAACGCGGACTTTTGCAAAATTGCCGCTTATTGGTAGTGGATAACAACGCAACTAATTATAAAATTATCTCCCATCAAGCTACTCATTGGGGAATAGAGGTAGATCGAACTGACAGTATTGCTGCGGCCGTTAAAGTTATTCAGCAAGCTAGCGAGCAAGGGAAATCTTATCATGTTGCCTTGGTTGATATGCAAATACCCCAAACAAATAACATCACAATAAAAGAACAAATTCAAGCCAATTCTGCAATTGCTGAGATACCTTTGATTCTGCTCGCCTCTACTAATCAACGGGATGAAGTACAACAGGCGCTCAAAATCGGATTTGTTGCTTATTTATTCAAACCCATTAAGCCATCACGACTCCTTGATACCATCAAAAATATTTTAGAAACTCAGCCGGAATCAGAACAAGGGTTTAGAGGCAGGAGGCTAGAGGCTACAGAAGAAATTCCGAGTATAGAAACTTCAGGTATTCTGACTTCTTCCTCTAACTCCTTTACTAAATCCAAGTTAAGAATTCTCTTAGCCGAAGATAATTTGGTGAATCAAAAAGTAGCCCTAAAGCAACTCGAGAGTTTGGGCTATAAAGCCGATGTCGTTGCCAATGGAAAGGAAGTTTTGCAGCTATTAGAAAAAATTCCTTACGATTTGATTTTAATGGATTGCCAAATGCCAATTCTCGACGGTTTGGAAACCACAAAAGAAATTCATCGTTGGCAAGAAGATGCTTTTGCATTAGGTCATCGTCCTGTGGTGATTGCAATGACAGCTAATGTGATGAAAGAAGACGAACAAACGTGTCTAAATGCCGGAATGGACGACTATTTAAGTAAGCCAGTATTTAAAGAAAAGTTGGCTGAGACTTTGGAGCATTGGATAGGTGCGATTGTTTCCCAACAAGAAGGAGTTGTCTATGAACAGACAGTTTCCACTGACTTAGCAATTGATTGGGAACACTTGCATCAGATATCAGGAAATGATCAAGAATTTGAATTAAATCTATTGCAAATATGCGTTGAAGATATTAAACCCCGTTTAGAAATAATTAAAGCAGCGATCGCAGCTGATGACTTTGGGCAAATAGCGCGAGAAACTCATCACCTTAAAGGTGCTAGTGCCAACATTGGAGCCACAGCTATGTACTTAGTAGCTGACAAACTAGAACAACTAGCTAACGATCGAGACCTTAAAGGCACTACTAATTTAATTTTAGAATTAGAAGAATTTGTCAACTGCATTCAATACTTTTTAATTAAAAACAAAGTCGTGAAGGAGGTAGGAGGTTGCAATACAGTGTAGATAACTTTTGATGTACACTAAACTTCCGTTATCTCCCCTACTTCCTACTCTCCTATATTCAGCAATTTCGCCATCGTCAATCGTTGCAGTTTGCCGGTAGCACCACAAGGTAGTCGATCTAAAATGTGAATTTGCTTGGGAACTTTGAAGTCTGCCAGCATAGTTGCACAGTGAGCTAAAAGTTCTTTTTCGCCAGCTTCTGCTTTCAGAACCACAGCCGCGTGGATATCTTCTCCTAAAGATTTGTGGAAGACGGCAAAGGCTAAGGCTTCGGCGACGGCGGGATGGCGCAGCAACACATCATCCACTTCTAAAGGAGAAATTTTTTCCCCACCCCGGTTAATCAATTCTTTAATCCGTCCAGTCAAACGGAGGTAGCCGTCTGCATCCACAGTACCTTGATCCCCCGTGCGGAACCAACCGTTCACAAAAGCAGTGGCGTTAGCTTCTGGGTTGTTTTCGTAGCCATCTATAACATTGGGTGCTTTTACCACCACCTCGCCTAAGCTACCCTTAGATAACAGGTTGCCTTCAGAGTCCATAATGCCTACTTCTACACCGAAGCCATAACCTACAGTACCTGGTTTTCTGACTTTTGGCGGTAGGGGATTGGTGGTCATTAAGTGAGATGCTTCAGTCATGCTGTAAGATTCCACCACAGGAGCATTAAGAGTTGCCTCTAACTGTTCAATGATAATCGGCGGCAAAGAAGCGCTACTAGAGCGAATGAAACGAAAGCGATTAGCTTTGACAATTTCTGTATTGCGGCTAGCGCGTGCCAAAATTGTTTGGTGCATGGTTGGCGCTGCGGAGTACCAGGTGGGTTTGTAGGTATCTACCAGTTTCCAAAACTCCAAGGCATTAAAACCATTGGGACAAACTAATGTACCGCCCGAAGCCAGAGTTGCCAGCAAACAGCCCACCAATCCGTGAACATGGAATAGCGGCATTAGGCATAGTGTAGTATCAGCTGCTGTAAGTGAGTAAGCACTAATCAGGTTGCTGGCTGAAGCGATTAAATTACGATGACGAATAGGCACGCGCTTGGGACGACTGGTAGTACCGCTAGTGTGGAGAATCATCGCTATATCATCAGCGTTGGGGGCTACGGGATTCGCTAGTTCTGCTGGTTGTGAGCCTGTTTTGACTAATTCAAAGCTTAATGTGCCGTCAGTATTTACCTTAGCATTAATCAGCATCATACCGGGTGTGACACTAGTAATGGCTGCTTCCGATCCCTCAGACAACGTAATCAGTGCTTTTGCTTGGGTATCTTGGTAGTAAAAGGCAAATTCTTCTTGTTTGTATTTCGGATTTAAGGGTGCAGCAGTACCACAGATGGCAGCAGCCAAAAAGGTAATCGCCATTGGTGAACCGTTAGTCATGCCAATGGCAATACGTTCTCCCCGTTTCAATCCAAAGCTGTTGAGTTGAGATACCAGTCCAATAACATTCTCGCGCAATTGCTTATAGGTTAGCGATCGCCCATCAGGTGTAACTAGGGCTGGATGATTGTCTGCCCCTACTAAAAGCTCAAATAAATTCATTGGTTTTTCCGAACTGTAAATATTATGATTTAGCTTAAACAAAAAATTATGCCGTTCTAGCTGGAAAAAGCAGGGAAATCATAAAGAAGTTACCAAGACCTGTAACTTCTGCTATATTTAAGTAGATGGTTAAAAAGCTGCAAAAAGTCTACTATAAACCTCCCACACTCGTGAGGGACTTTGAAACTGCCATACCTTCAAATAAAAAGAGGGTTAAATATATAATATTTTCTTATTAAAAACAATACTTTTTAAACATCCTTTTATAGCACTTCCTATGGCAGAATTTTTTTTTGCAGTAATCCTGTAAAATTAATAAAGCGTATATCGAATAAATTTGTGGAACTGCGATCGGGCATTTTAAGAATTAGTGGCATTAACTCTCAAAATGCCCTTAAAGTAAGCCTTTAAATATAAAATATCAGAAATCCGTTCTTATATATAGTTTATAGAAATAGCCATGTACTCAATTTCCAAAACAGATTAATAGCAATTATGAGTCCCATAAAAATTACTATGTTGGGCGAAAGCTTGGAGCGCCAAGGTGGAATAGTTTCTGTGGAAAAGCTCATTCTTGAAGAAACTACCTCTGATATTAAAATTAAACATATTGCTACTTTACCGAATGGTTCTGCTATCCATAAAGTGTTAGTGTTTTTGCAGGCAATAGGTGAGTTGTTTTGGAACTTATTAAATCAAAAGACTGACCTAATTCACATTCATGTTTCTGATAGAGGTAGCGCTTTTCGTCATTCAATCACTACTCTTATTGGTTGGCTATTTCAAAAACCAGTAATTATTCATACTCATAGTGCTGATTTTCATTTGTTTTACTCTAAACTACCTCAATGGCTTAAACAGTGGTTAAATTGGTCGTTTTGTAAATGTACCCGTTTCATTGTTTTATCAGATAGCTGGAAAAAATTCTACATTGAGAATCTTGGCTTGAAGTCAGAGCAAGTTATTGTTCTCCCTAACCCAGTAAAAATTCCCGCCCAAATTCCACAGCGAATAGATTCTAAACAGATATTTTTCTTATTTTTAGGGCGTATTGGTGAGCGCAAAGGTGCTTTTGATTTAATTAAAGCATTTGCTTCTATGCCTGTTGCTCAACAAAGCCAAGCCAAGTTAGTTATAGCGGGAGATGGAGATGTAGAACAAGCTCGTAGTTTGATCCCAACTCTAAATCTTATTGACTACATCACTATTCTTGATTGGGTAGATAAAGAAAAACGCGACGAGCTTTTAACTAAAGCTGATGTCTTTGTATTACCTTCCTATAACGAAGGTCTGCCTATGGCATTACTAGAAGCAATGAGTTGGGGTTTGGCAGTTATCACTACCGCAGTAGGAGGAATACCCGAATTAGTTACTCAAAATCAGAATGGTTTGTTAGTTAATCCGGGAAATATTCAACAATTGTCAGAAGCAATGCAATCCTTAATTGCAGACGAAAATCTGAGAATATCTTTGGGAAGTAATGCACGAGTCAGAGTTAAAAACTTGGACATAAACAGTTATCTTACATGTTTAAGATGCATGTATACAGCAGTTATAAATCAAGAATTATCTTGACGAAAATAGTTTGAAGTGACTTACACTATGTATTAAATAGCGAACTTACAAACGACGTAATTCATTCTGTATAAGGATAATAGGCGTTGAAAAGGTATAGATTTAATATTAGGAAAAGTCAAGGAGCGATAAAGATATTATTCTTTTGTTGTTCGCATTATTATAAACTTGGTATACTGGGTAATAAATAAGGAGGTGCAGAAATGAAAACTTTTCCTGAAGTGAAGTTGTTTGATACAAGATTCCATAAAGTTAAAGTACAGGAATTAGTTGATTATTTAATAGAAGCAGCAAAAACCCAAAAAAAGACAGTTGTAGGACATGTGAATATCAGAGCCATGAATTTCGCTTATGAAAAATCTTGGTATCGAGATTTTTTGAATAAGGCTGATTTAGTATTTTGTGACGGATTTGGTGTAATGGTAGGAGCTAGATTCAATGGTTATTCCATGCAATCTGCACATCGAATGACAGCACCAGATTACATAGAAGATTTAGCATTAAAATGTGAGAAAGAAAACCTTTCTTTATTTTTGTTAGCTGGAAAACCTGGCGTAGTTGATAAAGCAATTACTAAATTAGTATCAATTGCGCCTAATTTACGCGTACAGGGACATCATGGTTATTTTGAAAAATCAGGAAAAGAAAATGATTTGGTAATAGAAAAAGTTAATAAATTCCAACCAGATATTTTATATATTGGTTTTGGTATGCCGTTACAGGAACGCTGGATTTTAGATAACTTCAATAAAATTGAAACTACTGTATTTTTACCTTTGGGTGCTTGTCTAGATTTTTATACTGACTCTATATATCGCGGGCCGCGTTGGCTGACTGATAATGGTCTGGAGTGGTTAACACGCTTAATTACTGAACCTAATCGTCTAGCAGACCGTTATCTTGTAGGCATTCCATTATTTTTTTATCGCGTAGTTAAAAAGCGAATCGCTCAAGGAATTATAACAAATCGCTAAATAAATTTTTTCTAAATTTTGCATTTGTTATAACCATGACTGCCCAAAAGTGGCAAATTGTTTCCCCTACCTCTGCTGCCAAGACTAGAATTAAAATTGATGTGACATTCTTCTAGTAGCCAAAGTGCCAGACTCTCTGCCATTAAGCGATCGCTATCTTGCCTTAATCGATGAAATTGTCGAAACCACCCTCAAGGGCAAAATTAGCTCTGTAGAACAGGTGTATCAAATGCTGCTTAAAGGAATTACTTCCGGTACAGGGGAAGTCTTTGAGCTAGCTTTGAGCGATCGCCTGAATTCCCTGCAAACCCAAGTAGATAGCGAAAAAGACGAACTCAAGAAAGCTAAAGCGACTCGGAGTTTAAGAGCCATTAAGACTATTCAAAGTCAATGGCAACGCTGGCAAGAGCAAAACAAAGCCACAGAAGCGATCGCCTCCGCAGTTACAGAAATCACCACAGCCCCTGCTGCCGAGCGTCTAGCGGTATTTATCCGAGTTACTGACCCGAATCAGAAGTATCCGCTAAATTTACAACAGTTACAGCAATTATCAAAGGCATTGCAGCAATTTGCTCAGGCAGATGCTGATTTACAACAATTTTCTGAAGGGATTACCCGTGGTTTAGCTTCTTGGCAGCGATTGCAAGACAACTTGCTCAGTTGGATGTACGAGCAAAAAGAATCTCTGGGGTTTGGCGGTGTACCGGGAGAACGCGGCCCTTGGGCAAGTTGGGCGAAACAACTTAATAGTGAGTTACCACAAGCACTGCTTCGCACCTTAGCTAGGGAAGAATCTGCAATAGAGTTTGCCGAGCGACAACGGGGGATTACCCTTAGAGATTGGGTGGAAATGGCATTGATTTTACAGTACTTGCAACGGGGACTAATTAACTGGTTTGACCAACAAGCTTACGATGTGAAAGCGGGGCCAAAGTTGTCCATTTCCACTTTTTTGACCTTTGCAGTGATTTGGAGTCAGTTAGCAAGTGGTTTTGGGAGTATTGGGACAGTATACAGCGATGCCTGTTCTCAAATCATGCTCCAGATTTTGCGAACCTTTGCCCAGCGTCCGTATTTTCCCTTTTACGGTGGGATTTTTGCCTCTTTTACTGGCACCTATTTGCGAGATGCCCTAGATTATTTGGATGAACCGTTACGACGAGGCGAGGGAACCCAAGAAAAGGCGAGGATATTGACACTTTTAGGCTATTCTCAGCGTGCTTTGGGACAATACCAACGCTCCATTGATTTTCATCAGCAGGCGCTAGAGATAGCCAGAAATGCAGGCGATCGCACCTGTGAAATTGCCAATCTCAATCACCTCAGCCGCACCTACGTACAACAGCAAAATTATGGTGAGGCAATTAACTATAGTCAACGGGCATTAATATTAAGTCGGCAAGCAGGCGATAGGACAGGAGAAGCAAACGCGCTGGTAAATTTAGGTTACAGCGAAGTCATGCAAGCTCAGGAATTGGAAAACCTAGAACCCGAAACCTATGAAGCTGCAATTAACTATTTGGAACAAGGTTTAAAATTATCAGAAAAATTAGGCGATATTCAAAGTAAAGCCTTATGTGTCAGCAGCTTAGGAATTGCCTATCTAGTAATTGGAGAACACCAAACTGCAATTAAATATCTTGAAGATGGTTTTAAAACAGCGCAAGTTTCCGGTGATTTGTATCTCCAAGGGCGGAATTTAGCTTATTTAGCAGAAGCTTATTATCATCTGCAAAATTCCGAAAAAACTGTTTACACGGGCTGCTTGGGAATGTATCTTTTAGAGCAAATTGCTTCTAGTGAATGGCGTCAACCAGCAGGGTTACTGACAATTTTACAAAGACAAATCGGGGTAGAAGCTTTCCAAAAGTTTTTACAGCAACATCGTCCGAAAATTATTGCGGTTATTGGTGTGGATGGATACGATCACATTCCGCAATTGTTAGAAGAATATCAGCAAGATATGTAAGAAAGATAAGGATTCAGACTTAATTGTTTTCAAGTTTGAGAAGAAAAGTAAGAAATGCGATCGCACTTTTGGTCGCCACACCATCCCAGAAACGAGAGTCAATATCGTCTCATCAACGGCTTTGGGTTGTAACCGGAGGTCAGACAGGAGTTGACAGGGCTGCGCTCGATACAGCTTTGTCACTTTTGTTACCAGTTCGTGGATGGTGTCCAAAGGAGCGGCTTGCAGAGGATGGAAAGATACCATCTGTATATCCGCTTCAAGAGACGACGAGTACAGACTATGCGTTGCGTACCGAGTGGAACGTTCGAGATTCGGACGGGACGCTCGTCCTAGCGTATCGATCGCTTGAAGAAGGAACAAAGCTTACGGCTGACCTAGCGCATAAGTACGATCGCCCCGTCCTCATTATTAACGCGTTGTCGTTCAGTGGAAATGACGCTGCTCGTTTCTGGAGTTGGATTCAGAAGCACAACATTCGCATTTTGAATGTTGCTGGTCCACGAGAAAGCTCACGACCGGGTGTTATTTATAACCGTGCCCGATATGTTCTTAAGCAGCTCTTAGAGTCCTAAAAAGAAAGGCTTTCAGCAGTGGCAAGCGACCTCGAATCAGCCAACCAGCAGTTAACCCTACTGATGTACCAATAACAGTAGGTATAAAACTTCGACGATTTGTCGAAATTCCTGAACCACCTGGAGAACTACTCTGTACTGCTGAGTTAACTGGTAGCTTACCGATGCTTGGAGGCCAGAACGAAACATCTCGCCCCTGAAAAAATGCAAAAACATATATCAGCGTTATTGAAATAACAATAACAAAGAAAGCAATTGTAACAACATCATTAGCAATTTCATTTATCAATAGATAATCAAATAGTTCTTTCATTTTCTTTTCTATTCTACATTTTTATAGATAAATTTATACATAAATTTTTCACCTAATATTTTAACTTAGAGTATTAAACAGAAATTTTATGAATATTAATCTAGGGAACAATATCCTAAAAAAAATTGCTAAGTAGGTTGGCTAAAACCAAACTATATAAACAAAGATAAACTAGGCTAAAGCCCTCTTGCTTCTTGCTTTATTCTAACTACAAATTTTGACGCAGACCTACTTAAATAAGTTACTCAATACTCAAAGAAGTCCTGCTGATTCATATAATCGTTTAAGCATTGCTGAAATCTTCGTACCATAATCCAAATCTGCTGACCACCGCCCTGATAGCTGATCGATTAATGGCGCAATCCCACGTGTGACGAAACGAAACCTTGGATCTACTACTTCTTGTACCAAGGGTTCTAAACTAGCGTAAGCTTTCAAATGTTGGATGTGTGCCCTAACTCCAATTCTGGCACTTGGAAAAGACGCAGCCTCCGAACCACCACCGATCGCACCTAAGCCGGCAAAGTTATTTTGCTCAGGTTTAATATCACCACCAAACCGTAAAAATCCTGTTTCTACACACATTTGGCAAAAGGCAATATCATAGTTAACTCCCTCTATACCTGCTTCTTCTCGATAAAGTTTTGGGATGTCAGGAAACTTTGCTAAAGCATTTTCATTATTGTTTCTGAGGAATAATTGTAACTGTACTTCGGAAGTATTACCGTTTGACATTACCCGCGAAAATTGACCAGGGCAAACTACTAAATTCGAGCGCAAGCTGACAGTACGCGTTGCAGCATCCCAAGTGACTGCAACATTAAAATCTCGCAATTCGATCGCTTTGACATAAACTACTTTGTGATAGGTAATCCGATTGACATTAGCTGCTTTTGAAAGGTCAATTCGTAAAAGGTCTACTAAATCAATGGGGATGTAAGCATTACCATTAACTAAAACCCCCTGTTCTGTGTAACTTTGTCCATTAATATTAATATTAATTGGCGGATAATTTGCTTCTGTTGGAGTTCCAGGAGTGGGGTCAATTACACGACTCCAAGTTAGCAATCCATCGGCAATTCCCAAAGCAAAATCGCGGCGACGATTTTGCAGCAAAGCCCGATCCTCTGGATTGCTAAGAAACCCTACTTGTATCACCAAAGCTGGCAGCGTTGTCTGGCGACAGAATGCTAACCTACCCAATCCACTATCTGTATCTGGTTTGACTCCGCGATTCGGTAATTGGGGTACGCGGCGCAACAACCCTACTAGTAACTGTTCAGCATTACTCTTGCGATCGCTATTATTAACAATGTAGAAAACGCTAGCCCCACGCACAGAAGGGCTGTTAGCTGCATTAGCTGCAATTTCTAGAGCGACATCACCCCGACGGCTGCGGGAATTGATCCAGGTGATAGTTTGGGCGGCGCTCAAGTCATCAGGAACCGCTAAAATTTCCAAACTCCGCGCTCTCAGTTCCGTGACAATCAAATCCCGCAGCAAAATCATTTCTTTGGCTTCAGTTGTACCACCTGCGATCGCACCTCGATCTATTCCTCCCGCTTCTTGACCTCCATGAGCTGCTGATATAAAAATACGCCCCATTTTCAGTATTTCCTCTGATAAAATTAAGTTTAAGCAATTGTATACATCATTCTCGATCTAGCAACAAGAATATAATAGCGATCAGAAGTCTAAAGTCATTTGTCCTTTGGTATTTCTCCAAAGTTCATGACCAATGACCAATGACCAATGACTAATGACAAAGCCATGCAAATCCCCCGCTTACACCCAGACACAATTGAGGAAGTTAAACAACGGGCTGATATTGTAGATGTCGTCTCGGAATACGTAGTTTTACGCAAACGAGGAAAGGATTTCGTCGGTTTGTGTCCCTTCCATGATGAGAAATCTCCCAGTTTCACCGTTAGTCAAACCAAGCAAATGTACTATTGCTTCGGCTGTCAAGCTGGGGGAAATGCGATTAAGTTTGTCATGGAGTTGGGAAAGCGTTCTTTTGCTGACGTGGTGCTGGATTTAGCACGGCGTTACCAAGTACCTGTACAAACTCTCAAACCCGAACAACGCCAAGAATTACAGCGTCAGCTATCTTTGCGCGAACAGTTATATGAAGTTCTGGCAACGTCCGCCCAGTTTTATCAACACGCCCTCAGACAATCCCAAGGGCAAAAGGCACTTCAATATTTGCAATCTAATCGCCAACTCAAAGAAGAAACTATACAGCAATTTGGTTTAGGTTTTGCCCCCGCAGGTTGGGAAACTCTCTATCGTTATTTAGTGGATGATAAACATTACCCAGTGCAAATTCTGGAAAAAGCGGGATTGATTAAGCCACGCAAGGAAGGAGGCAGTTATTATGATGTATTTCGCGATCGCTTGATGATTCCCATTCGTGATGTTCAAGGGCGCGTCATTGCCTTTGGTGGGAGAACCCTGACTGACGAACAACCTAAATATCTGAATTCACCGGAAACCGAGCTTTTTAGTAAAGGTAAAACATTATTTGCCCTCGATCAAGCGAAAGATGGAATTTCTCAACTCGATCAAGCGGTGGTGGTGGAGGGATATTTTGATGCGATCGCTCTCCACGCTGCTGGTATTAATAACGCCATCGCCTCCCTCGGTACGGCATTAAGCTTAGAACAAGTTCGGTTAATATTACGTTACACCGAATCGAAACAATTAGTACTCAACTTTGATGCTGATAAAGCCGGAACTAATGCAGCCGTTCGTGCGATCGGTGAAATTGCCGAATTAGCATATAAGGGCGAAGTTCAGCTAAAAATTCTCAATTTACCCGATGGTAAAGATGCTGATGAATACTTGCATAAGCGTTCTCCTGAAGATTATGGAGAACTGCTAAAAAATGCGCCACTTTGGCTAGACTGGCAGATTCAGCAAATTATTCAAGACCGAGACTTAAAACAGGCTACTGATTTTCAGCAAGTAACTCAGCAAATAGTCAAATTACTTAAAAATATAGCTAACAGCGATACACGAAATTATTATGTTTCTTATTGTGCTGAAATACTCAGCTTGGGAGATACCAGACTCATACCTCTACGAGTCGAAAATCTGCTAACTCAAATTGCTCCGGCTGCGGCTACATACTCTAAGCCCGTGTCAGCGAAGAAAGCATGGGGAGGTGGTAAATCTTTACTCCCCATTTCCGACTCCTCACTCCCCACAGAACGCAGCCTTTTAGAACACGCAGAGGCGTTATTATTGCGAGTTTACTTGCATTGTCCCGAACAGCGTCAAATGATTGTTGACGAACTAGAGGAGCGAGATTTGCAATTTAGCCTTTCCCACCACCGATTTTTATGGCAACAGATTTTAGAAATTTCATCCGGTGATGGAGAGACGAAAAACTTTGTGTCTCTACCAAATTTAATTTCCCGCCTCCAAGATCGGTTCTTAGAATTTGACAGCGAGATCGGATTAATTTCTCATTTATTTCATGTGGATGAAAAAAACCAGAAAGAAATACTGCGGACTCCGCAAGTAGTTCAAGCTGCGATCGCTTGTATGGATTTAGTGATGCTTGAAAAACGCTATCGTCACTTTTTGGAACTATGGCAACAAACCGATCCAGAAGCTGAACCAGAGCGGTATCAATATTATTATCAGGCTTTCTACGCTGAAAAAATCAAGCTTCAACAAATAGACCGACAACGTTTATTTTCGATCACAGAGCTAAATTGATACAATAGCAATACTTTCAATCTTCACTCTTTGCTAACTCTCCCGATTGAATCTTCATCAATACTCAATTCTTCAACCATTGACTACTGTTGTGGGAATTCAAATTGTTTACCACTAAAGGTGTTGGTAGTACGGGATTAGGATTAGCGATCGCTGTAATTTAATGTAGAGATGTTGCAATGCAACGTCTCTACACACCATAAAATCCTACGTTATGAATAATATTTCGACAAGCAATAATTGGGACACTTCCCTTTACGAAGATAAACACGCCTTCGTCTGGCAGTATGGCGAAGACTTATTGAAATTACTCAACCCTCAGCCAGGAGAATCGATTTTGGATCTTGGTTGCGGTACTGGACAACTCACAGAAAAAATTGCCCAAGCTGGTGCTGAAGTAATGGGAGTTGATAGCGCACCTGCGATGATTGAAAAGGCAAAAGAAAACTATCCTCATATCCGCTTTGATGTTGCGGATGCGACAAATTTTCAAGTTAAACAGCCTTTTGATGCTGTGTTTTCCAACGCTGTATTACATTGGGTGAAACAAGCAGATAGCGCGATCGCTTCCATACATAAATCCTTAAAACCTGGAGGGCGTTTTGTCGGAGAATTTGGGGGTAAAGGGAATATAAAGGCGATCATCACAGCTTTATACACTGCTTTAGAGTCCATTGGTATCCCTAAAGCACAAGTAGAGAATCCTTGGTATTACCCCAGCATTGGCGAATACGCCAGCCTCCTAGAACAGCATGGCTTTGATGTCATTTATGCTATCCTGTTTCCTCGCCCAACTCCCCTAGCAGAGGGAGAAGCTGGCATCGCAAACTGGATTAAAATGTTCGCCAGCACTTTTTTAGCAGGACTTTCACCTGAGCAACAAATACAAATAATTTGCGTCGTTGAGGAATATCTGAAGCCAACACTATATCAACAAGGAACTTGGACAGCAGATTATCGAAGAATTCGCATCGTTGCCATTAAACTATAAAATGTACTATTTTTTACTAATGCCTTAATTACGAATTACGAATTACGAATTACGAATTAGTTATGTATATACCTAAATTGTGCGATCGCCCTTGGCCTTGGCGCAGCCATCGCCAGACATCATTTTCATTACTACTAACTATTAGCCTCACCACTTTACTAGTCCCGCCTTCATTAGCACAAACCCCCTCAATCCCGTCGCCTTCTAGTGCGCCTTTAGAACTAGACTTATTGACCAAGCCAAAAAACTATATAATCACAGCTACCACCATTCATCCAGAACGATTAACCGTTCCCAGTTTATGGTGGGCACAACAAAACTCTGAAAAAAAGCTATTGGATAATTGGATAGCATATCCAGCTTCTAACAAAGAACCTGCACGAGTAGACTTGATCGTGAATCAGCAAATTTGGAGTTTACTAGAGTATGTAGAGCGCTACGACTTCGTAAATCGCTTGGGTAGCGCTGCACGGAACTTTGGTTACAACGTCCGGGTATTTAATTATCAAAAAGAACCCTTGGCAACCTACACTTGCAACTTTAGTACAAGTCCAGCTTTATGCAGTATCCAAACCACTATTAAGAACAAGATCGGGTTACAGCGTTCTTTGTAGAAAAAAAGGGAGTGGGGACTGGAGACTGAGGAGACAAGGAGAATAAATAACCGATGCCCAATGCCCCATGCCCAATTTCCAATTAAACCTTAATTTTGGCGAATAAAGACTCGTATTGTTTTATTGCTGATGGAGGTAAGGGAAGTAAAAATTCACTTTTATCGAAAACTTTGCGATCGCTCTCTAACAAACTCCATAATGGTTCTTGGATATCGGAAGCGGCAATATTTGTAGAAATTGGCGAATTACTTTTAGTTAGCACCGAAATTTGTTTAGCTGTGCTTGGTTGCCAACAAAAATCAATCCATTGATCTGATAAAGTATCCTTAGTAATTCCTGCAGGACGTACCCATAAGTCCGCCCAGATTGCTGTTCCTGACTGGGGGATAACTGCGGCAAGCTGCGGATAACGTCCTAGAATAGGCAATACATCGCTTGACCAACCAACTGCTAGCCAAGTGTCTTCCATAATTAGAGGTTCCAAATAGTTATTGGAACTGTAAAACTTCACCTGTTGATTTAATATCTGTAATTCCTTTTCCAAGTCTGGTACTTGGTCAAGATTGTCTGTATTATAAGATTTTCCCAGTTTTTTTAAGACCAAACCAATAACTTCTCGTGGTTGATTGAGTAGGGAAATACGCTGCTGCATTCCATCTCGCCACAAATCACTCCAATCTTTGGGCGTCCATCCCAATTTTTGCAACTTGTCACGGTTATAAACAATTACCGTGCTACCCCACCTGTAAGGCGCACCCCACACCTTCCCTTGAGTATCCAAAATACCTCGATCGTTACGCGTTACCAGTTGTTTCCACCTTTCATCTAAAACAGACCACTGCTTTAATTGGTTTCCCTGTACTTCTTGGAGTGGTTGAATCAATTTCTGCTCAATAGCTGCTTGTAGCCAGTAATCTCCCAATGTCACTAGGTCTGTGTCAGCTGCTTTTTGACCTTGCCTAAAGGGTATAAAGCGTCTCCATCCTTGCTCATCGCTGGTCTTTGGCTTTTGCTGCCAATTTTGTAATTGCTGAAATAAATCCTGTATATGCCCAACTGGAGCAAACTTTAACTGCACCCGTTGTTGCAAACCTTTGTGGAACTGATTCACCACCTGACCAGGTATAGAACCTTTTAATAACTGTACTTTTAGTTGCATCTGCTTGTTTCCACCACAGCCAAAAAGCAGTTGTGAAAGTGCCAGTGTGCTTGTACCTAGCAAAAAAGACCGTCGATCCATTGATTTTGGATTTTGAGATTTTTGATTATACCTAATATTAAGCAGAGATTTAGCAGTGACCGACTAGCTGAAAAAATGAATCTGGAGAATTATCGGTATTTTTTCTTGATAATACGGTTAATTTAGAATATTTGACTCAAATTAGCGATTTTTTGGCAAATTTCTCCCTAAAGATTAATTTTTATCCATAAATTTACTTGATGGTACTTATGGTGAAACCTTACTTGTATTTAGAAGTAATGATTTAAATGTCACATTTCCACCAAAAATTATCAATACTTAAATAATCCATAAGTATCGTTAAGGTTGGGAGTAAATTGAATAACATATAGAAAATGTACGAATAAAGGTATTAAATGGAGCTATTACAGCAGCAGATCCTGACTTTAAGCCAAAAGTTAGATGCCGTGTGCCAAGTAATTGAGCAGCTTGATGGTAAAGTTACTCAAACTTTCTCAGAGTGTTCTTTAGCAAATACACAAGCAAAGGATAATTACCAACAAAATGGCGCGGCTGGAGGCTACCAGTTTAAAGGACGTAACAATTTAAATCCAGAAATGGAACACAAGGATGTGTTGACCGATGGCATTTATCTAGACATGCATCGTCAAGCTGGAGATAATATAACACCAGAAATTCAAATACAACGACTGACAGCCCAATTAACAGCAGCGTACAATCGCATTGCTGCTTTAGAAGAACAATTACTTAGAGAGAGAATTCACTAAATTTAACCTGAAGTTCAACGAATTCAAAAAATAGATTGAGGTAGGTAAGACAAGCCTTTAGGTTCAATATCGGGTGATGGTTTTATGAGTATATACTTAGATACAAGTAAGTAATCCAGCCATCAAATTGATAAAAAAGTTAAACACACTATTACATATCTTTACGTAATAGTGTGATATATCTACCCATAGGTTTTTAGTAAATACCTCACTATGAAACAAAAAAAAACAACCCGAAGACTGGTGTCGTTAGGGTATTGTATGTTTCAAAAACCAAGATTTTTTTATTAATCTGCGTTTTTCTCATTAGCGTTTTTGGGATCTTGTTATCAAATTGGTTGATGACAAGCCAGACAGCTTTCGCAAAAATTGAGCTTTTACAACCTGCTCCGACTCAACCGTTAGGCTATTACGACTATTTCGGCAAACTGCTGAGTCCTCAAGAAGCATCACAACTAGTTGCAAATAAGGGACTCAATCCCAATAATCCCATTTCCTATCAATGGGTAGGGGCAGTTAAAATTACTAAGGGATTAATCGCCCAAGGTGAAGATATATTCTTAAACGGGAGCATCCCAATTTGGCAAAAAGATGGGAAAAAGACAACAATATTCGCGAGTT
>NZ_CAXTTT010000048.1:0-52816 GCF_964247315.1 uncultured Nostoc sp.
CCCCTGCTCCCCTGCTCCCCTGCCTATTCCCTTAGTGAGTATTCGGAATCAGCCGACCACAGGGATAAGTTGCTGTTTGCTGTGAAGCACTTTCAGCAACTGCTGCTGGAATCCGATCCGATGGTTGGGTTTTGGCTGCTAGATAGTCTTTTTGCAGTTTCTCTAAAATGGCTTCTCGCCTGTCATACACGCGCTTCAGGGGACGAGGCTGGCATTTGTTTAACACATACGCTGTCACCAGTGGTAGAGCGATAGTGTTATCGGTATAACAAACGATTGTGTTAGGTAACTCATGGGGGTCAATCTTACCCCAACTGACAGCTTCCGATGGGGTTGCTCCAGATAAACCGCCTGTATCTGGACGTGCATCGGTAAACTGCACAAAGTAATCGTGTCCTCGTTCTTCCAACCCTAAGACTTCGTGAAGTTGCGGTTGGGTTTGTAGCAAAAAGTTTTTAGGACTACCGCCACCAAGAATTACAGCCGCACTTTTACCTCCAGATTCACGGGCATTATATGCGATCGCTGCTGTCTCATTCACGTCAATTGATGGATCTATCACCAACTGCGAACCTTCCAATGCTAAAGCCGCTACGTTCATCCCAATTGAGCTATCTCCTGGAGAAGACGTATAAATCGGTACGCCATATTCATAAGCTGTAGCTAGCAAGCAGGAATGCTGCACACCCAATTGCTTTTCTACTTCTCGGACATATTTACCTAGTAAATAGTGAAATTCAGCCGTTCCCATCCGCTTTTGAAACGCTTCTCCTTGCAGAATCTTGCGGATGAACGCATCAGTTTCTAGCAGCACATCGTAACCAAAGATAATGTCATAAATGCGGATCGTGCCTTCTTGACGCAGTTTCACATCATCCAAAAACGGATTACCAGCAAAGAGTTCAAAACCCAAACCATAGTGCATATCGTGGTAAAGATTTGCACCAGTGCTAATCATCCAATCAATAAAGCCGTTGCGAATTAAGGGTGCAAGTGCTGAAACCCCAAATCCTGCTGGCGTCATCGCACCAGAGAGGCTAACTCCCACCGTGACACCTTCTGTTAGGACATCGCGACTCAGTAGTTGGCAGATTTCCCGCAACCGCGCTGAGTTGTAAGCGGTGAAGTATTGATCGATCAAATCCACTACATTAATATCATTTGATATTGGTGTAGGGGCAATTTTTTGACCCAGCTGTTTAGACATTTTGGCACTCCCGAACAGTAAACACGCCGAATCTAATGGTATCTAGCTTTCAGCCAAAGTGATAGCAATACTTTTTGATCGCTAGCTTGAAAAAGGAAGTGAAGAGTAGGAGAAGAAAGCTTTTTCAGCCCTTTTGGAAATTTACGATGATTAACTATTTTGAAACCTTATAAGCATTTCACAGGCACATTAGTCACATTGTTACGAATTGTCGCATTCTTTTTTAAAATTGGTATGACCTCGCGATTACAGTAGTTTGATAACACTGCTGTCACTGAGTTGCCCCCCCTGTTTGAGCAGGGCTGTTTCATTCCCCAAAGAGCTTTAAAAATCAAGGGTTCTAGCAATTAAAAATTGGTTATTCTGTTACCAGCGTGCCGAGAAAATGAACTATTTTACTGATCTCTCAGTCATGAAATGAACATTTAATCACTACTTTTACTTAGAATTTTCTCGCTAACCATCTTGACAAATCCTGTTTGAAATGGAATGAAACAGCCCTGCCCTGTTTGAGGAGTACGGACTAGACGCACTCGGCATCCTTGAAGATGTGGAAATTGGTTTGTAACTTTTTTGGGTGGAATATGAGTCAATTTTGCTAAACTTTCAGTTAGCCTGAAACTCATAACTTACCACTCAGGACTAATGCAAGATAGACAAGAACAATTTTCGCAAGTGGTAGTGACTGCTGGGCAGATGCGCGATATTGAAAAGCGGATCTTTGCAGCGGGAATGCCTGTAGTTGCTTTGATGGAAAAGGTGGCGGGATTAATTGCTCGTCGCATTCCAGAGATTCTTTCAAACACTCCTTTGTTAAGGGGATCTCGTGTGGGAATTCTTGTCGGCCCCGGTCATAATGGCGGTGATGCTTTAGTCGTAGCCCGTGAATTACACTTTTGCGGGTATGAGGTTTGGATTTATTCTCCTTTTTCTAAACTTAAGGAATTAACTTCGCAGCACTTGCAGTATGCCGAGAGTTTGGGCATTCCAATTTATCAAACAATTGAGCAACTGCCAGATTCTGATTTGTTGATTGATGGCTTGTTTGGATTTGGTTTAGAAAGAAACCTGACCGATCCCATCGCCTCTGCAATTAATCAGCTAAATGAATTGTCTGTACCGATTTATAGTATCGATTTACCTTCAGGTTTACACACCGACACAGGCGAAGTATTGGGAACTGCCATTCGCGCCACTCACACATTTTGCTTAGGTTTATGGAAACTAGCTTTCTTCCAAGATCGAGCGTTGGAATATCTTGGTAAAGCTGAGTTAATCGATTTCGATATTCCTTTGGCTGATGTGGAAGCTGTTCTCAAAGATGCACCTAAAATTAAACTTATTACACGAGCAAAGGCACTTGCTACTTTACCTTTACCCCGTCCAGCAGTTACTCACAAATATAAGGAAGGACATTTACTGCTGATTTGCGGTTCGCGGCGCTATGCAGGTGGGGCAATTTTAACTGGTTTGGGTGCTAGGGCTAGTGGTGTCGGGATGCTTTCGATTGCCGTACCCGAATCCCTGAAATCTCTTTTGGTGTCACACTTGCCAGAAGCACTAATCGTCGGTTGTCCAGAGACGGAAAGTGGAGCCATTGCCCACCTACAACTACCAGAAAACACCGATCTGAGTTCCTTTAATGCGATCGCTTGTGGCCCCGGTTTAACACGAGATGCTACGCCTATTGTGCAACAAGTCATAGAAAGCGATCGCCCTTTGCTTCTCGATGCCGATGGCTTAAATATCCTGGCACAAATGGGAGCGATCGCCACGCTAAAAAAACGCCAAGCAGTAACCGTACTCACACCCCACACTGGCGAATTTGAGCGATTGTTTCCTGATGTCCCTGATGCCAAACATGACAGGGTGCAAGCAGTAAGGGAAGCAGCCGCGCAAAGTGAGGCGATAGTATTGTTGAAAGGGGCGAGAACTGCGATCGCCAACCCTCAAGGTGCTGTTTGGATTGTTCCTGAAAGCACACCTGCTTTGGCACGTGGCGGTAGCGGCGACGTGTTAACTGGGCTGCTAGGTGGATTGTTGGCGCAAGCAGCAACTAAACAGATTCCCGTAGAAGATATTGTAGCAACTGCTGCTTGGTGGCATTCCCAAGCAGGTATAATAGCCGCCCAAGAGCGTACCGAATTGGGTGTAGATGCGTTTACATTGACACAATATTTGATAAAAGTTCTAAGTAATTAAACAGCTTTTAACTATGACTCTAAAAATCCAGACTGAAAAAGAAAAATTACAGGCAAGTACTAGTTTAAAGATAAATCAAGAAACAGAAAATGAAAAAATTTTATGTTCTCATTGTCAACGCACCGTTACCAACGGTATTAAATGTAAAGGCATTTGTGTAGCTGACAATGACTATTAATTGAATTTGTATAATTTTAATTGAGAACGGGTAATAAGTAATTTATTTACTATTACCCATTACCAACCTTAACTAACTACCGCTTCCGCTTTTTCCTCAGCTTTTTCTTTCACTAGAACATAAGGCTTTTCTGCGCCTTGTGCTAAATAATCAGCTAGCTGACTTTCAATTTGATCGCGGACAATTTGGCGATACTCTAAAAAATGCTCGTTGTGGGCGCAAGCAGAAATGTAATGTTCAATAACTCCGGGGTTACGCTTGAGAATGCTGAACAAATGATGCCAGAATTTCCAGCGGGTTTCCCGTTTGATGCCTTGTCGCAAAATTACAATCAGCAACGCTTTTACAACTAACCACTCTGGCATTTTCGCTGGCGCTTTCCAACTTGGTAAACCCATCATCAAGAAACAGCGGTAAGTGCGATCTAAGTACTGTACTGGGTCGTATAAACTACAGAACGCTTCAACATATTCCCTAGCAAGTTCTTCCAGGGGACGGGTGGGCAGAAAGTTCATCAATGTTGTTTGGTTGATGTTGCCATCTTGATTTTCCCGCAGTCGCCCTTCTTTTTTCAGGCGATGCCAAAGCGCAGTATTGGGTAACGCTTGCAACATAGCAAAGGTAGTTGAGGGAATTGCTGCTTGTTCAGCAAAGCGGACAATGCGATCGCCTGCGCCTACTTTTTCGCCATCAAAGCCGATAATAAATCCAGCCATTGGGCGCAATCCCGCTTTAATGATGGTTTGCACTGCCTCAGTTAGAGAACTACGAGTATTTTGAAACTTCTTGGTCATTTGCAAACTATCTTCATCCGGTGTTTCGATTCCTAAAAACACCGCTGAGAAACCACACTCAACCATCAGCTCCAACATTTCTGCATCTTGCGCCAAGTCAATTGAAGCTTCCGTGTCAAATCGGAAGGGATATTTGTGTTCCGCCATCCAGACTTTTAACTCTTTGAGCAACAATTTCACATTCCGCTTGTTGCCAATAAAGTTGTCATCTACCATGAACACACCCCGCCGCCAACCCAGTTCATAGAGGTAATCTAACTCTGCTAACAGTTGGGCTGGGGTTTTGGTGCGCGGTTTGCGCCCGTAGAGAACAATTATGTCGCAAAATTCGCACTGGAAAGGACACCCACGCGAAAACTGTACCGACATCATGTCATAAGCGTTCAATTCTAATAAATCAAAGCGGGGTATTGGTGTGCTTGTGACATCAGGTTTTTCTATGGCGCGGAAAGTCCCAGATGTGTCTCCCCTTTTTATTGCCTCAATAAACATGGGTAGCGTGATTTCTCCTTCATCCAGAATTAGAAAATCTGCGCCAACATTTTCAACTTCGTGAGGTACAGAGGTGGGGTAAGGGCCACCAACTGCGACTAACTTGCCACGTTTTTTTGCTTCCTGAATTTGCTCAAGTAAATCTTGCTTCTGGACAATCATCGCCGAGAGGATTACCACATCTGCCCATGCCCATTCTGCTTCTGTTGCGGGGCGGATGTTGCGATCGACCAGTTTGAATTCCCATTCTTGGGGCAGAATCGCGGCTACTGTTACTAAACCCAGAGGTGGTAATAAAACCTTTCGATCGACTAACTCCAAGATTTTTTCATAAGACCAAAAGGTTTTGGGAAATATTGGATACACTAACAGTATTCGCATTTAGTATCGATCCTCACACTTTGTTGTTACACTACTCTAACTAAAATTAAGAGCTATTGACTTTTTACTAAAGTTGTTTTATTTTCCCATTGATATTTTTCACTCAAATCGAAGGACTGGGGAGCAGAGAGGAAAGAGATAATTTTCCATCCTTCACTCATACTCAATGACGCCAGTCCCTAATGGAGAAAACCCCAGAGGCTCTCTACAAAATTAGGATAATTTTCTGCTAATATTTTTCCAATGCTGTCAAAAGCCAGATATTATAATCAATTTTTAGCCTTTTCAACACCGCTAATTTTCAAAACATCACTCATGGTTGCACAATAATTTGGCAAGCCGAAACTATCGGGATTGATGAATTTTTCATAAGTAAAATGCCGATAGTTCATACAAAATCGATCCCAAGCGGCCATCCGAATGCGGAACAGAACAATAATCAAATTAGCCAATGCTATAGATATGGGGATGCGAAAGTAAATCTTTTTGCCCAGATAAGCACAAACTTGTTTCACTGCTTGATTAGCAGTTAACGGTGCTTGACCTAAAACAAGCCAACGTGGTCGATCGCTTTTGGGAGGACGATCGATTAAATTTCGCACGACAGTGGCAATATCTCGTGCGTGGATAAAGTGAAAACTGCCATCTGCTTCCAAAAAGCGAATCAAATTAATATATTTCGTCACTTCTGTAATACCAGATGTGACAGGAGAATAGGGTTTATTGGCATCACCGCCCAATACTAAAGTCGGAAATACTGTGGTAATTTTGGGTGCGATCGCTAATTTTTCTTTTTTCTCTAAGCACTCATATTTAGAACGGATGTAATCTGTCCCAATTTCCCCAGCTTCTTTTAATGGTTGATTGTAGCGATCCAAAACGCTAGCTGTCGAAAAATAAATCACCTGTTGGCAACGTTCTGGATCTAGCAGTTCAAGTAACTCTATAGTCTTGACGACATTAATATCAAATGTCTGATCACCACCCCAAGCTGTGGCTGTGAGTACCGCTGTATCAATTGTGGATAGCAAATCAGCAAACTGGTGAATATTTTGCATATCACCTTGTAAAACGTTGATGCCTGAACGTACCTTGGTATCAACTTGCAGTTTGCTTGGGTTCCTAACGAGTAAATACAGTTCGCAATCTGTTTCTTTAATTAAGGCTTCTGTTAAATAATGACCTACACAACCACTTGCACCAGTCACTAAAATCCGTTTCTGGTTCATAAAGAATTTTTCAAAATTTAGGAGTTAAAAGTGAAGAATTAAAAATAAAGTTAAAAGTTCCGAATCAGGAGTTAAAAATAAAGTTATGAGTTAGAAGCGAGGAGTTAAAAATAACTCTGCACCTCACAACTAATAACTTCATAACTCATAACTCCTAACTCTTAACTCATAACCCATAACTCCTAACTCTTAACTCCTGCAAGATTCAATTCCTTTGCAGTTTCAAAGAAGAAAGCGACATTTTCTTCGGGAGTTTCTGGTAAGACACCGTGACCGAGATTGAGAATATGACCCCAATTACCAGCTTTGCGAACGGTATCGAGAATGCGATCGCGGATAAACTGTTTAGAGCCGAATAGCACGCCTGGATCAAGATTTCCTTGAACTTTCACTTGCTTACCCAATCTGGCTCTTGCGTCTGCCATATCTACAGCCCAGTCTACACTGACTATATCAGCGCCAGATTGTCCCATTCTTTCCAACACACCTGCACTACCGCTAACTAGTAAAATCAAAGGTGTATCAGGATGGGTTTGCTTGACTTGCTGGAAAACTCTCT
Organism: uncultured Nostoc sp.; assembly: GCF_964247315.1. GTDB lineage: Bacteria > Cyanobacteriota > Cyanobacteriia > Cyanobacteriales > Nostocaceae > Nostoc. The sequence goes on from NZ_CAXTTT010000048.1 coordinate 7,043, forward strand.
GCTGATATGGGAGAGCAAAAGTATCATAATCTTGAGGACTCAATTGACCCGCCCAAGAATCGAACATTTGCACAACTTGAGCGCCACAGTCAATTTGATAGCGGGCATAGATGGCGATCGCATCTGCGAATTTAGCTAACAATTGATGCAATATCGTCGGATCTGAAAATGCCAGATTTTTGATAATGGAGTAGGTTTTAGAACCTTTTCCTTCCACTGCGTAAGCAGCTAATGTCCACGGCGCACCCACAAAGCCCAACACCGTTGATTTATCGCCTACTTCCGAGCGTAGCGCTTGCAATATTGTTTTGATAAATGGTAGAGCTGCTTCTGGTTCTAAAGGATGCAGACGCTCGATTTGTTCTTGAGTGCGGAGGGGCGAGTGAATGATTGGCCCTTTACCTTCGGCAATATCCATGTCAATGCCCAAACCAGGTAATGGGGTGACAATATCAGAAAATAAAATTACTCCGTCTGGTTGAAAAGCTCTCCACGGTTGCAAGGAAACTTCAATTGCTACTTCTGGAATTTCGGAGCGATCGCGAAACGAAGGATACTTCTCTCTTAAGTCTCGATATGCTTTCATATATCGTCCCGCTTGTCGCATCATCCATACAGGGGGACGATCTACTACTTCACCACGAGCAGCCCGTAAGAGATGAGGAGTTGTTAAAGAAACACCCATTTATTACTTCATCCTATTTATGCCACTGTTTAGCTTATCATTCTGGGATTACGCTTTTCCAGCAGGTTGTTAGCAAAAGGTGAGTAGCAGGGCATAAAGTAATATTATTTTATAATATTTTGATTACTGGATATAAGCGCTCGGTTGGGTTGACTACAGTAATTAATGCCACCAAGTGCCACAAATTATTCTTTTTTGGCTTATCCGATGAAATCATCGCTTTGAGTCCCACGTAGAAATGCACCTCTGACTTATACATCAAGGGAACGCATGAGGAAAACTGCATGACAAATAACAAATGTGTCTCTACGCTTGACGTAGAGACACATCCTTAAGGATTTTCAACCGATATCGCGATCAATTTATCCTTTCACTGTCGCTTTATGTTGTGAGCGTTTGAAAAGTGAAGTCATACCACAAGCACCTATTGCTAACACACCTAACATCGCACTAGATTCGGGAACGCTCTTGGCTAGTCTATAGGCGTGGTTATCTGTTTCAAAGGCAACACCATCTGAGCGCATCACAACTCGGTCAAATGTTTCTCCTGTATTTGCTACAAGATTGATAAACAAATTAGATTGAGAGGATGTCTGATTACCATCAGCGGTAGCAGTTGGTACATCTGCACCGCTAAAACTATTTAACTTCTGATCACCTTTGTAAATGTCAATATAGTTGTAACTATCTAATGAACCTGCATAAAAACCGAAGTAATTAACAGCTTGTTTGAAGGCAATATTGACAAAACCACTGTCGCCTGCAACATTACTACCTTTTGGAGAAATTGTGAGAAATTTGGTATTATCTCCATAAGGTGAGGCGTATTGACCACCTACACTACCTTGAACAATGTTACTAGTAATATTAGAGTAAGTAACAAATCCATTGGGATCGTTTGCTGTACCATCATCAAAGGTGACAGTTTTGGCATCAGCGTAGCTAGAAAACTGTCCACTGTTGACTTTCAGAGTTACGGCACTAGCTGGATTTGCACTCACGATCGCAATAGTTGTTCCGATTAAAGCCAATGATAATTTTTGCAGCATTCTAGTAATAAACATTGAAGAACACAAAGATAATTAGGACTGAACTTTTCTTGAAACTTAGCTATGAAAAACTGGTTTCATTATTCCAAAAACCTAGAAAAACATCACAATGATTATTTTTTCTATATGACTGTTGTTGGATATCACAATCTCAAAGATGTAAGTTTGTCTTAATCCTTTGTAATCCTATTTTGACTTTTATAAGTCACAAAAGATACGGTGTATATACTAAAATGTTTTTAAAGATTAAGTGAAGGTTATTGTGCAATTGTAGTGGGCAGAACAAACATATCTAAATTACTCTTGATCGCAACTAAGGTTAAGAACCAACAGAAAAATCACCATTTCTGGTTTGGTTTAGTTTCCAAGACTCAAAGCGATGTTTACGATGGACTACCTCTAAATCTTTAGGAATAAAGATAAATTAATGAGATTAATTCTGAATCTATTGAGAATAGACTGCTATTATTGACATACTATCCTCGCCTTGGGCAAGTGGCGAGTGGCGAGTAGGGAATGGAAAATAGGGACTAGTGATTGAGAAATAGGGTAAAACAAGAATCAATATTTAATTGAGAATTGGGCATTGGGCATTAGTTATTCTTTCCCTGCTCCGTGATCTCCCTGATCTCCCTATTGCGTCACTCCCCTAACTTCTTATGCAAACTGACTCTAACAGTCCCGATAATCTTGCATCTGCTAATAACAAGCCTAACCCAGGAAAGTATTTGATTCCGCGATCACAGCGACAGAGGTTTTTTATTCAGTTTACCTTAATGACTCTCATCGGATGGGTTGTGGGTGGTGTTGCTAGTATCGCTTTAGAGAAAATAGTTCTCCAAAGTCTCTCACCTAACGTTGCTATCCAATCACAAACATGGAGCATTTTGGTTAGAAGTCTCAGTAATGTTGTATTTGCTGTGATTTTTGCTGCCGACCAGAGCCTTGCTGTTTACAGATATTTACTGAGTTTGCAGTGGCTATTTGCTACTAGTGTAGGTTGGCTGATTGCCAATGGCGTTTCTACAGCCTGGATTAACTACATTTCAACCATTGCCTCATCATCTTCTGAAGATAGTTTGATTTTTGGATTTTTGTCTGCGATCGCATATATAATCTCTGGAATTTGGCTAGGGATTTGCCAATGGCTGGTATTGAGACGATATACAGCAGACATTTGGTGGTGGAATTTTTTACCCTCAATCTCTTTCTTCTGGATCACTATTTTGGTTTGGTTGCTTTTTATTATGCAAAATTTGATTCCAGAAACTTACCGTACTCCCATACTATATTGGAGTGGACAAGGACTAACAGCAGTTATTTTGGGAGCCATACCAGCAATTGGTTTGTGTACATTGAAAAGAAATTTACATCCCAAAACTGGAGTTTCTTCCTAACTTTTATCGATATATTCCATAACCTTTATATTTATGACTCGTCCGCCCATTCTCCAACTCGGTCAAAGTTATACATTTAGTAAGTATTTTGAATTACCCTATGCCCCAGCAGATATCTTGGCAGAACTAGGATGTAGTTACGAACGCGCATCACTACAACTACCACAATATTCAGGTGTAATTGACTATTTAGAATTTTTACAGCGTTACTTACGGCGCAATATCATCCGCGTAAATCCGATCAGTCAAGCTGCAAAACGTGAAGTTTTAATTGCTCCTATTTTGTTGGAAATTTGCGACCAAACGCAAACTCAACTAAACATTGAGTATCCGATTAATGTTAGCGAACAACTCAAAGGAAGTTTTGATTACTATATTTCATCTTCAAATTCACTGTTAGTAGTTGAAGCCAAGCAATCCGATTTAAGCCGGGAGTTTACTCAACTTGCAATTGAATTGATAGCACTCGACCAATGGACAGATTCGCAAACACCAACTTTGTATGGTGCTGTAACAAATGGAGAAGATTGGCGATTTGGAATATTTTATCGGCAAGATAAACGGGTCATGCAAGATATCAAACTTTATCGCGTTCCAGAAGGTTTGGAAGAATTAGTGCGAGTGCTTGTAGGAATTATTACCAATGCTAGTAGTTAATTATGTACTCAAGTCACTGCACCTCAGAGGATACAACCAGTTCCCCAATTCCTAGTACCCAATACCCAGTCCTATTTATTTGTCATCCCAAATTAGCTCTAAACGCTCTTGTGATATCTTGAGCGCTTTTTCCGCAGACTCTCCTAGCAATGTAGCTTCTATAGCTCGACCAAGACTGTCAGAAAGACGGTTATATCCAGCAATAATCGGTCGAGCGCCAGCCAGAGGCATTTGTTCTACAAACATTTTTAACAAAGGTTTTTGGTTGATGAATTGTTGATAAGCTTCACTTTTAGTAGCTTTAAGGTTAACTGGTAAAAAACCAGTTCCCATACTCCATTCTGTTTGGAATTCTTCACTCAAAACATATTCTAAAAATTTGAGTGCAGCTTGCTCTCTTGCTGGTGTAGTCTTCATCAAATACATATTTCCAGTAGCTGTCACTGTCGCAGGCTTCATATTTGTAGGTATCGGAAATACGTTAAAGTCAACATTGGATTTTATTATATAAGTCCAAGGGCCTGTGATCTGCATAGCAACGCGACCTGCAATAAAAGCGTCTTCTTCATAACCTCGCTCTGGGGAAGAAAGTGTTGCTGAACCATCTTTTAATAAGTCTTGCCAAAATTGTAAGGCTGCGATCGCTCCTGCATTCGTCAAATTCGGACGGTTATTGGTAACAACTTCTCCACCAGCGCTCAATAAAAAGGGGAACCAACTAAAGACAGTCCATTCTTCCTTTCCTAAAGGCAGTAACATTCCGTACTGTTCAGGTCGATTATCACCATTGCTGTCTATGGTTAATTTTTTGGCGACTTCCCTTAACTCTTCCCAAGTCTTAGGAATTTGCGTAATTCCCGCAGCTTGGAAAAGTTTAGGTCGGTAAAAAACGCCTAAATTGCTCGTGTAGAGGGGGATTGACCAAAGATGACCGTCTAATTTTAATTCTTCCCATAGGTTGGGGCTAATTTCCGACTTCAACGGCGATTTATCTAGCCATTTGTCTAAAGGTTGAATTGCCCCTAGTTCGATAAACTGACCTGTCAATTGAGGGTCGAATGACAGAATATCTGGAGGTGCATTGCCCACAACTGCTGTTAATATTTTTGGCAATTGGGGTTGACCTATGAAGATAGATTCTACCTGAATATCAGTATGAGTCTGATTAAATTTATCTACTAGTTTGTTAAACACATCCCGATTAGTAGGGGGATTGATTGATTGCCATAGACTCAGATGAATTACTCCATCATTCTTCTCAACTGTCCCCTGACAACCATATAAAAATATCAAAAATATACTCAGAATAATTCCCATCAGCGAAAGCCGCCAAACAGAACTGGTTAACTGGCGGGAAAAATTCGGAATTATGGATTGGAAAAGGGTAACTTTCATGTCAATTTTTAGATTTGTTGGGCATCTATCACTTCACCAAAATAGTGCCTCGGCTTAGAGTAACGAGTGCTAATAAGTTAAACTGGTAAATATTTATTGTATAATCTAATACGTGTATTTTCTTGGTGACATAACTTTTATGGTAAATTCTACCACGCCCTCTTTCTTAAGTAGCTTTTTGGAAAATTCATTTCACTTCAAGCATCATCTACAAGATTTTTTACACTTAGATCCAGAAACCATAGAGACAAAGTTAGCAGCAGAACAAGAAGAAATAAAAAACTTAGGACACAAAGATTTTAACTGGCAAGAAGCAAGTGCTTTCTATCGTGATAAAGTAGGAGAACTTTACTTGTTTGAATTGGGGGCTTGGCATCTATCAAGTCATGAGTATATTGGAGATATGTTGCGGTTGATTGCAGATTATGCCCAAGGTAGAGTGTTAGATTTTGGTGGGGGAATCGGAACTCATGCCCTTGGCGCTGCTCTTTGCCCACAAGTTGAGCAAGTAATTTATTATGATATTAATCCGATAAATCGTAATTTTGTTCAGTATCGAGCTGAGAAAATGGGACTGAACAAAAAAATAGTTTTCGCTCTTGAAGTGCCTGCAAAAGATAAATTTGATACGATTTTGTGCTTTGATGTTTTAGAACATTTGTTAGATCCTAGCCAGCAGTTATTACAATTTTATCAAGCTTTGAACTCTGATGGTAAGATGATAGTGAATTGGTATTTCTTTAAAGGTTTTAATCAAGAATACCCTTTTCATTTAGACGATCCTAAAGTAGTAGAAACATTTTTCCATACACTTCAAAGTTACTTCTTAGAGGTTTTTCACCCTTACCTGATTACAACCCGTTGCTATCAGAAGCAGAGTTAAATTCGACTTCATGTCTTTTGGGTGAATCCATACCAAAACCCAACAAGTACGTTGTTTAGGTGAAAAAATGATGTTTATGAAAATACATTAAGGACAAAAATGTACCATAAATTATTATTTATGTCTACTCCAATGGGTGCGCTAGGTTCAGGATTGGGAGGTGGAGTAGAGTTAACGCTATTTAATATTGCTACAGAGATGCTACGGCGAGGACATAAATTAAAAATTGTTGCACCACAAGGGTCTATTAGCAATTCATTACCTATTAAAGAAATTCCTGGAGAACTAATACAGATACCAGCGCAAAATCAGAGTCGTAGCGATCCGATTTTCCTGTATAAAAATTCTGTTTTAGCAAATATGTGGGATTATGCTCGTCAAGTGCAAGCAGATTATGATTTAATTGTGAATTTTGCTTATGATTGGCTGCCATTGTATCTAACACCCTTTTTTAACTTTCCCATCGCACATCTGATCAGTATGGGTTCTTTAACAGATGTTATGGATGAGATTATTGAACAGGTAGCAATCAATTTTCCGAATACTATCGGTGTTCACAGTCAAACACAGGCAGCTACTTTTACATTCGCACAACGGTGTATTTGTCTGCTGAATGGTTTGGATTTATCTATTTATAAATTTTGTCCCAAACCAACTCACAGCTTGGTGTGGGTAGGTAGAATAGCTCCTGAAAAAGGACTAGAAGATGCAGTAGCAGCAGCAGAAATCACTGGTATTACACTGAAAATATTCGGTTTGAAACAGGATATATCTTACTGGGAGAAAATTTGTCAAGAATACCCTAATGCTCCCATCGAATATGTAGGATTTTTACCAACGGTTGAGCTACAAAAGGAGTTAGGTCAATGCCGATCTCTTTTAGTAACTCCTCGTTGGGTAGAAGCATTTGGAAATGTAGCAATAGAGGCACTTGCTTGTGGAGTGCCTTTGATTGCTTACCGTCGGGGTGGTTTAAGAGAAATTGTCCAAGAAGGCAAAACTGGTTTTTTGGTGGAACCAGATAGTGTTCAAGGTTTAGTAGAAGCGATTAAGCATTTGGATGAAATTGACCGCCAAGCTTGTCGCCAGCAAGCAGAAACTTTATACTCTTTAGAAGCTATGGGCGATCGCGTAGAACAATGGTTTCAAAAAATCCTGAAAAACTGATATAGTACTAATCAATATCTGCGCTCAACTATGGTGCGTAGCTTGCCGCCGTAGGCATCGCTAATATTCCCGCATCCCCATCTAAAGTTACCTCTACACCCACTGGTAAGGCTGCATTGGGATTATCATGGCCAAAAGGCAAATCAGAAACAATCGGAATATCCAAATCGCCCAAGCGATCGCGCAATACTTCTTCTACACTAAAACTAGATATAGTTGGTGGCGCTTCACAGCGAGTAAAACCGCCCAACGCAATACCGCAGACTTGAGACAAAGCACCGCTTAAACGCCACTGTGTCAGCATCCTGTCAATCCGATAAGGTGCTTCCGTAACATCTTCCAAGGCCAGAATTACACCATCAAGATGTGGCAGAATTGGTGTACCCAAAAGGTGAGTAGCCACCGTGAGATTCCCTGGTAACAAAGTACCAGTAACCACACCACCACCCCAACCGCAACCTTTGAGAGGGGAGAAAGAACCACCTTCTACCCAATCAAATAATCGCTTAATTGACCAATCTGGCTCATCTGCCAAAGTTGTCATTACAGGGCCGTGAACGCCGGAAATCCCTGCTGTATAAAGGCTCCATAATAAAACTGTGATATCAGAAAAGCCTATCAGCCACTTGGGAAGCCCTAAGGTTGGCCAATTCCAATTTTCTAAAATGCGGGTGCTGCCAAAACCACCTCTGGCACAGAGAATACCACGACAATCAGGATCTTGCCATGCTGCTGCTAGCTGTTGACGGCGGTTTTCGTCTGTTCCAGCTAGATAACCCCATTTGTCATCTATCTGGGGACTGACTTGTAATCGATAACCACGCGATCGCCAAATTTCTAGACTTCGTTCAAATTCCTCGAATTCTCGCAAAGCACCACTAGGGGCAATTACTCGTAATAAGTCTCCAGGTTTTAAGGGCGGTGGTAAGATTTTGGCTGGCATGAAACAAGTTAGGAGTGAAAAGTATCATATTAACAATGCTGCAACTGTGTCAACAACACAACAACCTCATCAATTGCCTGCCGTATAACTGTTGCAGACTGATCGGACTGATTGACGATAATACTAAAAACTAGCGGCTCATATTTCGGCGCATTCAGATATCCAGATAGAGAAACTACACCCGTTAATGTACCTGTTTTTGCTTGCACAATGCCCTCAGCAGGTGTATCTTGAAAGCGGCCTTTCAGAGTTCCACTTTTACCAGCCACGGGTAAAGATGCGCGATATATATATGCTGCTGGAGTTTTTGCCATTCCCCGCAAAATTTGTACAAAAGCTTCTGGTGTCACTAAGTTACGCCGTGATAAACCTGAACCATCCACTAAAATATAATTTGCTGGATCGACCCCCAATTTAGTTAAACTTGCTTTGACAACTTCTAAACCGACATCAGCACTAGTCTGATTTTTTAGTCTGATTTTTTTCACAGCTAACGCTCTCAGCAGTGCTTCAGCATAAAGATTATTACTATTCTGAAGAGTTTCCATTAATAATTCCGCTAAAGGTGGCGACTCTACAAATGCTATTTCTTCTTGATTCACACCACCATTTACTACTAATGTTTGTCCTAAAGTAATTTTTTCTGTTGCCAAAGCAGTACGGAAGCGCCGTAAGAAGTAATAATTAGGAGCGACTACAGGCAAATCTATTAAAGAGGGTTCAGAATTCGTTGTCAGTTGTCCTTGAATTTGTAATACTGTTCCTGACAATTCACGGGTAACATTGACATAGCTTGGTTGATTTTGGGGAACGGTTACTGACTGATTAATTATCCGCCACTGTTTAGCTTCGCCAGGATCGATCCACACGACTTGCAAAGATTTACCTACAGCTTGTGGTACAAGTTTGAAGCTAAAAATATTTTGATTCAAAATAAAGCTGCTGACTGGTGCGCCATCACTTGACTGCACATCTTCCCATTGCCAGGTGGGATTAACAATATCACCTTGAATATAACTATCATCAGCTATCAATCGCTGAATTTGGGTAATACCTTTCTGTTTTAACTGCTGTGCTAATATTTGCAGTTGAGTATCACTTAAGCTAGGATCTCCCCTACCGACAACACGTAAAACACCATTACCATTCTGATAAATAGAGGTGCGAATCCGAAAATTAGCACCCAATTTCTGCAATGCAGCTGCTGTTGTCAGCAATTTGAGGTTAGACGCAGGAGTAAAATATTTTTGAGCATCTCGACTGTAAAGAGTTGGCCCCGTTGACAGGGGTTGTATCAAAATTCCCCAGCGCCCCCTACTAAATAAGGGACGATTGATTACAGCATCTATCGCTGTTCCCAGTTGGCTAGAGCAAATTGATTTTGTGGTAGTTGTTGGTGCAACTGGGGTTTGTGCTTTTGCAATTCTAGAACTAAATCCTATCTGGCTAGTCAAAAATATTAATAAAACACCCAGTGGTTGATTGAAAGTCTTAAGTCTCACCAATTTTCTTTATCCCAAAGACAGATATTTTTACTTTGCAAACAATTTTTTCCGGAGAGAGAAGAATTGGCTCAGTAAAGTTACTTAATTAGTATAGGGAAGATGTTCACATGTTTCATACATAGGCGATGTCTACGACGGGCTGCGCCTACGCACAAACATAATTTATGGGATTACAAAATAGAAACCTAAGTCAACCTGCATATACAGAAACACGAAATCGAGGCAACGGTGTGAGTACATTTTTATCTGGTGTAGCTGTATTACTCTCTACTTTGGCTTTGGGATGTAGCGGCTATGTAGCTTATGAAGTTTTCACGTTACGGGAGACACTAAATGCTACTAATACAGTCAGTAGCAGCATTCCCACTCAAGTGACAAATCCTACAGCTACAACTTCTCCACAAGCAACAGTCTCACCATCTCCAGTCAGTGCAACAACTTCAGCAATTAGCCCTGGTCAATTTGTGCAGCCTGCTTTTGGCAAAAAGGCAGAAGTTGAGTTACTTTCAGCAAAACGCATTAAAGATCCAGAAACTGGAAACCGTGATGTAGTAAATGTACAAATGCGTATTCGTCGCCTTGCTACAGACGGAGTTGTTGGTAGCGATATTATATCGGTTGCTAGTACAACAGCCCGCAATCCTGACACTAGCGTAACCTACAAAGGAGTTGCTCTTAATCGCTCAACAGGAAGCGTTTCTTTGTTCCCAGTACGTCCACAAGCCTCCGCAGATGCTTATATCTGGCTAAGAGTTCCCGATGGGATCAATAAATTGGACATTTTTGTGCCAGATACAGCCGCATTTAAAAATGTACCAATTTCATTTTAGCTAGCTAACTGATATCAAATAACTCCCCATCAAGGGGAGTCATTAGTGATTAGTATTTTATTATACAAATAATGTTTTAGTTCTCTAAACAGTAGCCTGCAACTCTAAGCAGCAGTCTGAGAGATAACCAAATTTCTAAAACCCTTTTTAATTACTTTCTCTTCACTCTAGGAGAAATATCGCTGACTGCTATTGATGCAGTTAAACTCATTTGCATAGTTTGCAAAGTTAGATTTAGTATTGCTTCTAACTGTGGTTACTCCAAAACTCTACCTACTTAAATTTAGCTCCTAACAGTGGCGTAGGCAAAGCCCGCCGCAGGCATCGCACAAGTTTTTCATCCTTCAACATCTCACCAAAAACAACAATGCCAGCAGACAAAGTAAAAAATTGCGTAATTACTCTATCTAACTGGCTACATCTCACTATGCTTTTGAGGATTTATTTTTCTGGCGGTAAATCTACACTATAAATAGCCTTTCCAGCCAAGTTACGCAATGTTACCGTCATCACCTTTGTATTTCCATCAATTTTAACTCCTCCAAAGAATTGCAAACCTTCACTTGGCGGTCGATTTGCTTTTGTATCTGGAGGAAGGCTTTGAAATATTAATTGTGGGCCAAAGGTATTTTCCAATTGGTTAGGCCCAAATGTACCAGAGTTAAGCGGCCCGGCGACGAACTCCCAAAAAGGCTTGAAGTCGGTAAATTGTGCTTTAGCGGGGTTGTAATAGTGGGCTGCTGCGTAATGTACATCAGCAGTTAACCAAACAACATTCTGGATATTTTTGTTTTTGATAAATCGTAGTAAATCGGCAAGTTCTAGTTCTCTTCCTAATGGTGGGCCATCTCCATTCGCCCAAGCTTCAAAATCTGTGCTACCGTCTCGAACTATCAGCCCCAAAGGCATATCACTAGCAATCACTTTCCATGTTGCTTTTGATGACAGCAATTGCCTTTTCAACCATTGCACTTGTTTTCTGCTCAAAAAATCTGTTTCTTTACTTGGTAATGACTGATTATTAGGACTATTTGGCCCCCGGTAGGTGCGCTCATCTAGCATGAAAATGTCTAATAATGGGCCATAGTTGAAAGAGCGATAAATTTTCGCTTGCTCTGGATTATTGCTTTCATATCCAATAGGCAGATATTCTAAAAATGCTTGTCTTGCCCTTTCGGCTAGCAAGTTAACATCCTTAACTGTATAACGGTCATCGTTGAGGATAATTTGCCCAGGATACCAATTGTTTCTTGTTTCGTGGTCGTCCCACTGTGCCAATATCGGAACTTCAGCATTGAAACGCTTGATATTTTTATCTAGCAAATTGTAAATATAGTTGCCACGAAATTCTGTGAGAGTTTCTGCTACTTTGGATTTTTCTGGTGTAGTGATGTTTTTCCAAATAGTGCCGTCGTCTAAAGTTACTTCTGATTGAATCGGGCCATCAGCATAAATATTATCGCCCGAATGGATGAAAAAGTCGGGATGAAGTTGACGCATAGTTTCGTAAATTTTCATCCCACCAAAATCGGGATTAATCCCCCATCCTTGACCGGCAGTGTCGCCACCCCAAACAAAGAATATATCTTGTCCAGATTTGGGGGGAGTTCGGAAAGTACCATAAAAAGGAGCGCTGTAAGTGCGTTGATAATCTAAATCTTGGAAAATCACCCGATAAAATAATTTTTGGTTTGGTGGTAAATTCTTCAGATAAAGTCGTGCTGTAAAGTCGCTATTTTTTAAAGCATTAGGCCCCACAATGCGCTGCACATTGCGAAAAGATTCGCTGGTAGAATATTCTACAATCATTTTGGTGGGGCGATCGCTCCGACTCCAGATGACAATGCTATCGTTAGATATATCTCCGCTAGCTACACCATAAGGTATGCCAGGACGCATTTTATCAGAGGTGATGATTGCAGGTGCTTTGCCAAAAACTGGTGATTTAGCTACAAGATTTGTGGAAACAATTCCACCGGCAGTAATAGCTGAACGTAGCAAAAACTGACGCCGGTTTAGCTTCAATGGGTGATGAGATTCCATACTAAATAATAGCAACCTTAAACTAAAGTATTACAGGATAAGTGTTTACCACACGTTGTTATGTCAACAAGTAAAGATTGAGTTATCTAAGGGTTAATAAAATATATTTAGTTTGATGTAATCAGAATGGTAGTGTTAATTAGGAACTAGTGTGAGCAAATTTATCCATGACTGCTGCTGTCTTTTTAGAAAACGTCTACAAGTTTTACAACAATGTACCTGTAGTCAATGACCTGTCATTCCAAATTGAAGCGGGGGAGATATTTGCTCTACTTGGCCCGAACGGTGCGGGTAAATCAACCACAATTCGGATGCTGACTACACTGACCAAACCGTCCCAAGGACGCATAGAAGTAGGTGGGTATGATGTTACTAGCCAAGCAACGTTAGCAAAACAGAGTATTGGTGTAGTCTTACAACAAGTCAGTGTAGATAACGATTTAACCGTCTGGGAAAATATGGAACTGCACGGGAGACTACATCACATTAGTAATCCGCAGCGACAAAAGTTGATTAATCAATGGCTAGAATATGTTGAGCTAGCAGAAAGACGGGGTGATTTGGTAAAAACCCTGTCTGGGGGTATGAAACGACGGTTGCAGATTGCGAGAGCTTTATTGCATCAACCGCAAATTTTGTTTTTGGATGAACCAACGGTAGGACTAGACCCCCAGACTAGGCGACGCCTCTGGGAAATTATTCGGGATTTAAATAAACAAGGGATGACGATGCTACTGACAACCCATTATATGGATGAGGTCGAATTTTTGTGCGATGCTTTTGGTTCTACCAAGCCAGGACGCATCGGTATTATGGATAGGGGTAAGCTGATTTCTTTGGGAACTTTACAACAGCTGCGTTCTGCTCACGGTGAAGGTTTGGTGATGAAACAATTAGGTGTGTCTAATGTGGGAAGTGATAGCGCTCGTAATTGGGAATATCTGTTTTTCCCATCCTTGGAAGCAGCAAATATTTACTTGAATGAACAGCCCGATAAAACCGGAATGATGGTGCGTCCCTCTAATCTGGAAGATATTTTTGTGGAATTAACGGGACGCCAGTTAGATTAACCTCATCCTCCTAACTGCCGCAGCATGACTTCTACCCTTTCTACGCCATCTGAGTCATTGCGGCGCTTGTACAAGTCACGGGCTTTTTGAAGCAAACTGTTTGCTTGTTTGGCTTGTCGTCGCTGTTTATACATCGAACCCATCAACTCATAAGTCTGGGCGTTGTTTTTATCCAAGTCGATTGCTTGTTGGTATGCCCAGGTAGCAGCATTATAGTCTCCCATACGCGATTGCGTCACAGCCAATCCTAAATAGGCGTTGACGTTGTTACGGTTCAGCTGTATGGCACGACGATAACCTTCCTTTGCCCCACGTGTGTCGCCCAAATTGGCTTTAATGTAACCCACAGCGTAGTAAAAATCACTATTGTTAGGGTTGATAGCGATCGCCCGACGATAAGCTGTTAATGCTGCCTGGTAATTTCCCTGTTGAGCGTATAAATACCCAATACCTGAATGAATTTTAGCATTCTTGCGATCTATACTAGCTGCTTGCTGATAAACAGCGATCGCACCACCATAATCACCAGCATTCACTAATCTCCGTCCTTCCTCCAGTAATTGCTTTAACTCTGGGTTTTTGCCCTGCGCCACTAATACCTGAGCCTGAGCTACTGAAGGTATGGTGAAAGTAAAACATCCTAGTAACACCACACTAAACACGAATGATGTTGGCTTGTACACAGTAAATTTCCTGAAATTTTAGAGGACTTTTTTCTTGTACATTAAAACAAAAATATGGACTTTTGAAAACTGTATTTCTTCGTATTGATTAAGATGTTAATAGTTCATTCTCCTTTCCTTTACATTTAACCCTACATAACAGAGTTTTTACTGAAGGATGAAGTGTCAGCGATGCAAGAGCAGGTGAAGATACCATACATATAAACCAGTACAGCAATACAACACATGTTTTAATCAGTAGTTATACGTGCTACTCAAAAAAACTCAACAGGCATCTGACTTAATCCTAGATTCTGATGCAGCAAGCTTATAGCCTTTGACATTTATTCCTATTTTTATTTAATTTAAGAATTTGCTGACTCTGTATCCAAGTTTTCTGACATTTTTAATCCTTGATAGTACCGTTTGAGAAGTATCATCCAGGTATGTACATCCTTTTTTGCTCATTCAAAGGTAAGATAAATCTAAACTGGAAAATGCTCCATTAATCTGTTTAAGGCAATACTAAAATCCAAAGTGCAATCTAAAATTGTGTAAGAAGATGTTTATCAAACCTATATTCTATAATAATAGTTATACTTACTAAAGTATTTATCAAAATACTTTAATAATTATCAAGATATATCCCATATAGGAGATTAATTTATGATTATAACTACCACTGATGTAATTCAAGGAGCCGTGATTGAGTCATATTTAGGCATTGTGACAGCAGAAGTAGTCTACGGCAGCAATTTCTTGCGGGATTTTTTGGCTAGTATTCGAGATATTATCGGTGGACGCACTGCTAGCTATGAGCGTCTATTTGAGCAGGGTCAACGCAAGGCACTAGAAGAATTAGAACAACGCGCACAACGTTTAGGAGCAAATGCTGTAATTGGGATTGAAATTGATACTGGCACAATAAATATTGACCAGTCAGGAGTGCTTTTGCTGATTACTGCTACAGGCACTGCTGTGAGGATGCGTTAGTTTTTGATGATTTTTACTTTTGACAATCATTACCTAATTGCATACATAGTTAAAGCTACTTTTTGATAACTAGGTAATAGTTGTATTTTAGATTAATAATTTTTATATGGAAAATTTAGAAAATAATCCATAACTAAATACTAAATTATATTAAAAATTGTTAAATAAAGTTTGTTTTTTTTATAGCTAAAGATATACCTATTAAATCTTTCTATTGATAGAGATTAAAGCAGAACATTTAGTTATTTAATTTGAAGCATAAAGATGAATATACCCGAGCAAGGAACTTTGCTGAAACAGCACTGGAGAACATAAGCGATGTCATACGTAAATCGAACAGGCAATGAGGTTATATCTACTGATACTGGGGTAGCTGGTAGAGTAGCTGAATATCACGATCGTGTTCGCTGGGGGCCAATTATTGCTGGTTTGTTGGTTTCTTTGGCTACACAATTAATTTTGAGTTCTATCATTGCTGCGGTTGCGGCAGGCACAGTTGCAGGTTCAGGTGCACCCAGAACAATTGCTCCTAACGCTGCGGGTAATGCGGGGCTTTGGTCAACTATCGCTTTACTAATTTCCCTATTTACTGGTGGTTGGGTTACAGCCCGTGCTTGTGGGCCGATGAACCGTAATACAGCTCTTCTTAACGGCGCAATTCTTTGGGCAACGACTTTGGCAGTTAGCTCATGGCTTTTAGCAAGTGGAGTATCTGGTGCTTTTGGTGTTGCTGCTTCTAACGCCGGAGAAGTCATAAACCAGGTACAACAGCAAGGTGGTGTTAATGTACCACAAGCAAACATCAGTGCCCAACAAGCTCGTGAAACGGCAGCTAATATACGTTCGGGATTGTGGTGGTTTGTGTTTGGTTCTTTATTGGGTTTAATAGCCTCAATGATTGGAGCCGTAACTGGCGCTCGTACTCCTCGGACTAACACTTACACTCCTTAAATAATTATTTGAAAAATCAAATGTTATTTATTTTTAAATAAAAGCACCTTAAAAAAGGTGTTTTTTGTTTATTATTTAAGGTTGGCGTTTGTAGCGTCCAATTAATTCTGCTGTTACCAAAATATTTGTCCTAGTGGATCGAGGTCATCAACCGACAATTAATACTATGCTTTATGTTGCGAAGTACTTAAAAGGTTCTCGCTCCAATATTAGACTTTAAGCAAAATTGCTTGTCTGTGAATATCGCGCTTCTAAGAAACATTTCTGTTTTTTAAAAGTGCGATATTTTTATGGTTATTTTTTCTAAGTAAATGCAACGAAAATTTTACTACTGCAAATCACCATTTCAGATATGAACTTTCAATTCCCTGCTCACGTCGAATTTTGCCATCTTTTTCAAACCAGGCAATTACTTGCTGTGCTGTCAAATTTTCAATATCAACACCGTACTCTTGAGCAATATGCTTTAAAAGCTTCAGTGATGAAATTGTCAATCTTGTTAAAAACTTTTCTGGGGAAGACAACAAGGCAGCATCTACTTTTGCTGACTCTTCTAGAGTTAAAAATTGTGCTGATGGTTGCTGTGGTGGTACGTCCATAAATGAAAAAATAAAATACTATCTCAAAGTTAGTTAGGTATTGGACATTAGTTATTAAAAAAAGGACAAATGACTAATGGCGAACTTGTACTAAATAGCCACAACGGTGTTCGCCATCAATAATCCAGTGGGTGCGTTTTACGGTACAATCAGGTAAGACGGCTGCAAACATTTCTAATTCATGACCACAGATGCTGGGGAAAGACTCGGCAACGTTGGAAATAGCGCAGTTATGCTCCATTAAGATAAAGCGATCGCTCTCAAAGCAGTCATTCGCATCAACAGGGTGATACTCCGCCATGAAGCCTTCCGCTTTTCTCAACTCGACTAAGTTGGCTACACGTTCCCGCAGTGAACCGCTACCTACGCGATCGCGGTATTCTAGTGCTTTGCGCTCCCACTGTTTCTGTAAAATCCATTTGAATTGCTCGTGTCCTACCGTTTCGGCTAAGGTGTCTAGCAGCGAAACCGCAAAATTTCCATGGCCATCACCAAAGCGATCGCTCATTGTTCGGTGCAAGCGATCGCGTCCCTGGCGACTCAGTTGATAAAGGTGCTGCGGACGCCCCATCCCCGCCGCCTGCGCTGATGTCGAATACAAAACTAGCCCTTCCGTCTCCAAATCTTTGAGATGGCGACGAATCGCTTGAGGGGTAACGTCTAAAAGTTCAGCTAGCTCCAAAGCCGTTGCTTTTTCGTGTTTGTGCAGATATTCTAGGATATCTTGCTTGGTTGAGGACTGGTGGGTAGTCGCCATCTTATAGTTGATGCAAGACGTTCAGCGAACGTCCCAAAAATTTCTTTGAAAATTTGACTTTGACAACATTGTTGTTGTTAATTTAGCGTAAAATGAAGATAAGTTAAACAACATAGCTGTTGTTTTATTATCCACTATTATTCTAGCAGCCGTGTAACCATTCCGTAACGTGATATGGGAATCGGTTAGCCACAGTCCGCCTCCCATCCTAAAAGAGTTCTGAACAAGAGAGATTATTACTGATGAGTGCCACTGTCAAAACCTTAGTCAACCAACCCTACAAGTACGGCTTTGTCACCGATATTGAAGCCGACACTATTCCGCGTGGACTAGACGAGGACGTTGTTCGCTTGATCTCCTCTAAAAAGAACGAGCCGCAGTTCATGCTGGACTTTCGCCTCAAGGCTTATCGCCAGTGGCAAAAAATGACTGAACCAACTTGGCCAAACGTCAAGTATCCGCCAATAAATTATCAGGATATCATTTATTACTCAGCGCCGAAACGCAAGAAAGAAAAACTAAACAGCTTGGATGAAGTCGATCCAACCCTTTTAGAAACCTTTGAGAAGTTAGGCATTTCCCTATCTGAACAGAAGCGACTGGCAAACGTCGCCGTCGATGCGATTTTCGATAGCGTCTCTGTCGCCACCACATTTAAAGAGAAGCTAGCGGAAGATGGCGTTATTTTCTGCTCGTTTTCGGAAGCGTTGCAAGAACACCCAGAATTAATCAAAAAATACCTGGGTAGCGTTGTTCCTATCGCTGACAACTATTTTGCTGCCTTGAACGCCGCCGTATTTAGTGATGGTTCCTTTGTCTACATTCCTAAAGGCGTGAAATGCCCAATGGAACTGTCTACCTACTTCCGCATCAACTCAGGTGATACGGGACAATTTGAGCGGACTTTGATTGTCGCCGAAGAAGGTAGTTATGTTTCTTACCTCGAAGGTTGCACTGCACCAATGTATGACAGTAACCAGCTGCACGCCGCCGTTGTGGAACTCGTCGCCCTAGATAACGCCGAAATTAAATACTCCACCGTCCAAAACTGGTACGCTGGCGATGCCAATGGTAAAGGCGGTATTTACAACTTTGTCACCAAGCGCGGTTTGTGTCAGGGCGTAAATTCCAAGATTTCCTGGACTCAAGTAGAAACAGGTTCGGCAATTACTTGGAAATATCCCAGCTGTGTGTTGGTGGGTGATAACTCTGTGGGTGAGTTTTACTCGGTGGCGCTGACAAATCACATGCAGCAAGCCGATACTGGCAGTAAGATGATTCACGTAGGTAAGAATACTCGCAGTACAATAATTTCAAAAGGAATCTCCGCAGGTAAATCCAGCAATAGCTACCGGGGTTTGGTGAAAGTTAACCCGACGGCAAAAGGGGCAAGAAATTATTCCCAGTGTGACTCGATGCTGATTGGGGATAATGCCCATGCAAACACTTTCCCTTATATCCAGGTGCAAAATAACACTGGCAAGGTGGAGCATGAAGCTTCTACTTCCAAGATTGGGGAAGATCAGTTATTTTACTTCGCTCAACGGGGTATTTCTTCAGAAGATGCTATTTCGATGATGATTAGCGGCTTCTGTAAGGATGTTTTCAATCAGCTACCGATGGAGTTTGCTGTGGAAGCTGATAAGTTGTTGAGTTTGAAGTTGGAAGGCAGTGTTGGATAGCGCTTGTACTCAGCATAGTGCTGGAAAATCGCTACGAACTGAAAAGATTAACGCTTGTAGTCAGCACTTTAGCGCTGGAGAAAAGCGCTAAAGCCGCTACTACGAACTAAAAAAGAAGAGAGACAACATGATTATTGAAAATAGTGAAATTGTGCTGTCAGTAAGGGATCTGACGGCTAATGTTGATGGGACACCAATTTTGAAAGGTGTGAATCTTGAGGTGCGATCAGGTGAAATTCATGCGATTATGGGGCCGAATGGTTCTGGTAAGAGTACTTTTTCTAAAGTGTTGGCTGGGCATCCAGCATATCAGGTGACTGGCGGTGAGGTGATTTTCCAGGGGCAAAATTTACTGGAATTGGAACCGGAAGAACGAGCCAGAAGTGGTGTATTTTTAGCGTTTCAGTATCCGTTAGAAATTCCGGGTGTGAGCAATTTAGATTTCTTGCGGGTGGCGTACAATTCTCGCCGCAAGGCGCAAGGTTTAGAGGAAATAGACGCTTTTGATTTTGACGATTTGATTGAGGAAAAGCTGGATGTGGTAAAAATGAATCCCAGTTTTCTCAGTCGGAGTTTGAATGAAGGGTTTTCTGGTGGCGAGAAGAAGCGGAATGAAATTCTGCAAATGGCGCTGCTAGAACCAAAGTTGGGAATTTTGGATGAGACAGATTCAGGTTTGGATATTGACGCGCTCAGAATTGTGGCTAATGGGGTAAATCAATTGGCAAGTCCAGAAAATGCCACAATTTTGATTACTCACTATCAACGCTTACTCGATTATATTGTGCCTGATTTTGTGCATGTGATGGCACAGGGGCAGATTATCACCAGTGGTGGTAAGGAACTGGCATTAAAATTGGAGTCTGGCGGTTATGATTGGGTGCTAGCAGAATTTGCAGCTGCTGAGGTGGGTGTGTAATGAGTATTCAAGTATCTCAAAGTCAGGCTTCCAACACCTTGGTAAATGGAGATCCTTACCTGAGTGAGTTGTTAAATCAATTTCAGGGATTGATTTTCGAGGAAGTTCCTCAGCCAGAAACATTTGCTTGGTTACAAGAAGTGCGCGATCGCGCTGCTAATTTTGTCCGTCACTCAACTATCCCCACTACTCGTGAGGAAGAATGGCGATTTACTGATTTGTCGTCTCTACGGCAAGTAAAATTCAATGTAGAGACACGAGAGTTTTGGTCTATAAAATTTGATATCACACAACTGACTTTACCAGAAGCTGTTGATAGTAGGTTGGTGTTTGTCAACGGAGTTTTTGCGCCGGATCTGTCATCTGTTGCAGATTTGCCAGAAGGTATATGGGTGGAAGATTTAGCTGGATTTCCTTTAGAATATCGCTCTCGCCTACAGAATTATTATTCAGTCCAAGAACAGGGTACGCAAGAAGTCTTCACTGCGTTGAATACTGCTGCTTTCACAAATGCATCTGTAGTATGGGTGGGAAAAAATGTTGTCGTAGAAACGCCAATTCATTTACTATTCCTGTCTATTCCTGGTAATTCACCGATACTATCACAACCTCGTTCTTTAGTAGTGGCTGAATCTGGTAGTAGTGTTACGCTCATTGAAGATTATCTCTATCAACCAACAAACATAGAAGATCCAGATCAAATAGAACTTGGGGAAGTAGTTCACTTTACTAACGCAGTTACAGAAATCTGGATTGAGGAAAATGCCCAGGTTAACCATACGCGAATTCAGCGAGAAAGTGCAGAGGCTTTTCATATTGGTAAAACATTTGTCTCGCAAGCTCGTGATAGTCGATATACAAGTCATGCCATAAATTTAGGTGCGAAGTTGTCGCGGCATAATTTAGAAATTTTGCAAACTGGTGAGCAGACAGAAACTACTCTCAATGCTTTGACGGTGATTTCTGGTAAGCAGTTAGGGGATACTCACAGTGCGATCGCACTAAATTATCCTCACGGTACAAGCGATCAATTGCATAAATGTATTGTAGGCGATCGCGCTCATGCGGTGTTCAATGGTAAAGTTCTTGTACCCAAACCAGCGCAGTTGACAAATGCAGCCCAGTTGAATCGCAATTTGCTACTATCATCGAAAGCCAGAGTTGATACCAAACCACAATTAGAAATTACAGCAGATAATGTCAAATGCGCTCACGGTGCTACCGTTAGCCAATTAGAAGATGATGAAATATTCTATCTGCAAAGTCGGGGAATTGATGAAAATGATGCTCGGAAGTTGTTAATTAACGCCTTCGCTGCTGAAGTCATCAACCAAATACCAGTTCCTTCTCTACGAGAAATCCTGTTAAACACAGTCAATAATCTTAAGTCCCTGACCAATGACTAATGACTAATGACTAATAACTAATCTACCAATGACTTTAACCCCTACCAAAACCCTTGCCGATAAAGTTCGCGCTGACTTCCCGATATTGCATCAGGAAGTTAACGATAAACCTTTAGTTTATCTCGATAATGCTGCGACATCGCAAAAGCCTTTGTTTGTATTAAATACCCTACGGGATTACTACGAGCAATATAATGCTAACGTGCATCGCGGTGCTCATATCCTGAGTGCTAAAGCTACTGATGCTTATGAAGGTGCTAGAGATAAAGTTGCCAAATTCATTAATGCTGCATCGCGTCAGGAAATCGTCTACACCCGCAATGCAAGTGAGGCGATTAACCTAGTAGCTTATAGTTGGGGAATGAATAATTTGCAGCCGGAAGATGAGATTATTCTTTCGGTGATGGAACACCACAGTAATATTGTGCCTTGGCAATTGGTGGCGCAAAAAACGGGTGCAGTACTGAAATTTGTAGAATTAACACCAGAAGAAACTTTTGATTTAGAACAGTTTAAAAAACTGATTTCTGACAAAACAAAGTTGGTGTCAGTGGTGCATATTTCTAATGCTTTGGGTTGCATTAACCCAGTGAAAGAAATTGGTGCGATCGCTCACAGCTACGGTGCTAAATTCTTAGTTGATGCTTGCCAAAGCGTACCCCATTTCCCTGTCGATGTGCAGCAGATAGATTGTGATTGGTTGGTAGCATCTGGTCACAAAATGTGCGCCCCAACTGGGATAGGATTTCTGTATGGCAAGTTAAAATTGCTAGAATCAATGCCACCATTTTTTGGCGGTGGTGAGATGATTGCAGAGGTGTTTTTAGACCATTCCACCTATGCAGAATTACCGCATAAATTTGAAGCTGGTACACCTGCAATTGGGGAAGCGATCGCACTTGGGGCTGCGATAGATTATCTTAGCAGTATCGGCATGGATAAAATCCACGCCTACGAAGCAGAATTAACAGCTTATTTGTTCCAACAATTAGAGCAAATTCCCCAAATTAGAATTTACGGCCCCAAACCAAATGCGAAAGGTGAAGGTAGAGCCGCTCTTGCGTCATTCACAGCCGGGGAAGTCCACGCTAACGACTTATCTACATTATTAGATCAAGAAGGCGTTGCTATCCGTTCTGGACACCACTGTACTCAACCATTACACCGTTACTTAGGTCTTGCTGCAACCGCACGAGCAAGTCTATCTTTCTACAACACCCGCGAAGAAATTGATATTTTCATCAAAGCACTGAAAGAAACCCTGGAATTTTTTGCGGGTTTCCTTGCTTAAAGTTACAAAATATTCAGATCCTAATTGTGCCGATTATCAGCAACATAACTTGCTAATACTTGGCACAATTTAATTATTTGGATTTTTGGTTTTTTTATCCCTCTTCTGTCAGTCTCCGGAAACATTTGCCATTTCTGAATTCTAGAGCTTTTGTATAGCAAGCGTAGGCGTAGCCCGCCGCAGGCATCGCACGATTCTTTTCTAATAACAAATCCAAGACCAATTTTTTTCTAATAGTATAGCTTGTATTGATTGCCTCATCAGGCTTCTAGCGATCGCCCTCCCGGAAAGTGACAGAAGAGGGATAGTTAACAAAAGAGCGATCACCTTGCAAAAACCTCAAAAATAAAGCGTAGACGCACAGCGGCAAGTCGAGTGACATCGCCTGTTGTGAAAAAGGAGCGATGTCTACGACGGGCTACGCCTACGCTTTACAGAAAATCTCAGAAACAAAGCGTAGATGCGTAGCGGCAAGTCGAGTGACATCGCCTTGCAGAAAACCTCTAAAACAAAGCGTAGACGTGTAGCGGCAAGTCGAGTGACATTGCTCGTAATTATAGTGTTAGGTTCGCGTCTGCCAAGATTTTGGATCTCTGCGACCATGAAAAATTGCCGTCACTATTACTCGACTCGACACAATCCGATAGTATATAGCATAGGGAAATCACTACACTATTGCTCGTCGAATATCACCGTAGACAATTACATAGGATTCTGGCATCTGAGAAATTCGATTCACCGTTTCGTCTACACAGTCTAAAAACTCGTCACCCAGACCGAGTTTCTGACTCTCGTACCAACTGTGTGCATCATTGAGTTCTTCTCGAACCTCTGGGCGAAATACCAGGACATAATTCATTGCTGCCTCTTAATTGATGCTTTGATTTCCTCCCAAGTCAGTACATTATTTGGATTTGAATTATAGTCAGAAGTTCGACGATCGAGTTCTTGCTTTTGTGCATCGGTTAAATCAGGGTAAACTTGCTCCGCAGCGATAGTATCCCAAATTGCCTGTACAATACGGATTCTATCTTCAACACTGAGAGTTGCGATTTCGTTCAAAGTAGCTGTGATATCCATACTGATTAACTTGGAGTGAGGAAGCAACTGGTACACCTTAAATATAGCGGACAAGATTTTGTCCATCCTAATTGAACGCTGTATATGTTTTGCTGCTCAACAGAGCGATGTCTACGACGGGCTACGCCTACGCTTTGCAGAAAACCTCAAAAACAAGGCAATTGTCTGTTGTGTAACAGTGTGCGATCGCCTTTCAGAAAACCTCAAAAACAAAGCGTAGACGCGTAGTGCAAAGCCGGAGACTCCGAAAGCTCCGGGCAAGTCGAGTGACATCGCCTGTATGGAAGAGTGAGTGCGATCGCAATAGTTATTCTGAAAAACAAACAGATATCAAGCCTGTCTACGTTTATTTGTAAAATAAAGAAATGCAATCTGTCTATGTATATTTGACTTAGAATCCAGAGAAATAGAAAAATTTAAACTTGAATATTCCCATAAAAATGCCAAAGGCGAATGCACTTTAGCAAAAAATATATTTGGAATGGTTGACTCTAAGTATTGATTACTTTATCGGCAGCAACAGTTAAGATTTCATCCATCCAAGCATTTATGCTTTTGCCAGCCTTTTTAGCAGCAATAAATATTTTGCGGTGGTGTTCTGGAGTTGTGCGGAATGGAAGTTTACCAGAGAATGGTTTATCAGGCTCCTCTCCTAGTTCTTCACAAAAAGCAAGATAATCATCAACAGAAATTTGGAATTCTTGACGCGCTTCATCTACAGTTTTTGCCTTAAAGGTAATCACATCATTAATATCTAGGACTTGACCAAAAATTATTCCCGCCTCTACATCTACTTCTACACTAGCTGTGTATCCTTTATAAGTCATCATATTTCAATTCCTACCTTAATCAAAAATTCTCTAACAGATTTGACTGCTCCTTTATCTGTCTCATTTTGAGGATGCGGTTCGTGAAAAACAGCTTTCACATCATTTAATTTCACACGAACCCGCGAACCTCTACCTTGAGTCATATCAGCACCTAAAGCTATGAATAAACTTTCAATATCTTTCCAAAGAATATTAGATGGTACAGGATTTGTAAAAATTAACTCTAAAATCTGACGTTGTTTGTTGTTAAGAGCCATTTAATCAATACAATTACAGCCATTTTTTAGTTAAGTTGAGTATAACCATTATTTCAATGATATCATAATATGATATCATTAAAAATATAAAAGCGATCGCTTATCCCTACATTCCTAATAAGCGATGTCTACGCCTTTAGTAGACATCGCCTGTTGTGGAAGAATGTGCGATCGCTTTGTAGAAAACCTCAAAAATAAAGCGATCGCTTGTTGTAGAAGAGTAAGCGATCGCTTTGCAGAAAATCTCAAAAACAAGGCAATTGTCTGTTGTCAAAGAGTGAGTGCGATCGCCTTGCAAAAAACCTCAAAAATAAATGTCATGACTCTTGTTTTGTTATTCAGTTACCAAATCGCTTCAATATTTAAAATAAACCCCTGTAAAACATCTTCTCCTGACAAAGTAACAGGCGATTCCAACACCTCAACTTCTTGTCCTTGCCGATAAATCCCCACTTGCTGGGATTTACGATTAATTAACCAACCCAAACGCACACCATTATCTATGTATTCTCTCATCTTTTCTTGAGCAACTTTCAAACTATCACTTGGCGAAAGTAACTCAACGACAAAATCAGGACAAAGCGGTATAAATTTTGTTTGTTGTTCGCCAGTTAGTGCATTCCAGCGTTCCAGTCTCAGCCAAGAAGCATCAGGTGAACGGTCTGCGCCATTGGGAAGTTTAAAACCTGTGGAGGAATCAAAGGCAATACCAGTGCCATCTTGATCTGACCAATTAAATAACTGTTGATTTAATCTACCATTGCGATTTCCGGTTTCTCCCCCAGTGGGTGGCATGATAATTAATTCTCCCGTTGCAGTGCGTTCAAATTTCAAGTCACGGTTTGCCTGACATAGATTAAAAAATTGTTCATCTGTCAGTTCTAATACTGGTTTGAGATTGATTGTTAAGGCGTTCATAAGCAGAATTAGAGTATAAAGCCAAGAAGCTACTTATTTTATGATGGCATGATACAAAGCGATCGCTTGTGTGGAAGATTAGCGCGATCGCTTTGCAGAAAATCTCAAAAACAAGGCAATTGTCTGTTGTGTAACAGTGTGTGATCGCCTTAGTATTATCAATCAAGCAGGTATTAAACGCTGTTTCAGTTTAGGAGTTGGACGATCTGATTCAATTTCTGCCTTGACTAATCAATTTTGATTATATCTTTAAACTCTTCTAGTGTTGGTATAGGTTTTATTCTGTGTATTATACGGTGACAATTAGAACATAAAACAGTAAAGTCAGTTGAAGGGTTTAGCTGAACTTTCGTTTTTTCTAGAGTTGCAATCGGTACTAGATGATGAGCTTCTATGTAATTCTTACCTATATTGCCATATTTCATCTCAAAATCAAAACCGCAAGCTTTGCATATATATCCATGTATTTCTTTAGCTCTATTACACAAAGCTTGATTTATTTCTACTCTTTTATGGATTTTATACTTTGTTAAATCTTCAAACCAAACTTTTTCAGAATCTAATTCAATATCCTGAGTATCTAAAGGTTGGTTTTCGATTAATTCTTCATAAATTTTGATAAAAAATAATAAATCTTTGACTAGTTTATCTGAGTCTGGCAAACTTGTTTTTGGATAATAAACAGCTAGTATATTACCAGAATGGTATGCTTGACCTAATCTTCGAGCGGTAGTTTCTTTGGGAATTGCTTCAAGCTTAAGATCAATATTTTCAGAATATTTATTATGTCGGTCGATATAATTTTCCTAAAAGTTTTTGCTCTTTCTTGTAATATATCTTTTGCACCTCCAAGTCCATAACTTTTTTTCAAAGATGCTGTACCTTGATTCAAAGATAGATAAACACCAGAACAATCTGCCTGAAACAAATAGACAAGGAAAAATCCAAATCTCACACTTTCTGTGACCAGCTTATTAAAAACAGCTATCCAAGGGATATTTGCCCATGATCCATTTCCTGCTGAAGCTTGTATACTATATATTTCAGGCAGGTTTAGAGAATTATCTAACAACTTTGGAACATCATTTTTTAAATATCTTGGGAAATTATGGTTTTTGAATTTTTCTTGGTTTACTATTGGATATTCATATAATAATTTTTCAATAGTTTGTTTGAGCATTTATATTTATTCAATTAGATTATAAATTTTTATCAATTTAGATTGATATCATGTCCGGTTAAAGACTTATCATTAAGGCAGCAGAGGAGCAGGGTGGCAGAGGGGCAGAGGGGAAGGGTTTTTGGGTTTCTGCATAGATTCGGAAATCATAACTAATTAGCCGGACTTGATATGAAATGTTAAGGTAGGCATTTTGCTTGCCCTATAAGGACTATTCTATTCCTTCAATCCGGTCTTTAACCTCTTGGTACAAATCACGTCGGCCATCTAAGATTCTTCACAATTTCTTCTAAACCAATGTCATGACTTGCTCATATTCTTCTTTATGGCTTTGCAAAGCATCCCAAAGCTCAACTTTTTGCTGAAGATTAAGCCAAAGTCTTGGCCCATTTCCTAAAGCTTTACCAAGACGTATTGCTATATCTACTGTAATTGGTCTTTGACCATTAATAATTTCTTGGATTGTTTGATTAGATACTCCTAAAATTTCTGCAAACTTTGCGGTATTAATATCTAAATCATCTAAAATATCTGCAATTACTTCGCCAGGATGTATTGGTCTTACTAATCTATTATCAGTAATATCTTGCCAATTATCCATAATTAATACTTTTTATTTAAGAATTTGCTCAACTTTACTTAGCATTGTCTAGCCAATCAATATCATATTAACACAGGAGTTAATGATAATCTTCAAGATTGACATCATAAGCATCACCATTTTCAAATGTAAAAGTTATACGCCAGTTTGCTGATATTTTTATTGACCAAGTTCCTTTTTTGTCTCCTTTTAATTCATGCAAATCATAACCCGGTAATCTAATATCTTCTATAATTAACGCTGAATCTATAACTTCAAGTCTGATTCTAATTTTCTTTTCTAAGTTTGCAGGAACTCCTTTATTAAAGTTTTCTCTAAACAAATTTTCTAATGCTTTATTTTGAAATGTTTGAATCATTTATATTTCATTTGTTAACCTTATCTCATTGTTAAGGCAGGCATAACGCCTGCCCATGTAAACCTACTCTATCCCTTCAATCCGGTCTTCAACTTCTTGGTACAACTCGCGTAGGCGATCTAAATTATCCTCGCTAGTCTCCCAATAACCGCGTCCATTCACTTCCAACAAAGTTGATACAACCTTGCGGAAAGAATGGGGATTCAGGTTCATTAATCGTTTCTGCATTTCTTCATCTTTGATGAAGGTTTCGTTAGTATCCTCGTAAATCCAGTTATCGACAGCGCCGGCTGTTGCACTCCAACCCATTGTGTTTACCAATCGCTTGGAGAGTTCGCGCACACCTTCATAACCGTGATTCAGCATTCCCTCATACCATTTGGGATTTAACAATTTAGTACGCGCATCTAAGCGCACGGTTTCTGTTAATGTCCGCACTTGAGCATTAGCTGTGGTTGTATCTGCAATATAAGATGCTGGTTTTTTACCATCACCCCGCAGATTTGCCACAAGCTTTGTGGGATCGGAATCAAAGTAATGAGAAACATCCGTTAAGCTAATCTCGGAAGAATCCAAATTTTGGAAAGTTGCATCAGCAGTTTTCAATGTGCTTTCAAAAATCTGCCGAGATTCATCCATGATTCCGGGGTTATCGGAATTGAAGGCGAAAGATTTGCGATTGAGATACATTTCCTGCAACTCGGCTTCGCTATCCCAAGTGCTGTTTTCTACTGCCAAGTTGATATTTGACGAGTAAGAACCAGAAGCGTTGGAGAAGACGCGCGTCGCTGCTTGACGCAGATTAACCCCCATTTCCTCAGCTTGTTGCAAAGCGTGTTTGCGAACAAAGTTCATTTCTAAGGGTTCATCTGCCTCAGCTGCCATTTTCACGCCTTGGTCTAGCAGGTTCATTTGGTTGATGAACAAGTCGCGGAATACACCAGAACAGTTGATTACTACATCAATTCTGGGGCGTCCCAACTCTTCTAAAGATATCAATTCCAACTTGTTCACCCGTCCCAAGGCATCAGGAACTGGACGCACGCCCACCATCCACATAATTTGTGCCAGGGATTCGCCGTAAGTTTTGATGTTATCGGTTCCCCAAAGGACGCAGGCGATGGTTTCGGGCCATTTTCCATCGTTTTCAGACTTGTTACGCACCAAAAGCCTATCTACGACGATTTTGGCTGATTGTACTGCTGCTGTTGTTGGGATTGATTGGGGATCTAGAGCATGGATATTCTTACCCGTGGGCAAGACATCCGGGTTGCGGATGGGATCACCACCAGGGCCAGGTAGGATGTACTCGCCTTCTAAACCTCTGAGTAATGCTCCTAGTTCGTTGTCGGCACAAACTTGTTGCAGACAGAATTCCAAATACTCAAATAAGGGTTTGAGTGTAGCTGTGTCAACTTTGGGATAACCTGCTTTATGCAATGCTTCTACCCAAGGCTCTTTTTTGCCCATGTTGAAGAAATTCAATCGGGAAACGAAAGAAACTCGTCCTTCCGCATCGATTTGCTCTTGCACAAGGGCAGTAACTGCTGCACGGGTTGCCAAGGTGATATCTTGCAATAACTGGACATCTGCTAAAATACCTCGGTCATTATTTTGGTAAATATCGTCAATGTTACGCCCAATGCTGTTAGCGATAATTCCCGGTAAGCCTTGAAGTTCTTCTTCTTGACGATCCAAGCTGGCAATATTGACGAGAGTTGCGATCGCTTCTTCTGCACTTGGTGGTTTACCAATGACGTGCAAACCACAAGGCAACAACCTAGACTCGATTTCCATCAACTTGCGGTAGACGTTGCCAACAATATTATCGCGATCGTCGGCACTCATGTCTCTGGCATCGGTATCTGGAAGATTGATATCCTTATCCAGATTCACGATCCGGCATTTATCCATGATGCTATTGACAATGGGAATGCCGCGTCCACTATCTTTCAAGGTTTGGTAAGAAGCAATTAATTCGCTGAGTTCTTTCAAACCTTTATACAACCCAGCATTTTCTGCCGGCGGTGTCAAGTAAGAAATTGTTTCGGCATAACTCCGACGTTTGGCAATTGTCGCCTCACTCGGATTATTAGCTGCGTAGTAATACAAGTTGGGAATTGAGCCAATCAAGTTATCTGGATAACAGTCGCCAGACATCCCCATCTGTTTACCTGGCATGAATTCCAAGGAACCGTGTGTACCAAAGTGCAGTACAGCATCAGCTTTCCAAACTTGCTCTAGGTAAGTGTAGTAGGCAGCAAAACCGTGGTGAGGACTAGCTGAACGAGAGAACAACAACCGCATTGGATCGCCTTCGTAACCAAATGTAGGTTGGACACCGATGAAGACGTTACCGAATTGTTTACCGTAAATCAGCAAGTTTTGCCCGTCGCTGTTGAGATGTCCGGGAGGCGGGCCCCAGTTTTCTTCTAGGCGGTGAGAGTAAGGTGTCAGCGCCTCATACTCAGGAACCGACATTTTGTAAGCAATGTTCAGTTCTGGGCTGTTGTACTGCGCCTGTGCGTCATGGATGACTTCTTGCATCAACGCTTCGGCTGATTCTGGCAGTTCTGGTAAGTCGTAACCGTTATTTTTGAGGGCTTTCATTACCTCATAGATGGAGCCGAATACATCCAAATAGGCGGCGGTTCCCACGTTGCCTTTATCTGGCGGAAAGCTGAAAACGGTAATCGCGACTTTTTTATCAAGCTTCGGCTTGCGGCGTAGATTTGCCCATTTTAAGGCGCGTTCGGCTACAGCTTCAACCCGATCGCGCAGGGCGATCGCTTTGCCGGTAGTCCCATCCCTACCGGATAAAATTATCGGCTCAATTGCCCCATCCAATTCAGGAATTGCAATTTGCAAAGCTACTTGAATGGGATGTAACCCTAAATCGCTATCCATCCACTCTTCTGTGGTTTGGAATACTAAGGGTAACGCCACCATGTAAGGACGGTTTAAGCGTTTGAGTGACTCGATTGCCTTGGGATGATCTTGTCTGGCTGGGCCACCCACTAAAGCAAAACCAGTCAGCGATATCACTGCATCTACCAACTGGATGTTGGTATTTGGTTCATAAAAGTATGCATCTACAGGCTTGGAGAAGTCCAAACCACCAGCAAACACAGGTAGTACCCGTGCGCCTAGTGCTTCCAACTCCTGCACCATTGCTACATAATGGGCATCATCCCCTGTAACTAGGTGAGTGCGTTGCAATACTAACCCGACACAAGGAGCTAGGGGATCTTTTAGATCGCTAGAAATATCCTTACGAGCTGTATACCAATTCAGGTACTCTCTGACATCTTCAAACATACTGCCAGCCAAAGGGTGCCAAATCCCTAGATCGGGATAAACCACCGGCTGTTCGTATGTAGAAGGTGCAAAATTCTGTTTTTCTAAACCTTTAAATACATATTTATCAGCTAGCATCAGCAAGAAGTTTTCCAGATTTTCTGGAGAACCACCTAGCCAATACTGAAAACTGAGCATGAAATTTCGGGCATCCTGTGCCTTGTCCATCGGTAAAAATTTCAGCACTTGCGGCAGGGTTCGCAAAAGCTTCAGCATTCCATCTTGGAATCCCGCACCGGATTTTTCTTTGCGTTTCCGCATGAATTGGGCGATCGCACTTTTTGACTGACCCAACTGTGCCAGGGAAAAGCTGCCCATTTTACTTAGGCGCATGACTTCTGGCATCGAGGGAAAGACAACGGAAACGTCCAAGCGATCGCGGTGTGGTTCTACTGCTGCTACTACTTTCTGTGCTAAGTCTTCGATGAAAATGAGGGAAGCGATGAAGATATTCGCGCTCTCAATTTCTCGTTTGAACTCTTCGTAATTCTCTGGGTCGCGGAGTTCCTCAATCAAGTACCCGCTGATTTCAATCGCCAAGTTGGGATTGTTCGCGTTAATTGTGCGAACTGCTTGCGACAAAGCACTCTGGTACTGGGACTCAAGCACGACATAGACCACCTTGATTAAACTACGTCCGCGTAAGTTATCAGGCGCAATGTGTCTAATGGTGGACTTGACGTGTGTGAACATGCTTCTTCGGCTCCTTTGATGCGTGTTCTCTGAAGGAAGTTCCTAGCGGCATCATTAGCCACAGGTAACTTGTGATATTTACACAATATGTGTTTTTTATCAGAAAACGCTTGCCCAGTGGGCATTTTATCGTCTATCTGACACAAATCGATATAAAAAACGAAATATTTCTTCGTAATTGTTGACTTTATCTAAAAGTAGTCGCTCACTATTTGTAAATTTTTGGCAATACTTATTTTTAATAGTTAAATAGCTATTTAGATATCAATACTTTTCAGTTAAGGCCAAAAACAAGTAAATTGAGAACTCCCTTTTTTTGCTGATGGTTGTTTATGGAGATTTTAGATGAAAAAATTCCACCTCGACAACACAGGAGCAATCCTCGATTAGTTAAAAAAACTCGTTCCAAGTTTCCGTCCAAGAAGCCTGTTGATCGTGGCACTGCTACTCAACGCCAGCTACTCAATTTTTCCAGCTTTGCGTAAAATCGTGGCGAATTGAGGGTTGAAATTTAAACGCAAAGGTTCGCAAAGGGAAACGCAAAGGAGCGCAGAGAATTCGCTACGAATTAATAAAATGTTGTACTTAGTTTTATCAATTTGTGATTAGTTTACTGAGTCGATTAAAGGAGTTGAGTTGTTCAAGAATGAATTCCAAGCAGTCTTCAAGGACTTCGTTCTTTTTCTCACCAAGAATAACTAAATTCTGATTTTGAGGATAAGACCATCGACGCAGATGAGCAATACTAAATCCTTCCTGTTTCTCTTCTTCTAAAGAAGCTTTTCTCACAGCATCCCATAAAACCAGTGTTGGTTTCTGAAATGCAGTGGCAATATGAGAAGGGCCAGTATCAAATCCTACATATAAGTCACTTGCCCAAATCAGAGCCATTGCTTGTCTAATGGTTGTTTTTGGTGTAAAGATAGAAAACGTCTTTTGCTCAAAGTCATTATTGCCAATATGTAAAAAACTTACTTGATTTTTCAATAAATCGACTAATTCCAGCCAATTATCTAAGTGCCAAGGTGAGTCTTTAGTACTCGATGAAGTTCCATAAGGACAGATACAAACAACGGGACGTTTGAGGTGAGCAAGGGTCTTTAATCCCCACTGCATTTCTTCGTGAGATAAAAACAAAGAACCCCTTAATTGACGAGGACGCAATCCATGAGCAAAACAGATATTTTCTATGATATGACGGCTTTGACAAAAATTATCTGACTCGATGGTCAGTTCTACCATGATGTTCGGGTCTATCTCATCGGCATTAATAATTGTCTCAATATATGGGTTGTTATCCCAGATTGAATAGCCTTTTTCTTGAGCCTTTTCATTGTAGTTTAAAGGAGCAGTCAATAATTTTATGAGTCGTCCTTTGTTTAAAGATAATGCTTCAATTAATGGTGTATAACATATACAACTTCCTATTCCGATATAACTAGGTATTGCCAAGTCACAGTTATACTTTTCAGTATAATATTTTGATGCAACTAATGGTTCTGAATCTCGAAATCGTGGATAGAAGATAGATTGAGTTGTGCTGTTGTTATTGAACATATTTGGTTATTCTGTATTTAGAGTGTTCAATTTTTAGTAAAAAGGCAGTTTTTTGATTTTGCGATCACAACAATTGAGCCATTTCAAAAGCTACCAATCCACCAAAACACTAACCTATGAATAAATGTATAAATTTTTAATTAGCTTGCAGAGAAAAAGAAAAGAGAATGAGTATAAAAATGAGTTTACCCGGCAAAGTTAATATGGTAAAGTGCTAGTTTGGTTATTTCTACTCCTATAGGTTAAGAATTTGCTGGTACAACTGAATGTACCGTTGGGCTTGCACCTCTAACGAGTACTCTTCAACCGCAACCTTGCGGCAATTTTGACTCATCCGATCGCGTAAATTAACGTCTTCTAATAGTTGGACAATCCCATTACAGAAATCATCAGTATCTTCAGGTTTTGCTAAATAGCCAGTGATACCAGGACGGACATAATCTGGGACGCCGCCAACATTGAAAGCAACTGTCGGCGTACAACAAGCTGCTGCCTCCAGACCGACTAACCCGCAAACATCAGCACGGGTTGGAAACAGAAATAAATCGGCGGCAGAATAGGCAACCGCTTTCAGGCGATCGCTGCTGATATAGCCAAGGTGCAGTACTTCTATTTCTGCGAAATTTGAGATTGCCTTCGCTTCATCCCCAAAAGTCAGCAACACGATTTCAGCTTTGAGTGATTTAGGTATGCGAGAAAGGGCTTTGAGCAATAGATCGCTACCTTTACGCCGATTGGTCAAGTCTTGTGCTCCAAATATGAGAACTTTTTTATGCTGGGGAATTCCCAGTTCAGATTGACACTGCTGTTGATCGAGTGGTTGATAGGCTACTGTATCAATTCCGTAGGGAATGTGATGAATGGGGAAACAGTTGAGCATACTCTGTTTAGCGCATTCAGCCACCCAGCGACTAGGAGCCACAATCGTTAAGTTGGAGTGTTGATATGCCCAATTCTTTAACTTCCACTCTAGAGATGTGGCATCTCGTTCAATCGCAGGTAACGCATTCGGATAAGGACATTTTCCACAACCAGTTTGCCATTTTGAACAGTCGTAACTGTAGGCACAGTGTCCCGTGAAACTCCACATATCATGTAGCGTACAGACGCCAGGTTTATCTCTCGTCAATGAGGGAAGCATAAGATAGGAAAAATAATCATCATGAATTGTGTGAAAGTTGAGTAAAGAAGCATTCTGATAACAGGCTTCATGTTTAAGAGCAGCAATTGAGGGATTGGCAACGAAATTCAAGGCAACTCGTGTTGTAATTGAGTTCGCTAAATCGACAAACTGATTGTTTCTTTGGACAATCTCTACCGTATTTTTCAAATCATTAGCTTTTTCCCGAAACACTCCCTCAATCTCATCTTTATAGGCAAAGAAAGATTGAATACCGGCTCTGGATAAACCTTGATGGTAAATTTTTGCCGAATTTTTGTTGAATTTTATTCATCAAAGCGAAGGCTAAAAGGGAATGACCACCTAGTTCCAAAAAATTGTTTTTAATCCCGACCACAGGCACATTTAGCACTTCTGCCCAAATTTGTGCTATCTGTCGTTCTAGTTCGTTACGGGGAGCGACAAAACCGTTATCCTGACTAATATTTTTTGTTTGTTTAGGGAGAGCGCGATAATCTACTTTTCCGTTAGAAGTTAGAGGTAAAGAATCTAGTTTAATCCATGTTGTAGGTATCATGTAGTTTGGTAGCTTTTGGCGAAGAAATTCATCTATACTGCTAGGTGATAAATTTTCATCAGCAGTAATATAAGCTATGAGGCGCTTGTCTCCTGGCTGATCTTCTTGAAGAGTAACAGCCGTCATGCAGATTAAAGGATGTTGAGCGATCGCAGCTTCAATTTCTCCTAATTCAATTCGGAAACCGCGAATTTTTACCTGTTTGTCAATCCGACCAATAAATTCTAAATTTCCATCTAATCGATAGCGTACTAAGTCACCAGTTTTGTAAAGTTTGGCATCTTGGGTGCTATTTGAGAAAGGATTGGAGATAAATTTTTCTTGGGTTAAATCAGGACGGTTGAGGTAGCCTTTAGCCAAACAGACACCAGCAATATGCAATTCCCCAGGAATACCAATCGGAACAGATTGCAGATATTTATCTAGGACATAAACTTGAGTATTCCCAATCGGTCGCCCAATCGGGACTTCCCAGTGTGCTGGTTCTACTGTGGAGTCTGGGAAAGTATAAATGGTAGTGATAATGGTGGCTTCTGTAGGGCCATAAGTATTGACTAATAATGGTGGGTTTTTTGAGCTTTTTAAACTCAGATACCATCTTTTCAAATTCTCTGTTAGTGCTTGCTCTCCACCAATAATCACTAATCGCAAACATGAGGGAATTCTGGAATCAGATGCTTGCAAGTCAGCAGTTAAGTAATGCCAGTAAGCTGTTGGCAAGTCTAGCACTGTTAATTGCCAATCTTGACAACATTGCCAAAATTGATGACTAGAGCTTAACAAATCTTCTGTCCGCAATACTAAAGTTGCACCAGTAGTTAGACAGGGATAGATTTCTTCAGCAGCAGTATCAAAACTGATAGAAGCAAACTGCAAAATCCGGTCTTGCTGATGAATACCATATTCTTTGATGGCTACAGATGTAAAGTTAACTAAAGGGGGCAGCAGCAAAGCTGAACGCGCTATAGGCAAAGTTAGTTCTGGTATAATTCCCGCTAGCTTTTGCCGCCAATAGTTCAGTTCTTCTTCAAATCTTTCACTCTTAAGCCACTGGCTTTCCAGGGCGGCCGCATCATGTCAACAAAAGGATTGTATTTTCAATAAGCTCCCAAATAGTCGCATTAATTGTTGCTTATTGACACAGGTTGAAGCGATCACTTTGAGCTTGGGAAACTAAACCAAACGATAAATGCTGATTTTTTCGTTGGTTCTTAACCTTGGTTGTGATCAAGAGTAATTTAGATGCGTTTGCCCTGACTGGCTTTCCCAAACTGCAAAGTCAATATATTGAAGTGGTAACTTTGGTAAAGGAGATGGCAGTTTTTGCAAATAAGCACCATACAGTACAGATAACTCTTGCATTAAGATCCCCATAGACCAAGCATCAAAAATAATGTGATGCATATTTAGCAGGAGTATATGAGTTTGGGCATTCAGACGTACTAAGGTGAGACGTAACAAAGAATCGTGTGCTAAGTCAAATGGTTTACTAGCATCTTTATTGCTGAGAAACTTAACTTCAATAGCTTGTTCATCAGCAGTTAAACCTTCTAAGTTAATAATTGGTAGTGTTACTTTTTGGGGAGAGTGAATAACTTGGACTGGTGCGCCATTCACCGCTTGCAAGTTAGTTCTGAGAACTTCGTGTCGCCGCAATAGTTCAGTAATTGCTTGCTCTAACACTGTGATATTTAATTCACCAGTTAATTGATAAGGATTGGGTAAACTATAGGTAGTGTTACCTGCATCAAGTTGTTCTAGAAACCAGAGTCTAGCTTGAGCAGAGGAAAGAGGTAGATTTTCTGTTCGCTTAACCGGACGAAGCGGTTGGATTTGATTTTGCTGCAACCAAGCTACAATATCTGCTTTGTGGTTAGCTAGTTCTGTTTTAATTTCTGGTGTCAGCGCTCCCTTGGGAGCATTACAATGCAGATGTCCATCTGCTAAAGAAATATAGATATCTAAACGTTTGAGGTGTGTTAAAAATTCTTGAGTATTTTTCATTGGTAAGAATTCGAGAGTCGAAGGTTGTGAGTCAGAAGTTAGAATTTATAAAATGAATTCCTCGCGATCGCTAGACTCTAAAACCGGATTTTTCATTAAGTGTTTATCTCTACCAATTTTATTAACTAAACTAGCAGCCATCTCTGCTACTGTTGGGGTTTCAAATAAACTCGCCAAAGACAATTTGACTGCTAGACGTTCCCTGAGTTGGGCAATAATTTGTGTTCCTAGTAAGGAATCTCCCCCCAAATCTAGGAAGCGATCGCCTACACCAACTGCTGCAATACCTAAAAATTGTTGCCATACTTGAGCGATCGCTTCTTCTAAAGGATTACGAGGTGCAACATAAGGATTGCTGAGTTGAGGACGTGGATAAGCGCCCGCATTGGTCTTTTCTGATGTAGCATCATTTTGAAAAGCAACTGTTTGGGAAAATTTATTTTCCTGCTTAATTGATGTTTCTAAATTGACAGTTGAAACCAACACCTGAGTCAGCCCATAACTAAGAATTCGCCTAAAAACATCAACCCCTTCGCTAGGTAACAACCATTTTTGCACATTGCCTTGTAACAAGTTCTTCAAGCCATTTGTGGTGGAACCAGCAGCAGAGGTATCCTCTGTATGGGACACTGCCTTAGCTGCCATACCCACTTCCTGCCAAGCATCCCAGTTAATGGCAATTGTGTTTGTGCCTTGGTTAGTTTTATAGTGAGCGAAGGCATCTAGAAAAGCATTGGCAGCACAATAGTCTACTTGTCCAAATAGTGCTTGAACAGAGTTGAGTGATGAACACAGAATCAGCCAATCTAACTTGATATCCTGAAGCACTCGATCTAAAACAAGAGTACCTTTGATTTTCGGTGCAAAAATCTCTTCCGTCATCGATCGGTTTTTAAGTTGAATTATTCCCCCACCCGGAACACCAGCAGCATGGATTGCACCATGAATATCACCAAAGTGGGTTAAGGAATTTGCGATCGCCTTGTGCATCTGTTCCTGATTCGCCACATCAGCAGTAATTACCAAAACCTCAGCCCCTAGTACTTCCATCTCTTGGATTTTTTGAATTTTTCGGCTGGTAGCATCTTGCTCATGGTGAGTTAACAGCCATTGTTCCCACTCAGAACGGACAGGAAAATCAGAACGTGCAATCAGAATTAGTTTTGCTTGTACTGTTTTGGCTAAGTATTCAGCTAGGGACAAGCCAATACCACCCATACCACCAGTAATTAAATAGACACCGCCTGTTTTTAAAGGTAATGTGCTGGCTTGAGGCGTTTCCAAGGGAACAGATTCAAAGGTACGTATCCAACGATAATTTCCCCGATAAGCAATTACCCGATCTTCTGACTCAGCCTGTAATTCTTTTAACAGTTGATCGAGGAGTTTAGCTTTTTGCCAAGGTGCAGGCGGTAGTACAATGTCAATACTACGACAACTGATATTTGGGTATTCCTGGGGAATAACGTTAATCGGCCCCATCAGGGTAGCTTTTTCTGGAGATAACCATCCTTCCGAGGCGATTTCCCACATATTATTGGAAATAACCGTAAGTTGGCAATCGTCAGTAAAGTTTATTTGCCCTAATGCTTGAGCAAGATATAGCAGACTATAAAACCTGAATTTTGCGCTTCTTCCACCCATAAAGGATATTCAGTAACAGGCGTTTCTCCAACACTCCAACAATGAACCACTTGGTTAGGAATGAATTGTAAAGCTTGAAGTTCAATCAAAAGGCGATCGTAATCATCGCGCTGTTGAGGATTAAGGGTATAAATTCCATCACCTTTTTTAAGAAAGGATTCCCCAGGCTTGACAATTATCACTTTTTGCCCAGTTTCTGCAAGTCTGTTAGCTAGTTGTTCTCCAAAACCGGATTCATCAGCAAAAAACAACCAACATTTTGTTACCTGTTTTGTTGATATAGGCAAAATAGAACGTTTCCAAGATGGAATATAAAACCAGTCGGCAATATCTGTTTTTTTCGCCGATAAGGATTCATCAAGTGTTTGGATAGTTGTTATTGGCTGCAAATGGTTTTGATTGTTTGTAATTGCCTCAATCCAATAACGCTGGCGCTCGAAAGGATAGGTTGGCAATGGCAAGCGATGGCAGTTTTGGTTTGCGTAAAAACCAAACCAATCTATCTCAACTCCCGTTAACCACAGTTGCCCTAAAGTAGTTAACAAGAAATCCATATCTGAGCGGACTTCTTGAAGATGACGCAGAGATGTTAGCACAACTTGAGATACTGCTGTACTGAGATGCCTTTTGGTAAAGGTGCTTAATGTCCTTCCCGGCCCCACTTCTAGCAGCAGGTGGTCAGATTTCAACAATAAATCAATCCCACGGGAAAATTGCACGGGAGAGCGTAGATGTTGACTCCAATAGTGGGGGTTAGTTGCCTGCTCTGCTGTAATCCATGTACCTGTGAGGTTAGAAATATAGGGGATGCATGGCATATTTAAAGTGACTTTTTGCACAGCTTTAGCAAACAATTCCAAAATCGGTTCCATCATCTGAGAATGGAATGCATGGGAAGTGTGCAAGTAACGAGATTCAATTCCTTGAGATAGCAACTTATTTTCTAAGGCGGTAACTGCTGACTTGGTGCCGGAAACTACACAACGGGATGGTTCGTTAATAGCAGCTAAACAAATTTCTCTGCTCAAGAAAGGTTCAATTTCTGTCGCAGATAGAGGCACAGACAGCATCGCTCCAGGGGGTAGTTGCTGCATCATGCGTCCACGTATGGCTACCAGAGACAAGGCATCTTCAAGGGAGAAAACCCCGGCTAAACAAGCGGCGACGTATTCACCAATACTGTGACCAATGAAACCTTGAGGACTGACTCCCCAGGATTCCCAGAGTTTTGCTAGGGCGTACTCAATAGTAAAGATGGCTGGTTGGGCGATCGCTGTTTGTTGGAGTTGCTCTGCGGCTGCTTTTGTTTGTTCAGGACTGGGGTAAAGAATATCACGTAAATTCAGCCCTAATTCTGGTTGGAGTAATTCTGCACAGTAATCAACTTGTTCACGAAAAATGGTTTCAGTTTCATAGATTTCGCGTGCCATGTTCACATATTGGGAACCTTGACCAGAAAACATGAAAATAACTGAAGGTGACGAAGATTTTGCCTGACCTGTAAAAACCTGTTCTGATTCGGAACGCACCAAAATCCGCCGATGTTCAAAAGCTTGACGACCGATACTTAGGGTATACGCCACATCAGCTAAATTTAATTCAGGATGTTGCTTCAGGTAAGCGTTGAGATTGTTGGTTGCTGTTTCTAAGGCAGAACTTGTTTTCGCAGATAGGACTAATAACTGTATTGGTCTTGTTTCTGGT
Source organism: uncultured Nostoc sp. (assembly GCF_964247315.1). Classification (GTDB taxonomy): domain Bacteria; phylum Cyanobacteriota; class Cyanobacteriia; order Cyanobacteriales; family Nostocaceae; genus Nostoc. Next base: position 47,807 of record NZ_CAXTTT010000048.1, read on the forward strand.
GAACTGCTTTCTAAAATAGGCGCTTCTTCCAGTACAACATGGGCGTTTGTTCCGCCAATGCCAAAAGAACTAACTCCAGCTCGTCGCTTAATTCCATCAGTTTTCCATTCAGCCAACTGAGTGTTGACATAGAAGGGAGTGTTGGCAAAATCAATTTTCGGATTGGGAGTCTCAAAGTTTAAACTTGGAGGGATTTGTTGATGCTTCAGCGCCAAAACTGTCTTGATTAAACCTGCGACACCAGCTGCGGTATCTAGATGTCCCATATTTGTTTTCAGGGAACCGATTGCACAATGTGCACGCTTCGCGAACGCACAAAAACCTTTTCGCTGGCTATTTTGGCGAAAAGCTTGAGTCAAAGCAGCGATTTCAATCGGATCGCCCAAGGTTGTACCTGTACCATGAGTTTCCACATAGGTGATGGTTTCTACATCTATACCAGCGATCGCCTGCGCCTCAGCAATGACATCTGCTTGACCTTTAACACTAGGAGCTGTAAACCCGATCTTGTTCGTGCCATCGTTATTAATGGCAGAACCTTTAATGATGGCGTGAATATAATCTCTATCAGCGATCGCATCTTTTGCACGCTTCAGCATGACAATACCCACACCATTGCCCCGAAAAGTTCCTTGTGCTTTGGCATCAAAAGCGCGACAGTGACCATCAGGGGATGCAATCATCTCCTCTTGATATAAATAACCTATCTTCTGGGGAACGGCGATCGCAACACCACCAGCTAAAGCCATGTCACACTCGCCATTAACCAAGCTTTGGCAAGCCACGTGAACTGCAACTAACGAAGTTGAACAAGCCGTTTGAATATTGACTGCGGGCCCGGTAAGATTTAGTTTGTAGGCTACCCTAGTTGGCAGAAAATCTTTTTCATTTGCCAGTGATAATTGATAAGTACTGACTGACTGGTTGAGTTCCTGATTGGGGTAAAGATTTTTGAGTAGATAACGGCTCTCAATCAGTCCAGCATAAACTCCGATTGACCCAGTGTAAGTTTGAGGGTTATAACCAGCTTGTTCTACAGTTTCCCAAGCACATTCCAAAAAAAGGCGTTGTTGCGGATCAAGTATTTCAGCCTCTTTCGGATTAATGCCAAAGAAATTAGCATCAAATAACTCAATGTCATCAAGTACAGCACTAGCCCTAACATAGTTGCGGTTTTGCAACAGTTCTGGCTGAACTCCATTCATCAGCAATTCTTGCTCAGATAACCAAGAAATAGTTTCGATACCATCTCGCAAATTTTCCCAAAATGCATCTATATTTTTCGCACCTGGAAAACGCCCAGACATGGCAATGATGGCGATATCTGATTCTGAAATTTCATCTGGAGAAAAATTCATCATCTCTACTCTTAAATTATTTAAAAAAAAATTGAAATCTTAAATTTTTGATTGATAAAATCCAATACAGTTCAGTTAAGCATTTCTTCCTTCTCTTCCTTTGCGCTCTTTGCGTCCTTTGCGGTTCGTTAAAAAAATTGAATTTGACAAAGAGTTAAGCCTTAATTAAACCGTATTCTGATAAAATATCCAAAATCGAATTACCCTTTTTTCTGCGATCGATACTGTTGTCTGATATTCCTTTGTGGGTTCCGAGAAACTTGATTGCTGCGAATTTGCGATCGCTCTGGAGCTAATTTCTCAGTATCTGCTTTTGGTGATACCTGTCCGTTTAAATATTGCCCCAATGCCCTCACCGTTGGATACTGAAACATCTCTATTATTGATAATTCTTTAGTAAAGATAGTTTGCAGTTGCTCCCGCACCTGGACTAATCGCAAGGAATTTCCACCCAAGTCAAAGAAATTATCATCCAGGGCAACTTTTTCTATTTGCAGGTTTTTTTGCCAAACATCAGCAATGAGTTGTTCTGCCTGGGTTTGTGGCATTTCCAACGAAGATGTTCTCACAACTGAGTTGGGGCTGGGAAGAGCGCGACGGTCTACTTTACCATTAGGTGTGAGTGGCAAGGCATCAAGGATTAAAAATGCCTGGGGCATCATGTAATTGGGTAGTTTCTGTTGGATAAATTCGCGTACTTGGGGTACCAGCTTCTGAACTAACTTGCCCCGCAGGGGATTGTTTGTATAGTAATTCCAGGGCTTGGAAGTGATTTGGGTATCCCAATTTGGCTTTGTTACCTCGCTGCGAGAAAACACAACATCATAACAACCGTCCTGGCTAGCATTCCACCAACTTACGTGCATAGTATAAGCAACTTGTTCGCTCAGTTCCCAAAACTGCTCAGGATCGACACCTGCTGCTGGTAATTGCATCAGTTGCTGTTGTAGTTGTCCTACTGTCTTAACGGCGGGGGGATTTTGTAACCATTCACGCAATTGTACTGAGTGCTGCACGCGGCTATTAGGAATATGCCGGATTCCTAACATTTCTGGCTGCTCCTGCAACAACCTTTGATGTATCTTTGCTAAAGTTAGGTTGTCTAGTTGCCAGTCTAACCAGGAGATTGCAGTTGTTAATGCTGATTTACCTAAATGCAGTGTGACATCGTAACGGAATTGGGTTAGCTCATTGTGATAGTGACCACGCTTGAGTTGAATTTCTACCTGAGTTATTTGAGGAAAGTGTTGCTGTAGAGCTAAAAAGAAAGCAGGAGCGATAACCAATTCCTCTTCTGCTGGCACACTTTGATGTACCTTCTGCTGCCATTGCTCAACAGTTAGTTCCTTAGAAGCTCTAGATAACTGAACTAAGGCGTGGTAAGCATCCAGTAACGGTAAGCTGCGGACATCACCGATAAAGATAGTGCCGCGATCGCCAATTGCTGTCATCGCTCCTTTAAGAACCCGCAGGAGATAGTCTGCACTGGGGAAATACTGCACCACTGAGTTAATAATTACAGTGTCAAATTGGTGATTGAGAATTTCCTCAAAGTCATCAGCAAGCTTGTACAGCAATTTTACCCGTTCTAAACCCGGAACCACTTGTTTAATTTGCTCAATATGCTGGAGTACTGGTTGAGAATAATCAATTCCCCAATACTCATCGCAGTGGGGTGCAATGCGGCATAGCAGCAGTCCTGTACCACAACCAATTTCCAATACTCGTTGAGGAGAAAAAGCTAGAATTCTGTGTACTGTGTTATTTACCCACTCGCGCATTTCTGATGCTGGAATAGGTTTGCCAGTATAACTATTGTCCCAACCAATGATATTGAAGGTTAAGTCATCAGATGCTGCTGACAGACTATCATTTTGTTCGTAGACTTTTTGCCAAGTACTAATCTGTTCGTTTTCCCATTGGTTCATTTCCCCTGATATGGTTTCACCTTTGAGATTGACGACTAAATAAGCCACAAGGCGTTTGTCACTAGGAGCAGTTTCTCTGGCAATGACTATACTTTCCTGCACCAAGGGATATTGATTCAACGCGGCTTCGATTTCTCCCAATTCAATGCGGAAGCCCCGAATTTTCACTTGGTTATCAATCCGACCAAGAAATTCCAAATTACCATCAGGTCGATAGCGAACTAAGTCTCCTGTTTTGTAAAGGCGATTTCCTTCTATCTGTTGACTCTTGAATAGATTATTGGGGATAAATTTATCTTGGGTTAAGTCTGGGCGGTTAAGATAACCCCGCGCCAGACCTGCACCACCAATATGAAGTTCTCCAGGGACACCAATCGGTACTAATTGCAGATGTGAATCTAGAACATAAACTTGAGTATTGTCAATCGGTCTTCCAATTGGTACTTCGGGTAACTCCATTGTTACAGCATCTGAGTTTGCTGCTCGCCAGAGGGTAGTCACGACGGTTGCTTCTGTCGGTCCGTAAGTATTGATTAATTCTGGGGGATTGGGCAGGTGCGCCACACTCCTTTGCCAACGCCTCAAATTCTCTGGATCTGCCTGCTCACCACCAATAATTACCAGTTTGAGAGATTCAGGAATAATCGGGTCTGAATGTGTCAATTCAACGGTTAGATTATGCCAGTAGGCTGTTGGCAAGTTTAACACTGTTAATTGCCAATCCCGGCACTGCTGCCAAAAACGATCGCTAGAACTCAACATTGCATCTGTCCGCAGTACCAGTGTTCCACCTGCGATTAAACACGGGTAAACTTCTTCTATAGATGTATCAAAACTAACTGAAGCAAACTGAAGAATCCGGTCTTGCTGATTGATGCGGTATTCCTGAACTGCTATTGAGGCAAAATTCACCAACGATTCATGAGCGATCGCCACTCCCTTCGGCGATCCTGTAGAACCGGAGGTGTAAATCACATAAGCCAAGTTAGTTGGAGATACTTCAGTCATTGGATTGGAGACACTGCGATCGCTAATTTCCTCCCAATCGGTATCTAAGCAAATGGCTTTTGCCTTCAGTTCTGGAAGCTTTGAAAGTAATTTTTGTTGCGTCAGTAGTATTGTTAACCGAGTATCTTGCAAGATATAAGCTATTCGTTCTTGAGGATAAACTGGGTCTATGGGAATGTAAGCTCCACCAGCTTTGAGAATTCCTAGCCAACCAACTATCATCTCAATGGAACGTTCGACATAGATACCCACCAGCACTTCTGGTTGCACACCCAATATGAGCAGGTAATCGGCAAGCTGATTAGCTCGTTCGTTCAATTCCCGATAGCTAATTTGTTGCCCTGAGTATTGCAAGGCTATAGCATTTGGAGTTTTTTCCACCTGTTGTTCAAACAAGTGGTGGATACATTTAGAGGTAGGATAAGTAGTCTTTTTTCCTTGCCCAGCTAATAGCAACTCATGGGTTTGTATTGCAGTGAGCAGAGGTAAATGAGTAAGTGGCTGCTGTGGATTCTCCAGGATTCCCGTTAACAAAGTCTGAAAATGCCCGATCATGCGGATGATTGTCTGTGCATCAAATAAGTCGGTGTTGTAATAACAAATCCCATTCAGACCTCCAGCTACTTCCCAAAAGTCCATTTCCAGGTCAAACCGCACACCCCCCCAGGGCAAACGCATCTAAATGTTGGCAAAGTGGTAAATAGAGGTGAGTTCGT
>NZ_CAXTTT010000049.1:0-52808 GCF_964247315.1 uncultured Nostoc sp.
AGCCCCAGCCACAGCCACAGCCCAAGCCCCAGCCACAGCCACAGCCACAGCCAAAATTATGTACGGAGCGTTAGACACTGCTAACAAGTAGCCTATCAATAGGTAGCTTAATAATACACCAATCAACCAGCCCCAGGGAATAAGTCTAGATGATTTAGTACTTGGTTTACTTGGAATTGGCTCTAATAGCTTGGCTTTGGAACGAACAACTTCTTTTTTATGGACTGAAGCAACAGACGGTGGAGGCGTTGCTTTTGGTGCTTCTAGCATATTCAACCATGCCTGCATCGACTGAGGGCGGTCTTTTGCCTCCAGCGCCATGCCCTTGAGAATTGCTTGATTTAATTGATCGCTGATGCTTGGATTAATTTGTTTAGGTGGAATCAGGAAAGTATTGTCTAGCTTGCGAGCCAGAGAAGTTGTAGGGCGTTGACCTGTCACCCCATAATAGAGTGTGGCAACTAGACAGTAAACATCGACCGTTGGATCTCGACTACCTCTGCTCATCTGCTCATAGGGCGCAAATCCCTCATTACCTGCAATACCCTTTGAACTCAAAGTTTTAGGCACGAGTTCTTTAGCAATGCCAAAGTCAATCAAAACCGCTTTGCCATTACTCCGCAACATGATATTTCCGGGATGAGCATCACGATGTACTAAACCTGCCTGATGCACCACCACTAAAGCTTCCCCAATCTGGCGGATACAGGGTACAATCTCTGCTTCTGGTAACGCCCCTCTACGTTTTACTGCCTCAAACAAATTTTCTCCCGGTACAAAATCCATCACCAAGCAGTGGATAGCACCTTCCTGAAACAAGTCAATCACTCCCACAATGTGAGGATGAGGGTCTTGAGACAAGTATACTAGTGTTCGCCCTTCTTGGATAAATCGGTCTATATACTTGTCATATTCTGGGTCATGGCTGAGATACTCATTGGGTGTCTTGATGACAACTGTCCGGTTTAGCTCAACATGCAATGCCTTATAAGTAATCCCAAATCCCCCTTGTCCAAGGACTTTATCAATTACATATTTGCCACCATGTAATCGTTGTTCTGCTATCCAGGGCATGAATACCTCTAAGTAAAAAATTACTTTAATGCCAGCGTTTTAATGAGAGTTTAGCTAATTCTACGGTGTTTTGCTAGATGACGGACTAGGAGATACTGATGATGGACTATTAGATGTAGGGGATTTTAATTTATCCATCACAGCACCCACCCCTGCAAGTAAGCCTCCTAAAGCTGCGATCGCCGCTATCACCACTCCCCAAAACTGAATTTTTTTATCCCAATTTGAGTTAGGTTTAGAGGGTATTGACGCAGGTATAGGAGTTTCCCCAGTCAGTCCCAAAGAATCGAGCCATTCTCGCATTGACTGCGATCGCCCTTTAGGATCTAGCTTCATACCTGTTAAAATTGCGCGGTTTGTGCGATCGCTAATCTGAGGATTATGTTTTTTCGGTTCCACTAAAGGAGCATTGTCCGCTTTACGTTTGAGCGCACTGACTGGTGTTTTTCCAGTCAAAAGCACATAGAGAGTTGCTGCTAGAGAATAAATATCGCTATATGCTCCAGTTGGTTTAGTATGTTGAGCATAAAGCTCAGGCGGTGTAAATCCTTCAGAAGTTTCCTTAGTTCTACTTGTGGTTAAGATATGGTCGAAATCGAGAGCTAAACCAAAATCTATTAGCACCGCTTCCGGCTGTCCTTCTCGTACTCGTAAAAAGATATTTCCTGGATGCACATCCCGATGAATCAACCGATTTTTATGTACTTCGATCAGCGCTTCTCCAATTTGTTGAATATAGCGTAAAGCCTCTGATTCAAAAAGTATTTGTTGGCGACGGTCAGCTAAACTCACACCATCCACATACTCCATTACTAAACACCAGTGTTCTCCTTCTTTGAACGGTTCTGCAACCTGCACAATATGTTTGTGTTTACATTGAGTAAGTTTGACCGCTTCTTGCCAAAACATTGTTTCCAGTCGTCCGCGTTCCAACTGGTTCAGGGAATTTAGTAAATCGTCATTTAAGGTTTTAATGACTTGGCGATCGCTATTCCTGTTTCTTACCAAATAAGTAATACCAAACCGCCCCCTTCCCAATTCTTTTTCAATAGTATATTTGCCACCTTGCAATTGATTACCTGCTGCCCAAGCCATCTTTGCAACTCCCAAAATATTTGTATTAATTTTCACACAATTGAATCTTGACAACCTAAGTTAGCTTTGAGAAAGAGAGCGATGTCTACGACGCGCTATGCCTACGCTCTTTTCTCCCACAGCGTAAAATTGCTAAAGTGAAGTCTAGAATAGGCTTTCACACTGCATAACTTTTATGACTACTGTCACCTTAGAGCTACCCGAAGAAATATTCTCTGCCCTGCGCCTGTCACCTAATGAGTTTGTCCGTGAATTGCGTTTGGCTGCGGCGATACACTGGTATGGACGCGGTGAAATTTCCCAAGAGAAAGCAGCTAATATCGCCGATTTAGATAGAACAGATTTTCTCTTGGCTCTATCCCGCGAACAAATCGATGCCTTCATTGTTGATTTTGATGACTTACAACGGGAATTAGAACGTGGCTGAACCACCTGTAATTAATGCTTCACCTCTCATATTTTTGTCTAGAAGTAGTTTCCTAGATTTGTTGCAGTTATTGGGTGAAGAAGTTTTAGTTCCATCAACGGTAGCTGTTGAAATTCAGCACAGAGGCACAGAAGACCCGACTGTTACAGCACTTTCACAAACAAACTGGTTAACAGTTGTGGAAGCACCTCCAACACCTGAGATTATCCAATCTTGGGATTTAGGTAAAGGCGAATCATCTGTTTTGACTTGGGCATATACACACCCTGGTACAGAAGCAATTATGGATGATCTTGCGGCTCGTAGATGTGCAGCAGTACTGGGGATTCCTGTGCGAGGAACACTAGGTATAGTTTTGACAGCAAAGCAACGTGGCAAAATAACAACGGCACGACCAATTGTAGAGAATTTACGGTCATCAGGAATGTATCTTTCTGACCGTGTGATCAATCAAGCACTGGCATTAGTTGGCGAGTAGTAAGCGATCGCCCCATCTCCCCTTCCACTGCTAAACTAAAAAACAACCCTTACTCCTGCAAAGGTAGTCTTATGACCTCTGCAACCGATCCATCCACCGCCCTCACCCCGTTCCCAGACCATACACAACTTCCTGAGTCTGACGGTACATTTGTAAGCCAGTCGCTTGCGGGGGTTCCCCCCGTTGTGCGAACTGGCGGGAAAAACTTTCAGGAACATCCTCAAAGCATTCTCCTAACCGACTCGATTAAACCGATATTACAAAAACGTCATCCTGATGGGCAATACTGTATTGGTCAAGATAGCGGTATCTACTGGCGGATAACTGACCCCCCAGAAAAAGGCGCAGAAGCTCCCGACTGGTTTTATGTAGGGAATGTACCACCTACTCTAAATGGGCAAACGCGCAGGTCTTATGTACTCTGGCGAGAGTTTATTGCCCCATTAATTGCATTAGAATTTGTCTCTGGCGATGGTAGTGAGGAGCGAGACAAAACTCCTTGGAAGGGAAAATTTTGGATTTATGAGCAGGTGATTCGTCCTCCCTTCTACGGCATTTATGAAATGAATAAAGCCAGTGTGGAAGTTTATGAATTAATTGGTGGACAATATCAGTTATTAACTGCAAATGAACGGGGACATTATCCCATACATCCTTTAGGAGTTGAGTTAGGTCTCTGGCAAGGAGAATATCACAACATGGAATTACCTTGGCTACGCTGGTGGGATTTGCAAGGTAATTTGTTGTTGACTGGCGAGGAAAGAGCCGATCGCTTGACTGCTCAATTGCGATCGCTCGGCATTGAGCCAGAAGCATAATATTGATCAAAAATCAACTACTTATTCACATCTAAGCTGTCGCGCCTACAAGTTGCATTATCATCTTTTAGGTAAAACCTGCAAACCCTCTCCTCTGCACCTGAAGCCCCTCTTCTGCTTCAAAGTGCAAATTAAAAGCACAACAGCTTATCAACCGCGAAGTTTGTAACCTAATTGGCTAATATTTATAGTAAAGTTATTTGTGATTAATTATCTTCTTTATGAGATTAAGAATATACGAAATAGCTGATACTGAAGAAATTATGAAATTGTTCTACGACACTATTCATGAAGTGAATATTCACGATTACACACAAGAACAAGTAGATGCTTGGGCACCAGCAAATATGGATATTGAAGTTTGGATTAAAAGTTTAGGAAGTAAGTTTACTTATGTAGCAGAAGAACAAAAGAAAATTATTGGTTTTGGAGAATTAGAGGCTAATGGTCATATCGATCGTTTCTATTGTCATTATGATTTTCAAAGGAAAGGTGTTGGTAAAAAAATTTTAGAACAGATTGAATTAAAAGCAAACTCTTTAGGGGTGGAAAAGTTATTTACAGAAGCCAGTATTACAGCTAAACCTTTTTTTGAGAGTCAGGGATTTATTGTTATTAAAAAGCAAGAAGTAGAGCGTAGAGGGCAAAAGCTGATAAATTTTGTCATGGAAAAACACTTCAAAAATTACTAAATTCATCGGATTCAAGCAATCTCAAAAAAGTTTTTCTAGCTTATGCTTTGTAACCTACAGCCAGCATCACAGAAGCGGGAATTTCTACACCATTTTCTGTAACATACTTTGAGGCTTCCTCGATAATTGCGTTTTCAATATTACGCCGTTGCTCATCGCTTTGCATTGCCAATATCGACCCCAGACGCACCGAACTTACAATAATCTTTGGCATCACATCTTCAGGTGTAGAGAAAGTCCACTTGATGGGCAGTTCGGTGACAGATACCTGAGTGAATCCCTCGGCGCTCAAAACCATTTCGCATTCAGTAGGGTCGCCAAAGCGAAACAGGGGTGGCCCAGAAGGTAAGTTTACATCCATGCTGCCATAAGTCTGCACCGAACCCAATATCAGAGCCATAAATGGATTGCGTGTTGGCGGTGTCCAGCAGGTGAAAGCGTAGCGCCCTCCCGGTTTGAGTACGCGAAAGGATTCAGCGATCGCTTTTTCTGGGTTTGGGAAATGGAGGATACCCAAGCTACAAACCACCGCCTCAAACTGGCCCGACTCGAAAGTTAGGTTTTCAGCGTCCCCATGATGGAATGACCCTTGAGGACATCGCACTCTGGCAATGGCCACCATATTCTCTGCAAAGTCTAATCCTGTGACTATAGCTTGCCGCTTTAGCGCTGCGGCACTAAGCCACCCAGTTCCGCAAGCCACGTCTAACAATCGAATACCAGACTTAGCTCCCACGGCATCCAGTATGGCTTCATCTACCTGAGAAGTCACAACAGCGATCGCGCGATCGTATTCTTGAGCTACAAGAGAAAATTTGTCGCGCTCGAATTGCTTGAATGCCTCGTAAGTAATGCTCGAATCATCTGTCATTTATTCACATCCAGCAACCGCGAAGTTTGTAACCGACTCATCCACTTCTCTAAATAAACTCGATTACCTTTTTCCTCATTTGGATCTTTAGTATCTAAAGGATAAGGCATCAGTCCCAAAATCGTTGCTGTCGTCACGCAAAACATTGATTTTTGAAAACTCATGCAAATTTGGACTCGCAAATCATCTTCACCCCGAAGACTGCAACGATAAATTTCGTGCAAATATTCTGGAAGATAATGACGCATATCTTGCATCAACAAGGTAGGAGGAATACCTGCACCACCGATGGGTAAAGGATCGGCATACAATGCACCATATTGAAATCGACTTTGATCTGGGGGAATTTGATATCCTTGGGCGTTGTATGAAACAGTACCGTGGAAAGGAGTTCCTCGGAAGAATACTGCTTCTACATAAGGTATTGCTGTATCTGCTAAGAAGGTCAAACCAACGCTTTTAGGAATTATTTCATAGACCTTACCTCGAATTTTGACAGCGTAGGTAATTGGGTTTGATGCATTTGCCACTAACCCTGCTTTAATATGGTCTACAACTTGAGGAATCGATTTAATTTCGCCTTGGTCATAGCGGTCTGATAAGTTGAGGAACATATCAGCCATGACTCGCCAGAATTGACCTAAACCGGTGTAGTAAGCAGAGACGCGCAACTGTTCTGTTAAGAAATCTGGAAACAGTTGGTTAATACCCAGAATCAAGGGATTATTTTTAAATTTTGCGGCGATAACGGCTTGCGCTCTTTCTTGAAATTCTTGTGTATCTAAATACGTATCTAGTCCGCCGCCACCGTGCCACATCATACCTTTCATGCAGTATTCGGCATATTCAAAATTAATTCGGTCATGCCACCAGTGACGGAGTAATTTCTGAAAAGAAACTTGTCCATTAAAGTATTTAAAAAATGGGAAAAATACTAAAAACTGATGCTCGGCAATATAGTTAAGATTTTTTGAATAGGCATCTAAAACTACCCCATAGCTTTTAAGAATACCAACAACTTCCAGCACATTCTCAGGACTATCGGGGAGTAATGCATCTCCTTTTTGTAGACGTTCAATATACTCAGCTAAGGGATTGCGAGTAGCTTTTTTTTTAATAGTTACCATTGCCATCTCTCCAAAAAGTTTAGGGATTGGGGCATTGGGCATTGGGCATTGGGCATTGGGCATTAGGAAAACTTTTCCCCATTCCCTACTCCCCATTCCTTACTCCCCATTCCCCATTGCTTTATCCAAAGACACTGCTAATACTACGTTTTGGGTATTCACCATTGCTGTAATTGTTGGTTCAGTCCAGCGCACTAACCAACCAGGTTGAATGCCGAAAATCACAATCAGCATAGCTAAAATTGCAGGTGGGATGCGATCGCTCCAATACACACGTGGTAAGTTGGTAACTGATGCAGATAGACGTCCAAAAAAGGCGCGGTTGACGAGTATTAGGAAATAAACTGCTGTTAAACCAGTACCAAGCATACATAACAGAGTTTGCACTGGAAAAACTGGAAAACTTCCTCGATAAACTACAAATTCGGAAATAAACCCTAGCATTCCCGGTATACCTGCGCTGGCCATAACTCCGACAATCATCAAGCTACCGATTACTGGCATACCCCGTTCTGGGTTCAGTAATCCTTGAATAATTGCTAAATCACGGCTTCCGGCTTTTTTATACACAACCCCTACCAACAAAAACAGCATTGCAGAAATCAAGCCGTGGCTAATCATTTGCATCACAGCACCCAATACACTCAAAGGCGTGGCCGCTGCCGCCGCTAAAAGCACGTAACCCATGTGTCCAATGGAGCTGTATGCTACCATTTTTTTCATATCACTTTGGGCGATCGCGCAGGATGAACCATACAGCACACTTACTACTGCCCAAGTTGCCAACCAAGGAGCTAGATAACTCCAAGCTTCTGGTAACAAGTTCATGCCAAAGCGCAGCAAACCGTAAGTTCCTAACTTCAATAGCACCCCAGCCAATAGCACGGAAATCGGTGTGGAAGCTTCAACGTGAGCATCTGGCAACCAAGTATGAAAGGGAACTAAGGGAATTTTAATCCCAAAACCTACCAAAATTCCCGCTAGCAGTAATAGCTGTGTTGCTAGAGGTAAAGTTGTCGTGTTCAAGGTTGCTAGTGCAAAGTTAGAGGAACCACTCAGCCAAACCATGCCGAGGAAACTTGCTAAAATCAGGATTCCTGAAACGGCTGTATAAATGAGAAATTTAGTCGCTGCATAACCCCGCTTCGCACCACCCCAAATGGCTATCAGCAAATACAGCGGAATTAGTTCCAATTCGTAAAACAGGAAAAATAACAGTAAATCCTGTGCTAGAAAGGCTCCTGTCACCCCAGTGCTTAATAATAGTATCAAACAGTAATAAAATTTAGGACGCTGTAGGGATTCATCGCTGCTGTAAATCGCAATACAAGTTAACAATCCATTTAAAACCAGCAACGGCAAAGATAAACCATCTATCCCAAGGTTATAGTTCAACCCTAAAGCATCTACCCAAGGGAGAGACTCAGCAAACTGTTGAGTAATTTCTCCGGGATGGAACTGAGTTACTAATAGGATTGTCCACAAGAAAGCGATACTGGCAAAGACCAAAGCCACCCCACGGGCGAATTTCCCACTGATGCCAGAAGGCGAAAAACCAATTAAAGCTGCGCCGATTAACGGCACTAGAATTAAAACACTAAGCATAGACTTTAGGTAAGGGGAACAGGGGAGCAGGGTAGCAGGGAGAAAATAATAAATTTTTAACTCCTTAACTCAGCACTCAGCACTCTTAAAAAGGCAATTTATCTAGTAAACCCAATGACCAACTGATGAAAAAACCCAGGACGCTGACAACTGCTAGGATGGTCAACATATAACCCTGAGATTGCCCAGAAATGCTGTACTTTAAGGTTTGTCCGCCGAAAATGGTCGCAAACCCAACCAAGTTTACTAAACCGTCAACCAAGTAGCGATCGCTCCAAGCAGAAATTTTAGATAGCAGTGCTACTACACTTACTACGGTTACAAGATAAACTCGGTCAATATAAAAATCATAACCTAACAGGTCTTGCAGAAATCTCCACGCCAAGATTCTGGATCTGGACCAAGCTTTGTGTAGATAAACTGTACACCCTAAACCTACGCCCACCACTGTAGACCCAAACAACGCTAAGGCTACATACCAATTAATACTTTCCCAATCTGGTAGTAAGTACCATTGCTGTAGCATCAGAGGTAGAAGCAGAGTCAGCACTGTCAGAAACACCATTGGCAAGGCCATCTGCCAACCAACTTCTGGGGTGCGACGGGTCTTTTGTTGCGGTTTACCCCAGAAGACTAATCTAAATACTCTCGTCAAATTCAATGCTGTCAAACCATTGACTAATAGTAAAACCCCAATTACCCAAGGGCTAATACTCACGAAACCGTCAGCCCACGCTAGCATTGCCCAGAAACTTCCTAGTGGTAGCAGTGTCACCATCCCGGCTGAACCGACCACAAAGGCTGTGGTAGTGGCTGGCATCCGCGACCACAAACCGCCCATTTCTGTTAAGTCTTGACTTTGGGTAGTCAAGATGACTGAACCTGAACTCATGAATAATAATGCTTTGGCGATCGCATGAGCTAACAGCAACATCAAGGCTACACCCCCTTGCTGTAACCCCACCGCCAAAAACACTAACCCCATGTATGCACTGGTAGAATGAGATAGCGATCGCTTAATGTCAATCTGAGCTATGGAGACTAATGTCGCCCCAATTGCTGTCACTGTACCCATGACTACCAAGGCATTCAAGGCAACTGGCGATAGGGCTAATAATGGTTGAAATCTATACAGTAAATAAGCACCACCAGCTACTACCAGCGAGTTCCGCATTACCGAGGCGGGGTTGGGCCCTTCCATTGCTTCATCTAACCACAAGTGCAGTGGAAATTGAGCACATTTACCAGCAGGCCCAGCAATTAACGCCAACCCTAGTAACGTCGATGTCATTGGGCTTAAATTAGCTGTTTGCGCCCACTCATATAAATCCGAAAAGTTCAAACTCCCAGCTAAGGTAGAAAGTGTCACTACAGCCATCAGCAGCAACAAGTCTCCTACACGTTTAGTCCAAAACGCATCTCGCGCCGCCGTTACTACTAGTGGTTGAGCATACCAGAACCCCACCAGCAAGTAAGTCGAAAGCGTCAGGACTTCTAAAAGGGCATAGCTGAGAAACAAAGAATCACTGATTGCTAGACCACTCAGCGCTGCTTCAAAAAATCCCAGCAGCGCAAAAAAACGTGCCAACGACCAGTCCTTTTCCATGTAACCCAGAGCGTAAACTTGTGCCAGTAAGCTTAACCCTGTAATTAAAACTGTTGCCCCAATGCTGACTGGAGACAGTTCCAAGGAAAAAGATAAGTCTAAATCTGCTGCTTTGAACCAATTGATTAGTAAGTTTACTGGTTCTTTATCCCAGATATTCTTAAATACAAGCAGGCTATGGAAAAAAGCTAAAACGGTCATCAACAAGTTGAGGTATGCCGCAGGTCTTGGCCCTGTTCGCTTAATTATTCCTATTCCCCACGGCAATGTCAAAATTGCGCCTGATAAGCTATACAAAGGCACAAACCAACTTGTTGAAAATAGAAATTGATCCATTTAAATTTCCCTTGATGACTCAGCCTTGATTTTTAAAAAATTCCGAACAATCTTATATTTAATAAAATTAATTTATCAAGATATCGATGTTTTTTTACTATTATTTTAACTACACTTTCAGAAGTACTTTTCCCTAACGCTACTCTATTAAATATAAGTAAAATATAACTTTACATAAGCAAAAGCATTTACTTGCCTTAATATCACCGACCTTTTTACATTTGTATTTCTACTTTAACCAAAGTAATTTATACGATATATTTGAAAAATTTATATGTGTTTCACCTAGTCCTTCTACACTTAGCAATATTTAACTAAAGATAGATACAGCAAAGCATACAGCCGCTGCTTACCCCTCGTCCGATAGGATTAGCCTTGGTTATGAATGTCGTTTTGTAAATGTGATAAAGAAATTATAAAGCATAAGTGGCTGCTCAAGGAATCAGTAAACTTTAATTGCTCAGAAGCCTAGATAAACTTTTGTTAAGTTTTTTAAAACTTTCTTATCATAAACTATTATAGTAATTTATATTGCTAGGAACGCCAAGATTTCCTATGCTTAATTTGGAAGTGTTTTCTTAGCTATAAGATCAGGCTCTCCCCGTCAAAAAATTCAAACGACAGTACAGATTGCATTAATTTTGTAGGAGTTCTGCGATGCCAATTGCAGTTGGAATGATTGAAACGAAGGGCTTTCCAGCAGTGGTGGAAGCTGCTGATGCGATGGTGAAAGCCGCCCGTGTCACCTTAGTAGGGTATGAAAAAATTGGTAGCGCTCGCGTCACCGTGATAGTTAGGGGAGATGTATCGGAAGTGCAAGCTTCTGTAGCAGCTGGAGTTGAAGCGGCAAAAAGAGTCTTTGGTGGTGAAGTGTTATCCACTCACATCATTGCTCGTCCTCACGAAAACCTGGAATACGTCTTGCCGATACGTTACACAGAAGCGGTCGAACAATTCCGTACTTAAAAGCTGTTTAAACAAAGTAATTAAAGCTCTTTATCTGATTGAGCATCACTTTTGTCCAAGACTAAAAACTTTGAAATAGGGATTAAAACTAATGTCAATTGCAGTGGGAATGGTTGAAACGTTAGGCTTTCCAGCAGTCGTAGAAGCTGCTGATGCGATGGTGAAAGCTGCCCGCGTCACTTTAGTAGGTTATGAAAAAATCGGTAGTGGTCGGGTGACGGTAATTGTTCGGGGTGACGTTTCGGAAGTGCAAGCTTCTGTGGCCGCAGGAGTTGAATCTGTAAAACGAGTCAATGGTGGACAAGTTTTGTCTACTCATATCATTGCTCGTCCTCACGAAAACTTAGAATACGTTCTCCCAATTCGTTATACCGAAGATGTAGAGCAATTCCGGGAAAATGTGAATGCAATTCGTCCTTTTGGTAGAAGACCGTAATTTGTAATGCAAGTTGCCAAAGTTCGCGGCACAGTAGTTAGCACCCAAAAAGATCCAAGTCTTAGAGGTGTAAAACTACTGTTGTTACAATTAGTGGATGAAGACGGAAACATCCTGCCACAATATGAGGTAGCAGCAGATAGTGTGGGAGCAGGAGTAGATGAGTGGGTACTTGTCAGTCGTGGCAGTGCTGCTCGTCAAGTGCTTGGAAATGAACAACGTCCATTAGATGCAGTAGTAGTGGCGATTATAGATACCATTCACGTTGAAGATCGCCTCATTTACAGCAAAAAAGATCAATATCGGTAGTCATTGGTCATTTAGTCATTGATCATTAGTCATTAGTCATTAGCTCTCGACAAATGACAAATGACAAATGACAAATGACAACTGACAAATGACAATACAGGAGGAATCTTGCGATGGCAGTCCGCAGCACGGCGGCACCCCCAACCCCGTGGTCAAGGAATTTAGCTGAACCCAAAGTCCATGAAACTGCCTTTGTACATTCATTCTCCAATGTAATTGGGGATGTACGAATAGGTGCAAATGTAATCGTTGCTCCGGGGACTACGATTAGAGCGGATGAAGGCACACCTTTTTATCTGGGTGAAAACACCAATATTCAAGATGGTGTTGTCATTCATGGGTTGGAGCAAGGCCGAGTAATTGGTGATGACCAAAATAAATACTCGGTATGGATTGGTAAAAACACTTGCATTACCCACATGGCTCTAATTCACGGGCCAGCTTATGTAGGTGATAATTCCTTCATTGGCTTTCGCTCTACGGTGTTTAATGCCAGGGTGGGTGCAGGTTGCATCGTGATGATGCACGCTTTGATTCAAGACGTAGAGATTCCCTCTGGTAAGTATGTACCTTCGGGAGCGATAATTACCAGCCAGCAGCAAGCTGACCGTTTGCCAGATGTGCAAGATCAGGATAAAGAATTTGCTCATCATGTGGTTGGAATTAATCAGGCATTACGAGCTGGTTATCTCTGTGCTGCGGATACTAAATGTATAGCACCCATTCGGGATGAGAACGCTAAATCTTATACAGGTAATGGTATTACTGTTTTAGAGTTGGAAAGGAGTAGTGAAGTGTCGAGCAATAGCTTGGGTGCAGAAACAATAGATCAGTTGCGGTATCTATTGGGGCAAGGGTATAAAATTGGTACGGAACATGTAGACCAAAGACGTTTCCGCACAGGTTCTTGGACTAGTTGTCAACCAATCGAAACAAGATCGCTCGATGAAGCGATCGCAGCATTAGAAGGCTGTCTACAAGAGCATAGCGGCGAGTATGTCCGACTATTTGGGATTGATAAAGGTAGACGGCGCGTGTTAGAAGCCATCATCCAACGTCCCGATGATGATCCAAAACCAGCTACCAGCTTTAAAGCGCCAGCTAGTCGTGGTAATAGCAGTTACAGCAGCTACAGTAGTAATGGTAACGGTTCTAGCAGTGGCAAAGTCAATGGCGAAACTCTAGAGCAAATTCGCCAACTCTTGGCAGGTGGTTACAAAATTGGCATGGAACACGTAGATGAGCGTCGTTTCCGCACTGGTTCCTGGACTAGTTGCAAGCCAATTGAAGCAACTTCTACAAATCAAGTCATCTCCGCTTTGGAAGAATGTATAGCAAGTCATCAAGGCGAGTATGTACGTTTAATCGGCATTGACACCAAAGCCAAACGGCGGGTATTAGAGACCATTATCCAACGTCCAAACGGTCAAGTAGCTTCCTCTGATGGTCACAAATCATTTACTAGTAGTGCAGCATTCTCTGGTACGGGAACAGCTAGTAGTAACCACTTGAGTTCTGAAGTAGTAGACCAACTTCGGCACTTATTGGCTGGCGGGTCTAAAATTAGCCTCGAACACGTAGATGAGCGCCGCTTCCGTACAGGTTCCTGGACTAGTACCGGTCAAATTCAAGCCTCCTCAGAAAGAGAAGCGATCGCAGCCATAGAAGCACATCTTGGCGAATACGAAGGGGAATATGTACGCTTAATTGGTATCGATCCTAAAGCCAAACGGCGGGTATTAGAGACTATTATCCAACGTCCAAACGATCAAATAGCCTCCTCTGGTAGTCAGAAATCATTTACTAGCAGTGCATCTTATACTACTGCTACAGCAACAGCTACCAGTACCCGCTTGAGTAGTGAAGTTGTAGACCAACTCCGGCAATTATTGGCTAGCGGCTCAAAAATTAGCATTGAACACGTAGATCAACGGCGATTCCGTACAGGTTCCTGGACTAGTACTGGTCAGATTCAAGCCTCCTCAGAAAGAGAAGCGATCGCAGCCGTAGAAAGACAACTCGGCGAATACCAAGGGGAATATGTGCGCTTAATTGGTGTTGACCCCAAAGCCAAGCGTCGCGTATTAGAAACGATCATTCAAAGACCATAGCAGTGCTGAGTTAAAAGTGCTGAGTGCTGAGTTAACACTTTAAAGACATCAGTCATATCAACTGTAAACTCAGATTTTGAAACATACTAATTATTCAGCACTCAGCGCTCACCACTCACCACTCAGAACTACATCCGGCTTTCGAGGTTAAAATTTCCATGTCTGTGCCGCTACTGCGCCTCAGCAATAACTTTGATACTTACATTAGTGGTGAGGTGACTATTCATCCAAGCGCGGTACTTGCACCTGGGGTGATCCTCCAAGCGGCTGTAAACAGCAAGATCGTCATTGGTCCAGGGGTCTGTATTGGCATGGGAGCAATTCTCCAAGTCCATGAAGGCACCCTAGAGGTAGAAGCAGGTGCAAACCTGGGAGCAGGTTTTTTGATGATTGGCAAGGGCAAAATTGGCGCAAATGCTTGTATTGGTTCTGCGACTACAGTTTTTAACTATTCGGTAGAACCTGGACAAGTAGTAGCGCCTGGTTCAATTTTAGGAGACACCAGTCGGCAGATAGCCCCGATAAAGCAGCCAGAACCATCTACAAATAACTCAACTTCTACTACAAATGCACCATCACTGAAGGAAGAGGAAAATCGCTCAGGTGGAGTTAAAGAAAAGGAAATTTCCTCAACTAATTTCTCAGCTTCGGCTTTTGTAGATTTCAAACAAAACAAGTCGATTTCTTATTTTAAATCTCCCGCGACTCCAGAAAGTCAGCCTCCTCCTGTGGAGGAACCAACGAATTATGCTGACTCCACTTTGGCAAAAGCCGCCCAACCGTCTACAGAACAGAACTCAGACCCCAGTCAGCCAGCCGCAGAATCCCCTAACGGTTTTGGGACTCAAATTTATGGACAAGGAAGCATAAACAGACTGTTGACTACACTGTTTCCTCATAGACAATCCTTGAGCGACCCAAACTCTGACGATTAGTCCGAGTAAGTGTTAATTGTAAGTTGTCGGCTTTTTCCGTATTTTGGAGAATTGATCATGGAAACATATAATCAACAGTCTATTCGCACCATTCAGGGAGTGAGTAATCAAGAAACCTTTCAGGATACTGCTTTGGGTTTAGTTTCTACCCGCAGCTTTCCGGCGATCGTTGGTACAGCAGATATGATGCTGAAATCGGCGGGAGTTCACCTCGTTGGGTATGAAAAAATTGGTGGCGGTCATTGTACTGCGATCATCCGGGGTGGAATTGCTGATGTGCGTCTGGCGGTAGAATCAGGTGTGCAAACGGCTGAACAGTTTGGTCAGTTGGTTTCTAGTTTGGTGATTCCCCGACCTTATCCCAACCTAGATATAGTGCTTCCCATCACAACTCGTTTCACTAAATTAATGCAAGAGGGCAATTCCAGCCGTCTGAGTAACCAAGCAATTGGTTTGGTAGAAACGCGAGGATTTCCCGCGATGGTAGGAGCGTGTGATGCCATGCTCAAAGCTGCTGATGTTCATTTAGCAGCTTATGAAAAAATTGGTGGGGGTTTGTGTACAGCGATTATTCGGGGTTCCGTAGCAAATGTGGCGGTAGCAGTGGAAGCGGGAATGTTTGAAGCAGAACGCATTGGGGAATTGAATGCAGTGATGGTAATTCCCCGACCGCTGGACGAAATGGAGTTAACCTTGCCACTAGCAAGCTGCTGGATAGAAGAACGCGAACCTTTAAACTTGCCAGTGAATATTAAAGAACAAGTTGCGGAACTTGAGGTACTAAGATTACCAGACTTAACCAAGCTACCTACAAAAGTTCAAGAAGAATTATGGAATGATGAATGATGATAGATGAATTTTGAGAAATCATTATTCAACATTCATCGTTTAGATGGAAGGCATCTTACGCTTAAGCTATTCTGAATAATAGCTTTTTCAATCCATAAATAAAATACCTTTATTCCAATAGAAGGTATAGAGTTTTATCTATGATAAACCTCGTAACTTTCTGTGAGCATCACTATATCATTTGCCAGTATTCAGCAATACTAGTTTTATATCTATTAATCGCTATATATAGGAGAATCACCCTTGAACCAAGCGACGCTGCACCAGTTAAAGGTGTTCGAGGCGGCGGCACGGCACAGTAGCTTTACTCGTGCTGCTGAGGAATTGTTTCTCACCCAACCTACCGTTTCTATGCAGATCAAGCAACTTACCAAATCGGTAGGTTTGCCATTATTTGAGCAAGTGGGGAAGCGATTGTATCTGACGGAGGCAGGACGGGAATTATTTGCTACTTGTCGGCAGATTTTTCACAATATAGCCCAGTATGAAATGAAGGTAGCAGATTTAAAAGGGCTAAAACAAGGACAATTACGTTTGGCAGTGATTACAACAGCAAAATATTTTATCCCACGTTTGTTAGGGCCATTTTGCGAACTTTATCCAGGGATTGATATCTCGCTGCAAGTTACAAATCACGAACAAATTTTGGAACGGATGAGTCAGAATCTGGATGACTTATATATTATGAGTCAAATTCCAGACAATATAGATGTGACTTGTGAACCATTTCTAGAAAATCCTTTAATAGTCTTTGCACCGACTAATCATCCTTTATCCAAAGAAAAAAATATTCCTATACAACGTCTGTCTAACCAACCTTTTATTATGCGGGAACCAGGTTCAGGAACTCGTCGCGCCGTCCAAAAGCTATTTGAAGAAGAAGCGGTGACGGTAAAAGTCAAGCTAGAATTGGGAAGTAATGAAGCAATTAAACAAGCGATCGCAGGTGGTTTAGGAATTTCTGTTTTATCTCGTCATACCTTACTATCAGACGCTTCAGAGTTCAGCATTTTAGATGTGCAACACTTCCCCATTCAGCGGTATTGGTACATGGTTTACCCATCTGGCAAGCAGCTATCTATCGTTGCTCGTGCCTATTATGAGTATCTACTAGCTGCGGCAAAGAATTTTGTCGAGCAAAAAGCTGATACTGCTTATAGTACGTTTTAACCAACTCACGGTTAAAATAATTCCTAATTACGAATTACGAATTCCCTAAAGGGGTTGACTGTTAGACCGGTAAACATTGACAATTAACCAGCATAATCATTAAAAATGGGGGAAAACTGGCAGTGGTTAACCCGGAAATACCGTCTTGGCGCAAAACAGTACAAAGCGAGATTGTAGCTGTTACCGTGTATTCTGACAGAGCATTGGTTACACGGCGGGGTGTAGTTGATTTAACAGGAATTGAACAGGAATTAGTAATTACCCCAGTGCCAATGACTCTAGAAACTGAGTCTGTTCGGGTTAGCGGTACAGGTACGGTAGGGGTGCGCTTGGTGGGAGTTAGTAGCGATCGCATCTACACTACTGAACCTGTAGCGGAGCGAGTCGCACATTTGACAAGGCAAATTCAGCAATTAGAAGCAGAAAAACGCCACTTGCAAGCCCAAGTGGACGCTTTAGCATTGCAATCTAGTTTTATCGCCGGCTTACGTGAAAAAACAGAAGAACCCTTTGCACAGAGTTTGTCTCGGAAAAATCTCAGCCTCAGCGAAACTTTGGATTTCCTCAACTTTCTCGGAAGCCAGTATAGTGAATATGCGATCGCATCTGGAGAGTGCAAAACCCAACAGCAGGAATTAGACAAACAACTGCAAGCACTCCACACCTCATTGCAAATAATTCAAACACCCCATCCTAAAGAAAGTTTTAGCTTAGTTGTAGCCGTTGAAGTCGCGGGTGAAGGCAAATTTGAATTAGAGGTGTCTTACATAGTAAATCGCGCTAGTTGGAATCCCCTTTATGACTTGCGCTTTAGCACTACCAGCAATATTGTGCATCTGAGTTACCTTGCAGAAATCACTCAAAGCAGTGGCGAAGATTGGGTTGGTGCAAATCTCACCCTTTCTACTGCTAAACCGGGATTAGGTACACTTCCACCAAAACTTGAACCCTGGTATATTGATACCCCACTTCCCCGAATAGCGCGACAACGACGAGCTCGATTTGCTGCCCAGCCACCACTGCTGCCTAGCATAGCAGAACCGCCTGCTTCTGTTGCCAGAGCAGATTGGCAAGGAGAAGAGGAAGGTGCAGAGGATAGTCTCATCCCAGCAGAAACTGTTATAGCAGAAGTATCTAAAGAAGGGAGTGTAGTTACCTTTAAACTGAATGCTGGTGGTAATATTCCCAGTGATGGCGCACCCCATAAAACTACGATTTTCAATGATGATTATCCTTGTAGCTTCGATTATGTAGCAATGCCGCGCTTGGTAAGCTTCGCTTATCTACAAGCGAATGTGAAAAATAATCCCAACGGCGCGACTTTGTTACCAGGCAAAGCGAATATTTTCCGCGACAACGTTTTTGTCGGTACTACTGGATTAGGGAATATTGCACCAGGGCAAGAATTCAAACTGAACTTAGGAATTGATGAAGGTTTAAAAATTGAGCGGGACTTAGTTGAACGTCTAGTAGACAAAAGATTAATTAGCAACCAGCGCCGGATTACTTATAGTTATCGGTTGATAATTACTAACTTACTCGACAAAGAAGTAAATCTGAAACTAACTGAACAATTGCCAGTTAGCCGCAACGAGCAAATTAAAGTACGTCTCAATCGCAGCAATCCACAAATTCAACTTGGTGAAATGGGGATTTTAGAATGGCTGTTAACTCTTCCAGCCCAAGAACGACAAGAGATATATTACCAGTTTAATGTTGAACATCCGCCCGACTTAATGCTAGTTGGGTTAGATACTTAGGAAATCCTAAAAAATAAATTCTCCAAGTTCCATTTTCTAATTCACCATTTTTTTACCCGTTATGACAATGCGATCGCTATTTTTCCTCTGTCTAGAGTGGTAAAAAATACCTAGAACCGCTTCCCCAAAATCTGCGATCGCTGATAAGTCACCTTTATATTTACCATCAGTCTTTCTTTGTCAAGTACTATTGACGATTTGTAACGAAATTGTTATATTCAGTTACATAAATAAACAAAGAAGAGAAAAAACTATGTACACCACCACTAACGAAGACGGCATTCTCAACAACTACGCAGCAGAACCCAAGATTTACTACGCTGAGTACCCAGCAATTTGGGAACAACGTAAATACGTTTTACAGGGTCTTTTTGCAACTTTAATCGTCACCGCTTTAGTTCTGGTTGGTTTTAGCGTTAGCTAAGATTTTTTGATTTCGTATCGCTGTATCTCATCGTTAATCTCACTTCTCGACTTTACCTCGGCTAATTTAGTCGGGGCTTTTTGTGTTTTAGAGGCTATTTATAAAGTAAATCTAAAGGATAGCCATCAGATAAAAAGGTAGTAATAAGATACTGCTTGGCAGCATATTTACATAGAAAAAATGAGACGGAAGTCTTATTCTACAGAGCTTAGTGACTATCAGTTCTAGGTCTAGTAGCATGACGTTATCGATGATCGCTTTACCATCTTTTGCACCGAAGCCTAGAAAGTTATGGCTATTAACCCAAGCTGCTAGTTAAGCGATCGCTAGCGCTTCGGGGTGGTGTATGGGGTTAATATGTATAATAAAATCCCCTCCAGGAACAAAAACAGACGGGAAGATGTTAAACGAAATAATTGCTATCTATGCTATCACTGATGACTTGTTGAAAGCGATTGGGCATCATGAAGATGGTCGCACAGAGATGATTTATGCAAAAATTATAACAACGGCACTGATTGCAGCAATATTTTTCAGTGGTAATCAGAGCGCGGCTTGTAACTAGATGAAAGACCACAATCTGATTTCTACAATGTTAGAAAAATCACGTTTTAACCGACGATTACATGGAATCTCGATGCTGATGAATGATTTATTCCATCAAATAGGGATGATATTAAAAGAAAGTAGTGATTGTACGGAATATCTTTTAAACTCATTCCCTGTAGCATTCTGCGATAATATTCGCATCTTCAATGTGAAAATGGTCAAATCAGAGGATTACAGAGCAAAGCCAAAGACGCCCCGCCTTCGGGTTACATAGCTTCAAAAAAACGCTATTTCTACGGGGTTCAAGTTCAGTTATTAACAACTAAAAGGTTAATAGCCTATCTCTTTATTCACAAATTACTTTTTGATCTTCGCTAAAACCATACTTTGCTTTGAGTAAAGGTTAATAGATAATCTTAGCAGAAGCAGAGACATAAATTGGTTTGCCTTTAAGATCGGCAAGAAGTTTAATTGCTGAGTTGGGATGTGCAATCAGACACAAGGGTCTTTCTTGAAAATTGCTGTAACTGTAGCTATGGCATTCACGCATTGATGCTATAAATCATAAAGAAATCTACCGTACCCCCATCAACAATTGAGTACCACTGAGAAGCTAGAGACCACTCCGCCTTGATAGTTACATCAGTCTTTGTAAATACCAGTGGCGTAAGCGCAGCCTGTCGTAGACATCGCTTAGTAAAATCCACCGCATTCTGCTTGTGCTATCTAGTTTGTACTAAAGTTAACTTTATTCAACCGAGAATTGCTAGTTGACGGTTGGTTGCTGTTAGTACAAGCAGCAATGACGCTGCTATTAATTCACATAGAAGCTTATTGAATAAAACTATGGTGACTAAGGCAATGAATTGTTGTTGATGAGGATAATAACGGATTCATAAAACAGTATGATGCTCTCTCCTATCTGCCGTTGTAGCTAAATCTAAATGTACATTCTAGAATCAACTTTTGATTCACTAGCGAATAGGGCTGAATTTCTAAAGCACGTTGAAAAGCTCGGATAGCTTGACCATACTCTCCTATTGCTGCATAACATAAGCCCATACCATGAAGCGCCCCAAAATGTATTGGATTTATCTGTACAACCATCTGACAATCTGCCAGAGATTTTTGATAATCGCCAATACTGTAATAGAGGAAAGCTCGACGATTCCAAGCTTCAGCGAAATCTGGCTGGTCTTTAATTAATGCCGTCAGCGCTGTTTCAGCTTCAGCAATTTCACCTGCATCCAGTAACTTTTGACTGCGGTCAATTATTTCCAGCCCATAGATTCCCTTTTGCTGAAACCATATCCGCCAGATTTTTCTGGTTGCGTTGTCGCGCACTGCGGGATCCGGGTTTTTCAACTCTTCAAGTAAGGAATTGATAAATAAAGAATCCATGAATTTGAGATCAGTGAATATACCTTTGTATTAACTTTCTCACAAAATATATCGATTAAATCATTTTTAAAGTCATCTTTAAATTAGCCGTGATTAATTGCCAATTATGAACTTTCTGTATAATTGATTGTGTTCAACAATACGACTAATGCCACACTAGATATTTAAAGTCATAAAAATAAAAACTGATTAGAGGTAGCTAACACATCCCTTTGGCGACATCAATATACCAGAACTGCAAGATGCAGCAAACAAAGGTTATTTGCAGGTAGATGGCAAGATTATGAAACCAGGCGGTAATTTGGTTATTACCAAAGCAGCAGTTGAGCCAGTTCGGTATTTACCAGGAATTACTAAGCGCTTTGACATTGCAGAATCACAGTTGCTTTGCTCGTAAAGAATGTGTTACCAGAGTGGAAGATATGAGCTTCTAAGAATTAATGCCAAATATGTTGTATTGGTTTTTCACAAATTGTCTTAGTGACTAACATAGTCTTTATTAGAACCTAAATTTATCTGCTTACTAGCTGCACCGCAAGGTATAGAAAGTTTTGTAATTTACATTACATTCTGATGTGGTACTATATGTATATGTCATTAATCACTATTTGGATAAACATGACTAATTAAGTATTGGATTGTGAGAGACAGTTACGGTGGGCTACGTCTAAGCTAATTAGCCATGAACAAATGACGTTGAAATCCAGTTATTAACCTAACAGTATACAAATTGTGAGTTACCAAATTTTACTTCATCAAATTTGGTAAGATTCTTAAATAAATACATACTAAATACATCACATTGATACAGGAACTTTATATAAAATAGTAATTAATTTTCTTAGCTATTCTATAATCATTTACTATAATGTTGGATATTCCAATTCCTTGATTATAAAGATAAATATTACATAGTAGCACTAATGATACAACAGACTATAGGACAATTAGAAATAGAAATATCACAGCGAATTAAAAATTTATATAATGATAAACTAGGAAAGTCTCCTAGCCAAATCATTTGTCATTTTTTTGATACTGAAATCGTAATTTCTATAGAAAACTCTGTTACCCAAGCTGAACAAACTCTACTAAAAGGAGGTTATGCTACTTTAGCCGAACAAGTACGATTATATTTAGAGAAAATAATTAAACCAGATTTAAAAAATTTGATTGAGGAAATTATTGGTCAACCTGTCCTCTACCTGATGACAAACACAAATCTAACAACAGGTCGTTCTGGGATTGTTGTAATTCTCAAGGAATTATCTGAAGTTCGTAATCCTGAATCTATTCCCAAGATAAATGTTAGGAATTTAGCTGAGTGATGTGGCGACTGATTACCACTTCTAATTGATTAAAATCATAGGGTTTAGTAATGCAATCATCTGCTGTGAGCATCGTGGAGCGATCATCTTGTACCGTTGTTAGAGGTGTGACTGCAATGATTGGAATGGTAGCAGTTTTTGAGTCATGTTTGAGATCGTCAATGACTTGGTTCGCACTCAAATTAGATAGTTTCATATCTAGCAGGATTAAATCTGGTTGATGAGTTTGTGCCAACATCACAGCCCTCACCCCTTGTTTGGTACAAATACATGAAAAATTTAATATTCCTAGATGAGAATTAAGTAGCTCTAAATCATGTAAACTCTGTTCTACAACCAAAATTAAAGGCTGTCCATTCATAAGCAGTTAGTCCTGTCCAAGAAAAGCTGGGCATAAAAACTCTATCCATCAGGAAAACCTGAAAGTCTTTGTTTATAGTATGTGTTTAATTCAATGTACGAACGACCAACTCAGGCATAAAAATGAATAGGTTAGTGTATAGTTCATTCGGTTATCCATCGGCGCTAAATTTTAGGAAATAACATAGCAAAGCAGTCATAACATCAAGCAAATATTAGCATAAGTGATGCATGGAATTGCCAGGATTGACTATAAAGATCAGTATTTTATGGTAAGTAGGGGATACTTAAAGTACTTAAAGTTGCATAAAGTACTTAAAGTTGCAGATCTACCAGCCTTAGCCAGAAGTGCCAAAATTGCGTAGGCATCGCGTTTGTTACATTACGATAAATTAATTAAGTATATTTAACCATCAATTAACTGACGTGCATAAGCGATCGCCTCTGTTGATGTTGAAACTTTCCCCTCAGCTTGTGCTACGGCAATTTCTGTCAACAGTTGACCGATGATTGGCGAAGCTGGAATATCTAATGCTATAATTAATTCCTTCCCGCTTACTAGTGGAGTGGGATGAGCGATTGCATCATCAGGGTTGAGGTAGCGGTCGATCAAAGGTGCTAAGACTTGGTAGCTCATTGCTTTATTTTCCACTGCTGTGTGTAGTGGCTTGTCACTAGATATTGCCTCTCCCAAATTATTAATTGCTACAGCTAGCACTGCCGTAGCGGGGAACACAATATCTGCGTCATGAAACAAAAAGTATTGTTCTCGCAACGACATATCAACTACTTGAAACTGCGGTAACAGTTTCAGAGCAGTAGTTACACCTCGGATTTCGGCACGACTATAAGTTAGTTCCTGTAACTCTATTTCTGCTAATTCTGGATTTGGGTTGACGAGACAAGCAAGTTTGGCAATACCTAGCCAAGTAGTTTTAATACTATCGCGGACATATTCTTGCAGTTGTACCCCTAGTTGTTGCCACTTTTCTGTGAGTAAAGCGGCGGCTGTGTCAACTGCTGCTAATTTGAGTAAGCTTTCACGGGTGGCATTTTTGAAAAAAGGGGCAAGTAAACCATCTTCCCAAGCCATTGTTATCCAAGGAGTACCCTGAGAATTGCTGAGTAGATAGCCAATTTCTACCCTAACTCTTTCGGTTGCAACTTTGCCAAGATATGATGCCAAAGAACGAATTGCAGCTTGGGTAGCTGGTTCAATAGTAAAACCTAGTTGGGCGGCTTGGCGATAACCTCGCATTAACCGCAAAGGGTCATCTTCTAGGTTCGCGGATGATACCATTCGCAAAATGCCCTGTTGTAAGTCTACATAACCTTGCAGAGGATCGATAATTTCTTGCGTGTGGGGATTATAGGCGATCGCATTTACTGTAAAGTCTCGTCTGTGCAAATCAACTTCTAAACTATCTCCTTCCTGTTGGGCAAAGTCAGCCGTGGCGTGGGGAAAAACCACACGCGCAATTTGTCGTTCTGCATCGAGTAACACAAAACCAGCTTTGTAATGATGAGCGATCGCTCTCGCTACCTTTACCGCCTTGGATGGTATAACAAAATCTAGATCCAGATATTCGCGAGTTCTGCCAAGGATCGCATCTCGGACAGCGCCACCTACCATGTAAGCTGGTTGTGGCAAGAATTCCAAGCTGAAAGGCCAATTATCGGGAGCGAGGGTAGAAGGAATTGATTTATGCATTGTAATAAAAATCAACCCAGCAACTCATGAATAACAGTTGGGCTTAAGTTAGATTAACAATAAAGGCCCCTGGAGTTGGTTCTATTATGTGTATTTGCGTGAATTGCCACTATGTAGACAGCTGTGTTACCTATCATGCCGTAGAAGGGCAGCACCAACAGCCTCACTTGACTGAAACACCAAATTTTGATCCGAATGAACCTTCTATCAATGTCAACATTCGGACTCAAGATGACGTGATTGAAATGGAATGGGATGTTGTTGGTTGTCTGAGTTTTAAGCGGGAAACAGGTAAGTGGTCGAAATTGCGTCCTGGTGAATTAGTGCCGACTTGATAGAAAATGAACAAGAGTGGCAGTACTTAGAACGATGGGCGGCAAAAGAATTTTTAAGCGTCCCATAACTAACAAAAGTTATTGTCACTCAAGCGATCGCAGAAAATAAAAAAGCCAGCCAAAAGACAACAGCATGATCAACACACAACGACTAGACCATGTAGAAGATGAACTTGAAACTGTTAAGCGATTGCTAGTGTCTACTGCTAGCTACGCAGAATCAGCAAACAGGCGGCTTGATGAGTTGACCATAAAACAAGACCTTACTCAATCTCACCTTAATGAGTTGACCATAAAACAAGACCTTACTCAATCTCACCTTAATGAGTTGACCATAAAACAAGACCTTACTCAATCTCACCTCGATCAACTAGGGGCACGTGTTGACCAAGTAGGGGGAAAGGTTGACCAACTTTCTGATAAGGTTGATAGTTTTATCACTCACACACAACGTCTATTTACAAAGACAGGCAGTGAGATAGAGCAAACAAAGGCACGAACTGAGCGATTAGAAGCACTTATGCTAAAGCTTGACCGAAACTTTGAGGAACAAAAATCTCAGTTTCAGGAGTTTCAACTCACTACTGGTGCTGCCTTGGAGCGAATTGACCGAGTTTTGGACTATCTATTGAGACAGCAAGGCGGTTATCAAAATCCCCCATCTTAGCAAGGATTGCACAGATAAAGTGAATAGCAAGCGAACATTTGCGATGCCTGCGGCGGGCTACGCCTACGCGTTCTGATTTTGTTGAAACAGCAAAACGTTTACCCTAATAATTCTGTCCATAACATAAGAAAAGAAGTGTAATCGATTTAATTAAGAACTGCTATGTTATATGCTTGAATAAATTACGTTAACTCTATAAAAATAGATATTTTAAATAACTTTGACAATAGAACTAAAACACCTCACAACCAAAAAATACGCTTTAGCATTGCATACCACCACTCCCGAATTAGGTCTAGCAATTAGTAATTTTGCAGGCGAGACTCGCTCTCAAATTTGGAATTTAGGGCGTGATTTATCTAGTTTAGTTCATCAATATTTAATTGAATTTATCAAACCGCAAACTTGGGCAGATTTATCCTTTATTGCAGTTGCAAAAGGCCCCGGCGGTTTTACTGGAACTCGGATTGGCGTTGTTACTGCTCGTACTTTAGGGCAACAGTTAGAGATTCCTGTATTTGCGATTTCAACTTTGGCTGCCGTAGCTTGGTCAGAAGCAGGCAAAAGTCAAAATATAAAAACTATTGCTGTGGAAATGCCAGCACAACGAGGTCAAATTTTTGCTGCTATTTATCAGTTTGAGCCAGATACTTCTAAATTAAAAGTGTGTTTGTCAGATAGAGTGTTGACACCAGAAGCATGGCAGGAAACTTTAGCGAATTGGAACACTAATTATCAGTTGATTCAAGCTCAATCTGGGCTAGCAGCAACGGTGACAAGTATTTTGGAACTAGCTAATCTCGATTGGCAAGAGGGTAAGTGTCCTAATTGGTCAGAGGCTTTACCATATTATGGGCAACATCCAGTACAGGGTGCGTAATGCTTCTAAACTAGTTATATAATGACTAATTTACTCATTTTGAGTATGGTTTAAGCATTATAATTTAAACAGTGCCAAAACACCCAAAAATAAGGCTCAGAAGGGTCAAATAACAGTCAGACTTGACACTTAATTGCCCTTACTCTGAAATCATTTCCAAAGCCACCTAAACATACCCCTGTAACTGAATTAATATTGACTGAATTTATAAATGCGATCGCGTCACAGTGCATAAATCCAAAATCAAAACAGCCACAGCCAAACTGGGAGAGTAACCAACAATACTATAGCCCCAGCAGCTAAGGCAGTAACTGCCAAATCGCGATCGAGATTGAATGTCTCAGCAATTACCAGTGTGGCGAAAGCTGGAGGCATAGCTGCTTGTAGCACGATTATCTTTGCGATCGCCCCAGTTAATCCAAACAAGGGTAAGATGCTGCCCAATATCAAGGGAACTAGCAGCATTTTGATTCCCAAGCTCATCCCTACTTGTGGTAGGCTACGCCAAGATTTGAGCAGCGCCAGTAGCATTCCAATTAATACCAGCGATAAAGCTACACTACTCCAAGCAAATTTATCCAGGCAAAATTCCACGACTGTGGGAATTGTCACCTGCCGAAACAGCAAGCCAAATCCGAAACCCCACAGCGCAGGATTAATTAAGATAGGACTAGCAATCTGCCAATGATTATGGATACCACCGCCAAAACGCGCTGCTAGTAACACACCCAAGCCATAAGCTCCTGGGAATGAACCTAGCAAATTGTAAAATAACGCCCAAGCAAAGTATTCCTTGCCTACCATTGCTAAGGTAATCGGAAAGCCAAGATAACCAGTATTACCCAACATTGCTGCTAATATCAAGCTAGCCTGAGTTGGTGATTGGGGGACGGTATTTCTAAAATAGGCTTGTGCTTTAATCCCTAAGTAAGCTAAAAATGCTCCTAGAAAAATGGCTAAGTAAGCGATGTCTACGACGGGCTGCGCCTACGCAGGTGCAATCCAAATTTGCCCCGACAAGCTAGATTGACGCAAAAACGATACTATGCTTATGGGTACTCCCACCCAAAAAAGAAACCGTCCTAAACGTGTAGGAACTGTTACAGGTAGTTTGCGTCCCAGAATAAAACCTACCAGGACTAATCCTCCTAGCTTGACGTATAGTTCTAAAAGGTTTGTCAAGGTTGCGCCTAAGAACCACAGATGTAAAATGCTACCTGTTACGTCTACTTTTGTCCAGTGAAAAATCTGTTATGGCTATTCCACAAAAACAGGAGTTTACCCTTGAATAAGGCAGGCTTTTCTGGAAAACCGCAAAACTCATCGAATGACCTTGGCGATGATATTCCAGTGGCTGTACGCGATACCCCTGTTGCAGCACCTAAAATTTGGTTGCAACCCCGAATTATCCTTATTGGGGGAATTACAGGATTTGTCTTGCTGGCTTTAATTAGCGGTTTTTTGTTTTTCGTCACAGCATCCAAAAAAACTGCCGATTCTCAACTTTTACCAGCTACTTCTACTCCTACAACTCCAACAGCATCTAATAATTCCAGCGATACTGTATTAGGGCATTTTCCATACCCAGAAGCCCCTGAGTCAGAACTAGTAACCATCTCCGCAAATAGGGGCATTAGAATGCGAAAAGCTGCTGCCCAAAAGTTTGAGGAGATGGTAGCAGCAGCGCGGAGTTCAGGTGTAATTTTAGTACCAATTTCTGGCTTTCGCTCAGTCAAAGACCAAGAGCAATTGTTTTTTGCTGTCGGTGCCCAACGAAATCAAACGCCAGCAGAACGAGCTGCCCTCAGCGCTCCTCCTGGTCATAGCGAACATCACACAGGTTATGCTGTGGATGTTGGAGACGGAGCAGTACCAGCAACTAATCTTCAAACTAACTTTGACAATACCAAGGCTTATCGGTGGCTGCAAGCAAATGCAGCACGTTTCAGCTTTGAAATGTCTTTTCCTAAAGATAATGTTCAAGGTGTGAGTTATGAGCCTTGGCACTGGCGTTTTGTAGGCGATCGCAATAGTTTGGAAATGTTTTACAAAGCCAGAAACTTGAAACCCGCTAAGATATCGCCATAAAAGACAGCAGTCAAAATAATTCGGTCAGGAGTAATTAGTTTTACTCTCTTTGTGCTAATGGAGGCTGAAGAACTAGTTCTGTAAGAACTGGACAGTAGTATTCAGCAATTCTCTTAGCGATCGCATCTGGTCGGGAAATTTTATCTAGATTGCAAAGTAAAATCACGGTAATTTTGTCATCAATAAAGCGGGTAATGTTACTTGCAAATCCTAATATCGAACCATTATGACCAACTACTCGGCGATCGCCATAATTAAATACCCACCAACCTAAACCTGCAACATATCTTAACTTTTCCCAATCATCACCCTGATTTGGAGGATGAGGAGTCCACATCAAATCCAGGGTTGATTGCTTTAGCAAAGTTGCACCACAAAGCGCTTTTTCCCACTTCACCATATCTTCTACGCTGGAAAGTTGACCTCCAGCAGAATAGGTGACTGAGGGACTGTAATAAGGTTTGTTAACAAGCTTGCTGTTTAGCCAGCGATAGCCAGCAGACCGGTGTGGCACTATGTCACTGGGATTATTCATCACGGTTGCATTCATTCCCAAAGGAGCAAAAATGCGCTCTTTTAACAAATCTCCATAAGATTGTCCAGTTACCTTTTTTAGGATCAAACCCAATAGATAGTAGCCTGTGTTATCATAGGCGCTAAACTCACCCGGTTGGAACTTGAGGGGTAAGTGAGTAACTAGAGCCAAAATTTCAGATTTCGATAAATTAAGATGGGTAATTTCCCAGTAGTTTGGGGCATCGGTATAGCTGGGAATTCCAGACTGATGAGACAAAATATGCCCGATTGTGACATTTTGCCATGTTAGGGGTAGACAATCGAGATAGTTTGCGATCGCATCTTCTAGCGAAATTATCCCTTGTTCCACGAATATCATTATGGCTGTAGCGGTAAAAGTTTTACCGACAGAGGCAATTTCATAAACTGTATGTTCAGTCGCTGGAACAGAGTGTTCAACATTCGCCAGTCCATAGCCCTGAACTAAAACAGGTTCACCTTCCTGTACTACTGCAACAGAAAGTCCAGGAATCTGGTTTTGAGTCATTATGGCTCGAATATAGTCGTCAATCACGATTTCCAACCTTCTGCCTCCTGCCTCCTTCTAGTCTCCAGTGCCATGTCCTGAACTTTGAGTTTTAGCTTCTGATGGGTCAGGCTGAGGTTTTTGATACTTACCTGGATATTTGTGCTGAAAATAAGCTTCTAGTACTTGTAAAACCATCGGCCCGCAAATAGTACCGCCATGTTCGCCAGTATTTTCCCCAAAGGCCACAACCACAATTTCTGGCTTATTACTGGGCGCATAAGCACCAAACCATGTATGATTTGGGCGACCAACACCAGCTTCAGCAGTGCCACTCTTCCCAGACGCTGGAGCAATTGTCGGTACGTCCAAGCGCTTACCAGTACCCTCACTCACCACCTTCCGCAGTCCGTCGCGGAGAACTTTGATAGTTGTCGGCTTCATATTTAAGGATTCTCGCCAACTTTTTGCTTCTTCGTTATCTTTAAGCAAATGCGGCTGAACTCGATATCCGCCATTAGCAGGGACAGAAAACATAATCGCCGATTGCAGAGGTGTCACTTGCAAAGCGCCTTGACCAATTGACATATTAATGGTGTCGCCAACAGTCCAAGGCATTTTCCAAGCTTTCTGCTTCCATGTTTCATCTGGAACTAAGCCTATTGATTCTTCATCACGAAATTCAATACCAGTTCTTTGACCAAACCCGTATTTGCGACTCCATTTGATTAAAGTTGGGCCGCCAACTTTTCTGCCAACTTGATAGAAGAAAGTATCACTACTCATAGCGATCGCTTTCGGAAATCCCAATGGCCCGAATCCGGCGTGGTTCCACTCACCAAATGTCACCCCACCCACGGTAAGAGAACCAAAGGTTTGTAGTATTGAGTCAGGAGAAAATTCACCTGATTCCAGTCCAGCTGTTGTAGTGACAATTTTGAAAGTACTGGCGGGTGGAAAGGCACTCAAGGCACGATTAACCAAGGGATGATCTTTACCTTGCACGCTTTCCCAATCTTTCTGGGAGAGTTTTTGTTTAGAGAAGATATTCGGATCAAAAGTGGGATAAGATACCAACGCTAAAACAGCACCATTATTCGGATCGAGTGCTGCGATCGCACCTCGGTGATTTCCCAAAGCTTTTTGGGCTGCCTTTTGCACATCCAAATCTATGGTCAGGTGCAAATCGTTACCAGCTTTTGCCTGTTTCTCTCCAATAACCCGGATTGGTCTACCCGCACCATCCACTTCCACTTGCTGACCGCCCCATTCGCCTCGTAGAGCTTTCTCATAAGCCTTTTCCACGCCCATTTGACCGATTACATCTCCCAATCGGTAGCCTTCCTCCTTCTTGCCTTTTAACTGGTCGGCGGTCAACTCTCGCGTATAACCTAGTACGTGCGCTAATTCCTTGCCGTGGGGGTAATAACGTACAGAATCTGTATTTATTTCCACTTCTGGAAGTTCATTTTTATACTCCTTTAATGCCGTGATTTCTGCTTCATTTAAATCGCGAGCAACCCGGATGAGTGAAGAAGAATTAGCACCTGCTTGTTCTAATTTCTTTTCCATCTCATCTTGGGGAATGTTGAGAATTTGCGCTAGACGCGGGCCGACTACAGACCAGGAAGGCTTAGTATGTGCCATCGGCCATAAGTATACAGAGCTAGGATAGCGAGTACTGGCTAAAAGTTTGCCATTCCGGTCAAAAATATTGCCCCGTTCTGGTTGTTTGGGAATCATCCGAATTCGGTTTGCTTCGGCTCGTTCCCGGAGTTTTGGCCCTTCAAATATTTGCAAGTAAGCCAAACGAGCCTCAATCCCAGTGGTCATTAATAGGGTAAATCCGATTAAAAATATTGATTGGAAACCACGTCCAACTGTACGTGTATCTTTTTTGCCGCCAATTGATGGGAATAAAGACATAAGTATTAATTCAAAATTCAAAATTCAAAATGACTAAACGCAATTCTAGCCAGCCTTTTAGCAATTGGTAATATGCAATTTTAATGCATATTAACTCAATCAAAGAATATCTAATTAGTAAAATTAGTATATAAATTTACTATAATCTCCTTGTCAGTACTGAGTATAAAAGAATCGGGCGAGTATATTCTTGAACAATTGTTTTTGGCGGATACAATAAACCAAAGTGTCAAACATAGTCTGCCCAAAAGACT
This sequence comes from uncultured Nostoc sp., assembly GCF_964247315.1. Classification (GTDB taxonomy): domain Bacteria; phylum Cyanobacteriota; class Cyanobacteriia; order Cyanobacteriales; family Nostocaceae; genus Nostoc. The sequence goes on from NZ_CAXTTT010000049.1 coordinate 31,631, forward strand.
AGAGCAATTGACAAAATAACGTAAAATCACGGCATTCTACTGAGGATTATGGCTCAAATTGTCATGCAAAATCAGAGGGGGATAACAAGTTTTCAGCCACTTGATGTTGAACTGCGTAACGTCTTCAAGTTTTTTAACCAAGAACCAGCAGTAAATGGAATTGACTTGGATGTTAGACAAGGAGAATTTTTTAGTATTTTAGGCCCCTCCGGTTGTGGTAAAACAACAACACTGCGCTTAATTGCTGGGTTTGAAATTGCTGACGCTGGTAAGGTGTTTATTCAGGGTCAGTCCATGACTAATGTGCCTCCTTACCGCCGACCCGTCAATACTGTATTTCAAAGTTACGCTCTATTTAACCACCTGAATGTCTGGAATAACATCGCTTTCGGACTGCGGTTAAAAAAAATACCCAAATCTAAAATTGAAGCTAGAGTTCAAGAAGCTTTAAAACTCGTGAAAATGGAAAGTTTGCGATCGCGCTTTCCCAGTCAACTTTCTGGTGGTCAACAGCAGCGAGTTGCTTTAGCAAGGGCTTTAGTCAACCGTCCCACCGTCGTACTACTGGATGAACCTTTAGGGGCGTTAGATTTAAAACTACGTAAGGAAATGCAGGTTGAGTTATCAAATTTACACAAAGACTTGGGGTTAACCTTTGTGATGGTGACACACGACCAAGAAGAAGCATTGTCTTTGAGCGATCGCATTGCTGTAATGAATCAAGGCAAAATTGAACAAGTTGGCACTCCCAGCCAAATTTACGAACGTCCCTGTACATCCTTTGTTGCTGATTTTATTGGTGATACTAATTTATTCAGTGGTGAAATAGTCGCGGTAGACTCCTCTAATATTAAAATTTCAACAAAAATGGGACTCTCAATTGTTATTAGCCGCGCTGAAGATACACCAACTGAATTATCACAAGCTGTAGTAGTGAGTGTGCGTCCAGAAAAAATACAGCTTTCGCTGTATCCACCTAATTTGCCAGTTAACTGCTTTGAAGGACGGCTTGTCAACGTTATGTATTTGGGCACACACGTTAATTATGTTATGGAATTAACAAATGGCATTAGCATTAATGTGTTGCAACCTAATATTTTTGGTACTTTACCAGACCGCGACACACCTATTTACGCCTGGTGGGCAGAAACTGATTGTTTAGCTATTAGTCAATAGTCAACCCCTTTGGGGAAGTCAAAAGTCAAAAGTCAAAAGTCAATGGTCATACAAAGCGGTGGCAAAGCAGTACAACTTCGTGCTTAAAAAGTAAAAAGATAATCCTGATAAATAAATTTAGAGGCTGACAACCATTCTTTATTTTTTACTTTTGCCTTGTTCGGTCAATGCTGAATTGGAATTGTAATTACAAACTCTGTTTTGCTGCTGGTGTTGAATGACACTCCAGTTTGCCACCATGTGTTTCTGTAATGATTTGATAACTGATAAACATTCCCATACCTGTTACCTTACCCACAGGCTTGTTAATGAAAAAGGGATTAAAAACTTGTTTTTGAATCTGTTCTGACATACCTATTCCATTATCAGCGATCGCAATTTTTACCCAACCGGAATCTATCACTGAGGTACGAATGGCGATCGTGGGAGTTAACAACCCAAATGTTAAATTGTCTATTCTTAATTGTGCATTCTCAATTGTCCATTCTTCTAAAGCATCAATGGCATTCGCCAATATATTCATAAACACCTGATTGAGTTCTCCGCCATAGCATTCCACTAAAGGTAATGTGCTAATGTGCCGTAGTCTTTGATGACTTGAATGGCTGCAAGCTTTGTTGTTTCTTGAAAGCGATGTTGCAATACCATTAGGGTACTGTCGATGCTTTCGTGAATATCTACTGCTTTAAACTCGGCTTCATCTATGCGTGAGAAGGTTCGTAACGACAGCACAATAGTGCTGTTTGCGGATAGCTAGGGTTGAGCCAGTCCTGAATCAGGCAGGACTTACGCAAAAATTGCTCAAAAGCTTAATTTATCGAACCGCCAAGATGCCTTTCCTGCGTGAACGCTACGCGCCCATCAGCAAGTGGGGTGGCAGAATCTTCTTAGCTAGAGTTGGTCTACTCAGCACTCTTCATTGCCGCACTGGAATTGCAATCACAAATTCTGTACCTTTTCCTGGAGAGGAGTTGCAGTGTATTGAACCCCCGTGTTTTTCCACAACAATTTGATGAGCGATCGCCAATCCTAAACCAGTGCCTTTACCGACAGCTTTTGTCGTAAATAAATGGTCAAAAATCTTTTGTTTGACTGATTCATTCATCCCCTGACCATTATCAGCAATGGCAATTTTGATCTGATTATTTTCTTTTGAAGTTGTAATTGTAATTTGGTTGGGATAGGCTTTAATTTCATCAAAACTTCGTCCCGTATTTGATTCATCTAAAGCATCAATAGCATTTGCCAGAATATTCATAAATACCTGATTTAATTGACCAGGAAAACATTCAATCTGAGGCAAATTGCCATACTCAGTTATCACTTCAATGGCTGGACGTTGTTCGTTAGCTTTGAGACGATGTTTGAGAATTAAAATCGTGCTATCAATGCCTTCATGGATGTTAAATGGTACTTTGTAATCTTTGTCAGCGCGGGAGAAAGTGCGGAGACTGGTGCTGATATTTTTCAGCCTGTCGCAGGCCATAGTCATGGAATCAATCATCTTGGGCAAGTCTGATAAGCTATAGTCTAAGTCAATTTCTTCGGCATGGTCAATGATTTCCTCGCCTGGATTTGGTAGAGTTTCTTGATAGAGCTTCAGGTGTTCGCTAATATCTGCGACGGTAGGTTGAGCAAGTTTTAAAGTAGCAGCAATAAAACCGAGAGGATTATTCATTTCATGAGCGACACCAGCAACTAAGTTACCCAAAGCTGACATTTTTTCACTTTGAACAATTTGTAATTGTGCCTGTTGTAAATCAAGTAATGCTTGCCCGGCTTTTTGATAAAGTCTGGCATTTTCTAGAGAAATTGCTGCTTGGGAAGAAAGTAAGTTAATTACTTGCAATCGTTCCTGGGTAAATACTCCAGAAGTGATTTGGTTTTCCAGATATAAAATCCCCACTAAATGCCCTTGATTAATAATTGGTGTACATAATACACTCTGGGGTTGATATGAGTGCATATATTCCCCAATCAACCCCCTGATTTCGGTTTGGCAATTATCTATGACAATTGTTTCTTGGGTATTTTTGACATAGTTAATAATTTTTCTGGGGATATCTTGACAAGTGTCTAATAATTGTGGTTCAAGGATGGTTTGTATTTGAGCGTTCGGATTATTAATAAAGGTAATTGCTTTAACTTCCCAAATGTCATTTTCGGGAAGAATTAATGCAGATTTTTTGGCACCGGAATTTTCCAGGATAATTTGGGTGAGACTGGCGATTAGTTCATCTAATTCGATGCTACTAGAAATAGTTTGAGCAGCTTTGAGTACGCTTGTAAAATCTAGGGCATCGGAAATACTGGTGCTACCTGTGGTCGAAGTGCGAGTGGATGAGGAAGTTCCACGAAAGGCGAGGGTTTCTCTTGGGTTGAGGTTGATGAGTTGCTGTTGCAGGATTAGTTGCAGTAGCTGAGGATAGGTTTTTTCTAGGTGATTCACCTTGGCTTTGGCTCCCCAACGGGCGTAGCAATAGTAGGCTTCTTGCATATAGCCGGAGGCAACTTTTTCTTTACCCCAATCGAGGTAGAATTTAGCAGCCAGTTCGTTAGCTAAGGCTTCTTCTTGGATATATTCGTTGGCTTTGGCTCCAGATATTGCCTTATCATAAAACTCAATGGCTTCGGCTTTTTGTCCTAACACTCGACATTTTTCGGCTTCTACTAAATCAACCTTATGTTGGTAATTCATCGGGGCATGGTGCGCCCAGTGCTGTAACTGGGTTTGGTTTTGTGCCACCCGATCTAAAGCGGTTGAACCCTCGCCTGACGGTTGATTTAACTGTGCTAGAGCAATCAGAGAATCATAGAAATAAAATGCAGAGTTGCTGACTTGTCCCGTAGCCGCCATTAAATAGTTTCTGCCCTCAACTGCATAATTGTTCGCTGGCTCCACTTCCCCAAACAAGAAGCAAAGGGTCAGCTTATACAGATAGAAGTGATACAACCCAAATAGGTCATTAGCAGACCGCAACCGGGGTAGAAATTCTGTCTCCTGGAGAGCTAAACCAGACAAAGTGGTGGGATGCTCTGCCAAACCCAGTAAATTTAAAACAGGTTGCCAATAAAGTTGGCAGTAATTGGCGCTTGATAATTGCTTCAGTTGCACCAAGCCATTGTAGTAGGTGCGCGTCTCCTGCTCTAAGGTGGCAAGGGGCTGACCGCACCAAAAAGCATTTAGACAAAAACTGTGGCCACTATATCCGCCGAATGTCAAGTTTCCGACTTCTAAAGCGGTCGTGTAGCTCTCCCTCAAGAGTGGTAATGTTTCTTTGAGATGAGCTTTGCGGTGGATGATGATCGCTCCCAGCGCTACTGATACTTCAGGTTTAATCGATTTAGCATTCAGCTTGGAAACGACATTCAACGCCAACTGACTAAACTGGACGGCTAAATCCACATTTTGCAAGAGATTACAGACAAAGCAGCTATAGCAAGCATAATTAAAAGCAGAAAACGCGATGTTTCCGTGCTGCAAAGACAGTTTGACTGACAAGGCAGTCAGTAATGGGAACAAGGGAGAGCCACAGCTGGAAACCGCTGGCAGGAGGCTGGTGGCAATCTGGACAATAGCAATTGTGTTGGCATCGGTCATCATCGGCAGGTGAACAAAGTCTTCAATTTCCCTGTCGCCAATCAGTTCGCTAATCTCTTGGATTGACTGTTGAATATCGGCTGGTGTAGGTGATTCGGTCAAGGTGACACCCAACTGTTGTAGGAGCTGGATGCCGATCGCAATCGCTTCAATCAGTTTATTCTCAGAGGCCTTGACTTGAATTTTTATTCGGTAAACATTGATCTGTTCCAGTAAAGAGTGGGACTGAGCGATGACAGTTTCGATCACCTGCTCGATCGCCTCAAAGTCACCGCACAGCATTGCCAATTCTGCCGCCTCGTCATGGAAGGATAGCGTCATTTCATATTGTTGCTGCCAAGCGTTTTCCCCCAACAAGGATAATCCAGTGCTGGCATATTCACGACCCGCTTGATAGGCAGTGGCATTTTTGGCTTTGCGACAAGCAATCAGATTGAGTCTTGCTAATTCTTCTCGTTCTTTGGGTTGGGTAATTAAAGCAGTTCCGTAATTTAATTGATTGACTATTTCAAAAATCCGGTCAACTCTAGCTTCTGGGGAAATTTGTTGTAAAAGTAGTTGCCCGATTTGATAATGAGTCGCTTTTTTTTGGTCGTCAAGAATCAAAGAATAAGCAGCCTGTTGAACGCGATCATGCAGAAATTTATACTTAGCTATGGAGCGATCGCTAATTATAATTTGAGTTTCTTCGCCACTATCTTGATAAAACTTATAAACATCACTTTGAGGCAAAATCAAATCTGACTGTAAAGCCTTCCACAAACAAGCAGCCGCTTCTACCTCAGATAATTGGCAAACAATCGCTAATGTTTGCAAATCAAACTGATTACCAATACAAGCTGCCAGCTTTAATACCTGTTGAGTAGATTCTGGTAATCTTCGTAATTGAAAGACCATAAACTCAATCACATCTGAGGTGAGTGTTTGCTGATTTATTTGGGAAATATCACATTGCCAGCATCCCTCTGAAAAGTCGAATTCAATCAGTTTATCTTGATGCAATGACTTGAGAAGCTGCGTTGCAAAAAAAGGATTACCTTGAGTTTTTCGCTGAATCAATTCTGATAGAAAAAACGCCAAGTTCTCCGTACATTTTAACGTGTCAGCTACAAGTTGATTCAATTTTAATTGACTAAGAGGTTGTAAGGTAATTGTATTTACAATTGCCGCTGCTTTCCTAATTGCATCCAATGTCAATATCAAAGGATGTGCAGGTGATACTTCATTATCCCGATATGCCCCGATTAATAATAAATATCCTTGATTCGCATCACTCATTAATAATTGAATAAGTTTCAATGAAGCCGAATCAGCCCATTGTAAATCATCCAAAAATATCACTAAGGGATGTGGCTTTTGAGTAAATAATTGCAGGAATTTTTGGAATAATAAATTAAATCTATTTTGTGCAGCAATACCAAATAATTCTGTTGCGGGTGGTTGAGTACCAATAATCCGTTCTAATTCGGGAATGACATCAATAATTACCTGTCCGTTTTCACCTAACGCTTGAATAATTTGACTTTTCCATTGCTGGATTTGGACATCACTTTCTGCGATCAATTGTCCCATTAAATCTCGGAATGCTTGGACAAATGCTGAAAAAGGAATGTTGCGATTAAACTGGTCAAATTTCCCTTTAATAAAATATCCCCGTTGTTTGACTATAGGTTTGTGAACTTCATTAACTACCACAGTTTTACCAATGCCAGAAAACCCGGCAATCAATACCATTTCGCTGTTTCCTTTGGATACTCTATCAAATGCTTCTAGTAGTTCATTGACTTCCTTTTGTCGACCATATAATTTTTCCGGTATGGTAAAGCGATCGCTAATATCTCGCTCTCCAATTGCAAAATATTCAATCTTTCCAGTGGCTTTTAATTGATTAAGACAAATCTCTAAATCATGCTTTATTCCTAATGCACTCTGATAGCGAGCCTCGGCATTTTTCGCCATCAATTTGCTGATGATTTCCGATAAAAGTAACGGAATTTCCGGAATTATCTGATGTACTAAAGTAGGGGTTTTGGCAAGATGACAATGCACCAATTCCATTGGATCGTTGGAGATAAATGGTAATTGTCCTGTAAGTAGTTCGTAAAATGTGACACCTAATGAGTAGAAGTCACTCCGATAGTCAATACACCGATTCATCCTTCCAGTTTGCTCTGGTGAAAGATAGGACAGAGTTCCTTCTAGGGTGTTGGCATTTTGGATTTCTTGAGTTTCTCGTGCTAGCAGAGATGCAATACTAAAGTCAATTAATTTAACTTGTTTTGTTTCCGGATTAATTAAAATATTCGCGGGTTTGATGTCTTTATGAATAGTACAATTCTGGTACAATATATCTAAGGCATTGCACAGTGCGATCGCTATTTCTAAAAACTCCATCAGAGATTCTACACTTTCCCCCACTCCCCACTCTTTTAGAGAAATCCCGCCAAAATCTTCCATCACCAATGCATAGCCATTTTGATACGCCTCCAGGCTGTAGGTTTGGATGATTAGCGGTGAGTTGAGATTTTTAGCAATGGTGTACTGATTGCGAAACGACAAGAGTTCGCTGAAACCCGGATATGGATTTTTCAGCAGTTTAATCACTACGGGTAATGAGTCGGTTTCTCGATCCCCTCGATAAACTAGGGTTCTGGAACCATTGTAGAGTTCTTCATTGATGCGATATCCAGGAATACTGACTAGAGTGCTAACCATATTGCGCTCATCCTAACGATTTTCAGATTTAGTATTCCCAGATATCTGAAGTTGTTTAACACAAATAGCTAAAAACTATACCGGAATTTCAATGATAAATTCTGTACCCTTACCCACAACAGAGTCAAAACTCAGTTTTCCGCCGTGGGTTTCTTCGATAATTTGACGAGCGATCGCTAACCCTAAACCTGTGCCTTTTCCAACGGCTTTTGTCGTAAATAAATGGTCAAATATTTTTGATTTTATTTGTTCATTCATCCCCTTACCATTATCTTTAATCTTAATATTTATTTGTTGTTTACAATCACTAATTTTAGTAAAAATTGTGATACAATTGGGATTAGTTTTTATCTCTTCAAAACTACGTCCAATATTTGACTCTTCCAAAGCATCAATAGCATTAGCCAGAATATTCATAAACACCTGATTCAACTGCCCAGCAAAGCATTCTACTAATGGCAGCTGACCATATTCTTTGATAACTTGAATTTCTGGGTGAGTTTCCGAAGGTTTGAGACGATGTTTGAGAATCAAAATGGTGCTGTCGATGCCATCATGAATGTTACAAGCGATGGGGCGATCGCTATCAGCACGAGAGAAGGTTCGTAAAGAAGTACTAATATCCCGAATTCGCTTCACCCCTTCTTGCATAGAACCCACTAACTTCGGTAAGTCTTCGCGGATGTAATCGAGATCAATTACTTCGATTTCGTCTTGTATTATTTTACTGGGAGTAGAATATTCCTGTTGATACAAATCAATTAAGCCAAATATATCCTTGATATAATTTAAAGCAGGTTGAATATTGCTACCCAGGAAGCCAACAGGGTTATTAATTTCATGTGCCACCCCCGCGACAAGGTTTCCCAGTGCTGACATTTTTTCACTTTGCACCAATTGCACTTGAGTGCCTTGAAGTTCTGCTAGTGCTTCTTCTAGATTTTGTTTTTGTTGTTTAAGTTCTTCTTGTGCCAATTGACGTTCGGTAATGTCTTCTGTTACTAATAAAATGCCGAAGACATTTCCCTTGGCATCGCGTAAAGGCATCTTGCTCGTATCCAACCAAATTTGCTGACCATCCGCCCGTTGCCATTCTTCAATTAGGTGGAGTTCTGCTTGACCAGACTCCATGATGCGGCGATCGCACACACGATACCAATCGGATTCTTCTTTGCTCGTCTGTAAGTCATAATCGGTTTTACCCACAATTTCATCAGGCGAACTTAAGTTTAGTGCATCAGCCAAGCTTTGATTACAGCCCAAAAACACTGAATTGATATCTTTCCACCCTACCCAGTGGGGAATAGTATCAAATACTAACCGCATCAATTGTTGAGTTTGCTTGAGGGTTTCAATCGATGCAAATAATTCTTGGGTTCGTTCAGTAACTCGTTGCTCTAGTTGCTCAGTAAGTTTTTGCAGTTCTGTATTTCTGGCTTCAAGAGACTGGCTCAATTGGTTAAGCTTTAAGTGAGTTCGCACCCGTGCTAAAACTTCACCTTGTTGAAACGGTTTGGTGATGTAGTCAATAGCTCCAAGTTCAAAGCCTGTGACTTTATTTACCGATTCAGACAGGGCGGTGATAAAGATAATCGGAATATTTCGAGTTTTCGGATTGGCTTTGATGCACTGACAGGTTTCAAAGCCATTCATACCTGGCATCATTACATCTAGTAAAATCAAAGACACTGAAGCATGTTCCAATTGCTGTAAAGCACCCTCACCACTGGTGGCGATCGCAACTTCAAAACCAGCTTGGGCTAAGGTGTCTGAAAGCACCTTCAAGTTATTTGGCACATCATCGACAATGAGGATAATACCATTATCAAATGGGTTTGTAACAGGATTGTTAAATGCAATGGAATTTTCAGAAAATGCCGTCATAGCGAAAATGGTAATGAGATAACAAAGGGTTTATCAGACTGAACTAGTGGATTAACTCTTAAGATTGGGAAGATACTGTTCAAGTAATGTTCGGATTTTTTCAATTTGGAAATTATCTGCATACTCACGTACTGCTTTAACAAATGGTTGGTACTGCTCATCTGCTTTTTCCAAAGTTTTTAGCTGTTGCTCAATCGCCATCAAACGTCCCTGCAACGCCAATGTGTGCAACTGTGACAAAACTTGATCGGTTGGGGGAATGATCTCATCTGAGGTGGATGAAGATATTGCCTCTGAGTTGGCTATCATCGGCTCTACAGTAATGGAGTTTTGGTCATAAATCCATTTCAGATTCAGGTATTTTTCCAACAACTTCAGCAGCGCTGCGGCTTCTACAGGTTTGGGTAAAAACGCATCGGCTCCGGCTGTGATACTCTCATTCTGGTTACTTTCAAATACACTAGCTGAAGAGGCGATCGCTGGAACATTCTGCAACTCAGGAATCTGTCGCAACTGTCGCAGCATCTCGTAACCATCCATTTCTGGCATCATCAAGTCTGTAATAATCAAGTCAGGATGAATCTCCTGCGCCTTTGCCAATCCTTCTCGACCATTGCTGACATCAATCACTGTAAAACCCCAAGGTTCCAGTAAACTCACCAAAACCGAGCGATTCTCCCAACGGTCATCGACTACCAGCACTTGGCGCTTACTACCTTCAAATCCGACAATCTTGCCTTGGTTAGTTGTTCGCAAAGTTGCTGCCCATTCTTGAGCTTCGGGAAGTTTGACCTCAAACCAGAAAATGCTACCTTTTCCCAACTGGCTGTCCACATTTAGGGTGCTACCCATCAGGGAAACGATTTGCAGACTGATTGCTAATCCTAGTCCAGTACCTTCTGCTTGTTTCTTCACATCACCTACTTGTTCAAAGGGTTGGAAGATTTTCGTGAGTCCTGTTGGCGATATCCCAACTCCTGTATCTTCCACCTCAAAGCGAATTTGATAGGTTGCAGTTTCCAGTTTGTGAGTTTTTACGCGAAACGTCACTCCGCCTTCGTCAGTAAACTTAATGGCATTGCCTAATAAGTTAATCAACACTTGGCGTAGGCGTTTTTCATCGACTGTAATGCCTACGGGTAAATTAGAGTCAGGTTGATAGGTGAAGGGAATTCCTTTTTGACCAGCACGCACGCGCATCATCTCCGCAATGCCTTCGAGAAGTGCTGGGAAATTCGCATCGCTAGGATATAATTCCAACTTCCGGGCTTCGATTTTGGCAAGATCGAGGATATCGTTAATCAGATTGAGCAAATGATTGCCGCACTGATAGATGATATCTATACCTTTTTTAACTCGTTCTGTTAAGGGTTCACCATTTTGGAGAATTTGGGCATAGCCCAGGATGCCATTGAGTGGAGTTCGCAGTTCATGGCTCATGTTAGCGAGAAACTCACTCTTGGCAAGGTTGGCAGTATCGGCTTTCTCTTTTGCTTCTGCTAGTTCTAGTGTGCGTTCTTCTACCTTTTGTTCTAAGGTGGCAAAGGAGGTTTGCAACTGCTTCGCCATACTATTAAAAGATGCCGAGAGTTCTCCAAGTTCATCAGTGCGGTTGCTTGCTAGAGTGGCATTCCAATTCCCCGTTTCTAATTGCTTGGCGGCGCTATTGAGTTGTAAAATTGGTAGCACTACCAGCGATCGCGATAGCCAACGCACTAAAAATACAGTTAATAACAACACAGCCAAAAAATTTACCAAAGCAAATACGGCTACCGTATATTCCTGGCGTACCACAGAACTTGCATCCAATTCAACCACCAAGAATCCATTCACCCGACCCTGGAGATTGGTAATTGGGGCATAGCCGTAAAGAATGGTTTCACCATTGGCGGTTTGGTCAAATTCCTGCTCAACATACGGTGCATTGTGGGCAACAACTGCATACAAATCATTTAATGACTTTGTGTAATCCATGCCAGTCAATACAGTTTTGTCTCGGTCGGCAGGGTCGTAGTTTAAGACATAGACAAATTTCTTATTTGGTTGTTCGCGTACCGTATAGATACGCAGAATATCTTTACTGGTTGCTTGAATAGCTACAAGCCTATCTTGATTGATTTTGTAAAAGGCGGAGGTGCGTAGGCGTAGCCCGTCGTAGACATCGCTTGGTTTACCAATCAATCCGTGATAATCGCTATCGATTTGGGGAACTGCCAGACTGACAATCGCCAAAAGACGATTACGGATTGCCTGCCGTTGACTAGAGTACAACTGCCAGTACATTCCTGAAGCTATTGTTCCAGCCATTACCGCAATTAGCACTGAATAAGAAGCAATAATTTTTGTGCTGAGGTTCCAATTTCGCACGCTCTGTGGCTCCTTTTACAGCCCCAAACTACTGAGATGGGCAGTGCATTGTTAGTCACTCTCAATGTTATTTTTGCCCAATTATTTCTAAGATGCCCACTTCATCTGTCAGATGAACAGTTGGATTAAGGATTGGAGATTTCTCTGGCTGTCCTCTTTATGGGGTTAGCCCAAGGCTGGCGCGGTAAGCGGCGTGTTGAGACTCCCGCCCTACTTTGTTAGTAATCTGCTCCCATCTTTGTTCAATCTGCTGCATTGCTTGCTCGGTTGTAATTTTGTTCCCTAAGAACTTAGATACAACGGCATCAAGAACTTCAAATTGATATTGTTGATTATGGGGAATGGTCAAACTCAAAACCATATTGGGACTATTCAAGCTGACGCCGAGCGCTGCGAGATAGTTGTTGGCTGCTTCAGACGACATCCCAGATTTAATCCAGGGATCTGAGTTTTTAAATTGCGAAATTCGGTAGGGGTTCAAGCCCGTTGCCCCAATCGTCACATCCACATTAGACTGAGCAGGTTGACTCATGTAAGAGAAAAACGAGTATGCGGCATCCTTCACTTTTGGTGCTGCCTTGGCATGAATTACACTTGTCCAACCGATATTGGCGGCGTAGGGTGCGTGATTGACACCATCAATGGCGTAAGGACAGGTAAACTTATTGCAGGCAACCAGTTTGTTAGTCTGGCGATCGAGGACTTGAGTACTGCCTGGAGTGATCACAGCCCCTACTTTATCCATCACTTTAGACACAGATAGATCGATGGCTAAGGGCCCAACATCGCCCCAATCAATGGTCAGGGCGCACCTGCCAGTAATAAATAATTCTCTAGCTTTGACATTACCTAGATTCTCATCCTGGGGAATTCCATAGTCCATCGCTTGTTTATAAATATTCAGTGCTTTGGCAAAGGCGGGATTGTTCACCAGAGGCTTCATTGTGTCTGGGTCAAAAAATGTCCCTTGTGCGGTTCCCTGAGATTGCAAAAAAGGAGTAGCAATGGATATCAACAGGCTTGTGTTATTATCAGCAGCACCCTTGGACATACAAGAGCCATAGTCTGGTGTACCGTCACCATTCAAGTCTTTGCCGTGAAACCGTTTGGCGATCGCCAGATATTCATCCCAGTTTGTCGGAGGTGTTAACCCCGCTTGCTTTAACAAATCAGTGCGGTAATAAACCATGTGAAAGTCCCCATCCAACGGAATACTATAGATGCGTCCTTTATAAGTCGCACTAAAATTCCGAAAGATCGGTGCAATATCTTCCCACTGGATGGCTGCATCAGACTTGACTCGTGCCGTTAAATCTTCCACAAAGCCAGCATCGATAAAGTCAATCTGCCATGAAGGTAAAATAATTGCCATATCGTACTTTGAAGCACTGCTAGACCAGTTCTTTTGCAGCGTGTTGTATAAATTTTGAAAAGGAACGCCTGTCAGATTGACCTTCGCTCCAGTCAAGGCTTCAAACCCAGCAATCCGTCTCTTAGTACCTGTACGAACGGTTTCATCCTGAGTGATGACGTTAATCGTCACGCCGTCAAAGCGTTGTGCAGTCTGGTTGATTTGGGTTGGACTAGGAGATGAAGCTGTTTGAGAATTGGGTGGGGAACTGCAACCTGGAACCCCTAAACTCAACCAGAGGGCAGCCAGGAAAATCAGATAATATCGAACTCGCTGCCACACAGAGCAAAAGTTTTGCCAATTAGACATTTTATAATTCTCTTCCTCTGGCTTTTAATTGCCAAATATTGACGATTTTCAGATTTATTATTCCCAGATGTATTAATTTTTTATAGGGTTAGCCCAAGACTGGCGCGGTAGGCTGCGCATTGATACTTACGCCCCACTTTTCTTGTTGTCGCTCGCTTTGTTAATTTTTATAACTCAAGCTTGATTAAAAACTGTGCCTAACACTAGCTGACACCAGTAACTTATTAACAGTTGCAGAGGTAGATACACTTAAGTTAATCTTTAAACTACCTATTGGCACTCTAATTAAAGGCATATTTAGAATCAATCGGCAAAAATACAAAAGATGATTAACTATTAACTTAATGACTAACAGACGCCAATTTTTAAAAGGGGTGGCAGCACTTTCTAGCTTATCTTTAGGTGGTTGTGGCTGGAGGCTGGCTGAAGTACGTGCTAATTCTAATGCCAATAGTCAGCGTGACCAACTTTATATCTTTACCTGGACGCAATATACTGACAACCAATTATTGAAAACTTTTAGCGCCCAAACTGGCATAAAAGTGCTGGCAGATGTGTATGATTCCAATGATGTCATGCTGGCTAAATTGCAAGCTGGAGGCGGTGGCACTTACAGCATCATCAACCCATCTGATTACATGGTGCAAAAGATGGTAGACAAAGGCTTGTTAACAGAAATAAATCACGATCGCTTAATCGGTCTAGAGAATTTATTTCCCCGGTTTAAAAATCCTAGTTACGACCCCAATAACCGCTACAGTATCCCTTTTAACTGGGGGACAACAGGTTTACTTTACAATTGTGAAAAAATCAAAGATGTACCACAAGATTGGGATTATCTTTGGAAAAATCAAGAGCAACTTAATCAGCGAATGACCTTGCTCAATGATGTTCGAGAAGTTATGGGTGCAACCTTACGAATGCTCGGTTATTCTTACAACTCAAAAAATGAACAAGAAATCAAACAAGCTTATGAAAAATTGAAGGTGCTAAAACCTGCGATCGCCCGTTTTGACACTGACGCTTGGCAAAATCAAATTCTCGCAGGAGATTTACTACTAGCAATGTGTTATTCAGCAGATGCAGTGAAAATCTCTCAAGAAAACCCTAAACTCAAATATGTGATTCCTCGTAGTGGTTCTTCATTATGGACAGACACTATTGTAATTCCTAAAACAGCCCCAAACCAGCCTGGAGCTTATGCTTGGATTAACATGATTTTACAACCAGAAATAGCAGCCCAAATCACTCAACGTCTGAATATTTCTACACCGAATATTGCTGGATTTGAGCAATTACCAAAAACAATCCAAAACAACGCTAGTTTATTTCCGCCAGAGTCCCTGTTAAAAAATTGTGAACGTGTTACACCCGTAGGAGAATTTGAAGAGGTTTACGATCGTTATTGGACTCAATTAACTAGTAGCTAAATAAATCAGGACTTACGCAAAAATTGCTAAAAAGCTTAATTTATCGAACCGCCAACTCTTGGAGAGGCTGACGCCAACGCGTAGCGTCTCCAAGAGTTGGCGCCAAGATCGCCAAGTATTCGTAGAGTGTGCGTAAGTCCTATAAATTTTGGATTTTAGATTTTTAATTCAATCCAAAATCCAAAATTAAAAATCTAAACTTGATAGAGTTATAAGTGATGAATTTTCAAAAAAATGAGATTTCCAAAATAGAAGAATTGCAGCGCCCCGTCAACAACTGGCTCCAACCTTTGGTATTGCTTGCACCATCTGGGATTTGGTTATTACTTTTGTTGGTGTTGCCAACTTTGATAATTTTCGAGTTAAGTTTAGTTGCAGACATCCGACCGGGAGATTTGGTCAATCCCAACGGATTTAAAAACTACATCCGAATATTTGACTCACTTTATGTGCAAGTAATTGGGCGATCGCTATTTTTTGCGTTTGGTACTACGATAATTTGTTTAATTTTGGGCTTCCCCGTCGCCTATTGGATTGCTCAGATAGCGCCACAGCGTTGGCGAAATTTGCTGTTGTTAAGTTTTGTTCTACCTTTGTGGACTTCTTCATTACTCCGTTCTTATGCTTGGATTACAATTCTTCGTCCTACTGGTTTATTGAATAGTTTATTCAGCAATTTAGGCTTGCCTACTTGGGAATTACTCAACAATAGTCAAGCTGTATTGATTGGCATGAGTTACAGCTTGTTACCCTATATGGTTTTAATTTTATATGCTTCTCTGGAAAAGCTAGACAAGCGGTTACTAGAAGCCGCGGCTGATTTAGGTGCAAATCCAGTGGAAACTTTTTTCCAAATAACCGTACCACAAACTTTTCCAGGAATTGCGGCTGCTTCCATGCTTGTATTCATCACAGGCTTAGGGGATTTTGTCGATCCAGAATTACTCGGTGGTGCTTCTAGTATGACGGCAGCGCGGTTAATTTATAACCAGTTTCTTGGAGCAACGCAAAATTGGGGATTTGGTTCAGCTTTGAGTATGACGTTAATTTTGCTTGTTAGTATTGCGATCGCATTTTTGATTAAGTTTGGGGAAGCTACACCCAAACGTTAAACTTTTGGTCACTCACTTATAATAAAGGCATCAAACGCCAGCGAGACAAAGGTTATGCTCTCACCCGATCTCAAAAATGCGTTACCAACTACCGACGAACTTCCCTGTTCAGACGATACACCAGTGGATAACGAAGACCAAAACTTTTTGCCCAATATTTTACTCTTCTTACTTAACTCTATTTGGGCAAATCGCATGGATTGGTACTTCGGAGTAGATATGGGAGTGTATCACACCACAGGAGTAAATCCTAGAGTACCTGTAGTGCCAGATGCTTTTTTAAGTCTGGGAGTAGAACGGAAAAAGGGTGGCAAATCACGCAAAAGTTATGCAGTTTGGGAAGAAAATGAGATAGTTCCAATATTCACATTAGAAATGGTATCCCATACTCCAGGAGGTGAATATGACGAAAAGCTAGATATATATAGAAAACTCGGTGTATTGTACTACATAATTTATAACCCTGAGTTTTGGCGACGCGATCGACATCAACCCTTGGAAGTGTATAAGTTGATTGATGGAAACTACCAACTACAAATAGGTGAACCCTATTTGATGCCAGAGATAGGGTTAGGTATTGGGCGACACCAAGCTGTAATTGGCGGCATACAACAGGAGTTTTTATGTTGGTATGACGAGCAAGGAAAGCGCTATTTGACAGATGCAGAACAGGCACAACAAGAGCGGCAAAGGGCTGAACAGTTAGCGCAGTATTTACGTTCTCTAGGTGTAGATCCAAATAATTTACCTGGTAATTCGTAATTACGAATTATGAATTTTTAATTATTTTTTCACTATGAGTAAACGATCTAAATCATCTGCATTACTGTTCATTAACTCTTTAATTTTAGCGATGCTGCGAGAAGTAAGAATAACGACAGGTATTTTTGCTAAATTGGTATATTCGCGGAAATTGCTTAACAACTCAAAACCATTTATTCGTGGCATCTCTAAATCAGATACAATAACTTTAATTTCAGGATGTAACTGCAATTTTTATAGAGCTTCTACACCATTTTGAGCTTGTATGACCTGATAGCCAGATTTTTGTAGAGTCAGAGAGAGTTTGCCGGAGACTAATTGCATCATCTACTACTAAAACAACTTTTGGTAACTTATAATCTGGCTCTTGAGAATAACTAAGGGCGTGCTACTAAAACAAGTAGCAGCCAGATTAAAAAGTATTTAGAAAATTTCTTTAAGGTTGTTTATGGTTTTGATAGCTCACAACAGCAGCCCTGAGATTACTTTGGTGTTCTGAAAGTAGTCGATCGCCTTCGTCTTTTTCCAAACCAGTCCAGTGCATCAATAGCGCCAGCTTAACCCATTTACCACTACGTTCTAGTAAAAAACCAGCAGTTTCCCGACTTAAACCTGTGAGGTCTTGTAAAATTCGCAAAGCGCGATCGCGTAATTTTTGATTTGTTACTGCTACATCCACCATACGATTGCCGTAAACTTTGCCTAGCTTGACCATTACGCCGCTAGAAAGGATATTTAAAGCTAATTTAGTGGCTGTACCAGCTTTGAGACGAGTTGAACCGGCGATTATTTCTGGCCCTGTCAATAGGCGAATGTCAATATCGGCATCAAAGCTAACTTGTTCAGCAGGAACACAGGCGATAAAAATAGTTGTAGCTCCTCGCTGACGAGCAGCATGAAGCGCACCGTGGACATAAGGCGTTGTCCCACCAGCAGTAATGCCAACTACGACATCTAATTGGGTAATGTGTCGCGCAGCGATCGCAGCCTCACCATCTTCAATGCTGTCTTCCAAATCTTCAGAACTGCGTACTAATGCGCCAGCACCACCAGCAATAATCCCCTGTACTAACTCTGGGGGTGTACAAAAAGTAGGTGGACACTCAGCAGCATCTAACACGCCTAAACGACCACTTGTCCCTGCACCGATATAAAATAGGCGTCCTCCGTGGCGCAAACGCTCTGCGGTGCGCTCAATTGCCTCTGCTAACTGAATTTTCGCCGCTGCAACTGCTGCGACGGCCTTTTGGTCTTCGTCATTAAACAACTCCACCAATTCCAGAGAACTGAGCTGGTCTAAGTTCAGACTGTTAGGATTTACCAGCTCAGTTAAAAGATGCCCGCGTTCTTGCAAATTTGTCATTATGTCCTTTGTCATTATGTCCTTTGTCCGTTGTCATTTGTCAGTTAGCGACCAGTGACCAATGACTAATGACCAATGACCAATGACCAATGACTAATGACTACTTACAACAATCCTTCCAATTTGCGACGAATCTTCTCTAGTTCAGAATCAGACAATTCTGGTTCTTCTAGTGGCTGTTCATTGAGAGGGAAGGTGTCTTCAACAGTATCCTCCTTCTGGGCATCTTCTTGCCAGTCAGTTTTTTCAACGTTAAGTTCTGGGGGAGTTACAACTAAATTGCTGTTTTCTGGAATGATTTCCCATTCATACCCAGCACTTTCGCAAAATTCCTTGATTTCTTCAGCATCGATCGGCTCCGGTGTGGGTGCGGGGAAATCCTGAGCTTCTAACATCAAGGCAAAGCGCGTGGCATCGTCTTCTGACTCGAACATCAGAATTTTATTGCGATCGCCCTCCCGAACCGTGTGAATCCCCTCATTTTCCGTTCGAGCATTAAAAATTAACACAAAGACACGCATTGGTGTAATCATCTGTCCTTTTTAAGGTTTATTCATATTAAAGTTCGAGATAGTGTCTCAAGGAAAGTCACAGGAATAATTTTCACTCTATTCAGATTTTCCTGAAAACGCCAATATTATTAAGCATAAGTATTGGATCGAGTAAATACCGTAACTCAACCAATAAGGTCTTGGGTTTCGTTGGCGTATCCTGGAAATGGCATACTGAATCAATGTGCCAGTTAATGCTTGTGTGTGCCAGCGATATCCGGCAATTAATACAGTGAAAGCAAATGACTAAATATCCCGATCGAGATCCTTACTACCTTTCTCCTAATCGCAAGCGTATGTGGTTGCTGGTGTTGAGTCGGGGTAGCATTGCTTTGAGCGGACTTTTACTGTTAGGAGTGATTGTCGGTATTTGGCGGTTGTGGACTTTTGTTCAAACAGAGCTAACACCCTTGGCACAACAAAGTCTCACTACTACACTCAACCGTCCGGTAAACCTGGGAAGAGTTAAACAATTTTCGTTGACGGGAGTGCAGTTTGGGGCTTCAGCTATCCCAGCCACACCCACAGATCCAGACCGGGCCACAGTCGAATCTGTAGAGGTGGGTTTCGATCTGTTGCAACTAATCTTTAACCACCATCTAAAGCTAGATGTCACCCTAGTCAACCCAGATATTTACATTGAACAGGATGACCAAGGACGCTGGGTTTCCACTACTATAACGTCGTCTGGTGAAGGCGCTGCCATTAAAACTGATTTGGACAACCTGCGGTTTCGCAATGCCAAGCTGGCATTGATGCCGCAGAGGAGAGCAGGGGAAGCAGGGGGAGCAAGGAGAGCAAGGGGAGCAGGGGGAGCAGGGGGAGGAATATCTTCTTCATCTTCCGCGTCTCTCTTATCCCCTGTGCTATTTTCTCAACTCAACGGCTCTGCTCAACTTTTAGCAAACAACCAGTTGATACGGTTTGAAGTCGGGGGTCAAGCAGACAGTGGTGGCAATATTTCCATACAGGGAGAGACTCGTTCTAAGGTGCTAGCAGGGAACTTCCAGGTGCAAGCACAAGATTTTCTGGCTGAGAATATTACTCGGTTGATTAAGTTACCGGTGAACTTACAGGCGGGTCGAGCCAATGGCGACTTGTTAGTTCGGTTGACACCAGGACAGCAGACTTTATTGTTTGGCAACGCTACTGTGCAAGGGGTAACACTTCAAATACCCAAAGTCCCGCAACTGTTGAGCAATAGCCAAGGAAACCTCCACTTCCAAGGAACCGAGTTGCAGTTAAATAATGTTACTAGCACCTACGGCAAAATTCCTTTAGTGGCTACGGGAATCGTCGACACGAAAGCAGGCTTGAAGTTGGCAGCGCGTGTAAATGCGGTGAGTTTGGCGAATGCCCAGGAGACTCTCAAGGTAAAATTACCTATACCGATCGCTGGACAAGTACAAGCTTCTTTGCAAATTACTGGATCAACTAAAGAGCCAATTCTCTCTGGCTCAGTTGCCACGATTCAAACTGCCCGAATTGACAAAGTTGATTTTAATAATATCAGTAGTAAGTTTGAGCTTGTTACTAGTTCCTCTTTAATTACCCTAAAAGATATTCAAGGTAAAGCTAAAGTTGGTGGTGAGATTACGGGTGCTGGTACAATTCAACTTGGTAAAAGCCCGCAACTGGATTTAAATTTCGCTGCCAAGAATGTTCCAGGAGATGCGATCGCCAAAGTTTATGAAATAACACCTACCTTTAAAATCGGCAATGTCTCAGGTACAGCTCAACTAACTGGCGCTCCTACCAATGTCCAAACGTTCGTACAGTTTCAAGCTCCTAACGGAGCTTACCCCGGAACTGGTGAAGTTGCGATCGCCCCAAATCGCACCGTTTCTTTCCGCAATGTGGCTCTGAATATAAGTGGTGGTACAGTTCGGGCAACTGGTAGTTATGCCAATCAGCGTTGGCAAGCTGTGGCTGTTGCCTCTGGGGTAAAATTAGAACCCTTTGTAGACAAAAGTCAACTGCAAAATGTCTCTTTGGCTGGGGCACAATTCAATGGTCGTCTCATCCTCTCAGGCAGCACAGCACCATTTGAAATTGCCACAATTCGCAGTGATGGCGCAGGAGTTCAAATTGGTGGCGGCACAGTTGCAGTTTCTAATATCCAACTGCAAAACCAAAGCTTCTCGGCTCAAGTTGTGGCTAATGGTGTGCGGTTGGGACAAATATTGAAACAGTCTCCCCCAGCTTTAAATAATCCTTTGGCGGGAACGTTCCAAATCGCAGGTAGCAGAGATAATTTCAGCCTGAAAACCTTCCGTGGCAGTGGTGAGGGCCGCCTTACTGTTGGTGATGGTACGGTTACAGCCTCTAATATTCAAGTGGCGAATGGTGTCTATCAGGCGCAAGTTCAGGCTAAAAATGTGCCTGTGCAGCAATTGGCAACAGTACCAAAGCAGTTTCAGGGAGCGTTAACTGGTCAATTCAATGTAGCGGGTTCTGTTGATTCTTTTAAACCGCAAACTATTCAAGCCAACGGTCA
>NZ_CAXTTT010000050.1:0-38114 GCF_964247315.1 uncultured Nostoc sp.
CCCAATCCCCGTTCCCCATTTCTTAAAAAACGGTCAATACACAGAGAAATAAGGCTTCAGTCCACTCAACGACTGCGCCGTAAGTATCTCCAGTGTGTCCACCTAATTTGTAGTTGAACCATGCACCAGTTAAAGTGGCGATCGCACTTCCAACAACGATCGTTGTCAGTGCGAGAAATAGCTGCTGTTTATCTATTAGCCAAAGTAAACCACTCAAACTAAACAACAACAACAATCCCGGTAACAAATCTTTGTAAGAACGAATGGCTTGTTTGTGAAATGCGCCTTTACCAGTAGCTTTCAGATAAGGGTATCGCGCGATCGCTAGTTGTTGTCCCCAACGTCCCCAGCCACAAGCAGCCATCAGCAATAACCAACGGTTTTCTGGCATATCCGCTAAAGCTGTTATTTTCAGCATCACCAAGGCGATCGCAGCCATTGCCCCAAAAGCACCTGTAGCACTATCTGCCATCACCTCCAGTCGCCGATCTGGGTCGCCCACTGCTAAACCATCGGCAGTATCCATTGCCCCATCTAAATGCAATCCTCCAGTTATGGCAATCCAAATACTTACTACCAAAGCACTGCGAGTTAGCACGGGCATACCAATATAATTCATTCCCGTATCCAGTAACCCTAAAATGCCCCCAATTATCAACCCGACAAGGGAAGCAAGACGTGCCACTCCCCGAAAATCCAATCCGTTTAAATACGGTAGTGGAATAATTGTGTAAAATATAATACTAGCTGCCAGCTTTAACAGCAGCTTTTTCCACCACTGTTGCTGTTTCGTCATCTAAATTACATTAATTTTTGGTAAATTGCTGGATAATAGTCTTTATTTCGGTACAACCAACATCAGTAGACTTTAAAACTTTAGATAAGATTTACTTCCATTAAACATTCTCGTTGAAAATTTTGTTATGCTGGTCTAAGTGGCAATTAAATAACTGGAGTAATTCTTTATACATAAATAATTATTTAGGAAGTTAAAATTCCATTAGGGAGTAAAATTTGTGTTTTGTATTTGTCAATTAAAAACTTACTCCAAATTATTAGACGATTGCCCCATAAAATTGATATTTTTTTAAATGTAGGGAGTAAACAAGCTATTCAATTATGACAGTTTAGCTATGTTGTTGCTCTCCTTAGCTCAATCGCAATTTTCCTATGAGTCACCATCTACCCGACACCAGGATACCGGCTCCGTGCATTATTAACACGGGCATCATTGTGAATAAGCTCGACATCCGGCGATTGCTGGCAGATTTAGGTCGAGTCCACTACATCTACACCCAAGAAGATAAGGTACTGAGCGAGGGTGAAGGGGATGTGATGGAAGTTTTTGCCAATCCGCAAAGGTCTACCTTAGTGGCTAACCGCGCGCTATATCTGAATGTTTGTAGTTTTGATTACTTGGAACTAAAACAGTCGTCGCAACAAGAAACCTACTTCGATTTGATCCAAGAAGGAGTGTGTCTGCGGTTAATTCCCCGATCAACCCCTTTACAAGAGCGACGAGAGCGAAGCTTCAATGTCAGCGCCATAGAAGCGATGATGGAACAAGTACTCTCAGCCAGGTGGGATGCAGAAATTGACGATGACTGTTCTGATTCTTTCTAAATAACAATTATTTAGAGTATATACTCGTAAAGTTGGTAACTAGGTTAGTAATGAATGCTTAAGTGTTCACTAAAACTCAATTACCAATTATTGATGTTTGTCCATAATTTAGCCAAATAATATTAATTTTGCCCTAATACCATTTGGTTTTATGGCTGCTAGTATCGCAAGGCGGAAGTCAAAAGGAGCCAGTGCGTTGGGCGGCTCTGCCGACTTGTTCGCGCAGCGTCTCCCAAGGGGAGAAGCAACTGGCGTTCAAAAATCAAAAGTTAAAAAGCTTTCATTTTGGGCTTTCTGGCTGTAATGAAATGGTAGGTTTATTTCTGCGGCGTTGTACTAGTTATGGATTTCTGAAACTCTTTACCAGATTAGTGTTTCACAATCCAAAATCTAAAATCTAAAATTCCAAATGGCATGAGTGCGAATTTTTCTTTTCAATGTCTTGCTTGCTGTAGTCAAACAAAAGCTAGAGCAGGAGTGTTTTTCACCCCTCACGGTCTTGTAGAAACCCCCAGATTTATGCCAGTAGGAACGCTGGCTAATGTCAAAACTATTACTCCATCTCAGCTACGAGATACTGGGGCACAAATGATCTTATCCAATACTTATCATCTTCACCTACAACCAGGGGAAGCGATCGTGGCTGGGGGTGGTGGGTTGCATAAATTTATGGGTTGGAACGGCCCAATGCTCACAGATTCGGGTGGGTTTCAGGTTTTCAGCTTAAGCGAAATGCGAAAAATTACTGAAGAAGGCGTAACTTTTCGCTCGCCCCATGATGGACAAATTATCAATTTAACACCAGAGCGCTCCATTGAAATTCAAAATACTTTGGGGGCCGATGTGATTATGGCCTTTGATGAGTGTCCGCCCTACCCAGCGACTCGCCAAGAGGTAGAAACTGCAACTGAGCGCACTTACCGCTGGTTAGAACGCTGTATAACAGCTCATCGACGCAGCGATCAGGCGTTGTTTGGGATTGTGCAAGGGGGCGTGTATTTGGATTTGCGTTGCGGTGCTGCGGAAGCTTTAGCTAAATTGGATTTGCCCGGATATGCCATTGGTGGCGTGAGTGTGGGAGAACCGCCAGAATTGATGGCTGAGGTTGTCAAAGTGACAGCACCGCTTCTACCCCCCGAAAAGCCGCGTTACTTGATGGGTGTGGGTACTTATCGAGAAATGGCGATCGCGATCGCATCTGGTATAGACTTATTTGATTGCGTCATTCCCACCCGCTGGGCAAGACATGGTACAGCGATAGTCCAAGGCGGACGCTGGAATTTAAAAAATGCTAAGTTTCGTGACGATTTTACGCCATTAGATGAAACTTGTTCGTGCTACACTTGTGAAAATTTTAGCCGTGCTTACATATCTCATTTAGTGCGATCGCAGGAAATTTTGGCTTACACCTTGTTGAGCATTCACAACATTACCGAACTAATTAGCTTTACGCAAAAAATTCGAGAAGCAATATTGAGCGATCGCTTTGTTGCAGAATTTGGTCACTGGCTCAACTCATCTGAATCAGCATCAGATAAGGGTGAAATTACAAATGACTATTGACCAACGATCGAGACTTAAACCATGTTAAGATACTTCTCAATTATGAAAGCTGTGTTGGATAGGTGGATTTAAACAAACATGGAAGCAGCACTTTTATTAGCAAAACTGCCAGAAGCTTACCAAATCTTCGATCCTTTGGTAGACGTTCTCCCAGTTATCCCCGTATTCTTCTTGTTGCTTGCTTTCGTTTGGCAAGCAGCTGTGGGATTTAGATAAGTTAATCTATTATTCAATTTATAGGACAGGTAGACTACCTGTCCTATTTTTTTTGCAGCGTCGTGTTTGATAAAGTTAATATTTATTAATATTTTGCAACAAATTATTATAATAAATAAGATGTTAATCAAGCTATGTCAATATGAAGCCTTGAAAGCCAAGCTTATTAGTTAAGGAGGAAGTTAGTTGTGGGTAATATCAAATTCGTTAAAGAAAATAAAGAAGTAGTGGCGGCAGATGGTGCTAATCTCCGCCTCAAGGCGATACAAAATGGCATTGACATATATAAATTGATTGGCAAGATGACCAATTGTGGTGGTAATGGTCAGTGTAGTACTTGTATTGTAGAAATAGTCGCAGGACTAGAAAATCTTTCCCCCCGCACAGACGTAGAAAACCGAAAATTCAAGAAAAAGCCGGAAAATTACCGCCTTGCCTGTCAAACTTTAGTGAATGGCTCAGTCAGCGTAGTCACGAAGCCTTAAGTTCTCAAATGTGTCATGTATCCAGTCAGTAGTCAAAATACTTACTAAAATTGAGTTTCCTCTATACGAGACGCTACGCGGATATTTTGAATTTTGAATTTTGAATTGGTATAACTCTGTCATCGTTGATGCTATCCTAATGTTGTTGACTGGAAATTTAAGAGAGGCTTTCTTGCCATGCAAGTTAATGACCTGGGGTTCATAGCGAGCATTTTGTTCGTACTAGTCCCTGCTGTGTTTTTACTAATTCTGTACATCCAAACTGCTAGCCGCGAAGGTGGAAAAGATAGTTAAGAATTTGTGTATAAAATAAATAACCCCTGCACCAATAGTGTAGGGGTTTTTATTTATCAACTATCATTTAGTGCTGTTAGCGTAGCCTGTGCTGAGTGCTGAATAGTAAAGACAAGACAAATCTTACTTCTTTACTATTTTATGACAACAATTATTATACTCAACACTGTTTACTTTAAGCGATTGTCCGCGCCAACAATACTGGGCAAGTGGCATTGACTCGAACATAGTCAGACAAGGAAGATCCGATAAGGCGATCTATGTCAACAAAACTCTTAGCGATCGATGGACGACGATCTGGAGAACCGAGCAATAATAAGTCTATATTCAACTCTTCTGCCAATCGACAAATTTCTTCACCAGGCTTTCCACTGCTGATATAAGAACGAGATTGGATGCCTTGTTTTTCCGCTTCTGCAACAGCGGCTGCTAAAACTGGATTTTTGTCGGAATTAACCTGGGTTATTTCCGATTTTTTACCCCCAAAATCTGCACTAATATTTGCCAAAATTAACTCGCCACCCGGAATATCCCGGAGTAAAAACAGTGCTAATTTCAAGCAATTTTTTGCTGAATCAGAATTGTCTATTGCCACCATAATGCGTTTAATTCTTTTAACATAAATGTCATCTTTTACCAGCAACATGGGGCGAGAAGATAGTTGGAAAACATACTGACTGACTGAGTTCGATAAAATCGATTGCAGCCGCTTCAGTCCACGAGAACCCATAATAATTAAGTCAGCGTCGATTTCATCAGCGACTTGGCAAACCACATCTTTAGGGTCGCCTTCACGCAAAATTGAAGAAACTTGGCTAGGATCTAAGTTCAAGGTTTGAATGGCATTCGCCAGAATTTTACCACCATTTTCCCATTTAGCTGTCATGGTAGTAGCAGTTCTTTGTGCAGGAACAACATGCAAAATCGTAACTTTTGCAGATTGAATTGAAGGGATTTCTTTCAGGGTTTTGAGCATTTCCTCTGCGTGTCCCAATCCCGATACAGCCAGCAAAATTCTTCTGATCATCTTACGTAATTTTTGTGAAGTTTACTTTTGTTTTCGCTGTTGGTACTTGGCTCTGGTCGTATTTTCAGCACCTTACTTGACAACCTAGTTAGTAAGTCGGCACAAATAAACTTTGTTTTTTAGTATTTAACACTTAAACAAACGGCAAAAGATAAAAAACTAAACAAATGTTTAAGTTTGTTTGCACTTAGTTACTTAAACTTTCAACTAGACTTCAACTATTAAGCATACTCTCAATTTAGTCTGATGAACTTAATAAATTATGATGTTAGTTATTATTTTAATCTATGTTTACTTTTGTTAATTAGAGTTTAGTTAAGTATTGCAAATAAATGCCAAAATAACTTTATAGTAAAATTGATTCAGTATAAGCCTTAACAGGCGATCGCTTCCGACTTTAATAGTCTACATTTTTTCTGAATTTCCTATCTTCCCTGCTTTTTTAAGTGTTTTGCAGTTTTGATAAATCAGATAAGATTGCTATATCCGAACACCTGCAAAATGCGGGATAACAACATCCGAATTCGGATATTCTAATAGTCGAAATCATATTTAAGACTATATTGAAACCCTCCAGATTATATTTGGAGGGTTTGTTTGATGACTTGTGAGATTTACTTAACTTAGAAGTGCCCCTGGTTCTCCGTTTTGGACTACAAACGAAGCTAGGGTTTTGACAGAGGCATTCAAGTCAACGATGCTTGATACAACGCGATAGTCACTTTGCCAGCGTTTTGGAGTCAGGTTGCAACGGACATATCCTCGGTAAGCACCGTCAAAGAACTTAGTATGGGGATTGTTGCTTAGGGAAGCTTGAGCTGGAGCGATGAATGCTGTGGGAAAATCAGATGTAATTGAGGTTCCTACAAACTCAGTGCCTACAGTTGGTGAGTTTGGGTTATTAAAGTCAAGCTTCAGGTCGTGTACCCAACTAGAATGGATGTCTCCAGCAATTACCACTGGATTAGAGGGTTGGCGCTGGTTGAGAAAACTCAAGAGCCGATTACGTGCAGCCACGTAACCGTCCCACTGATCTAAATTGAAGACACCGACACCTGAACTACTATTGAAATTGTATTCGGCTAGCATGGTCTGTTGAGCAATCACATTCCAGCGCGATCGCGATTGGTCTAACCCTTTTCGTAGCCACTGTTCTTGTTCTGAGCCGGTCATCGTAGCATTTGTATCAAAAGCTTGGGGACAGCGAGGCTTGAATCCGTCATCACAAGGTTGATTAGTGCGGTATTGCCTGGTGTCTAAGACGTTGAACTCAGCTAAATTACCGAAAGTCAACCGCCGATAAAGCAGCGCGTCTGGGCCCTTGGGCAATGAAGACTGACGTAAGGGCATGTGTTCGTAGTAAGCCTGGTAGGCATTGGCTCGGCGTTTTCTAAAAGCCTCTTGGGTTTGGTTATCTTCGGGGCTTAAGTTGGCGTAGTTGTTGTCAACTTCATGATCGTCCCAAGTGACAATCCAGGGAAAAGCCGCATGAGCAGCCTGGAGATTCGGATCAGTTTTGTACAGAGCGTGGCGATTGCGGTAGTCGGAAAGAGTGATAATTTCTGGACTATTATGCTGGCGGGGCCCACCAGATTGGGGCCCGTATTCATAGATGTAGTCACCTAAATGAACCACAAGGTCGAGATTTTCCTCAGCCAAATGCCGATAAGCCGTATAGTAGCCATTTTGCCAGTCTTGACAGGAAACAAAAGCAAAGTTCAGTTGTTGGGTATAGCTATAAAATGCTGGTGCTGTACGAGTCCGTCCAATGGGGCTAACTTCCTTACCTGCTTGAAATTGATACCAGTACCAACGGTCAGGGTTTAGCCCCCGGACATCAACGTGGACTGAGTGTGCTAACTCTGGTGTCGCTAGTACTGTTCCTCGCCGCACAACCTGTTTCATATTTTCATCAAGGGCAACTTGCCACCGCACTGGAACATTTACCAGTGGCATTCCACCTCCAGAGAGTGGATTTGGAGCCAATCGTGTCCAGATAACAACACCATCCGGCAAAGGATCGCCAGAGGCAACACCAAGACTAAACGGATAGCCAGAAAACCTTGAGTTAGCCAATACCGGATGCCATTGGCTAGCTATTGTTAAACCTGTTAAGAATCCTGCACCCAACAAAAAATTCCGCCGTTTGCACCGATTTGCTAGCAGGCGTGTACCATCCATAAGTTCCATCTTCACCCCTTCCCAGATGTAAATACAGTTGGCAAACTTCAGGAGGGTCAGTTGTAAAAGCACAAATAATGGCTTGATTTGACTTGTTTCCTAATTGCTGCTCAACCAAACACAAGGAACCTACCAAACCAGGATCAAGTAGAAATTAAGATTTTGTTAAGTTTAAAATTGAATTAGGGGATTGGGACTGAGAAAATTTTGTGGGGAATTTAAACCCACCACCAAAATAGTAAATAATTTATGACAGTTAACAATACAGTTTTGGGAGAGATTGAAAAAGTTAAGCAATTGCTAGCTTATGGAAAATTTGAACAAAAAACTGATGCCCTTCTAGATGCTTTTGAGTATGGAGAAGCTGGCTTAGACTTGATTATTCAAGCTTTACACAACTCAGAGGTTGATGTTCAAGAAGCAGCTTATTGGCTACTTCAGGAAAATACAGAGCCAAGAGTAAAACTAGCATTACAGGCATACAACCCCTATTTATTTTTTAAATATCTTTTTACTATTGAAAGGTATACAGATGAAGTTCGCAAGATAGCTTGTGTAGATATAAGCCAAGAGTTGCAAACCTTAGTTACTTGTAATTATAAAAACATAATTCAAGTGTGGAATATGCAAACACAACAAGTAATATGCACATTCCAGCCAGAAGCAACGAAGGAATTCGATCAAATCGCGATCGCACCCAACAATCACGTTTTAGGACTTTGGAATTGTAATGATTATGCTGAAGTGTGGGATCTAAAAACAAAAGAAAAAATCTTCACTACACATCGGCGCTCAGATTGGTTTTGGTATATTGCTTTTAGCCCAGATGGTCAATCATTTTTAAATGCTGTTGACGGAGAAATTTGTGAATTGTGGGATATACAAATAGGAGAAATAATTTCCTATATTTCTATGTTTGATCTGGGTCATAATTTTATCTATTCAAATTCGCAAGTTTTAGTGAGTGAAGAACAAGGCTTTGACCAAAACTATGAAATATGGGATTGGCAAACACAACAAGTAATTTGCACCTTAAGCCTTTCAGGGTATATGCCTGTAATTACTGTCAGCCGCGATCAACGCTTTTTACTTAGTGGTAGTCGAGACAATGGAACCATTAAAGTGTGGAACATTCGGACAGGTCATGAACTTTGTAGTCTCACAAGTCATTCATCGTCAATTACTGGTCTTGCAATTAGCTCAGATGGACAGAGACTATTTGTTTGGAGTGGAGACAGCACCGTTGAGGTGTGGGGAATTTAATTATTCACGGTGATTTGAGATAGTTTTACTTCACAATTCAGAATTGTACTGTAGAAATTACGAATTATTTAAAACCTGCCATTTCCCTGAACAATGTGCTTAACGGTAGTCAAGGTTTCCAGGCTGATAAATCCCCGACGATGACCTTTTTGGTTAGACATACCGAGAAACACTGAATCTCCCCGCGAAGGGTTGCGGGAAAAACGCGGGGAAGTGTTGATGTAGGTAGAGGCACTAGTAACTCCCAAGGCAAACTGCCGACTTTCCTGGTAGGATTCAGTCACGATGGAGTCGGCATGACCACTGCTGTATTCATTAATCCAGGCGATCGCAGCCTCTAAGCTATCCACCAGTTTAAAAGCTACTGTCCTTGTTAAATAAGGGTTTCCCCATTCGCCTTCCTTTACCAGTTGCAACTGAGGAAAGGCTTGTACTAGTTCTGCATCACCTTTAATTTCAAAGCCTTTTTCTATCAAGCTGTTCCATAAAACTGCTAAAGATGATGGCAAGGCTTGACGATGAATTAGTACCTTTTCAATGGCGTTGACTTGATCGGGTTCACTTTGATGGCTATTAAGAATCATCCAGCGCACCATTTCTAAGCTGCTATTCAGCGACCAGTAAAGGTAACAGTTACCCATCGCTGACTTCAAAACTGGGCAAGTTGACTGTCGGACTACCTGCTGCACTAAGCTAGAACGTCCATAGGGAATAACTAAATTCACGTACTGGTCTTGGATGACTAAATCTCGAATCGAAGCACCATGTTCTGCTGTGATCAGTTCTAGACAGCCCGGAGCTAGACCAACTTCTGCGATCGCACTTTGCAGTACCTCAGCGATGACCGCGTTAGAATGGCTAGCTTCAGTACTGCCTTTGAGAATTATACAATTACCAGTTTTGATACAAAAACCCGCTGCGATCGCCCCTAAATCGGGAAACGCCTCATAAATAAATCCAATTACTCCCAAGGGCATTAACTGGGTATAACTCTGGGAATCTTCCAGTTGATAATCAGCGGTTCTGACGCGTCGCAGCGGATCTGATAATTCCCCCAACCGTTGTAAAATGTCTACTGTCATCTCTAGCCTTGTGGGAGTCAGCTTCAGCCAATCCAATATCAGCTCAGGCACTGCCATTTCCCGACTGGCTTCTAAATCCAAGGTATTGGCTTCTAGAATGTCATCAAATGAGCGCTCAATCGCCTTGGCCATTGCCAATACTGCACGACTGCGATCTGCTCCCTTTGTGAGTCCCAACTTTAGGGAAGCTTGATAGGCTCGTTGGGCACTAGTAATCGGTTCGGGGTGGTCATCTAAAACTTCAACAGTCATTGAGTTAACGTCTGTAGGTAAGCCAGACCATTAGTGCTGGTAGGATAGCCAATAGCACCGCCACCATTGCCCAAGCAATAATGCTGGAACCATTTGCTAATCGCAGTGCTAATGGCAGCCATATAATCACTAGCACGAAAATAATGCCCAGCGCTATAGGCAGATAGCTTTCTCCCAAGCGAGGATGGACAACATGCCAACTATTTCCCATCCAACGCCAAGCCCGTTTGTAGGGATAGGTGGTGGAAAGCTGTTCTAGGACGTGACCATTATCTTCTACCACAAAGATTTGCTGACAGCGATCGCAACCAAATGCTTCTGTCAGCGTAATCGGAATTAACTGACCCCGACGACGACAGGGACAGGGGTATTCGGTATTGAAATCGATTTTTTCGGGTTTTTGAGATTGCACAAGCGTTCTAATAACTTGAGCGTGTTTTACACGAACTGCGAGAATATAATGCCTTAGAGGCTTCTGTGCTTATATACATAGAAAGGCAATACAAACATTGTCCTGATTAAAAATAGTAGATGCAGCTAACTTTAAGTATACTAGTTGCCAAATTAGTACGGAGTTATCTATTTGTAGTCTTTCCCCGTAGCTGGCGATCTTGTTTAAAAATTTCCTTCTCTTCATCTGTCGCTTTCAAGGTAATGTGGTTGCGTTTTTGGAGATTTATTATGCTGACACACCCGGTACAATTTTAAGCATAGGTGGCGACCACTCCGAAAGCAAATCCTTTGGGAAGGCTACACTTGTAAACAACACACATTAACAAACTCCTAATTTCCCTTTGCGCCTATATATTAATATGAGTTCTCAAGGTTAGATTGGCATTAGATTCAATCTCTATTCCTTAAAATTCACAAGCGTTTGCAAAGGGAGAATTGCTAAAACATCTATTGTAGTGTGTAACTCTTTGTCCAAATATATAGATTGTGGCTAATCTTGATTAATCTGTCCACATTTGGAGCGGTTTACAAGAGTGCAGAGCTAATTTCTGAATACTTCAACGCACCCTAAAAAGACTAAACCTCTTGGAATTTTTAAATTCAAGAGGTTTTAGTTGGAAGCGGGTAACGCGATTCGAACGCGCGACATTCACCTTGGCAAGGTGACGCTCTACCACTGAGCTATACCCGCGATCATCACCCAAATATTAATATCTCAGATTTATTTGTCATTGTCAACCCCTTAATTTGGTCATTGGTCATTCGTCATTAGTCATTCGTCATTAATGAATAACAAAGGACAAAAAGGACAAATGACTAATGATGGATTAGCCGAGTTCTTCTGACTCGACAGTTAAATTGCCGACGCTGGTACTTTGAAAAGAGGCTGGCAAAGACTGGCTATTACGAGAATATGGCTCTGCCAGGTTAGAACGCAGTTGCCGCATGAGGCTTGCCATTTCTAGGGCATTCAGAGCGTAATCCCAGCCATGATTACCTTTTATGCCTGCCCTTTCAAGGGCCTGCTGCATAGTATCCACTGTCAAAATGCCAAAAATTACTGGCACCCCAGTTTGAAAGCTAGCGGCAGCAATGCCTTTAGAAACCTCTGAGGATACGTAATCAAAATGAGGTGTTTGTCCTCGAATGACTGCGCCAAGACAAATTACAGCATCATAACGATGGGAAATTGCTAATTGGCGAGCTACTAAAGGTACTTCAAAACTTCCCGGAACCCAAACATAGTCCACCTGATTACCTTGGGGGTTAGGGTCTACACCGTGGCGTTTTAAACAATCTTGACATCCCTCTAGCAACTTTCCGGTAACTAGGTCATTGAATCGACCAATCACCACTGCAAACCGCAAAGGCTCCGTTTGGGTAAAAGTTCCCTCGAAAACTGCCATGACTGCCTCTTTATCAACTATACTTCTGGCCAATATACATTTCTTATTTAAATGTAGAGGAGCAGGAAAGCGCGGTCAAAATAAAGTTACTAGGAAAAAGAAAAAATCCCTTGTTTCCCTTAACCTTTGACCTTGGCTTTTCTGCCCCTCTAGTTCTTATATTATGTGCCTGCGCCAGAGCGAAGCCGTCGCCTACACGACAAAAAAGTTTAACAAACCAACTAAAAATACCAAACCAATCCAGACGCCAGAACCAAGCCAGAGCAGTTTTTTAGATTCACCCCAATTTTGGGGAGTGGCGTAAGCAACCGGAACTCCAACAACGAGGACAAAAGACAACACTACTAGACCTATCAAGGCAAATTGGAATATTATGGTCATTTTTGCTTCTCCCAATACAGCGAAATACTAAGGTATAGAATATCCTAAAGGGCGACACTGACACTTTCTTATTATTTTTAAGCTAGCAGAAATTTCAACATTTTTGTCATTTGTCCTTTGTCTAAGTATCAATGACTAATGACTAATGACTTTATAACTATGGATTTAATTCTTTGTCACACAACAGCAGATTTTGACGCATTAGGAGCAGCAGTAGGGTTAACGCACCTACTATCGGGAAGCAAGATTGTGCTAACTGGCGGCTCTCATCCTACTGTACGGGATTTTTTAGCATTGCATCGGGATGAATATCCTTTGATTGAACGCCGTTCGGTAAATTCCGAAAAAATTCGCTCTCTGACTGTGGTGGATACACAACAGCGCGATCGCTTGGGTAAAGCTGCCCAGTGGTTAGATTTACCTAGTCTAAAAGAGATTATAGTTTATGACCATCACTTAGGACAAGAATCAGATATTCCCGCGACGCGATCGCATATTGACTCAGTAGGAGCCACGACAACTTTAATCGTCGAGCAATTGCAACAACAGGAAATTTCCTTGACTCCTGCTGAAGCAACTGTGATGGCTTTAGGTATCCACGTTGACACTGGCTCCTTGACTTATGACCAGTCCACACCACGGGATGCTTTAGCTTTAGCTTGGTTGATGGAACAAGGTGCTAGTTTATCAGTAATTTCCACCTACCGGGATCCCGGATTATCTCCGCAATTGCAGCAGCTATTAACTGAGGCACTGGAAAGTTTAGAAGATATCTGTCTACATGGATATACGGTTGCTTGGGTAACTTTGAAAACTGAGGCTTTTGTGCCAGGGCTATCGAGCCTAGCTTCGGAACTTGTGGAATTAACCGAAATTGATGCCCTACTATTGGCTAATGAGTATCCTTTAGGTGAAGAGGATTCACGCTTAACTGTAATTGGGCGATCGCAAATTCCCAAAACGAATCTTAACCTATTATTCCAACTCTTGAGCGGTGGCGGTCATTCGCAAGCCGCATCGCTAAATCTAAGGGGAGTTGATTCGCAGGCAATATTAAAACAACTCCTTGACGGGATAAAAGCACAAATTCCCCATCCCCTCACTGCTAAGGATTTGATGTCTTCTCCTGTCCGCACGATTCTGCCTGAAACCACAATTGCCGAAGCCCAGCGTATTTTATTACGCTATGGACACTCTGGTTTATTCGTAGTCGATACTCAAGAGCAACTAGTAGGTATTATTTCGCGGCGGGATATTGATATTGCCTTACACCACGGATTTAGTCATGCACCAGTCAAGGGCTACATGACCAAGAATCTCAAAACAATTACACAAGATACGACATTACCACAAATTGAGTCGCTGATGGTGACTTATGATATCGGACGCTTACCAGTATTGGAAAATGAGCAGTTAATGGGCATTGTCACCCGTACTGATGTCTTGCGGGAATTGCATCAAGAAAGAGATGAAGACCAAGAGGGAGAGCAAAAATTCAAAATTCAAAATGACGCTCACAGACTCGCTAACGCTGCGCTAACAAAATTTAAAATTCCTCTCAGGACTGAATTGCAAAATCGCCTTGCTTTGCAACTGTGGCAATTACTCACTACAGCATCGCAAGAGGCAGAAAAACGGGGTTGGCATCTTTATCTAGTGGGCGGTGCGGTGCGGGATTTGCTATTAACAGAAGCAGTAGCGGACACTTTGATGATTAAAGATATCGATCTTGTGGTTGATGGCTTTCATAAATCAGCAGATGTCGGTGCTGGTGTGGAATTAGCAAAGGCACTCCAACAACTTTACCCTATGGCTCGCTTAGAAATCCACGGGGCTTTTCAAACTGCGGCTTTGTTGTGGCACAAAGACCCAGAATTAGATTCTCTATGGGTAGATATTGCCACTGCTAGAACAGAATTCTATCCTTATCCAGCCGCAAATCCAGAAGTTGAGGCGAGTTCCATTCGTCAAGATTTGTATCGCCGAGATTTTACTATCAACGCCCTCGCCTTGCGCCTGACTTCCCCTCGTACTGGTGAATTACTCGATTTTTTTGGGGGATTACTAGATTTACAAGCTAAACAAATTCGGGTTTTACACGCCAATAGCTTTATCGAAGACCCCACCCGCATTTTTCGTGGCGTGCGCTTTGCCGTGCGCTTCGGATTTCAGATAGAATCGCAAACTGAAGAGTTTATCCGTTATGCCATCAACAGTGGTGTTTACGATCGCACTGCTCAAGAGAATAGCAAAACTCCAGCCCTACAAACTCGACTGAAAACAGAATTAAAACACATCCTAGAAGCCCCCTACTGGAAATCAGCTTTACAGTTACTCGATAACTTAGAAGCTTTGCAATGCATCCATCCTACCCTAAAGCTAGACGCAGAACTCCTGCGACAATTACGTTTGCTAGAACGCTGTTTGCGGCGATTTGACCCGCAACCAACCCTCATTCATTGGGAAATGCGTTTAGAAGCGTTAATCGCCCATCTAGCACCACAATATCGGGCAAAAGTAGCAAAAAATCTGCAATTGCAAGAAGATGGCATTAAACGCTTGCAAAACTTGGCTTCTGCCCAAGCTGAGGTAATGGAATCTTTACCTAAGTGTCAAAGTCCTAGTTCAGTAGTACAGTTGTTGCGACAGTACGATTTACCAATGCTGATTTTAATTGCTGTGCAAAGTCCGCGATCGCTTAGACATCAGATTTGGGAATATTTAACTGTTTGGGCTAATGTGCAGCCACTATTGAATGGCAATGATTTAAAGAAACTGGGTTACAAACCAGGGCCTCAATATCGACAAATATTAGATGATATGCTTGCTGCTACCTTAGATGGAGTGATTAAAGATCGCAGAGAAGCTGAAGAGTTTTTAGCGCAACACTATCCTAAATAAAATAGCTCTGGTCTAAATTGTATCTGGATTGATATTTAACTCCCGCAGTTTTGCTGCTAAACGTTCTGCTTTTTGTTGTGCTTGTTCTGCTTTTTGTTCTGCTTGTTCTGCCTTTTGTTCTGCTTCTTCTGACGTTTCTTCCGGTGTTGGTACTAGTTGCCAATCTCGTGTAAAAAACCGCAATAAACCTTGATAAACTCCCAAATATAACCCTAATTGCTGACTCCACAAATATCCTTGTTCACTTGCTTGTAGAGGTTGATATTCTCCATCTACTAAATGAAATCCGGCAAATTCTTGTGTGTAAGGGTCGAACCAAAAATAATCCAACGTGCGGAAAGTATCTTGATAAATTTCTTTTTTTAAACCTTTATCAGTATTCGCTGTTGAGTCAGACAAAATTTCTAGAATTACATTCGGATATTTGCCATCTTCTTCCCACACTACCCAACTTTTACGGGTTTTACGTTCAGTTCCCAGCACTACAAAAAAGTCTGGCCCTCGGAAGTATTCTGATTTGCGTTGGCGTGGACTGTAATAGATAGTCAAATTTCCGGCTGCATAGAAATCATTTCTATCTCGCCATAGCCATTCCAGACAAGTTAAAAGTAGGATTATTTGTCGTAGATGCAGTTCTGTTTCCAAAGGAGGTTCATCACTATATAAATCACCAGGAGGAAATATAACATCTTGGCAGATGCCTTGTTGAGATTCTAATTCTTGAGCTATGGTCATAGAATGGATACGGCATCAAGTAGTTATGGATTTATTTTAGCAGTCTTGTAGTTAGCGATCGCGTCGCGTACCGTAGGTAATCGCTTATTTTTAGGGTAAGGGTAAATAAAGTATTCAGTCTTGATATTCATCGTCTTCTGATGCCAAAGCAACTATTATGAGTTCTTCTATATTCTCACCAATACTTAAATTTTGATTGAGGATAAAAATTCCTGGTACGTGACGATTAACAGCGATATGTTCAGCTAAATGTACTGGCAGAAAAGTTCGGTTATTTGTCACTAATATAAAATTATTATCCTCACACCAACACTGAATTTCTGGATCGAGTGTACTTTTTGGTGGAGTTCCTGATTCTCCTACCACTTTAATCGCAATATTAGGTTCTCTTAGCCTAATTTGATTTGGATATACAGAATTGACATTTTCATCAATCAGATATTGCAGTGTCATGCTTGCTGTTTAGCTTGTCTTTCAATTCGGAGTTGGCGCAGTTTTTCTGACACTGGCGGGGGATTAAGCCGCTGTTGTTCTCGCATTCTATGACCGTGTTCTATCCAGTTTTTCATGTAAGTACTGACAGTTTCTTTGTTTTGCAAATACTTGCTCTAAAGATATTATTTGATAAATTTGGACAATTTCTTCTGGAGAACGTCTACAATCAATGTATTCATAAAGAATTGTTTCAATCCCAATTATTGAGTCTTTGAGTCTAATATCTTCAGAAGATAGGAAGTTGAAATACTCTGTGATTTCTTTGGTAGGCACTAGATTAACTTATATTCATTTGTTATATATATCGTAATCTTTTTGTGAAAGCGATCGCACTACATGAAGAGGTAGCAAAAAAATGCGATGTCTAGCGACAAGCCGCTTTGCATCTACGGACTCTTAGCTAGATTAAGTTTCATTATTAGGAATATCATTTTCATCTGATTTGATAGCTTTTATCACCTGTTGTACTATCTTTGGATGTAACACTTTTCCTGCATGAAAAGGAAGTACTACCCTAATGTCATTTAGACGATATACTCTGTGACTACCTTTACTTCGTATTAAAGTAAAACCCGCATCTAATAGTAGATTTTCGGCTTCCTTGGCTGTTAAACGCGGTAGTTTAGGCAAGTTGTATCTCTAAAAACATTGTAAAAATTTCTTTGTTTAAAAGTACCTGTTTCTCTGATTCTGATAAAGTTTCTAGGTAGAGTCTAACCGCTTCTTCGATATTTTCTTTTACCTCTGCCAATGAATCGCCTTGACTTTGACAGCCTGGAAGTTCTGGAGAATAAGCATAATAGCCATTTTCATCTTTTTCGATAATAATGTTAATTTTGTAAGACATAGAAATTGTTTATTGTTTGGTTTAATCTAAATTTTAGCAATCTTATAGCGATCGCACTAAATTAAAGCTTTGTGAAAACTGGCGATCGCATTCTTAAGTTAGGTAGAAAAAAAGAGAGTGTAATTTTATCTTGATTACAAACAAGACAAGATCCCCGACTTTTTAAATAAGTTGGGGATCTGTTTCATTACGGTTTAATTAAACATACCTCAGACTGTGTTTAATATCTCGATGAATTATCGGCGGAATCCGATTTTGCAGATATACAAGAATTTCTAAAGCTTTAACTGCAATTTGCTTAATTTATTCTGGTGCAAAGCTGCGGGTTTCTGCTAAAGATGGGGCATTGATATATTCTTGAACTAGACAAAAGCCATCAGGTCAATCAAAAGAACTCAGATAGTGAGGAATACCAGGATGATTAAGTTTCTGTAAAAACAAGTAAAATATGCCAATTTTGTTGTGTATTACGCAAATACACTTAAATTAGCAGGGGTGATTCAATTAATCAATTTTTTTAACAATAGTTATTTATTCTTGTGGGATGGGCGTCTCGCCTGTCCTGGAGCAGGCAAGATGCCCACTCCACAAGATGTATTTAAGACAGAATAAAACTGCTGTAAGTTTTTCTAGTAGGGCTGGTGTGTGGAAATAGAAAAAGCGATCGCTACCCTTCCGAAATACCTTCGTGCTACACTGTAGTCAATATCAAACCTCTTCACAACTCCAATGAAATAGCTGAAATGAAGTAGTATCAAACACGTGTTGCATTAAAGCAACAAATGTTAACAAAGAATAAACGCAACTAGTTTGACAGGGTTACTTCACATAGTCATGTACTAAAAATATTGTCATCATTCCTATCTATATAGAACCGTTTGACGAGTGTCTGCGGCTGAGTTTTTTTGTGTTTAATCTACCCGTAACTTTTGGAAACACGCGGGTGGAAGTTTGCGAATTGAGGTTTGAGAAGAATGCCGAAAAAATCAATATTGTTAGCTGAGAATTTAGCCTACGAACTCAGCGTAGATAAGACTTTGTTTCAAAGAGTTCAGGTAAGTATTGAAGTAGGCGATCGCATTGCTTTGGTTGGTCGCAACGGGGTAGGGAAATCAACCCTTTTCAAGATACTTGCAAGTCAAATTCACCGATATACAGGTTCAGTTTGGTGTAATGGTATTGTCTACTATTTACCACAAATCAGCACTATCAAGCAAGAAATTACTGCAAATACAGTACTTAATTTTTTGATTTCCATCTCTGATGAATGGTGGAAGATTGAAGATATTTTGCAAACACAATTCCACACCAAAGTTGACTTATCTTTACCAATCGCTAACTTGAGTGGTGGAGAACTTACTAAACTGTTTTTGGCGATCGGTTTAGCTCAAGAGTCAAACTTGTTATTGCTCGATGAGCCAACTAATCACATGGATTTGCAAGCATTAGAAAGCCTAAGACACTTTCTTTTGAATTTCACAGGTGCGTATATAATTGTCTCTCACAAGCCTTTTTTCTTAGACCAAGTGACAGAAGTTACCTGGGAACTTACACCTGCTGGCGTGAAAATATATGGCGGTAATTTCTCGTACTATCGAGAACAAAAAGAAATAGAGTTAGAGGTAGCATTGCGATCGCACGAAGCCGCCAGAAAGGAACTCAAACGTACCCAAGCCACGGCTATGCAAGAACAGCAGCGCGCAGTCCAATCTAGTCGCAACGGTCGCGCCAAGTTTCTGAATGGTAGCATTGATAGAATGGCAGCAGGACTGATTAAAACCAAAGCTGAGGTGTCTACTGGAACTGCGAAAAAGAAACATGAAGCAGCAGTAGCAAAGGCTAATCAAAAGGTTGCACAGACGAAGGTCAAAACTACCAAAGTAACAAGTATTCAGCTAGAAGAAAAAAACCAAAAGCGCCGAAATTTAATTAATATCCAGGGTGCAAATCTTAGGAGATCAGAGCGTCTATTGATTCAAAATATTCAACTGCATATATCATCTGGCGATCGCATAGCCATTATCGGCGCAAACGGTTCTGGTAAATCAAGTTTGGTAAAAGCAATTTTGGGGATGGAAAATCAAACAACAGTTTTAGAATCAGGTGAAGTTTTGCTTGCACCAGCCATGAAAGCTGTATATCTGGATCAAACCTACGAATTGGTAAATCGCCAATACACAATTCTGGAAAATATGCAAGCGGACAATCCTCATCTCAGCTATCAGCTTTTGCGTCAACAACTAGGACACTTTCTGTTTAAATATGATGACGTTCACAAAAACGCTTCTGTACTTAGTGGAGGTGAATTGGCAAGATTAGCGATCGCTATGATCAGTATCTTAGAAATTGATTTATTGATTCTTGATGAGCCAACTAATAACCTGGATATTGAAACTGTTGAACAAATAGTAGTAGGTATCAATGATTACCAAGGAGCGCTTTGGGTAATATCCCACGATATCGATTTCCTCAGCCAGATTAACATTACCCAAGGTTTCAAGTTGAGGGAACAAACTTTGCAAATGACAACTTATTTACCGAGTACACCAGAGCAATATTATCGAGAGTTGCTGGAATGTGATAAAAAAAGCGATCGCCTTATATAAATTTCTAGCTCAACAACAGAAGCCGCAAAGCATACAGGCAAGTTATAATTCTCTTGCGGATCAACGTAACAAAAATTTATGAGTAACCCCCTTGTGCAAGCCTTTTTCGTAGGCAGAGCAGTAGCTGAAGTAGTTAATGAGCGTTTAGAGGTCGCCTTGACCGATGCTTTGAGCGATCTGGGCAAATTTGATGCAGAAGCTAGAGAGCAGTTGCGCCAGTTTACAGAAGAAGTCCTAGAGCGGGCAAATCGGGCAACAGAAGCAGCTAATGCCAGTCAACCTACCACAGGTACTGGACAAGCCAGTTCTGATTCCGGTGACTTGCAAGCAGATATTGACGAATTACGAGCCGAAATTGCCCTGTTACGAACAGAATTGCAACATTATCGTAGAACTTCTGCATAAATTTTAGTCATTAGTCATTGGTCATTAGTCATTGGTCAAAAATTATGTACAAATGACAAAAGACAAATGACAAAGGACATTTAAGAAAAAAACAGTTTAGGAATCAGAGTGTCTTTTCTTCCAAGTGATTCGGTCGCAAACCAACGGTAAACAAAGTATATGGAACAAGGTTATTCAGAGAAGGCATACCGTTGGAATCGGGAAAAATACTCTAGCAAACGGCGTTTTGTGGACATTTGGTCTTTTGTCTTGACCTTATTGTTCAAACTTTGGCTATACAACAAATCTTGGAGTTATCCAGGTGGTGTGACTGATGTAAAGCAAGCTGCAAGACGCAAAACCCAAGCGGTTTGGATTCGCAGTACTCTACTGGATTTAGGGCCAACCTTCATCAAAGTTGGGCAACTGTTTTCTACCCGTGCTGATATATTCCCTGGTGAATATGTAGAAGAACTAGCCAAGTTACAAGACAAAGTACCCGCATTTAGTTATGAGCAAGTAGAAGCGATCGTTGAGAAAGAACTAGGCAAGAAAATTCCTGAACTCTTCGATAATTTTGAACCGATTCCCTTAGCTGCTGCTAGCTTGGGGCAAGTACACAAAGCTGTGCTACATACTGGGGAATCGGTTGTTGTCAAGGTGCAACGTCCTGGACTAAAGAAATTATTTGAAATAGATTTACAGATTCTTAAAGGAATTACCCGCTACTTTCAAAACCATCCCAAATGGGGACGTGGGCGAGATTGGTTGGGTATTTACGAAGAATGTTGTCGCATTCTTTGGGAAGAAATTGATTATCTTAACGAAGGTCGTAACGCCGATACTTTTCGCCGGAACTTTCGCGGCTACGATTGGGTAAACGTCCCCAGAATATACTGGCGTTACGCCACTTCCAGAGTGCTGACTTTAGAATATCTCCCTGGAATTAAAATTAGTCAATACGAAGCTTTAGAAGCAGCAGGTTTAGATCGAAAAGCG
Source organism: uncultured Nostoc sp. (assembly GCF_964247315.1). Lineage (GTDB taxonomy): Bacteria > Cyanobacteriota > Cyanobacteriia > Cyanobacteriales > Nostocaceae > Nostoc. Next base: position 21,194 of record NZ_CAXTTT010000050.1, read on the forward strand.
ATCGCTCGTCAAGGCGCTCAAGCCTACTTATTACAATTACTTAATAGTGGCTTTTTCCACGCCGATCCTCACCCAGGCAATATTGCTGTTAGTGCAAATGGTGCTCTAATATTCTACGATTTCGGCATGATGGGGCGGATTAAGTCCAACATCCGCGAAGGATTGATGCAAACACTGTTTGGCATTGCTCAAAAAAATGGCGATCGCGTTGTGCAATCTTTGATAGATTTAGGTGCGATCGCCCCAACTGATGACATGGGCCCAGTGCGGCGTTCCGTCCAGTATATGCTGGATCATTTTATGGATAAGCCCTTTGAGAACCAATCAGTTGCAGCAATCAGTGACGACCTTTACGAAATAGCTTATAATCAGCCATTTAGATTTCCAGCAACTTTCACTTTCGTGATGCGAGCCTTTTCTACTCTAGAAGGGGTAGGCAAAGGCTTAGATCCAGAGTTTAACTTTATGGAAGTTGCCAAACCTTATGCAATGCAACTTATGACCGATATGAATGGTTCTGATGGGAATAGCTTTCTTAACGAATTAAGTCGCCAAGCAGCTCAGGTAAGTAGTACCGCCTTGGGTCTGCCACGTAGATTAGAGGATACACTGGAGAAGCTAGAGCAAGGAGATATGCGTTTGCGCGTTCGGTCTATAGAAACCGAACGCCTGCTGCGGCGACAGAGCAGTATTCAGCTCTCAATAAGCTATGCTCTGTTAATCAGCGGTTTCACGCTTTCAGCTACTATTTTAGTGGTTAAGGATTATCTATGGTTGGCACTGCTGCCTGGTTTAATTGCAGCGGCGCTTTCAGCGATTCTGATCCGATTACTTTTACGCCTCGACCGTTACGATCGTATGTATTAATTATTGCAAAAAAATTTATGAAACTCAATTTCACGGGTTTTAGCGATCCGGGACTTATTCGTTCTAATAATCAGGATGCTTACTATATTGACCCAGAAGGGCGATTTTTCGTTGTTGCCGATGGCATGGGTGGTCATGCTGGAGGTGAGGAGGCAAGTAGAATTGCCACTGGAGAAATTAAGGCGTATTTGGTAGCAAATTGGGAAACCTCTAAGTCTTCTCAAGAATTGCTAGAGCAAGCTTTGTGGGGAGCCAATGAAGCGATTTTGCACGATCAGCAAAATCATCCTGAACGTGCCGACATGGGGACAACGGTTGTAGCAGTAATTTTTCGCTCTCCAGAGTCGCCTTGGTGCGCTCATGTTGGCGATTCGCGGCTGTATCGCTTCCGAGAGTCGCACTTAGAACAGGTAACGGAAGACCACACTTGGGTAGCACGAGCAATCAAAATCGGTGACATCACCTTAGATGAAGCACGATTACATCCTTTCCGCCATGTATTATCGCGCTGTTTGGGGCGCGAAGATTTGCATCAAATTGATGTGCAACCACTAGATGTAAAAGTTGGCGATCGCTTGTTGTTATGTAGTGATGGTCTTACAGAAGAACTTGTCGAACAGAAGATTGCTAGCTGCCTTCAAAATAGTCCTTGGCTTGATAAAGCCGCCATCTCTCTTGTTGAGGCTGCCAAAGAGCATGGAGGGCACGATAACATCACAGTTGTTATCGTCTCACTTGAAGAAAATAGTCATTAGTCATTAGTCATTAGTCATTAGTAGATGCTTAGTAACTTTAAACAAATGACAAAGGACAAAGGACAAAGGACAAATCTGGTAAATATACTCAGTAATTTGTTCAGGATGAGCATTTTTCCTTTTTACAATTTGATACAAATATTTTTAGCCTCTAAAATTACCTAAAGAGGCTAAATTTGTATAAATTGGTAAATTGACATCTTGCACGTAATAAGGTAAAGCGACTATAATTCACGCTTATTACCATTAATCCCCCAACTTCCTTAAAATCTCTGCCCTCCGAAGCTTCCTCCATGCTTGGGGAGACAGCATCTTAGGCTTTTTAAACAGAAAGACTAAGACGGGTTTTGCATAGCACCAAATATTCTTTTTAAAGGAGATTTGTGCAAAGCAGGAAGGATTTAGGGAAGTAGTTATACTTATCTGAGACCAAATAGAGCTTATTTTCCGGAATATGGTTCAGTTAACTTGGGTGGTATATCAGTAGGATTAGGTGCAAGATATCAGAGCAGAAAAAGTCCGCACTTTGGATGTGGGCAATCTGTCAAACAATTGTTATCTTTCGTAATACGGAGGAATAAATGTTGGACAGATATGAGTCCAAATTTATCCCATTTGGACTTCTGTAAGTGATATCACACTTTCCACGTTGTTTTTTCGGAGTTAATTAACTATGAACCAACCAATGAAACTATCTTTGGAACAGCAATTCAGCATCTGCTCATTCTCTACTCAGGTGCAAAATATGAGCCACGATCAAGCTAAAGATTTTTTAGTCAAGCTATATGAGCAAATGGTCGTGCGCGAGGCAACTTATCAAGAACTTCTTAAGCACCAGTGGGGCTTAGATTCGGGTTCCACTATGGCATAGAGTCGTTCTACTGTCGCAGTGGGCGACCTCCTTCTCTTGCTTGGTTCCAAGGAGGAAAAGAGCTGGGGATGTCGGGGCGTCAACTTCGATAAATAATTCCACAAAAGTTCAATTCTCGAAATTAACTAATAATGAGGAAACATTGTCTACGGCATATTTGCTGGAGTCTAGACTTAACTTTAGCTAGCTTTGTATGCTAAATCTGTTGTTTGCTTTAGCCAAACCTCTTTTTGTTTCGTCTAGTCTGAGAATATTACCTGCATAAATTTACAATCTACTGCAATATTTCTACAGGTAGATTCAGAGATAATTTGGATACCACTACTTTAACAGCTAGTGATTTCACTCTTTATACATATAACTAGAACTTACATCTTTATATATACTTTGTTTATAAAACGTTACATTCTTTGAGCGACCACCTTTTATTTCTATATAAAACATGTAACAATTAAGCAATTATCTTTAGCTGGAAAGATCGTATGGAGAATCTGTATCAATACTTTCTAGTTTTGTTATAATTTGGGGCTTAATCTTTTCGTACTCCTTTTTGAGCAAACTTTTACTGATTTGCGGGTCGGCAGAGGACATCAACGAATTGCTCATTGCAACCCACTCTTGCAGTCGTTGGCGCTGGGCAGAAGCGATGCTGGAAAGTAAGATGTGGATACAGGGATTTGGTGCTTCTCGTGCAAAGAATAACAGGCGGTAGTAACCTGTGTGTTGTAGTAACCGGGCAATTTCCTGACCAAGGCTGGTTTTGAGATCGAGGTAATAAGGCAACCATTTAGCGCCATGCTTGCGATTGTGAATGACAGTAATCCATAGCAGCATGGGATGGGGAATAGAGATGAACAGAAATTGGTTATAGCGGTTACAGAGTAAGCGTTTTTGAATTTCCTCTTGCGGTAGCATCACCCACAACGCTGGTAAAACCTCCCCATTGACATGAATGGGCTGGGGAAACACAATATCGGCAATTGGTTTATTTTGGGGCCAGGAAATGGCACGAGCAATTTCATCGTTTGACCAAGATACCCGCAAATCGGCTTTGGTCTTTTGTTCAAACTCAGTGCTAGCTGTAGTAGTGGGAACTAGGGCATGGCCGCTGACATAGAAAATTCGACTCTAAAAGCAGGTTGTAAGTGTTTAGGAGGACAAGTGCATTCAAACTGATATCTGATTATTACGCCTAGAAATGACTTTTTATGCTCATACTGCAAGACAGAAATGGAAGTCAAAAGGCAAAAAGCTTATAAGCTAAGCTTTTGTGCGATTTCCAATAGTTGGTCTATTTACGCGGTGCTGTACTAGCTTTTTCAGTCCTCTTTCAGAAGATTGAAACCACGATCTGACTGTTTGCAACTGAGACGGTTATTGCAACTGGTGCAACATACCAAATCAAACAAGTATAAAGAGTAGATTTATAATGACGTTTTGTACCATTTTGCACTTTAATTGTGGTGTAGTTTTAGTTTGCCCAATTTTGACTAATGCGCTATCACTCTTGGTGTCTCCTCAACTCTTGGAGACATTGGTTGCTTTGTGTTGAGAGAAGACGGCACTAGTTTGGCTACATGAAACTTTACCTACCTTTGCAGGTTAACAAACCCTTAAATTGGCATTATTCCACGGAGGTAGACTTGAGTTTATGTAATAGCGAATTATATTCGCTCAATACTTTTAAAACATTTTCTGATTACCTAACAATATTTTTAACATTCAAGCTCATTATTACTATGTAAAAATGTATTATTTATTGATAAAGCTGTAATAGACTAAGAGGTAGTTTTTCGTTTTCTCTGTTGGTTAGGATATATATCAAAACTTGATTTATTATTCATTACATAGTATTGAATTCGACGCTCAACGATCCCATTAAATCGGGACATAAAATCATAAAAAAAGCCCGGATTTTTCCTGATTTCTGTGAATGCTGTTAATAATTTTCCTTGTTTTATAGGTTCTACAATTTTAAAATAAGCTAGATTTTTCTTAAAGACTGAAAGATTATAAGATAGAGCACGCATTAGAGCAGGATTTTTTTTTACAACGTCTTGTTGCATGAAATATTTAGCAGCTTTGCAAGATTGATTTAGACGTGGTAATTGGCTTTGATATACAAGAGAACCGGGGCGTGAACGGTAGAAATAATAGGGTTTTGGTTCAATAAAAAACCTAGCTCCTTTAATTAAGCATTTCATATCAAGCCAAAAATCTTGACCCATCCTGATTTCATCATCGTACTCAATGCCGTGCTTAACCAGAAATTCTCGTTTGAACAGGGGTTTGCTTAAGCCAAGATGCAATCCTGCTTCCCCAAAGACATCAGTTTCTACAAAATAAACGATATCAATTTGGATAATTTTATCTATAAGTTCTCCACTTTCTTGAATCAATGTACTCCAAGGAGATGTTGCACCGTCTTTGATAAAATAAACATCATCAGCAATCATGTCTGCATTTGTTTTATTTGCCAAAGACACAAGCTTTTCCAATCTTTCGGGAGCATACCAATCATCTGAATCAAGTACAGCAATCCAATCTCCTTGGGCTGCTCGAAAGGCGCGATTACGTGCAGCCGCTGCTCCAAGATTTTGCTGATTAACTATCACTTTAAGACGTCGATCGGTGAAACTTTTAGCGACTTCTACAGTTTTATCACTTGAGCCATCATCGACCATGATAACTTCAATGTCAGTGAGTGTTTGCTCTAAGGCTGACTCTATTGCTTTCCCAATATAAGTTTCAGTATTGTAAGCAGGGATAATAACGGAGACTTTAGGATTCACGAAACTGAACTCCTGATTACACGGTTAAGTAAAATACTGACGATGATCATTTGATCGTTTCTTTTTTACTATACAACTTATACCAATTTAAAAAATGATTGCTACAGATGTAGGTTGGGTTAAGGGACGAAACCCAACACCTCAAAGTGTTGTATTTGTTGAGTTTCACTTCGTTTAACCTAACCTACTGGTCTGTCAAATTCATTTTGACGGTTAGAGAGACGCGATAAATCGCCGTCTCTACAGGTAATCTATCCATCAATTATTTATTGACAGACTACTACGCATCTGTTTCATTCTTTTCTGGAATTGGTATCAGTAGGTTGGTGAGAATAAACGATGAGTGGTTAAAGTTGGGCAGGAGATATTAGGTGTTGGGAAACCAGTGCGTTACCAGAGTTTTTTGAACGGCGGTTTTTGGCTTAGAAGAACAGCAAAGCGGTGAGACAGCGCTGCCTTTAAGCTGACTGACGCTCTAGGCTAGCTTCCATTGTGTTAGTTAAAAAATGACCAGCCAAGATACCGCTACTGAGGTAATATTTATCTTGCGAAATCCGGTGTAGGGTTTCAAAGCCACTACGACGCTGACGATCGCCTAGTACCCAGTAACGCTGTACGATAGTATCCAGACCAATCCAGCCTTCGCCTTCAACTTGCCCCAAAATATTATGTTGTAGTAAAAAAGTATACTGACGCTCTCCATCATGCAACCGCCCCTTATATTGCAGAGAGATTTCGGAGCGATCGCTACCTGGGAATATCAGTTTTGTGGCCATAGTGAACCAGTTATCTCGATTCCAAGCTACCAAGGTCATACCCTTGACGCTAATTGGCATACCATTGCGTTCCAGCCAATTTCCTTCTATTACCCAGCGTCCTGGTTCCAATAAAAAAGTATGAGCCACCTTTTATTCCCTGTCTTGCTCGAATGCCGCCAAGACTATAGTTATAGCAGTAATGAGTTAGGAGTAGAGACGCGATTAATCACGTCTGTACAGGAGTGCTGAGTTGCCAGCGAAGAATGAAAAAATATTTTATCTTGTTTATTGTTCTTGACTCAGGACTAACCTTGGTGAATTTCTCCCAAAAGTATTTCTTGAGGTGCACCTGTAGCTGTGGGTAGGTTGCCAGGAATACCTAAATGTCGCCAGTAGGCTAAAACTGCAAAAGCGATCGCTTCTTTAAAATCTGCACTCAAGCCGACTTCATCTGTCGTCGAGACTGGTATTGATCCCAACAATAACTGTAATCTTTGTTTCAAATAGAGATTCTGACTACCACCACCACATAATAGTACCCGTTGTGGCATTTCTGGCAAAAAAGTGCGGTAACTATGAAAAATTGAAGCAGCTGTAAGTTCTGTGAGAGTTGCCAGAATGTCAGCAGGATTGAGTTGGTATGCTTGAGCATCTTTTAAACACTGATGCAGGTAAGTCACACCAAATAACTCGCGTCCAGTGGATTTTGGTGGCGGTAGATGAAAGTAGTCTTGGTTGAGCCATTGTTCTATTAATGGATGGCAAGGAGTACCACTCGCTGCCCAATTGCCATCTTCATCATAAGTTTTAGCACCAGCGCTTAAATGCTCCACCGCTAGATCCAACAGACTATTTCCTGGGCCAGTATCCCAAGCACGAATTTTTGAGAGCCAGTCTCCATGCCGAGGCGGAATATAAGCAACATTGCCAATACCACCAATATTTTGAATACAACGCCCCTCCTGGGAATGACTGAGTAAATAAGCATCGACTCTCGGCACGAGAGGCGCACCATGACCACCTATAGCAATATCAGCAACGCGGAAGTTGCTCACAGTTGTAATGTTCGTAAGATGGGCAATTAATGCACCGCGTCCCAGTTGAAGACTATAACCCAAGGGAGTACCCAGTGCTGTTAGCGAAGAGCTAGGGTTTAGCCCGTAGGTAGTGAGCATTTCTCTCTCCCTGCTCCTCTGCTCCCCTGCTCTCCCTGCTCCTTCTTTGGGTGGTCGATGATAAACAGTCTGACCGTGGGAGCCAATGAGAGTGGCTGGTTGATGACCAATTTGAATATTTTGGGCGGCTTGGGCAAAGACTTGAGCGATCGCATCATCTATTTCTGCTAATTCTGCCATTGAGATGGCAACGCCTGCACCAACTGCTAATATTCTTTCTCTGAGTTCGGCTGGATAAGGATATGTTGCTCCGGCTAGCAACTCTACTTTGAGATCCAATTCTGTGCCGGAAATCTCTACCAACGCAGCGTCTATGCCATCTACGGATGTGCCACTAATTAAACCAATAACGCGAGTAGGGACAACAGCTTTTTCAGTTGGATGCATCGATTGAGATTCTTTTGTTGATTGCAAGAGTTTAGTTTAATTCATGTTACTAGCTATGTCAAAACACTCAGGTTGCATAGTTGCTACAGAAGGAAAAGTAAATAGAGCGAGGGAAGAATGTCAAAACCAATAGCAATGACCACGAATCTATTTTTATTTATCAGCAAACAAAGAATTTTAAACAGTCTTGTCCGTTATCTTTATTAGTCCTTAATCAGCACAACATCCGAAGATACAAATTCTTAATATATACGAGATCACTTTACATTTTTTTATCTTCAGATAAAGAACAGATATTCTATCTACTGTTTTGGCAAGTGAAATTACTTATTCATGTTCGATAATCAAGCAAGTAGTTTCCCAAATCTAGCAATTTTTCAGTAAATACAAATCCAGTATTTTTATCCTATTCCTTTTGATAAAAGACATTACATAATCAACTCAAATCGCACAGCGAATTTTTCAACAAATAAAAATACAGAATCTCAAAAGTATGTCTCTTACAAAAATTGCTTGTATCGCGGCTCTATCTTTATCTGCAATCTCCTCATTTATCTATGCAGGTTCTGCCCAGGCTATTTCCTTCAAAGTAACCACTGGCATTGCAGGCCCTAATGGAGAAACTGACCAAGGTGCTTTTTCTGAGTTTACTCAGCTTCCCGGTACGACAACTGTTAACTTCAATAATGGTCAAGCACCAACCACTGGTTTTGCTAAATACTCATTTGAGAACAACAGTGGAAGCAGCAGTGTTAAGTTAGATCAATGGGCACCTGCTGGGCCAAACGGTGAAGTCAATAATAAGGGTAACTATTTGGCAGTTTTCAACGGCGATCAAGTCACAATTAACCTTGCAAAGTCCCTCAATTATTTCGGTATTGACTGGGGAGCTATTAGTTCTGGTAACGTTTTTTCCTTCTACAAGGGCGATAATCTGATCAAATCATTTACAACTGAAGATGTGAACCCGGTTGCTCCAATTCATGCGTCACAGCATTACGATGAAGGAAATGGCTACCTTCACTTCTACTCAGATAGTAGCAACGATATTTTCAACAAGATTGTCATTACCCAAGCAGGTGGTGGTGGATTTGAAAGTGACAACCATTCTTTCCATCAAGGAACTGACAGATTTACAGGTTTTGATCCTAAGTCTGTTCCTGAGCCTAGTGTTACCTTAGGTATGCTGGCTGTAGGTGGTATATTTCTACGCAAGCGCAAGAACGAGAAGTTGCAAAGTGTAAGGCAATCTCATTAAATATATTAATCTGAGCTCAGTAAGATTTTCCTGATTTTCTCTACACTCTAACCTTAGCCTGTATAAGGATTTCAAAACTAAGTTAATATTAAATACAAATTAGGGTGAGCTTACTTAGGTAAACTCGCCCTAATCCTTTTGCTATTTACGATCGCCCCTTTTTCTACGAGCAATGCTACCCATAGCAAGCTTGAGAAATAATTTTCTTTTTCTATACTCAATAACTGCTTAGAGCTTAACCGAACTGGATTAAGAGTGAACTATAATTTTGACTCCTAACTCCTAAATCCCCTTATAGGTTGTTGGATGAATAAAATATACATGGATTAGTTTAGATATAATAATGACTCATTCTTTGTTATCCTAACTGGAGAAATTAATGGGTCGCGCCAAAAAGGTTGTCCTGGCATATTCTGGCGGAGTGGATACCTCAGTTTGCATCCCCTACCTCAAACAAGAGTGGGGTGTGGAAGAGGTGATTACCCTAGCAGCAGATTTAGGTCAGGGAGATGAATTAGAGCCAATCAGAGAAAAAGCTCTGAAATCGGGTGCAAGTGAATCCCTAGTGGCGGATGTCAAAGACAGCTTCGTTAAAGATTACGCCTTTGGAGCGATTCAAGCCAACGCCCTTTATGAAAATCGTTATCCTCTAGGAACCGCCCTGGCTCGTCCACTGATTGCCAAGGTATTAGTAGAAACAGCCGAAAAATATGGTGCTGATGCGATCGCTCACGGTTGCACCGGCAAAGGCAACGATCAGGTTCGCTTTGATGTCTCTGTCACCGCCTTAAACCCCAACCTGAAGATCCTCGCACCAGCCAGAGAATGGGGGATGAGTCGTGAGGAAACGATCGCTTATGGGGAAAAGTTTGGTATTCCCTCACCAGTCAAAAAATCTTCTCCCTATAGTATTGACAAGAATTTGCTCGGTCGTAGTATTGAAGCTGGTTTACTCGAAGATCCGTCATTTGAGCCACCAGAAGAAATTTATGAGATGACCAAAGCGATCGCTCATACTCCCAACGAGCCAGAGTACATCGAAATTGGTTTCCAGGGTGGTATTCCCACAACCCTCAACGGTATAGCCAAAAAGCCAGTTGAGCTAATTGAAGAACTCAATCAGGTGGTAGGAAATCATGGCATCGGACGGATCGATATGATTGAAAACCGTCTGGTGGGGATCAAATCGCGGGAAATCTACGAATCACCCGCGATGTTGGTGCTAATTCAGGCACATAGAGATTTAGAAAGCTTGAATTTAACGGCAGATGTCACCCATTACAAGCGTGGGATTGAAGAAACTTACAGCCAAATTGTTTACAACGGTTTGTGGTACAGTCCACTCAAAGTTGCACTCGATGCCTTTATTCAAAAGACACAAGAGCAAGTCTCTGGAACTGTGCGAGTGAAGTTGTTCAAGGGCAACTCTACGATAGTTGGGCGTTCGAGCGATAATTCCCTCTATACTCCCGATTTGGCAACCTATGGAGCCGAAGACAAATTTGACCACAAAGCCGCTGAAGGCTTTATCTACGTTTGGGGATTACCAACTCGCATTTGGTCACAGCAGCTTAAAGGTTAAGAAGATAAAAGGAATTAAAGGGATGAGGCGGACAAGGTAAAATTTTCTCCCTTATCTGTCTCTACTCCCTCACCTCCCCACTTCAAATACTTACTCTTCTGCTGCACCCTTAACTTGGCGAGACTCCAGCCACAGGGGCACAAAAATTAAAGCAGCGAGGATTAATAACGCTGCGATCGCAAATTGACCCACCCAAGCAACCAATTGTTCTAAAGAGACTATTTTGCCAGCAAAAAAAGCTAATGTCACCATCAAGCTAGCCCAAGCAACTGCTCCTAACAAGTTGTATAAAAAGAATTTTCTAAAGGGCATTTCAGCTATACCAGCTAGTGGTGACGCAAAAACTCGTAACAATGCCAAAAAACGTCCAAAAAACACTGCTTTAGCAGCATTTTGACTAAATTGATCTTTAATAGTCAGCAGCCGCACTTCAGAAATCCGAAATATGCCACTAACTTTTACTAGAAAAGCCCAACCGCTAACTCTACCAATCCAATAGCCACAAGTGCCACCAATGACAGCACCCATGATTGCGTCACCGAGAACCAGCCAGAAATTTAGTTCATCGCTGCCAGCTAAAAACCCGCCCACTAAGGTCACGGTTTCACCAGGAAGGGGAATGCCTAAATTTTCTAGCAAAATTCCGAAAAAAATTGCCCAATACCCGTAATTATGAGCAACTTCCTGGATATTTTCTAGTGAAATCAGCTCTAAAGACATTCCGCACCGCCGTCTTTACAAATTTTTACTTTTACTATATTTTTGCTTGTTTTTGGGTGGGGTGTCAATCAAACTAATACATAGAGTCATTAAGTCATTAGTTTAATACTGAATAATCCATAGCTTCTAGTCTATAGTAACTGTTAACTTTTGAATATTTTTGCAATTTCTACCACATGTTCATAATTTATTGAAAAAAGATTAAAAAATTTATAGAAAATTTATAAATCTCCGTTTAAATTGTGAAAATTTTGTAAAAGATACGGTTGATACCGAAATTGTTAGGCGCTTATGCCTATATTGATGAAAGTTATCACAAATTATACGACATGAATACTGAAATAATCTCTCTCAACTGTAAGACTGCAATTGCCCAAATATCTGGGTAAAAGAGTCATTTCACTGTTGATAGAAAAGAAGTATTTATGTCTTTTTCAATTTTTTGTCAAGTGTTCCAATTACCCTGTTAAATTCATGGCTTTCACACAAGAACTTCAAGTTATTTTGTTTAAACCCCAAGGAAGCATAGATTTGGAAGGCGGTAAGACTTTGAGCGAACAGATGGCTGGAGTAGTCCCTCAAGCTTATCAACTCTGGGTTATCGACCTAGCAGAAGTTAACTTCATGGACAGTTCTGGGTTAGTTCCTTTAGTAAAAGGGTTAAAAGCTGCACGTCAGAGTGGTTGCCGCTTGGTTCTATGCAACGTACAAGCTCCTGTACGGTTGATTTTGGAACTTACCCAACTCGATACAGTGTTTGAAATTTTTCACACTTACCAAGATATTTTTACCAACGTCAAAGATAACAGTCTGATGCTAGCAGACTAACTAATAAATCTACCTAAAGAAGGATGGCGGAGTCAAGCAATATTTGCCTTTTTTCACATTCTCTTAAGATAATAGTCTGGTGCTAGCAGGCCGATCTTCTTTTCTTGTCTAGAGAAGAATGTTGACGGAAACTCATGGCTTTGAGCTAGGTAGTATAAATTACAAGTGAATGAATCTGCTTATTGGAAGTCATCTACCTAAAGCAGTAAAGTTCTGAAATGACTAAAATTGGTCAAAGCAAATGCAATTGTTTGTGACACTCCCCAGCCTTTTAAAGACAGGGGTTTTTCAAATTACTCTAAGCTAATTGTTTTATATGGGGCGTAACTAGTGAAAGGAAGCAGGAGGTAAGAAGGTTTAGAATATCAGCGTTTACGTTACTTTCTAACTCTATAGTTATTTTTGCCTCGATCTACTACTTGGATGCCTCCAAGATGCTTTGATGCACCAATTTTTTACCTCTTAGATTCCACCATAATGGTAATTTTAGGCATTCTGGGGAGTCGAAATATTAGTTTGTTCGGATGCTGGGCGGGAAAAATTTGGTAAATCAATACCGCTATGACTAGCATTGCGAGTTTTTAGTGCTAAACGGTAACTCACGCTTTGCAGTTCTGCTTGCAGTTGGCGGTTTTCCCGTTGTAGTATTGCTACCTTTTCTCTCACTGGCGTCATCCGCTCTTCAAACTTCCGACGGTAAATTTGAGGCAACTCTTGTACTACTTGCTCCAACATCCGAGTGCGATCGGTAAGTTCTTGAACTGACTGTCGCAATTGGTAAATTTCAGAGTCACGAGTTGTAATTTGCTCTTGGTAGAACGCCACCTGCTGTTCCACAGCTTGAAGTTGTTCTTGTAAAGCATGTAACTGGGTCAGATCGCGCTCAACTTCCGGCTGCTGGGGCATAAAACTAGTGTTACCCTTTACCAGCCGGAAAAGTTCTTGAGATAGTTGTTGCACTAATTGATCCCGAAGTTGCAACTCCTGGCGTAGCTGCGATACTTCCGTCGAGAGAACTTGAATATTAGGTGTATCAGATTGGCTCACAGTAGCTTAAAGCTCCCATTCAGAATCTTGTCCACTTTTAGGTATAACTGCGGGAGTACTACCTTTGGCAAGTATTTGTTAATTTAGCATTCCCAAATAAGTCACGAAAAAAGAAAAAGACAAAATTTTATTGAATGGGAGTGAGGATTGAACATTCAGTTCCTTTTCTAGTTTCTAGTTACTAGTTCCTAGTCCCCAGTCCTCAGTTTTTTAGACTATTGCAGCTGTTGCAGCTACTTTAGTGGGCTTTTCCTTTTCCTCTTTAGGGGGTTTTTCTTCTTCAATGTCCTGTTTGATTGTTAAATAGCGAATCACTTCTTCACTCAAGCGCATGGCACGTTCAAAGGGGGCGATCGCAGTTGCAGGCGCGCTGTAGTTTAACTGGATGTAGATGCCATCCCGGTGTTTTTTGATTTCGTAAGCCAGACGGCGCTTACCACGATTTTGAATTTGGATCTCCTCAGCACCTTGATCGCGAAGCAAATTCTGATATTTAGTAACTGCTTGCTCTACCTGTTCCTCTCCCAGATCAGGACGGAGGATGTACATTGTTTCGTAATTTGTAGTCATATTTTTCAGTTTCCTCATGGACAAAAGTGGCTGCTGAGATTAATTTATACTTGACTTTTATTTAAAATGCCAGTATTAATCAACATCTGAAGCAACAAGGAACTATAATCTTACCAGTTTTCAATTTGAATCATTAGCCAAATCGCCGAAGTTTGGATTTTTTGGATGTCCCTAATGAAAACTAGGTTGGGAGGCAAGCCTGATATTTCTTTAACAAGATCGAGCGAGCTATCAGCTTCGCTAAGGGGTATCTTTCTTTAAGGGCATCTTATAGCGATCGCTTTTTTACTCAAGGCTCAATCGGTTTGCTAAACAGCTAACTGACGATTGCTACCTGCTCACAGCAACTAAAAAGCAGAAAAAAGGATATTCATCAAGGTTATGGCGCAGCGCTACGTGCGAATTCAAAATCCAGAAGGACAGATTTACTATGGGTTACTACAGCTATCCCTGAATGTGCAGGTGCTAGATGCTCCACCTTGGTTACAAGGACAACCCACTGATTTAACTTTGACACCAGAAAATTACCAAATTCTGGCTCCCTGCGCTCCCTCAAAAATTGTGGCGGTTGGTAAAAATTATGCAGATCATGCAGCCGAAATGGGAACTTCAGTACCTTCTGAGCCACTAATCTTTCTTAAGCCACCTACGTCAATCATTCCATCAGAGAGGGAAATTAAGTATCCTCCCCAGTCACAAAGAGTTGACTATGAAGGAGAGTTAGCTCTAGTGATTGGCGATTACGCCTTTGAATGTACACCAGAAGTAGCCCAAACCAAAATTTGGGGCTACACCATCGCCAATGATGTAACAGCGCGGGATTTACAAAAACAGGATGGTCAGTGGACGCGAGCCAAAGGTTTTGATACTTTCTGTCCCTTGGGCCCTTGGATTGTGCGGGAATTAAATCCAGGAGCGAGATTACAGACTTTTGTGAATGACGATGCCAATCCAGTTCAATCTACCTGTATCGATCGGATGGTATTTTCTCCCGATGTTCTAGTTTCCTATATCAGTCAGGTGATGACCCTATTACCTGGTGATTTGGTGCTTACAGGTACGCCGGAGGGTGTCAGTCCATTGCATCCAGGCGATCGCGTCCGCGTAGAAATTGAAGGTATTGGTCGCCTGGAAAACACCATAGTGGCCCGTTAACTTCTAACGCACTTGCATATACACTGCATCGGAAATCGCTGGAATTTCTGCATAACGTCCGCTTACAGACTGGATGACTGAATATGCGACTGCTCCCACTATGCCGATAAAAATGGTTGTGGATAGGGTTTGGATGGCAAAACCACCGGAGGGAACTAGTCCCACAACATCAGTTAGGATGCTAAACAAAAAGATAATGATGTCCAAAAGGATTGCTTGCATGGTGTTGAAACGAATAAAGTGACTAATTTTTTCGTTTCTTACTACCAGCAAAAATAAAGCAAAGAAAATAATCATTCCTGCATAACGCACACCGTAGTAAATTCTCAATAATGGCAGAAGCGGTAAAAACAGTAGTTGTAATGGTGGAAACTCTGAGAGCAAATATCTACCAAATACAAAAACTTCAATTAAAGGAAGCAAATAAGGCAAGGAAGCAAAAATCCGATCTGAAACTGTTGTAGACCCGCGCCAAGACATTATGCGTTCTCCTGTCGTTAAATTTTAATAGTTACTTGAGCTTAGGATAACGCAGTTGCTAGGTCTTGCTGAGAAATTCAACTATTCTATATGGGCGATGCGAAAGCCCATCATGCATTCATATTGGTCTGGCTGCTGTTGAGTAAGTTTGCGAATGGCTTGACCACACCGCAGTTGACCCCCACGCCAACGGGGTTGACCGCTCCCGTCAGCGAGTAAACAAGACTGGCAAACTTGCTCAGGGGCAAGGATTTGCTCGTCCATTAAAATGACTAGCATCGAATCCCTCCTGTAAATCCTCATTGTCAACCCACATTTCACTCAGGGGAAAACACGCTTTGTCGCCCTTCAAAGAGCAGTTTCAGGTTGGTTGGATGCGTTTTGCGCGGTTAAGTGTTGTGATTTGCGCCTACCTTGGGCGATCGCAGAGGACACTTAAGAACCACATCCTACCTCTTTGTAGCAAAAATGTGGGCAATTACGATTCAATAACAATTCTCAAGTGAATTTTAATTTATTGTACGTTGTGTCTATTACAAAGTAAAAATTTTAGTAAAAAATAATACAAAAGTTTTGGCATTAAGTTGAGCAAAGACAACTAAAGGTATTCATTGCATTCCTGTTAATTTAGCACTAGTATGTGTCAAACTTAATATTCATAAAACAACAAAAGCCTTACGCACAAACAACACGGCGACTTATTAAAATTCCCTTGAGGTGAGTAGTTAAAGTGTGAGAAGTCAAGTCAGTAAAACTGAGTTAACTTGATAGCCATTTAAGTGAGGCATTTCTAAAATACTGAGGTAAACTTGCAAGCAAGTTAATCCACAATATTACTCAGCGGCTCGTCGGTCTGGGCATCACTTACAATGGAACACTGGCAATTTCTGATACAGAAACAAGGCGCTCGCTCGTGGCATATCCTAGAATCGCCAAATTTGGAAATTTTGGAAGGACAGTATAGAGTTTTGGCTCGTTCTAACCTTCTGAATACAGACGTGGAAGTGCGGGTAACTCACTCTTCAACTGAGGAAGTTCAACCAACGCGGCGAATTTTTAAGCGATCGCGTCGCACTAATTCAGAAGGCTTAATGCCGATAATTCCTTTTACCTACTTCCAACCGGGAGTTTGGGAGTTGCGGTGTTCTGGCGATTTGATGTCGGATCTGCTCGGTAAATCTTGGCAATACAGCGTGCAAGTGCAGGTCTTCTCGCTGTTAGCAGAGAGAGAGCCGAGGAAAAATTTAGAATCAAGTTCACCCGATCGCTCAGATACTGTTTCTGAAAACTTGGAATGTAATGCCCCAGCAGAAACTGCAATTACGTTATTTACGTTTGAGAAAGCGATCGCTGTTTCTGAAGAACTAGCAACTACAGACAGCAACCTTGCTACTACTGTTGCACCAGATGAAGAGAACTTAGAATCTAATGCCCCAGCAGAACCTCTAATTGAGCTAGATAAAGCGATCGCTGTTTCTGAAGAACTAGCAACTACAGACAGCAACCTTGCTACTACTGTTGCACCAGATGAAGAGAACTTAGAATCTAATGCCCCAGCAGAACCTCTAATTGAGCTAGATAAAGCGATCGCTGTTTCTGAAGAACTAGCAACTACAGACAGCAACCTTGCTACTACTGTTGCACCAGATGAAGAGAACTTAGAATCTAATGCCCCA
>NZ_CAXTTT010000050.1:38214-52481 GCF_964247315.1 uncultured Nostoc sp.
CAACCTTGCTACTACTGTTGCACCAGATGAAGAGAACTTAGAATCTAATGCCCCAACAGAACCTGTAATTAAGCTAGATCGAGCGATCGCTGTTTCTGAAGAATTGGCCATTACTACAGATAGCAACCTTGTTACTACTGTTGCACTAGATGAAGGGAACTTGGAATCTAATGCCCCAGCAGAACCTGTAATTGAGCTAGATAATGCGATCGCTGTTTCTGAAGAATTGGCCATTACTACAGACAGCAACCTTGCCACTACTGTTGCACCAGATGAAGGGAACTTGGAATCTAATGCCCCACCAGAACCTGTAATTGAGCTAGATAAAGCGATCGCTGTTTCTGAAGAACTAGCAATTACAGACAGCAACCTTGCTACTACCACTGTTGTGTCAGATAAAACAGAAGAAGACGAAGATATAATTATCGATGAGCCTGTGAGTCCTATGTGGCTACAAGGAGAGACGGCAGAGCAGATTTTACAAAATTTAATAGATTTAGCTTTACCTGCCTCTGAACTGCTGCTCAAAGATGAAAAGGTTACAGATTTTTCGGCAACACAACTACCGCCACCATTACTGTTAACTTTAAGTCAGGATAATTATATTGCTCGTTGGGGACAAGCTCTTATAATCAACGGGTACATAGAATTCCAAGAAAAGACAAATCTAGATTGGGGTGAAACATTATCTTCAAAAAGCTTGCGGGCGCTTGAAGTAGAAATTGAACTGCGATCGCCTAAGAACTCGAAAATATTGATCAAAGTACGGCAACCCTTATCAGATAAGGAGTTGCCCTTTACCATTAATACCTCAATTGATATTCCTGCTGATTGTGAATCCAAGCTAATTTTGGCAGATATCAGTTTGTATGGTAAATTCACTGATGCTGGCGAAGTCATGCCGTTAGCCAGCCAGTCCTTCACCATTACAGCAGATGTAACAGAACTACTAGCAATTACAGCCGCAGCAAAAGCCAGTACATCTTTAAATGACCCCATAACACCATCGGACTCATCTGCTGCTTTCACAGAAACAGAGACACCTGTTAAGCTCGATTTGAAACTATTAAATCTGGTCAAGACTCTAAAAACAGACCAGTCTCTGATAGTTCATCCATCCCCAAACACACCTCTACCACCGCAAATTAACCTGCAAGTTCTGCGAGAAGCTAACCTGCGGACATCTAAGCTCAAGAATTCAAGCATTTCATTGCCTCAATTACCGAAACTGCCCCCTATTCAAAGTGATGCCAACATTTCCATAGATGTTCTTGCAGAACCACAAACACCGGAGGAGCTTCTAGAAAAGGATGCTACTATAGCCACCATCAACTTGGAGCAGTTGCTCATTAAGCAACGTCGAATGCCAATACTTGAGACTACTTTGCCATACTTGAAACGGCTACAAGCTTTGCCAGATGATGCAGAAGAAAAAGTAAAAAACAATGTTCCTCCAGATGCATTAGAAGTTAAAACGGCTGAAGACTTGCCAAAGTTGGACGCAACTGTGGCTGAAGATGAAAATACACCTGAATTAGTAGTAGGTGATGCACAATTTCAGGAAGAATCTGTTGCGAAAGGCGAAGCCCCGCAAAATACACAATTCGAGGAAGAATCTGTTACTGAAGTCGAAGTCCCACAAAATACACAATTCGAGGAAGAATCTGTTGCTGAAGTCAAAACTCCCCAAAATGCACAATTAATTACAACAGGAAACCTTTATTCATCTCCCCTGCTCAGGAAGTGGATGCAGAGCCAAGGATACTCCTTGCCTGAATCTATCAACGATCTGCAACCTCAAGATTACAATAACTATGTTTCAGCACCGCAGATACCCCTTTCTCCAAGTGCAGAAAATGCCAATATTGATCTTAACTTGCCATTAGAACTAGATGCCAACACGGAGAATAATCTGAGCGAAGGTTGGAGCAGTTCGCAATTTCTCCTAGCTGAAACGCGTAAGGAACAAGAGACATGGGAAGAAGTCGAAGGATTGGCTCTTGAACTGGAGAACTTTGGGGAAGATATAGACACAGCGCAGGAAGTGGAACTGGGGATTGGAGAAGATACAGAAATAGAAAAAGTACTAGAAGAACCAACAATCTCATCGGCTCTGTTAACACAAATACCGCCCCCTCCCCCTCCAATAAAAATAAATATAGCGTCAGCTTGGTTGGCGCAAGAAATCGTTGTAGATGATACAGATACCGAACTAGAAGACGATACAAGGGAGAGTTACACCTTTGAAGAAAAGGAGCAACCACTGTTATATTCATCTTCTTCCTTACCTATAATTGCGGCAGCCACTGAGCCTTTGCCAACTCCACATTTGTATGTGCCAGAAGGCGAATTAATTGCTGGCAAGTCTGTCATAGTGCGCGTAGTCCTGCCGGAAGTACCTCTGCAAGTTGTTGTCAAGTTATGGCTTGAAGATTATCAAACTCGCTACTTACTAGATGGCCCCCATCTATTGACAAATTTACTTCCTAATGCATCGGGAGGGTTGGAAGTGATCGCACAATTAAACATTCCCTTTGGCTGTTTAGAAATTCGCTTAGAAGCGATCGCACTCGATCTAACAACCCAACAGGAGAGTCACAAAGTCACAATAGTGCGAACTGTAATTCCTCCAGACTTGCCAAGCTTGCAGCTAGATGAACTCCTGGGTATGTAACTCAGGTATGAGGTGCATTAAGCATTGGGAATTGGGTATTGAGCATTGGGCATTGGGCATGGAGAAGAAACAAGGTAGACAAAGAAGAGTGGGGAGACAAGGGAGAGACTTGTTCAATAATTCCTCCTTGTCTCCTCTGCTCCTCTGCTCCCCATTCTCCCCTGTGTTAAAAATATGAAAGAATTTCAAAAATCTGGCAGAATTTGCAGTAAGCTCATTTTGAATTGTAGTGTAATTTGATAGGAACCTTTAACTATGACAGCATCTTTTTTGCCTTCTGTCTTGGCTAGTACTTCGTACTTGTCTGCTATCTTCATTCCCATAATTGGTTGGGTTTTGCCAGGTGTGGTCTTCGCGTTTCTGTTTTTATACATTGAAAGCGACGATATCACTGATATTAACTGATACTGATGTAGTCATTAGTTATTAGTCATTTGCAAAAAACAATGACAAAGGACAAATGACAAATGACTAAAATTAATACCGCCTATCTCATAGAGACAGGCGGTTTTTTTAACGTTGATTTCTCAACAAATGCCAGAAAATTCTAACTTATAGTGTTCGGTTCAAATTAACTCATGTTAAATCGAAGAACCGAGTCCGGCGTAGGCACCATAAAAGAAAATGCCCAAGACTGTAATTATACCTAAACCTGCGATCGTAGCGACGACCCACAGAGGAATTCTCCCACTTCCAGACACAGCTTCTCTCCTCCCTTAACAACAAATCAACACACGTTCATAAACCAACATTAACAACAGTACTTCTAATTAGTTGAAGAAGTAACTAGAAAACAGAATACCCAGAACGAAAATCATTAGTAATCCCAGGTATAAAGAAGTCCGGTTTAGTTCAACCGGCTGATTATTGGGATTGGGGGATCTTTCTACCATAACTGCTCCTAACGTTGAATAAATTGCATTGCGGCGATCGCGCCCAAAAAAAATACAGTTGGTACACCTAAGGTGTGTACTGCCAGCCATCTAACGGTAAAAATTGGATAGGTAACTGGTTGATTGATGTTATTTCCGCTAGTCATGATCTCAAACTACTTTCCAATAAATTCTTCAACTTGTTTTTTAGCTTCAAAACGGTTCTTCACAATGGGCACTTCCTGCCGCGCTGGTGTGAAATACTCGTTGGGACGGGGTGTGCCAAAAGCATCATAAGCCAGTCCGGTGCTGACAAATAGCCAACCAGCAATAAATAATGCCGGGATGGTGATGCTGTGGATTACCCAGTAACGAACGCTGGTAATGATGTCCGAAAACGGACGTTCTCCAGTGGTACCTGACATTTAGATCCCTACCTTATACATAGAGTGTTATTGAGTTTATTATCCTACAAAGTTAAGAAAGAGTTACAAGTTGCAACGTTCTTCTCAGAAATTGGGGATTGGGCATTGGGGATTGGGGATTGGGAAAACTCTTACCTAGTCCCCAGTCCCCAGTCCCCATTAAGCGGCTTCTGGGGAAGTTGCTTCAGGATTTGGTAGATATTTGAGCAAAACGCCGCGATCGCCAATTATAAATCCCCGTTCTGGCTCTAAGAACACAATCTTGTATAAATTAGCCGCAACTTCTTCCACCGCCCGGTCTTTTTCCCAGGTTTTACCACCATTGCCACTGCGTAGCAAATTACCGCTACCGCCACCTAACCAAATTTCATTGGGTGTGCGATATGCCAAATCCAGTAAACCCCAACTGGTGGATAATTCTGGATATTGTGCCTTTTGCCACTCATCAGGTTTAGTTTCGTCACTAAACTGAACTTGACCTCCTCTAGCTAACAACCACAATTGCCCATTTTCACCAAAGCCCATGTTTTCTACCCGCCGAGAACTATTGCGGTTATGGGGTACCCAAGCATCTTGCCCTGGTTCCCAAGTTGAGTAGAAACTACCCTTAGCCGAAACTGCAACATATTTACCATCAGCAGAACGCTCTAAGTTCCGCACCACACCCACTGCTGATTCCACCTGAGCTTTCCAGTTTTTGCCGCCGTCTGTGGTCTTATATATGGCTCCAATATTAGTAGCCATTTCAGCTGTATTCTCTGCTAGCGCCTTAACTGCGATCGGGCTACCTGGTAGCTTTTCGCTCAGGGGAATACGCGACCAAGAAGCACCTTCATCGCTAGTGTGTAGTAACAATCCAGGCTCTCCGGCAATCCAGCCTTCTTTACCTGCAAAACTTACTGAGTCAAAGCGATACTTTTGCTCCTCCAGTTGCAGTATTATTGGTTTCCAGGTATTACCACCGTCATTGGTTTCCAATAGGGTGGCATTGCTACCAACTAAGTAGCCATGCTCAGGGTTATTAGTAAAAGCAATATCCAATAAATTCGAGTCTGTTGGCACAGAAATGACTTTCCAAGGGTTGTAACTAACAGAGGGGACTTGGCTACAACCTATGCACATCAAGACTACTATTAACAAGGCAAATATTCGTTGCCAACCTTTCACAATTGAATGCATCAGTATTTCTTAGTTATTTCTAAATTTTTGTAGGATTTGGCAGCTAGGATGCTGGAAAATCCTGCGTTTTTCATTTTGAATTTTGTTAGCGCAGTGTAAAGCCTCTGTTAGAGAGCGTTATTTGGAATCGCTTAAGGGCTGTCATTGTAAGCCGTAAAGACTAATAAAAAACAAGAAACCAAGAGCCAAAGCACCAAAAATTAAGATATTCTTTTGGGTTGGCGTTAGCTTGTTGACACCCAAACCATAACCGAGATTTTCTTTGAAGCCGGATGCAGTACCCGCAGGGCCGATGTTGGCAAAAGCGGTCTTTTTAGCAGAACAAACTGGACAACGCCAATTCAGAGGCAGTTCTGCAAAGGTTGTCCCTGAAGGAATATCATCCTTGTCGTCTCCCTTTTCGGGTTCGTAAACATAACCGCAGGCGCGACACTCGTAGCGGTCTAACACCGTAGTCTCAACAGCTGGTTCGCTCATGGCTAAGGCCTCGCAGAGAAGAAATCTTAAATATACGTTAAAAATTATGACATAATTGTTAGACTTTTCTATCACTAGCAAAAGCGAATCAAATACCTGAAGTGCGTCTGTTTCCCAGATTTCAGAAAAACCAAACAGATATAATGTAAAAGAAAGTTACGCAGTTGAGGGATTGGGTATGGGGCATTGGGCATTGGGCAAAACAGTTCCGAGTTCCGAGTGCTGAGTAAAGAAGTGAAATTCCCCACTCAGCACTCAGCACTCAGCACTCAGCACTCCTGAAGGGCATTGGGCATGGGAAAGAAAATTTCTTTGTCCTCCCACTCTTAAATCCCTAATTCTCTAGTCGTCAGTACCCAATCTCCAGTTACTACTTAAAATACTCCATAAGCGGTAGATACTCATTGTGTTTGTCCTCAGCGGTTACGAGTACCTTCTAGGCTTCTTCATCATCTGTAGCCTAGTACCTGCCTTAGCGCTCTCAGCTTCCAAGCTCCTACGACCCAGTGGTTACAGCCCAGAACGTCGCACTACTTATGAATCTGGCATGGAACCCATCGGGGGAGCCTGGATTCAGTTCAACATCCGCTACTACATGTTTGCTCTGGTCTTCGTCGTCTTTGATGTGGAGACTGTATTCTTGTATCCTTGGGCGGTAGCTTTTCACCGTTTGGGGCTATTAGCATTTATTGAAGCGCTAGTCTTTATTGCAATTCTTGTAGTCGCTTTAGTTTACGCATGGCGTAAAGGAGCTTTGGAATGGTCTTGAATTCTAACTTAACAACCCAGGGCAAAGAACGAATCATCAACCCCATTGAACGGACTACAATCACTCAAGACCTTTCAGAAAACGTCATTTTGACGACGGTTGACGATCTCTACGACTGGGCGCGGCTTTCTAGTTTGTGGCCGTTGTTATTTGGTACTGCTTGCTGCTTTATTGAGTTTGCAGCTTTAATTGGTTCCCGATTTGACTTTGACCGTTTTGGGCTAATTCCCCGTTCTAGCCCCCGCCAAGCCGATTTAATTATTACGGCAGGGACTATTACGATGAAGATGGCTCCCCAACTGGTGCGTCTTTACGAACAGATGCCAGAGCCGAAGTATGTAATTGCGATGGGAGCTTGCACAATTACTGGCGGGATGTTCAGCGTTGATTCCCCTACGGCAGTGCGCGGAGTCGATAAACTGATTCCTGTGGATGTGTACTTACCTGGTTGTCCTCCTCGTCCAGAAGCAATTATCGACGCAATCATTAAGCTACGGAAGAAAATCGCCAATGAATCGATGCAAGAGCGGGGTAAAATTAAGCAAACCCACCGCTACTACAGCACGACTCATAATTTGAAGCCAGTAGAGCAAATCTTAACTGGTAAGTATTTGCAGTCAGAAACTCGCTCCGTACCACCGAAGGAATTGGCGGAAGCGATCGGTATGCCAATACCACCTGCACTGCTGACAGAAAAGGCGCAAAAGGAGGAACAAACCCGTGGCTGAAGAAGAATCTAAAGCAGTACCAGCAGCCGAAGAAGAGTCTAAACCAGTACCAGCAGCGAAAGAAGAGTCATTGGTACAAGCGGGTAAAGTTTCCCAGTGGTTGACGGAAAATGGCTTTGACCATGAGTTTTTAGCACCAGACAAGAATGGTGTAGAGATAATTAAGGTGGCGGCAGATTTCTTGCTTCCCACCGCTACAGCCCTTTATGCTTATGGGTTTAATTATCTCCAGTGTCAAGCTGGCATTGACCTTGGCCCAGGACAAGAATTAGTGAGTATGTATCACTTGATTAAAGTGGGTGATAATAGCGATCGCCCCGAAGAAGTGCGAGTGAAGGTGTTCTTACCACGGGAAAATCCTGTAGTGCCTTCTGTGTACTGGATTTGGAAGACCGCAGATTGGCAAGAGCGCGAGTCTTACGATATGTTCGGCATTATCTACGAAGGACACCCAAATCTCAAGCGGCTTTTGATGCCGGAAGATTGGGTGGGTTGGCCTTTGCGGAAGGATTACATCTCGCCTGATTTCTACGAGTTGCAAGATGCTTATTAGAGATTGCTGAATAGAGCGTGATGAATCGCGTCTGTACAATTTAGTGCTGAGTTTCGGCAGTGATTAACCCCTTTCCGGTGGCGGAGAGGGGTTATGTTTTTGGTGTTTCATGTCAAGTTGGTTGACAAAATTTGCTGTAATTCATTGACTGTATTTACAGTTTTAATTGCCTGTTGAATTGCTTTTAATTTCTGGAAATCTGTAATTTGAGAGATTATCGGCATCAATTCTAAACCTTGATTGCCAAACTTAATTTCTAATGCCAATTCAATCCCTGAATATAATTCCTCCTTTCTTCCTCGCAGTTCTCCGCGTTCTTCCCCTTTGCTAAAAATTTCTTGATACCAAGGCGACTGCTCTAAAAGTGCCATATCCCACCTCAGAATTTGTTGAACTATTGCACTATCTAATACAAAGGTAGCAAAAAATCCTAATACTGTTTCTAGTTGATTCAATTGTTCATCTGCACGTAATATTCGCAATGCATCTCGAATTGTAGACTCGTTATCACCTCCTTTGAGAATGGGTACAAATGGAAGTAGTGATGGTAATGGTTGTGCAAAGGCAATGTTTACATCAACTTCCCACAGATTAATGACACGGTAATCTTGAATAGCACGTAAACCAGCTATATTTAATGCATAACTTGTCGGTATTTCAGCATCACTTGCCTTGAGGATATTAATTAGTACTGGATACGTTGGCAAATTATATTTTTCTTCTGCAAGTGCTGCATAAGCACGCATCCTGCGGGGCATTTCTGGTTTATAGCGTAGTTGTAATTCGTTAAGAACGAGAAATTTTCCATACTGGGGGCTTTCGACACGGATTAAAACATCACTTTCTCGACTTATCCACTGAAATTCTGAGTTGAGAATTTCGCCAGCAACAATATCAGGGATTTGCGTTACCCATTTTACCCAGTTATCAGGTGCAAGGCTGATTAAGCGTTTGGTGCTGACATCGGCGGGTTTGATCATGGGTTGTAAACGCACTGAAAGTTATCAAATAATTGTACTTAAGACTGGATTACAGATATTTAAATTTTTGATTGGACTACTTAGAGAAAGCGATCGCACCCAATTTGAGATAATTTGAGTGCAATGTCCAAGATATTCGGTGAGATTTCTTAGTAATCGGAATCGCTATCTCTACCGTTGTATCTATATTTGTGGGAAAATTCCATGTAAATATTTAAAGTAATATGTCAGAAACACCTCCAGACGAAATTTGGATTGTTACCAATGAAACGCCGCAAATATCGATTCCTGACGGTGCTAAAGGCGGGAGTACTAATACACGCGGTTGGGGAGACGAAACTATCAGGGAAAGTATTGGTAGTAAAGGGGTAGGAGATGCTGTTAAGGTTAGCGCTCAAACATTAGAGCAAAATATGACTCACTTTCTCAAAGTCGTGGGAAGTTTGTTTAGTCAAGCCCAACAGCAAGCAAAAGTCAACTCCAAGATGCAGCTAGATGAAATTGAGCTATCGGTGGAAATTAGTGCCGAAGGAGAAGTTAAATTAATTGGTAATGGTGCCAAAGCTGGAAGTAAAGGAGCGATTAAGCTGAAGTTCAAGCGCCAAGAATCACAGTGAGATGGCAAAAAATTGGGCGATCGCGATCGGAATTAACCAGTATAATTATCTGCAACCGCTAAACTATGCCAAGCGGGATGCACAGTTAATGCAAGAGTTTCTGAGCAATGAAGCCGGATTTGAGCGGATTTTCTTCTTCTCGGATGACTCCCCTGATATTGATGGAAAATCAACTCACCCAAATCGCGCAAATTTGCGTAAAGTCTTGTCGGAGCGCTTTGAAAATCCCTTTATGGGAGCAGGGGATAATTTCTGGTTTTTCTTCAGTGGTCATGGGATAAGATACGCTGACCGTGATTATCTCATGCCCTGTGATGGCAATCCATTAGACATTATAGAAACGGCAATTGAGATTAACTTTGTGAGTGAACGCCTGCGTCGCTGCGGTGCTGATAACGTTGTTTTGATTCTGGATGCTTGTCGCAATGAAGGCAAAAAAACAGGTGGTGAAGGAATTGGGCAACAAACCGCCCAAGAAGCACGTCAGCAAGGAGTTATCAGCATTTTTTCTTGTACTCCCCAAGAGTATTCTTATGAAATTGAGGCTTTACAACAAGGTGCTTTTACCAGTGCGTTACTAGAAGGGTTAGGAATTCAAGGTCAATGCGCTACTGTTGAACGCTTAGAGCAATATCTTAAGTTTCGTGTACCTGAACTGGTTCGCCAGTATAAGAATACAAGGCAAACGCCTTATGTGATTGTTGAACCTGTGAATAAATCCCACCTAATACTTGTGCCACGATATGCAACTCTAGCGGATATCGCTACGTTGAAAATTGATGCTTATCGCGCTCAGAATAAGAGAGACTTTGATTTAGCAAAACAACTCTGGATTAGGGTATTAGCTGCTGCATCAGGTCAAGATATGCAAGCTATAGAAGCCTTGGAAGAAATTGCTCGGTTGCGAAATAGTTCTGCAAATCCTGATTTACCTCAGCAAACAATTCCACAACCATCTGAGTCAGTCACAAATACACCTATAAGTAAACCTCCTCAAATTCCATCTTCTAAGCCAACCCCACCATCCCCGATTAATAATACTCAGGCTTCTGGTGCGGGACAATTTTCAACATTTACAACTCCAACATCTTCAACACCTTCTTCGCCATCAAACCTAATATTACCTAACTGGTCACGACGACGTGTAATTCAAACTGCTGGGTTTGCAGCTGGGTTGGGTTTGACAATTGCAATAACACGTTTTTGGCCGTTTCATTCAGGAGAAAGCAGCACCTCCCACACTACTGAAGCAATTAACCTAAAAAGCTTTCAATTTGAAGTTGTCACGGTGGATGCAAAGGGAAACATCACCAGCCGTAGCAATCGTGAAGCGAAATACTTCATTGAAAACTTAGGAAATGGTATCACCCTGGAAATGGTGCAGATACCAGGGGGAAGCTTTATGATGGGTTCAGCGGAAGGAGAAACAGAAAGAGATAAAGATGAAAGTCCACAGCATCAGGTGAAAGTGCCTGGGTTTTTCATGGGTAAATATGAAATTACCCAGGCGCAATATCAAGCAATTATCGGTAGTAATCCTTCCAAATTCAAAGGTGAGAAACGACCTGTAGAACTGGTGAGTTGGAATAGTGCAGTAGAATTTTGTAAAAAATTGAGCCAAAGGACAGGAAAAACCTATCGACTACCTAGCGAAGCAGAATGGGAATATGCTTGTCGTGCTGGAACGAAGACCCCATTTTATTTTGGCGAAACGATTACCACAGATTTAGTTAACTACAAGGGTAGCTCTCCCTACGGCTCTGCACCAAAGGGGGAATATCGTCAACAAACAACAGATGTAGGAAAATTTCCGCCTAACTCTTTCGGTTTATACGATATGCATAGTAATGTATATGAGTGGTGTCAAGATGTATATAACGACAATTACCAGGGTGCGCCAAAAGATCGTACTGCGTGGCTAACTGGTAAAGATAATAACAAAAGGCTGCTGCGTGGCGGTAGTTGGGACCACAGTGCCGGGTATTGCCGTTCTGCCAGTCGCTCTGGGCTTGCGCGCACGGATCGTAGGCGCAATGTTGGTTTTCGCGTGTTGGCGGTGGTTGTGGCGTGAGGATTCCTTGCTCTTTACACTCTTCCCCTTTTGCCCTCTGCACTTCTTATTGTTTTCCCTTCTTCTTCCCTCTTTGCCGCAGGCGGATCAAAAAATTTTTTTCAAAAAGTGGTCTTTTGATATCAAAACCACTATACACTACATTTAATCAAATTTCTCACTTAGTTTGAGAGTTTGAGTATGGGGCAGGTCGTTTTTAGTTGCTGCGTGGCGGTAGTTGGAACAACAATGCCAGCAATTGCCCTTCTGCCGATCGCAATAGGAACGCGCGCGCGAATCGTAACAACAATGTTGGTTTTCGCGTGGTGGCGGTGGCTGTGGCGTGAGTACTCCCTATTGTCAGAGTTGATAAGTGGGAATTTATCGAGCGTACACCAGGGAGTCCAGACCTGAACCAGCGAGGAAGGCGACAACCTGCGAATATCAAACCGAGTCGGATAGCTTGGTAGGTTGCAAAACCGAACAGTTGTTCGACTCAATTAATTTTGCGACATTTAAAAGAAACTTCTAAAATCTAGCTCATTTTTAATTGTTCTAATTTTTGTTTAATCAAAATTTCAACTTCTTCAATCTCAGCATTCGATTTTGGGATGTCAAAAGTCTCTGGAGACGCTTCAGATGTAAAGCGGTCAACAAAAGCACGAAACGCTGCTTTGTTGTCAGGGTGAGCAATGACGAAGGCTCTTAACTCGGTTTTGCTCATGCTGCTAAAGTCTGGCTCAATCACAAGAACCTCCAAAGACCATTGCGATAGATTTCTACCTCTATGTTATCTCCTGCCAAAATAAACACATTCCCTGTTTGTTCATCGAGGCGGACAATGTAAATAGGAGTGAATGTATTGGTCAAAGATTGACATACTATGACACACCTGATGCCTTGTTCAGCAGTTGGCAAGATTTGTATACCTCATAACCGCATAGCTTGGAATCAGAATAGCAGGTAAACAATATCTTTAGCCCATTTGCGATCGCTCTCAGCATCTCCATCGTCATTGGTGCGATCGCTGGACTAATTAAAATCCTAAAATCTGGCTAATCTCAACATCTAGTCCAGGTTAAAATTAAATCTGCTCGTGAAAAATATTGTATTTATAGCAAAGCTACTACAAAAATTAAAAGCTTATGACAGCAAGCAATATTAGGCAGCAAATTTTAGAGCATCTTAAAACATTACCTGGAGAACAGGTAAAAACTATCCTGTTAACATGGCTGACTGGTACATCCACTTCTTTAGAAGATTTTGAGCGATTACTGACATATCAAGCTACTCAAATGACGGAAGAATCATTTGAGTACGGAGAGATAGACACAGCATTAAATTTTCAACCTCTTACTGAAGCCCAAATGGTTCAACAGAGCCAATCTGCTCTCGAAACGTACCGTTCCACAGGTTCAGGAATAGCCCACGATCGCGTGCGTGAATGGGCTGACAGTTTAGGATAGGAACCCTACTCCCTCTCGACATCCTCAGCAATTACTGTAACCGCTTGCTCAACTCTTGAAGCAAACATTGGAAAAAGGAGAATCTGAAGCGATCGCCATCAAACATCACGACCAAATCTGTCACAATATTACTCTAATAACCAGCCAAAAACAGACGCCACGCTCAGATTTAACTCATTAGCAAAAGATGGAACAGGAAGTTTTTGCTGTGGTTGATCAAATACTTCTGGTTGCTGTTTAGGAAGATAAACAAACACTGTTTGCTCATTTGGGTCAATTAACCAACCCATTTGAGTGCCAAAATTGAGGCAACGCAAAATATTTTTGGTGACTTTTGTTTGACTTTGGTCAGGTGAGATAATCTCAATTGTCCAGTCAGGAGCTATTAAAAAGGTATTAGCAACCTCGCCTTTTTCGTCGCGGGGAATTCTACCCCAAGTAAACACAGACACATCTGGAATTATTGAGCGTCCATCAAATGTGCAACGTAACTCTGAAAATGCTCGTGCAATCTGTTGAGGTTTAAGAATTACGTTGACAGTAGTAGAAAACTCGGTTTGAATTGTGCTGTGCTTACCCTGTGGCTTTGGTTTCTGGATGATTTGTCCATCAATATATTCGCTAGCAGGTTCTGTTTCTGGTAGCTTGAGAAACTCATCTAAAGTTATCGATTTAGATGGGGTTTGTAGCATTAGGGCTTTATTGTAAAGAAGAGTTTGATTAGCTTTATATTAATTTTAATGGTGCGTTGTCACAAAGGTCAACGCACCCTTATCTAAAGAAACGGCGAGTCCAAACAATTACTTCACTGATATCACTGTTTGGTTCACTACTGGGCGTGGTTTCTTGCGGTCTGACCTGCGTGTTCCACCAGCCATCTCATATTCATCACTATTTTTGCCATAGCGAGATGCAACATTTAACAGCATTTGCTCAGAATAAGTATTCAACTCTCGTTCTGTTTCTATTAATGCATTGTGTGTCTTATCTACTATTGTTTGTGCTTGATTATAAGCCGCTAGCTTTTCTCGTAACTCAATTACTTTAGTGTTGTAAGTAGCAATTGAAAACCCATTACTAAAGTCTAACTCAGGGTTAATTGTCTGCATTCCTTCAATCCGTCGTTCAGCTTTGGTCAGTGACATAGAGTTTCGTTTGCGTTGCGTCATAAAGTTTTCCTGTTTGGATTAATTTATAAATAACCCCGATGTTATACACTGAGTTATTTATATATCATCAAAATACGCAATAAGCAGATGCACCAGCCACAGTGAAGTTACAGAATTATAAAAGCATTGGATGGCATTAGCCAACTAGATAGATGCGGGTATATTTGCTGAAATTTGTTGAGAAAAGCAGGTTTTGAAGTCGCAAAAGCTAGTTTTGAAGTCACAAAAGAAGGTTTTGAAGTCGCAAAAGCTGGTTTTCAAGTCGCAAAAGATGTTTTTTAACTCGGTAAAGCTGGAATTTAACTCGG
>NZ_CAXTTT010000051.1:0-51421 GCF_964247315.1 uncultured Nostoc sp.
GGCGTACTCATTTGTTATTTTGGCGTACTCATTTGTTATTTCGGCGTACTCATTTGTTATTTCGGCGTACTCATTTGTTACTTCGGCGTATTTTAGCCAATAGGCGCTACTTCTGCATATTCCGCTTCATTTGTTCTAATTCATCCTGAGTTTCCCAGCTACGGAACTTCTCTTCTAAGTCATCAAAACCACTCGAATAACTGCTAGTCTGATTCGACCAGCCACTGGTTTCAAAACGCTGCTGGGTTTGGGCTTTAGCACGGACTGTCTGTGCTTCAGCGGCTTTAGCTTGCACTTCCTGTCGCCGCTGCTGAATTTTTTGCAGTAGTTCCTGAGATTGGTTAATGCGTTCTTTCAGCCCTTGCATGTGTCCCCAGCGCTGATTTCCTTCGCGCAACAGGGCTGCTTCTCGCTCACCCGCCGCCGCCGCCAAATCCTCTCTATTGGCGTTTTTGGCTTTTTGAATGCGGATATGCCAACGCTGAATTTCTTGCGCGGTGGAGAGAATTTCTTCTTGCGATCGCTTTTCTTGTAATTTTAAATCTGCAATCAGCTTTAATGTGTCTTCTTCTTGCTCACGCAGCTGTTCTAGCAGCGCCTCTAACTCCAAATGTGGATTGTTACGCAAGAATTCTTCTAAACGGTTTTCTAGAAACCGACTCAAATCATCAAATAAGCCCACTGCTAGAACTCCAGAGATCGGGTGCGTGACTACTTTATTGTAGTGGGCGGAATGTAAATTTTAATAGTTCCCATCGGGTGAACTTCTGGGTGTTAGTTAGATTTCAAAATTGGGAAGAATGTATTTGGTGAAACTACGCAAATAACCCTGACTTACAAAATAAGGCTTTAATCAGTATGAGTTCTGATTTTCAACCACCACCTAAGAGCTTGTCCATACTAGCTTCTGTAGGAGGAGTGCTTACTGCTGCGATCGCGATCGCTATTTTAAATGGTTGGTCTAAGCAACTTTCCCAGACTTCTATAAAAAAACCGGAAATATCATCAATATCACCAACTACTTCCCAACCACAGAAAACCCAACCTCCTGTCTCTGGTGCGAAAGAAGCTGAAATAGTTGCCAGTCTTGATGCTAAATCCGTAGTTTTGCCAGGTCAACCCATTCCTAAGAACCAACTAACAGTAGCCATAATTCCCTATACTGCTCCTGGAGTTGGAAAACTAACCCCAGAAGAAATGACAACGGCCCGTCAGGCTTGGTCATACTTCCAGCGCAACTGGAACGATGAAACTGGCTTGATAAATTCCGTTGATGGCTTTGCCTCTATAAGTATGTGGGATCAGACAGCAGCGATCGCAGCCTTAGTCAGTGCTAGAGAACTCAATATCGTGCCTGCGGCTGAATTTAAAGCCAAAATGAGCAAAATGTTGAATACATTAGCATCAATGCCTTTGTACAAAGGAGAACTACCGAACAAAGTTTACAATGCGAAAACACTCGTACCCGTTAATTATGGTCAACTAGAAAAACGGGAAGAAATTGGTTGGTCAGCCATTGATTTAGGAAGAATGGCAATCTGGTTAAAGATTGTCGAGGCAAAGTATCCAGAAATGCGATCGCAAACAGCAGCAGTTTGGAAACACTGGCAAGTTAAGCGTTTGACCACAAATGGCCAAATGTACGGTACTGCTGTCATCAAAGGCAAAGAACAGTACAATCAAGAAGGTCGTTTGGGCTATGAGAATTATGCTGCTTATGGTCTGAAGCTTTGGGGCTTGGATGTTAACAAAGCTTTAGATTATCAGTCTCATACTGCCTTTGTCGATCTTTACGGACAGGGAATTCCTTACGACAAACGGGACTATAAAAACTCTGGAGCCAATAACTACGTTCTTAGTGAACCCTATATCTTAGATGGTATCGAGACTGGGTTTCAAGCTTTGCCTAAAACTTATGCCGATCGGATTTTAGCTGCTCAAGCAGCACGTTATGAAGCCACAAAACAATTAACCGCCGTCACCGAAGACAACTTAGATCGCCCGCCATACTTTGTTTACAGTAGCTTATTTGTTAACGGAGAACCTTGGGCAACCATCGCAGATACCAGAGAACAGTACAACAATTTGCGATTCCTCAGTGCCAAAGCTGCGATCGGCTGGCATGTACTTTATAACACTGCTTATACCCGCCAGTTATTTGATTTCGTTCAAGCCAACCTTAAGTCTAAAGAAGGCTGGTACAACGGCTTTTATGAGTCTCTGCATCAGCCGAATAAAACTCTTACCGCCAACAATAATGGTGTAATTCTGGAGAGTTTACTGTATAAGCAAGTTGGGCAGCCACTTACTGTTTGGGCAGGAGTCAAGAGTCACAAGTCAACCCAAAGGGCGATCGGAAAACCGCAAGTTACAGCTAAGATTCTAAAACAATGAAAAAACTGGCGTTGCATAGAAGTATAAATTTGAGCGATGCCGAATAGCCCGTCGTAGACCTGGCGCAGTCCAAGTACAGACCTAAGACTTGTCCTGCACTAGGTAAATAGCCCAGAGTTCTTGATAGCAACTACCATTTGTGCGCGAACTCGACCGCGATTAGCATTAAACGACCCAATATCTTTTTCCTTTGTATTTACTAGCACTAAGTAAACATCATCAAACCTATCTGTCTTCAAACTATAGAGAACAAATATCAAATTATCGAACTCATAAAATATTGATTTAATTTCTCCTGGATTAAAGTTGTTATGACTAATAACTACCTCATCTGAAAATTTAATAATGTCTAATACCCGCGAACCCAATGCATTATTATCAATGCCGTGGAAGTCACTTTCAGTACAAGTCAGTAAATATATTGGTTCTTCTTTTTTGGGACAAAGAATCAGTATACCTTTAGGAGAGAACAGAGTTTTTCTAGTGTTCTGAATATATACCAGAAGTCTCCGCCTATTTACTCAATTTGTCATAAATATATATAGAAATAGAAAAGGTTTAGGATGTAATTTGCCTTATAAAAAAAGCCTGTTAACAAAAACTGAAACGTCTGGGAAAGCTAGTGGTGTAATTATTCCTTCCCCAGTAGTATGTTCTTCAAGGTATTTTCCATCTTGAGGGTTGCTTAATACAATCACCTGCTTGCTAGATAAGTCTAAAATCCAATATTCCTGAATCGCAGCCGTTGCATAAATCGCAGCCTTGATATCTAAGTCTTTATTTAAGCTTGTCTTGGCAACTTCCACAATCCAAAAGATATCTTGAGGAGTAGGATGGCGATCCTTATAGGATGATTCTGGAAGTCGAACAATTGCAATATCAGGTTCGGGTTCCGAGTTGGATAGTGTAATGGGCCCATTGAAACGAACATCAGCTCTACTTGAGAGCAACTCTTCTAAATATTTTGCACCTCGTTTTGCTGTGGTGTAATGAATCGGGGTTTCTGGACTCATCTCAACAATTTCGCCTGCTAGTAATTCCAGATGACGACCATGCAGAATGCCCGCCTCAACCATGCGATGATAGTCGTCTACAGACCATTTAGCCAACGTCTTCATAGCAGAACTGCTCACATTCTTGTGATACACTTAGTTCAATTTTATAGTTGCTTGACTCAGAAGCACCCCAATCCTTTGAGCGTAATGCAATGTTCAAGGTGTGTATCAAACCATAATATCAAGTTCGGATAATTGTTTCAAGATGAATTGGCAAAACCGGGAATTTGCATCAACTACGATATAGAAAATTTGCAAGCAGATATTAAAACTTTGCAATCAATGGGCTTGCTCTGATTGTGCTTCATGATCCTGGTATATCATTGTTCGCTGTTAGACAGATATATCCCTCCGTATTATCTCGTAGCTTATTTCAGAAATCAAATATGATTCCTATAGTGGGAAAGAAGTAATAATAAAATACGTTCAATCGGTCAATACCCGAAAAATTTAGTATGTTACTCATGCTCAAACGCTTACGCAGCCGTAAAATTTCCTTGGTGGCTATACTTGTACTTGTTATATGCTTTACTCTGGTAAGTGTGCGTTCATTTGGGCAAACAATTATGACATCAGCACCCCAATTACTCACTGACCCATTTTTGCAATTGCCAACTGAAACTTCAGTACGAGTAGTTTGGTTTACTGAATTTGCTGGTGTTAATCACACAGTAACCTACGGCGAAAATCTCAAACAAACTGCTAAGGCAAATACTATCAAACTCAGTCGCACGCGTGAAGACCAACACTCAAGAGTTGCAAACCAAACCAAAGACGGACAAGTTTATCAAAAACCTGTCCAACGGGACATTTGG
This sequence comes from uncultured Nostoc sp., assembly GCF_964247315.1. Classification (GTDB taxonomy): domain Bacteria; phylum Cyanobacteriota; class Cyanobacteriia; order Cyanobacteriales; family Nostocaceae; genus Nostoc. The sequence continues at coordinate 4,265 of NZ_CAXTTT010000051.1, forward strand.
CGACATGAGGCTGAGGTAACTGGGTTAACTCCTGGTATGCGGGTTAACTATCGTGTCACGAGTGTGCGAAAAGACGGCGAGAGTGTTGACAGTGATGTTTTTACCCTCGCGGCTACTCCCAAATCAGATACACCACTGAAAATTCTACTTACCTCAGATCATCAATTAAAACCGATGACAGCAGCAAATCTGCAAAAGGTGGTAGAAACAGTAGGACGGGTTGATGGCGTGTGGTTTGCCGGTGATTTGGTCAATGTTAGCGATCGCGCCTCAGAATGGTTTGATGATAATATTGGTGGTGCGTTGTTTCCCGGTTTACAAGGTCGTGCTAAATATGAAATGACGCACGATGGTGTTAAGACAACCTATACTGGTGGACAAATAATTCAACATGCACCGATGTTTACTTGCATTGGCAATCATGAGGTGATGGGGCGCTTTGCCAGAATGGGAAGTTTAAATGATGAATTTGATGATACAATTCCCCGTGTGGTTGCTCAAAAAATCTACCCAAATAAATCTTTAATCGATAATTCTTTTAATACTAATACCTATGAAGAAATTTTCTCTTTACCAAAAAGTAAAGAAGGTGAAAAAAGGTATTATGCAGTCAGTTTTGGTGACGTGCGTTTGGTGGTACTGTACATTACGAGTATGTGGCGGACTCCCAGTTTAACCAGAAAGCATAAGGGTAGATATCTAGAAGCAGAAAAGGATTTAAATAATCCTGAAAATTGGGGCTATGGACAAGTTATTTATGAGCCAATTGCTAAAGGCAGCAAGCAATATAATTGGCTAGAGTCGGAACTTAACAGCCCTGAGTTTCAACAAGCAAAATACAAAGTTGTGATGTTTCATCATCCGCCCCACACTCTGGGTGATAACATAGTTCCTGCTTATACAGAACCAGTACAGATAATTGAACGTGATGGTAACAATATCAAAGCAGTGCGTTACGAGTATCCCAAAGACGCAGATTATATTATCCGTGATGTTGTGCCAATACTTGAAGCAGCTAATGTGCAATTGGTATTCTATGGGCATTCTCATTTGTGGAACCGCTTTATTAGTTCCAGTGGAATGCACTTTCTAGAAACATCTAATGTGGGCAATACTTACGGCGCTGCTTGGGCTGACAGAAAGCGAGAAGTACCAATTGGATATCAAGAGGATTATGTTAAGCTTGGCGATCCCAACGGGTTAGAACCGATAGTACCAACAATTGCCCCCTTGCTGGGTGAAAATGGAAAACCGATGCCTTATATTGCGAGTAATGATATTACAGTTTTCAGTATCTTTGATACGGGGGCAGGTACGATAAGTAGTTATCGTTTTGATACTCGTAAGCCTGATTCGGAAGTATTAAAGTTTGACGAATTTAAGTTGAAATAGTAAAGTAGCACTGTCAATTGGTGTCAGATTGTATAAGTTTTGCCCTCACCCCCAGCCCCTCTCCCAATTTTGGCTAGAGGGGAGCAAATTCTCCAGTTCCTCTTCTCCCATGTTGGGAGAAGGGGTTAGGGGATGAGGGCGACCCTATAACCCTTTCGTCTCACCTCTAAGGAAGAAATAGGTATTCTTGCGATCCGATCAGAGTAGATCATAGACTAGCGATCGCTTCGGCAACTCGCCCAGAAATAAAAGGCAAAATATCCCGACTCTTAGCCTGGGCTTTACCTTCAGTAAATACCACTAAGAGGTAAGGGCGCTGTTCTGGTAATTCAATATATGCGGCATCATGGTGAACTTGACTTGTCCAACCTGCCTTTGACCAAATTTGAGCATTTTTAGGGAGTCCACCGCCTAAAAAACCTGTTACCTGATCTTCGTCTCTGTCAGTGGGCAAATCGTTGAGAGTCCGTTTCAGTAAAGCCATCATGGCTTGCGATCGCGCACTTGAAACCGCCACTCCACCGACAATACTATGCAGTAACCGAGCGATCGCATTTGTGGTCAACATATTGCGATTTTCCAGTAACTCTCCCACAAATGCCCGTTCTCGTCCATAAGGGCCATCACTCCAAGTTTTTTGACAGACGTTAATCGTTTCCAATTCTTCCCAACCTAAAGATTGATAATAGCGGTTAACAATATTACGCTGATATTTCCAGGTTTCAAAGGGCCCGGTTGGTAATTGTGGCCCTGAGGTAGTGCCACTCAAAATATCCACAACAAAGCTGGTAGCATCATTACCAGAATCGACAATCATATCCCGCAAAGCTCGCTCCAACTCCTTGGAGGTTTGACTCATGCCTTTTTCTAGCCATTCGTTTACCGCCACTAGGTAAAATAGCTTGACTACACTGGCAGGATAAATCCGCTCAACACCGCGATAAGTAAAACCACGAACAGGGTGATCCCAAAAAGCGTTGGGAGTCAGCGCCCCACCAGTATTTACTCGCACTGGTGGATCGTAAACAACCCAAGTCAGGGCAATTTGGTTACGTGCTAAACTCCCAAATGCTGCCCAAGTTGCATCTAAAATGCCTAACCCAAGATTTTCGAGTTGTTCGTCTTTATTAAAAAAAATCATTCTCTGATAATGTCCTTTAATCTAAAATCCAAAATCCAAAATCCAAAATCAGGGGAGTATCAGTGTTTAGCTGACCTGAATTTATATGATTCTCCTGAATGTACGCGTTTAGCAACTCAAGCTGCATCTGGGAGACATTTGTGGGTAACATCAAATCATCAAAATTTAGCGGTAGAGGTGTATTTATGTGAAGATGACTATCCGGGATGGGTATCTGTTTCAGATTTTGATTCATTACAATCTGCTACTGTACCTTATCAGGCTGCAACATTTTCTGAATTGGAGATTAAAAAACTTCTAGTAGAGATTATCGCCTTTACCCAAAAAGCGATGCAACAATCAAATTATTATCTTTGGGGTGGTACGCTTGGGCCAAATTATGACTGTTCTGGGTTAATACAGGCGGCGTTTGCTTCTGTGGGTATTTGGCTACCTAGAGATGCCTATCAACAGGAAGGATTCACTCAACCAATTACGATTGCAGAATTAGTAGCCGGGGATCTGGTATTTTTTGGAACTAGCCAAAAAGCCACCCATGTCGGGCTTTATTTGGCGGATGGTTATTATATCCATAGTTCTGGCAAAGAACAGGGACGCAATGGGATCGGAATTGATATTCTCTCGGAACAGGGAGATGCGGTTAGTCAGTCGTACTATCAGCAGCTGCGAGGTGCTGGTAGAGTTTTTAAGAGTTACGAACCACAGAGACGCTGAGGACGCTGAGGCTTATGAGGAGTGGGTTAGTTGACCAAGGGGTGATTGGGGAAAATGGGGCGATTTCTGCAATTGTCCCAGATGTTTCGGTGGTAGTACCAATACATGACGAGGTGGAGAGTTTGCCGCTTTTACTAGAAGCGATCGCCTCTACTTTATCCTCTAGTCAAGTAAATTATGAAATCATTTGTGTGGATGATGGTTCTACAGATGGTTCTGGAGAATTTCTCAAGAAAGAAGCGCAAATCCGCACTGATTTAAAGGCGGTGATTTTGCGTCGCAACTACGGACAAACTGCGGCGATGGCTGCTGGATTTTATTATGCAGTCGGTAAAGCGATTGTCACTTTAGATGCCGATCTCCAGAATGATCCAGTTGATATCCCCATGTTATTAGCAAAGCTGGACGAAGGTTACGATTTGGTGAGTGGTTGGCGGCAAAAACGCCAAGATGGGGCTGTAAATCGGTTACTTCCTTCCAAAATTGCCAATTGGCTAATTCGCCGCACCACTAGCGTGAATATTCATGACTATGGTTGTTCGCTGAAAGCCTATCGTTCAGAACTATTGGCAGATATGAATCTCTACGGAGAATTACACCGATTTTTACCTGCTTTGGCGTACATTGAAGGAGCTAGAATTACTGAAATACCTGTACGTCATCACGCCCGCCGCTTTGGCCGCAGTAAATATGGAATTTGGCGGACATTCCGGGTATTGATGGATTTGTTAACCATTCTGTTTATGAAAAAATTCCTCACCCGTCCGATGCACGTTTTTGGGCTGTTGGGCTTAATTTCAATGTTTTCGGGGACTGCGATCGGAATTTACTTGACTTTCGTCAAATTTGCTTTCCATGAGGACATTGGCAATCGCCCCTTGCTGATTTTAGCAGTTCTCTTGTTAGTAACAGGAGTGCAGTTATTTTGCTTTGGACTTTTAGGAGAATTGCTCATGCGTACATACCATGAATCCCAAGGAAGGCCTATCTATCGCGTGCGAGAGGTGGTAGCAAAAAATGTTAAGTAACGTAACAATAGTAGTCATTGGGCATTGGTCATTGGTCATTAGTAAATAATTAAGAGTAAATATTTGGTTGACTCTATACAAAGGACAAATGACAAATGACAAATAACAAATAACAAAAAACCAATTAAATTGCATCTACCTTGAAAGCATTTAATACCTTTGACGCCGAACTGCGGCGCAACCTGCTAATTTTATTTACGGCAGGTTTATTATTCTGGTCAAGCATATCTTCGCTTTTACCAACCCTACCGCTTTACATTGATGATGTGGGCGCAAGCAAGCAAGAAATTGGGATTGTCATGGGCAGTTTCGCTATTGGCTTATTGCTATCTCGCCCGATGGTGGGAAGATTAGCCGATGAACGCAGTCGCAAAATTGTTTTGTTGATTGGTACGATCGTAGCTGCGATCGCACCTTTTGGTTACTTGGCAACCCGATCTATTGGGCTATTGATCCTGGTACGGATTTTTCACGGCATTAGTATTGCTGCTTTTAGCACTGGCTACAGTGCCTTAGTCGCAGATTTAGCACCCGACCAAACTCGTGGTGAAATCATTGGGTACATGAGCCTTGCAACTCCTATTGGTTTAGCAATTGGCCCTGCCTTGGGAGGCTATTTAGAAGCTACAAGTGGTTACGGAATATTATTTCTGTTATCCGCAGAATTGGGTTTTGTCGCCCTCTTGGGGATTGTACAAGTTACGAATCCGCCAGTGCAAAGGCAGGAGCAAACTCAGGGAGAAGATCGCAAATTTTGGCAAATTTTGGCTAGTCCACGGGTGAGAGTTCCAACTTTAGTTATGTTGCTGGTTGGTTTGTCTCTTGGTGCTGTACATACTTTTGTGGCATTGTTTCTCAAATCCACTGAGGTGGACTTCAATGGCGGTCTGTTTTTTACAGCTGCGGCAATTTCTAGTTTTGGGATCAGGATATTTATTGGTAAGGCAAGCGATCGCTGCGGGCGGGGTTTGTTTATTACCTTTAGTATTTTTTGCTACGTTTTGGCGTTAATACTGCTGTGGCAGGCTAACAGCGCCATCGTTTTCTTACTGGCTGCGATCGCTGAAGGTGCTGGTGGTGGTACACTGTTCTCGATGATGATTACCATGATGGCAGACCGTTCACTGCCGCAAGAACGGGGGAAAATTTTTGCTATAAGTATAGCTGGACTTGACCTGGGGGTTGCGATCGCTGCTCCTCTTCTGGGTATTATCGCAGAACTTGTCGGCTACCGCGATATGTTTGGCTACGGTGCTGCGATTACTTCTCTTGCACTTATCCTTTTCCTCACCAGTTCGAGCAAAAACTTATCCAACTCACTGCGCTTTGCATTAGGTCTAGCTCCAGATGCCTACGCCTTGAAAAACTTAAAAGTTAGGAGTGATGAAATTTAACTCATCACTCCTAACTTTCAACTCTTAACTTTTTAAAAACGGGCGAGGAGGGATTCGAACCCCCGACACCGTGGTCCGTAGCCACGTGCTCTAGTCCACTGAGCTACACGCCCCCACCGACAATCTATATTAACACGTTTTAACCAAATGGCGCAAGATATTCCATCTAATTTTGCCAACTTAACCCATCTAGATCGCCAAGGACAGGCACAGATGGTAGATGTGTCTGATAAAGCACCCACCATCCGCCAAGCAGTAGCCGCTGCCAATGTGCGGATGCTGCCAGCCACCTTCGCTGCCATTCAAGCTGGAAATGTCCCAAAAGGGGATGTGTTGGCAACTGCAAGATTGGCTGGAATTATGGCAGCCAAGCAAACAGCCACTTTAATTCCTCTGTGTCATCCGTTGCCTTTGCAAAAAATCGCAGTCGAAATCATACCCGATTCCCAACTACCGGGTTATCAGATTCAAGCCACAGTCAAAACCAAAGCTGAAACCGGTGTAGAGATGGAAGCTTTAACTGCCGTTTCTGTAGCTGCGCTGACTTTATACGATATGGCAAAAGCTTTAGAAAAGTCGATTCAAATCGAATCAATTCGTTTAATAAGTAAGAGTGGGGGGAAATCAGGAGATTATTCGCCGTCAGAGCAATAAGCTATTGGGCATATTAGGTGACACGTAATAGAGAATAATCTGTACCCTATTTCCTTCTTCATCTCCCCAGTCACGGCAGGTTGTCAGGATCAATGCCGAGATTACGTAAGTATGCTGCCAACTGTTCGGCGCGTTGACGTTCTTGTTCGGCGCGTTGGCGTTCTTGTTCTAATAAGAACTCAGCCCGTTCTGCCCGTTGATTGAGTTCCAGGGAGTTCAAAAATCTCTGTCCATCTAAACGGTAAATTACTAACTCTCCTTGCCCAGTCTCAAATCTAATTTCCAAACGGGGACTGACCCAATTATCCATTTGCCATAGCTTATTCAAATGGTTGTTTTGCCGCAACCAGCCATCTAGTTGAAAACTTTCAGGGTCGTATAAATAATATTCTTCAACCCCATAAGTATCGTAAAACTCTAACTTCCGATCCATTTCCTTGGCATCGTTACTTGGGGAGAGAATCTCGAAGACTACTTGCGGTGAAATATTGTCTTCTTGCCACTGACGATAGGAACGACGTTTGCCTTTTGGTCTACCAAAGACAACCATTACATCAGGTGCAGTCGGTGTAATCAGCTGGGAACGGACAGGATACCAAAGTAAATCGCCTACAATTAAAACATTGTCATTATTAGCAAACAGAATCTCCAAATTCTCTTTAATTAAGACAATCCAACGATACTGTTCTGTATTTTCTGCCATTGGTTTGCCGTCACTATCGGGATAAAGCAGATCGGAGTCTATTTGCCCAAAGATAGTCATAGGATTTAACCCAACTGCACTTGACTTGCAATTCAATTATGACTGCTTCTAGAAGTCTAATCGCAATGGCTGCCCCAAAAACCTTAGAATGAGTAAGTGTATTTAAATCTGTAACAAATATTTATGCCTCCTCGTTGGCCTCGCAAACCCGATCGCAAAGACCCTGATTACCGCAAGATTGATGACCGGATGAATTTTGCCATGCATGTAGCGATCGCTGCTACGATTAATTCTGGTTTATGGTTTTTTCACATCTTGAAAAGCACTACCTGGGACTGGCTGCCTTTGTTGACTGCTAGTTGGACAGGAATATTGTTGGTGCATCTGATTTATATTAGTGCGATCGCTAACTACACCGAAACTCCACCAAAATCCACCTGAAGATGGATTACTCATGCTGGGGCGATTGTAACCTCTGGTAGTAGGATTAGGCTGTTAATTGAGCAATAATGTAAAAAAGCCTGAGATTTCGCACTTTTTCTTAAAATAGGGTTATTTTTATGGCTAAGACTAACACCACAGAACTACTAGAAGCCCTAGCAGCTGAAATTGGCGAAAATGTCTACATAGACGTTGCCAAATGGCATCTTTATTTATCAAATGCCAAACTGCATACAGTTGTTGCCGAGCAACTGTATCCCTTAATTACTTCCAACGCTGTAAATGAAGACCGAGTTTTACAAGTTTTGGGATCGATTCCAATAAAAATTGGCGGCGGTAAACGTGAAGTTCCTTTAATCGATTTACTACCCCTGCAATGCCAGGTCACTTTAGTAGATATTTTGGAAAAATATCAACGTAATTTCTAATCGCTAAAACTAAAATTATCTTAGTCGGAGAATTTTATTAATCAGCATTCCCTGATTCAATTTTAGCTTCGGGATTAGGTATGTATTTGCTGTGTCATTTTATAAAAATTAACTTTACAGATACACAGAAATAAATCTTGTGTAATTGATCTGTCGATATCTAATAAAAATTTCCTTTAATAATTAAGGAATCTCCGCGTTCAAAATCAGTTAAGATTTGAGCGAGCTTATCTTTCTTGAGACTCGCTTTGAACTTCCATGCAAACTCATTGAGGCAATTTCTATGCTTTTACAAGTCAAAGATAGTGGCGAATTGGTAAAAATTCTTGAAATTCAGGAATTACTTGACCCGAATACTGATGTTGTTAAAGGAAAAGACCAAGAAGGTCAAGAAGAACAGCAACCTGAGACTTTTAAAAAAGAAAATCTCGTTTTTCCTTCAGGTGAAGTTCTACCGCGCTGTTGGTTAGATGCCGACTATAGACACGACAAAGCTTAATGATTTTAAAATCAGGTAATTGGTAATAGTAGGGTAGCACAGCTGTGTTACCCCTATTTTGTGGCAAATTATGACGCAGCTTTTTCTCTTACCGTCACCCCTTCATTCTGCTGAAACTTTGGAAAAAATGTCTTAGTAATCCAGTCAGTCAAGATGTGAGACAGTAATCCCAAAGGCCCAGCAAACAAAGATAGAGCCAGAGAGTGAATTGTCCAAATACCTGTTTTCTGTCCTTCCCAATAAATCCACCGACCGACGAATAAATCCATCACTAAAAAATGAATCCAACCTGTTGCCGCAGCTGTTTCGTCTGCAAAAAACCGTGCAATATCAGCTAATTGAGGATTTGATAAAGCTTCAGCATTTTCTGGAGTAATGCTGTTAATAAACAAATATAAATATGTTCCTGCTAACAGCACAAAGGGTAGATATGATGACATTATCCACCGTGTGACTTTCCAGTTCGGCAATAAAATCATCAATGCCCAAAATGGTAATACGAAAAGATTGGCAACGTTAAATAGTTGAGAAATCGTCATATTTGTGTAAAGCGAGTAGTTAGGAATTTGAAGTTATTATTGTTTTTTGTTTTGAATTAACTTCAGGAGATATATCCCTGACTTTTAAAATAAGTAGGGGATCTGGGTATACTTATCTTATAAAGCTATAAGTTGCGATTCGATTTCTGAAGACTTCAAATCACGCCCGATAAAAACTAAGCACGTTTGCCTAGCCTCTTCTGGTTTCCAGGGGCGATCGTAAAATTTATCAAATCGGTTTCCCACACCTTGCATCACTAAGCGCATGGATTTATTTGGCACTGCAACAAAGCCTTTAATCCGGTAAATTTCTTGTTGTTGTACCAATGTTTGCAACTGCTGTTGCGGCTTTTCTGGATCAAAAGTACGATCCAAAATTAAATTAGCTGAAGTAATTTCTTCATCGTGATTGTGGTCTTCTTCAGTATCGTGATGACTAGGACGAGAATCTAGATTGTCTTCGACTGCGGCTTGGAATCCTAATAATATAGATGCGTCTAGTTGAGAACGGTCGCTCTCGACAATCTTCACCACTCTGGGCAACTCTTGCTTAATCAATTCCTCAACTCTGGCTTTTGTCTTTGCATCTACTAAGTCAATTTTATTCAACACTACCAAGTATGCACAAGCAAGTTGGTCTTCAAACAGTTCTTGCAAAGGTGTTTCGTGTTCTAGATTATCATCTGCTTGTCGCTGGGCTGCGATCGCCTCTGGATCGCTAGCAAATGTCCCGGCTGCAACCGCCGCACAATCTACCACGGTAATCACCGCGTCTACAGTGGCGGCATTACGAATTTCTTGCCAGCGAAAAGCCTTCACCAGTGGTTTTGGTAAAGCTAAACCAGAGGTTTCAATCAAAATGCAGTCGATGCTATCCCGCCGTTTGATTAACTCTTGCATCGTCGGGTAAAACTCTTCCTGCACGGTGCAGCATAAGCAGCCGTTGGTTAATTCAAAGATATTAGTGTCACCCTCACCATCTTCGGGGCAAATTTGACAAGATTTTAACAATTCGCCATCAATACCGAGTTCGCCAAATTCATTGACTAAAACGGCAATGCGACGTCCTTGGTTATTTTGTAGCAGGTGGCGAATTAGGCTGGTTTTTCCACTACCTAAGAAGCCTGTGATTACTGTGACAGGAATTTTCGGAGCCATATTTTTGCCTGATTTACCCAGTATGGTAAGTTTTACGGGTTACAAACTTAAATACTGAGATTAAGCTTAGTTTGAAGATTGACTTAGTTATTTTAAGCTGAAAATCTATAGTAAACCTGAAAATATTGCCGTTATTGTTGAGTTTAGGTTTGGCTTTAATTCCTCAAATCATTGTGGCACAAACGGTAGAGGAGTTGGAACAAAAGCAACATCTGCCGAAGAAGTGAAAAATTATGAACAAGCCGCTCATATTTGGCTGAATTTCATTGAGCGCGATGTCTACGAAGGGCTACGCCTACGCAAAAACAGCTATGCTTACGCCAAGCTGGCAGAAGATATCCTATCAGATAAGCTTAAAACCCTAATTTAGAGACGCGATTTATCGCGTCTTGAAAGACCAATTATCTACACTAATAACCCTATAACTATGAATAAAAGTTAGGTTTTGGTAGTTGATCGTTTAACGCCCAATTTCCGATCTCTTGAATTTTGTAATCTACCGGATCGTGGAGAGTGAACGTGCGGAGATTACGCCAATAGCGATCAAAGCCGTACTTTGCCGTAGTAGCGCGTGCGCCCATAACTTCAAAAATGCGGTTGGTAATGTCTAAACCGACTCTAGTCGCTGCAACTTTGGCAGTAGCGACGCAAAGCGCACATTCCCCACGTTGTTCGGCGGTGAGTGACCATTCTTTTTCCCAAGCCGCTTGTAATAATTCTCCTGCTTGCTCAGTCAAGCTCTTAGCTGCTTGGAGTTCAACCCATATTTTGCCATAGTGCTGGAGGATGTAAGGATCTTGGGTTGCACTTTCTACACCTGATGTCAGCCAAGGTTTTGTATTAATGGCAGTATATGCTTTAGCAGCTTCAAATGCTCCTTGGGCAATTCCCAAGTAGATATTAGCAAGATTCAATTGAGTTAAGCAGGCGCGAATAGTGTTGAAGGGTTGACTGGGTTTGTCTCTACTACCAAGAATTTCGTCAGGGTACACCAACACATTTTCAAAAGTAACACTACCACTATCTGTTTGACGTTGCCCGATATTATCCCAATCATCATGAACAGTAACCCCTTGCCGTTGGGTAGGAATTACCAAAATATTCAATTCACCAGTTTTTTGATGAATAGCACCGATCGGCAATATATCCGAGTCTTGAGAGCCAGAGCAAAAGCTTTTAATCCCGTTGAGACGAAAATAATCATTTTCCGGTGTCAGAGTCGCTCTTTTATCTAAAGGGTTGAGGGCATTGCACCAAAACCAATTATTGTGAATAGTTTCTGAGTAATATTGCTGTTTTTGCTCTGCCGATCCAAAGATATGCGGAATTACTACGCCTAAATGGTGGTAAGAAAAGACGTGAGCAATGGAACTATCCACCTTAGCAAACTCGCGGCTAATTTGCAGAACGGTAATCCAGCTTTGCCCTAAACCACCGTACTCTGTGGGTACGATCAGTTTCAGTAAGTTACTTTGGCGCAAGCGATCGCGTTCGTGCTTTGGCGTTCCCCCTTTAGCATCCCGCTCGACAGCAGTCTGGGCAAATTCCTGTGCTAAAGACTTAGCTAGAGCGAGATAATTTTGAGACTCTTTCGTTTCGATTAATTGCATACTTTACCACTTCTCCTACTAACCTTATTGTGAGAAGTAACTATACTTGTGACTGAAAATTTTTAATTTGAAATAGTTTTACAAAACTACTTTACTATAAAAACAGTATTGCATATCCTAACTAACAAAGCAAGCTAAAATAAAATAAATCTTGCTAAATTATCTAAGTTGTTAATGCAACATAAAAAATATTTTATCGAGAAGAAAGCCAAATCATAATTGAAAATATTTTTTCTACTCTACTTGTCTTTATAGAATATATATGCAATATTATTAATTTAAAGGCAAAAATCTACTTAAACTTGATACATCTATAGTATCTTGTGGTTAATTGCCGAGAAAATCTGATTATTCTGTAAAATCACAATGTTTTTCCAGATAGATATTATTTTGGGAAATAGATTAGCTTGTGCAAGAAATCTATTTGTGTGAGAACAAGTTTTTTCTACACTGAAATATGCAGATAGAAATACCAGAAATTAACTGATATATCTGGTTATCTCTCAAAGTTTAGCAATATTAGTGAAAAATTTCGAGTGTTAAATTAATTCCACATTATCAGGGCTAGTCATGATTTTTTAGCTTGACAAGTCACTGAAATGTGTGATGGCTTTCACTAAATTTTTCAAACCAAAAATATGAGGAGTGGTAGAAATGTTCAATCGTTCATTTCATAATTTATTCATAGAATCGATGGTTTTGGGGGCTACTTTGCTAGCCAGTACATCAGCCCATGCTGAAGACAGGAATTTAGTGGCTAGGATTGAGACTCAAACAAATATACCAATTGCGATCGCGCAGCCCACCGCAAGCATCACCAATTTTAGAAACAATTCTTCGGTAACAACCATAACACAAACACCTAAAATTCCTGCAATCAATACTGATGCAAATGTCCAACAGACAAATAGTATGTCTCAGGTAACTTCTGTATCTCAGTTTTCAGATGTACAGCCAACTGATTGGGCGTTTATTGCACTCCAGTCTTTAGTTGAGCGTTATGGATGTATTGCGGGCTATCCAAATAGTACTTATCGGGGAAACCGCGCCATCACTCGCTATGAATTTGCAGCAGGCTTAAATGCTTGTTTATCTCGGATCAACGAGCTAATTGCAACAGCTACATCTGACTTAGTTACCAAACAAGACTTAACTACCCTACAAAGACTGCAAGAAGAATTTAGTGCTGAACTAGCAACTCTACGGGGTCGCGTTGATAATTTAGAAGCTAGAACTGCGGAACTAGAAGCAAATCAGTTTTCCACAACTACAAAGCTTTCTACCGAAGCCATCTTTGTGATTACGAATGCCTTCCAAGGCTCAGTTAATAGTGATAACACAGTTTTTCAAGATAGAGTTCGCCTCGTATTCAAAACTAGCTTTACAGGTAAAGACTCTCTATATACTCGTCTAAGTACTGGAAATACTAATATTTTGCAGCTTCCTGGTGGTTCAGCTGAAGGTTTGCAAACCTTCAATCTTGCTCCTAGTAACAACAACCTGGCCGTAGATTGGCTCTCTTACTATTTCCCAGTTGGTAGCAAAATTGATGCTTATATAGGAGCCGTTAACGGAGTATATTTTGATTTTGTTCCGACTCAGAGTCCCTATTTGGATAGTGCCACAGGAGGCCGTCGCGCTTTGACAGAATTTGCTTCCTCTAGTCCTATCTATCGTATTGGTGGTGGTGCAGGTGGCGGATTCAATTATCGATTAAGTGACCAATTGGTATTGAGCTTGGCTTACTTAGCAGGAGACCATGCCAATCCTCAGCCAGATAGCGGTTTTTTTAATGGTCAATATAGCGCATTTGGACAAATAGCATGGAACCCCAACAGTAACTCTGGCATTGGTTTGACTTATGTAAATGCTTACCAAAATCGGGGAGGAATATTTGACCTGGGTAGTGGTTTTACACTAGTCGGAACAGCTCAAGCCAATACTCCATTTGAGCGGACGATTACCAACTCCTACGGAGTAGAAGCTTTCTATAAATTTAATCCTCGATTTGCAGTCAATGGGTTCTTTGGCTACACTAACGCCAAGAATCTGGCAGGTAGTGGTAGTGCAGATATTTGGTACTATGCTTTAGGATTGGCATTCCCAGATTTAGGGAAACAAGGCAACCTTGGTGGCGTTCTTGTGGGTGCAGAACCTTATCGAGGTGGTAATCCTGAACCTGCAAATGATTTATCCTTACATATTGAAGGCTTTTACAAGTATCAGCTTACAGATAACATTGCTATCACCCCTGGCGTAATTTGGATTACGGCTCCTGCTCAAAACAATGACAATCAAGATGCGGTAATTGGCACTCTCAGGACAACCTTCACGTTTTGAATCATCTCAGCAACGTTACAAATGCGTTGCTGATTGAGAATATGAATTTGCTTAACGCACAGACGCAGAGAGTAAAATTTGAGAATGTTTTCATTTATTTAGATAGCACTTCTATATTCTTCTCTGCGCCTCTGCATGAGATAACAAATGCAGAAATGAAAGCCAAATTACTAATTTTTAATTCGTAGTTAACAATATAATTACGAATTACGAATTACGAATTATTCTAACGTCCTTCACGATTCAAGCTCAGGGGTTGTTCTTCAACTAGTGGCAGCACATCCTGCCAAAGGCTAATTCCGTCGTATAATCCTGGAGCCATTAAAAATACTTGCACCCAAAGGATATTAAACCACCAGTAAAGCCCTTGGATAATATTTTCCTGACCTATCAGATATACTGTCAGCAGGTACAACAAGACCGAAATTATTAAACTAGCAACAGATGCAACTATGCCTTTTGTGGGCTGTGACAACTCTGTGAAAGGCCACATATTAAATTGCCAAACAAATCCTAAACCAACAGTTGTCCAAATTGCTGCAAAGGTTGACCCTGTCGTTGTTGTAAATAAATCCAGTCCTAGTTGTTTGAGGAATAATTCTGTAATCAGAGTGAGTAAAAAAATAATACCTGTATGAAGTAACCCCAAACGTGGCATTCCTAGTTCCAATTTGTTCAAAGGCCAACGTTCAAAGAAACTGCCGAATACTGTCGAACAAGGATACCAATACCAAGGAATGTAAAATGGTTGAAGTCCCCACATTTGCGGCAAAAAGTGAGGGCAGGGGCAATAAAGAAGATGGCAAAAAAGATATTGAGAAAGCCGCTCACTGGATGCCAGTTGCGTACTTTTTCGGTGGTGACAATCGTATTGTCAAAGAAGAACAAACTGGCGGCGGCTACAATGATTGCTGTTTGTCCCCACAAGCCAACAGCTGTATCAGTGAGAATTGCTTTTGCAGAGATGATTTTCCAAATTTCTCCAGTTATGTAAACTAGCGCCAACAGCACTAATAAATTCACTGTTCCTCGTCCAAATCGGGTGGAAGAAAAGCGAGAACCTGGATAGCCATTGAGGGAAAAACCTAGATGCCACCACCAGACGAAGCATATCGTGATGTAAGTCAACTTTGTTCCCACATTCAGCTGAATAACTTGACCAAAGATGAGTTCAAAAATATAGCTAATGACAGCAATTACAGCAATAAAAAACAGCCCCTTAAATGGCTGACTTTTCCAAATGCTCCGCCTCTGGGTTGGGTTTGCAACGCTCATAGTATCAACTTAAATAATGTTGGATTTATCAGGAGTAAAGCATTCTGGTAAATATTAATTCTGAAAGCTTCACCCCAGAGAGAATGTTGCAATTACTGCAATTACAACCAAGGATGGCGCGGGGGATAGACACCATTGAGGAAGTAGTTACCAACAGCGTAGTACTTCCAACGCACGGGATCGTGGAGTGTGTGAGCGCGGGCATTTCGCCAGTGGCGATTGTAGTTGAATTCCTCCAATGTGGATTTAGTACCAGCTAGTTCAAATAATTTGTTGGTAGCTAGTAATGCTGCTTCGGTAGCTAAGGCTTTGGCTTCAGCAACTGCAATTGATGCTTCAACTACCTTGGGTTCTTCTAAGCCTGACTCGTTGGCGATGTCAAGAAATTCGCCTGCACGATGCAGCAATGCTTCAGAAGCGTGAACCTGAATTTGGACATTGCCTAAGTTATAGAGCGTTAGCGGGTCTTCGTAACCTTTTTCTAAATTGCTGTCAACCCAAGGGCGGGTATGCTTGCGAACGAAGTGGATGGTATCACGGACTGCGGCTTTAGCAATTCCCACATCTACGGCGGCTTGGATGATTTGCGCGATCGCACCCATTGGTGTAGCCCTCTCAAAGGCTAAGTAGTGCGGAATCACGTGTTCTGCCTTAACTTTCACATTTTCAATAATGGTAGTGCCGCTAGCAGTGGTACGCTGTCCGAAGCTTGTCCAATCATCAAGTAGGGTTAATCCTTCGGCATCTCTTTCGACAAATGCCACCACTGTCTTACCATCTGGATTACTGGCAATCACAGGAACCCAATGTGCCAATAGTGCCCCAGCAGAGTAGTATTTACGTCCGTTGAGTGCGAAGTCAGAGCCATCTGGTGTTAATTTTGTTTGGACATCAGTCACAGACTTAGTGCCAATTTCTGAGAAGGCGTTACCAAAGCGCTTACCTTGTAGAACCAAATCAAAGAAGAACTTCTTTTGCTCATCTGTACCATCCAACCGGACTGCTTCCACCATGTAGAGATGGTTTTGGGGAATTTGACCGAGGCTAGAATCAGCTTCGGAGATGATTTTAATTACTTCTGCCAGGGTGGCACTTGATACAAAAGCACCGCCATACTCTTTTGCGACTGTAATTCCCCACAATCCACTCTGGGAAAACTTTTCTACCTCTTGGGCAGGTAAACGCCGAGTTCGATCGCGCTCTGAGTCTCCCTTGGCAAACTCAGCTGCTAGTTCGTGAGCGATCGCGATCGCTTCTTTGTCATCCCGAATAATATGCGCCTTCTGGTCAGTATTAATTACTGATGTCATGGTGAAACTCCTTGATTGTGATTGAATGACTGATAATCGTCACTACTATGAGACAGCCTTTGGGTTTTTCTTAGTGCCGTTCGGATATAGCTGTTATCTACAACAGTTTCAATCCACAAAACCCGCTCCTACAGAGTATGTTGCTGTTAATCTTTTACACTCCAACCAACTCATCAGCTGTCCGACGATTAGCTTTAAGTTCGCGCACAATTGGTATTACTGTCTTACCAAATGCTGGTAAATCATCTGTGTAGTGTAAGAAGCCACCGAGAATTAGATCGACTCCCGCTTCATGGAACTGGCGAATCTTTTCAGCTACTTGTTCAGCCGTGCCAATCAAGCCCGATCGGAAGCCATCGTTATACTGTACCAAGTCTTCAAAATTGGAATTCGCCCACATTCCCTGACGTTCACGAGTAGAAGATCCCGCCTGTTTCACCGCTTCGCCAAATCCTTTCACCGCCTCTACATCCGCTTGGGCAATAATATCGCGCAATACTTCATGCGCTTCTGCTTCTGTATCTCGCACGATGATAAAGGAATTCAAACCAAACTTAATTGTGCGTCCTGCTTGACGAGCTAATTCAGACACCTCTGCAATCTGCTCTTTCACGCCTTCTATGGTGTTGCCATTCATGAAATACCAATCAGACACGCGACCAGCCATCCGCCGTGCTGCCTTGGAGTTACCACCTTGGAATATCTCCGGGTGGGGATTCTGATTAATTGGTTTAGGCTTCACCCAACCACCGTTGATGCGATAAAAGTCGCCTTTGAAGTGAAACTCCTCCTCAGTCCACAAACCTTTGAGAACGCGGATAAATTCTTCTGAACGACGATAGCGTTCGTCATGGTCTAACCAATGTTCACCATATATAGTGAATTCATCTTTGAACCAACCGCTAACTACATTCAGAGCAAACCGACCGTTAGAGAGAAAATCAATACTTGCACCCATTTTGGCAACTACTCCCGGATGCCACAATCCAGGGTGAACTGCTGCAATCAATTTCAATTTCTTGGTGACTGGAGCCAAGGCTGACACAGTTGTAAGTGCCTCTAGCTGATATTCAGCGCCATAGCTAGCGATAAATCTGGCTTGTGCTAGAGCATATTCAAATCCAACTTCTTCAGCCGTCTGAGCTAGTTGAGCATTATATTCGTAAGTCCAATCTGTGCGTTGGGGAATTTTACTAACAACTAACCCACCGCTAACGTTGGGAATCCAGTATGCGAACTTAATATCTACCATAATTGTGCGTTTGTAATTGAAATTGCTTGGTTATTTGTCTAAGTTTGCAAGTGAAGTAACAAAATCTAAATTTGTGATCACTAACAAATCAGCTAAAACTTGATAGGGCAAAATTTTAGTCAAAATCGAAAGCTTGAGAGTGGTTGCAAACTACTTTGAGTTTACAAGTAGACAATTCTTTGATGGCAATAATATACCATAACTCGACTGTGCTACCGTAGTTTTTAATGAATCAGACTTTATCACAACAATTTTTCTGATGTCGTGACTCGATATACTTAAATTCCATTTCCATATTCCATTTTGGAATACTGCCCAATTTTCCTGGGTATTTAATTATTTTTTATACCTGCTGGCTATTATCCTGATTCAGTCAGAGCAATCAGGAATCAGGACTCGACAAAGTATCGATACTATTCCAGATCGTGATAAATAAATGCTTCTCATCTGTCATCTGCAACTATACATAGCAGAAATAAATGTGGTAGTGTGAACTATTAAATTACGGTAAAAAGATATAGCTACCGTAGTTTACTGAATGCCTCGTAAAAAAAAGCACAGGAAAAACATTTATGCCACTTCAGTTTGGAATTTGGTCGCCGGTCTGTGGTGGATGGTTGCGGGTTGTCAACCATGAAGCTAATTTATCTACACAAGACTTGGTAAAGCTGGCAGTTCAGGCAGACGAGTTAGGTTATGACTTTTATTACATTCCCGAACATTACTTAAATGCAGTTCATGGGCCTAACTATAATGTCGCTGACGCTTGGATTACAGCAGCTTTAGCAAGTTTGAACACCAAGAATATCAAGATTGTTGCGGCTGTACAACCTGGTTTTAAACTGCCTGCGGTAGTTGCCAATTTGAGTGCAAACATTCAAAATCAGCTTAGTAACGGCAGATTTGCTCTCAGTGGTATTGCAGGTTGGTGGAAGTTAGAAGTAGAAAGCTATGGAGATATCTGGCTACCTCACAGCGATCGCTACGCACGATTAGAAGAGTACATTGATGTAATCAAGGGGCTGTGGACAGTCGAAGGGTTTAATTATGTTGGCAAATACTACACTATTAAGGGTGGTATTCTCGCAGATCGGCCGACACCAACACCACCCATTTTCATTGCTGGTGAATCAGACAGGGCAATTAACCTAGCGGCTCGTCTGGGAGATTATCTATTTATCAACGCTGATGACCCAGAAAAAACGGCAGCATTGGTGCAGAAAGTGAAAAGATTGGCTAGCGATCGCTACGGTCGTCAGATTAAAGTAGCAATGAGTGCGTTTGCGATCGTTGGCGAACATACCGCCCAAGCCCAAGCCAGATTAGAAGCGATTTATCGTTCTGCCGATTGGCAGCAAATCGAGTACTTTCAAGAGCAAATCGATCCTAACGTAGTTGCCCACAACAAACTAGATATTAGTCAAACCATTGAAGCCAATCTCGGTTTATCTGCTCAACTGGTTGGCGATCGCTATACTGTTATTAACCGCCTGAAAGAATACGAAGCCGTTGGCGTTGACTTAATAGTACTGAAATTTGAATCTATGTTGGAAGACACTATTCGCTTCCACAAACTAGTTATTTCCGAATATAGACAGCAGAGTAGCTTAATTACCTTGTAATTAAAAATCTTGCTTACCTAGCATGAATAATATTAAACTCGAAGACATTACCCTAAATCACCTCAAAATCTTAAAAGCAGTAGATGATTGTGGTAGCTTCTCTAAAGCAGCACAGAAACTAGGTTATAGTCAAGCACTAATTAGTAAAAAAGTCAAACAAATAGAGGATTATTTTGGAGTAATTCTCCTAAATCGCTCACCTGGCTCTATCTGCTTGACTAATAAAGGCAGGAAATTGATTTCTCAGACACTTAATCTAGTAGAAACTGTAGAAAATCTGCAAGAAGAATTTCAGGCAACATTTAGCGCTGAGGGCGAAGATTTGATATTGGGGGCTACTAGTTTAATTTTAGAAGTCTGGCTCAAACAATATTTGCAGCGATTTCAGCTTTGTTTTCCAGGTAGAAATTTTAAAGAGATTGCGGTTAAAAATAGCAGATTTTTTTCCAATTCTCAACTCCTAGAAATGGATCTTTTGCTCAACAGTTGCGCTGGATACAAAGAAGAACACCACTGCACTAGATTAAAAACTCATAAAATGCTGTTGGTATCCTTTGGGGCAAGTAAATATCTCAATGAGCATAGCTTAGTTAAAATAAATGATATCGATCTGGCTGATGTTGTACTTTTAGATGAGGTTCATCAGGAACTATCTAAAAATGAATTTTTGATGAACAAATTAAATGGTGTACAGCTACTACATAGCTATCAAGATGTACTAAATTACGCTTCAAAAAATCAAAAGCTAACGATTTTACCTGACTTTTGTCAAGCTGATATAATATCTCAATACCAAGTCCTAACTTTTCCGATTCAAGATGTCAATGAATATGGAATTTATCTTCATGTTCCTCGCTTTAGTGAATTGTTAATATCCGCAGAGAGTTTGGTGAGAAGTTTTAGACTAGATCCGGATAACTTAGAAAGTTTGCCCAACGTAAATCTATTTTTAGGTAGCTGTTCTCCTAAAGAAGAAAATGTTCTTAGGATAGGTATTCAGAGAGATTCCATAGGACAGTTTATTGCTGGATATGGAACTAAGTATATTTCTGATTTACAGAAAACCTCATCACTTGAACAGCCTATTTTCAAAAATATTGAAATTAATCGAGATTTCGAGTTACAAATTCTACCCTTTGCTTCTGGGGAACAAATGAACCGACAGATGAAGCGGGGAGAACTAGATATTTGTATTTTAGATGATATTTCTCTCTTGAATAATGGTAGCCAATTCTTTGATGATTTAAGTTTTGGTTCTAAATTAATTGGGATTGCTTCGTATAATCTTTTGGGTCAAGATATAAATATTGTTTTGCATAAAGATTCTTCTATAAACACTATCCAGGATCTAAAAGGTAAACGAATTTCTACTTTATTTGGTTCAAATGCCCATAGGTTCATCATTACTCTTTTTGACCTCTATGATATGAATGTCAGTAAAGATTGCAGATTAGTGAATGAAGATCCTCGTAAAGCAAGTAAGAGTTTGGCAAATAAAACTATAGATGCTTACGTATGTTGTCACACTTTTGCCTCAATTTTAGAAGCTTATGCTTTTGTCAGAAAGCTGCCTCTATCTCAAACAATTACTTTAAGAATTCCATCAATCAGAGGAATTGTTTGTCGCTCGCAGTTCATTAAAGAAAATCCTAAAATTGTCGTTGCTTATTTACATGATTTAGTGGTTGCTAACTATTGGTTTAATTCATCTCCAATCAAGGCAGCAGATTTATTAACTAAAGTGATTGATGTGAGAACAACTCAAGTAAATCAGTTTTTTAATCCTGTATTTGGGAACCGCATCGATCCAACCCTGAAACCTCAATGGTCTTGGTTACTAAAAACTTTAAATCGCAGGTTAGAAGGGAAATATGGTATTTCACTATTTGATGTAGATTTCTGGATAGATGATTATTTTTTAAGACTTGTCTATAATTTGCTGAATCTAGATTATCACTTTCATCAAGTTTCTTTTGCAAGTGAATTTTCTAGCAGCTATTTTGTTGAGGAACAGTTTAGCCGACACATAAAAGTTCTCTAATGATTCAGGTTTGAGGTAGTTGACTCCTTCAATCATAATTGAGGGGCAATCTCCCCATGCTTGCTTTCACGAATCAAAAGCAGTCACAAGGCTATTGCCCCTAAATATTTTGAGCTGCGATCGCTCTTTCCCCAGAAACACCTATGAATTATCCTTCATCAGGCTATCTGAACTTATGACTCCACACACCATACTCCGCAATCTCAACACGATTACTCAGCAGTGACGAGTTCAGTACTACCGCGTGTACGACGCCGTGTGAGGCTATTATATAGCATTACACCGATCGCCTTGATTAAATTGCCTTCCAATTCTTGGAACAGCTTCATGTTCGTGCCAAAGGCGGCGTTAGCTTCATCAACAATGCGATCGGTTGCCGCCTCGTCAAGGGGTAATTCATCCAAAATTTGCCGATATTTGGCTTTGAATGCCTTCTCATCAGTAATTTCTGGAAACTCATAAAAGGCTGTTCCTTGTCCATCAGACAAATTCATCGCTGTTACAGCAATATTTTTGAGAATTTGTCCCCCGGATAAGTCACCTATGTAACGAGTGTATGAATGGGCGATTAACAATTCCGGTTCTGTAGCAGATATTTCTCGGATGCGCTGTACATAAGCTTCACCCGCCGGAGATAGTTTGATTTGCTCTCTCCAGTTTGCACCAAAGTAATAACTCAGGTCTTGCTCTAGGCTATGCTTGCGATTTAACTGAGGAAAGTTAATTTTAGAAACTATTGGATGCTGGCGGTGCTTTTCCATTTCCTCTTCCATCGCTGAGTAGACGAAATAGAAGTTAGCAACTAGTTTCCGGTAAGAATTTTTTTCCACTACTCCTTTTAAAAAACACTTGACAAAACCTACATTTTCTGCCATCGTGTGGGCTTTTTTAGTGCCTACACGTAATTTGGTTGCTAAATTGCTGCTCATGCTAAATTTCTCAACTTTAAAAAGTTTACTGCCGGAGTTTTAATTCACTAACGGCTAAAAAAGCCATTAAAACGTTACCTTAAAACTATTTGATGAGAATTTATATTAAAATTTTTTAAGCTGCAATGATTTTGTCATTTTTTACACAACAACAAGGTCAAGAGAACATAAATTTAGTTTTTAGTTTTTTAATTTTTTGTTGTTATTAGCTGAATTTTACTTTCATTCTCAGCTTTGCAGAGAATTTTTGTGATACAGTCACAGTAATATTTATTACATAGTTATTGGTTAGTAGCATTGCAATGTGTGAACTAATACAGATAAAAATCAAAACGAAAATTGCTGGCATAAAGGGAATAATTGGCTAAGATGTGGAGACTTTATTAATAACGTAAAAAACAATACTGGCTTTATCAAAGATTTACAATCAAAGAAAGGCAAATTCAGTATTATTACGTAATGATAGCTCGTTCTAAAATGAATTTCTTAAAGAGAAAAAGCATGTCAAAATTGCTGAATAAAGTCTTAAGTGCTATTTATTTTTCAGTGTGATTGTGTGGAGTGTTTAAAAATATGGTTTCATCTATAACTCGGACATCGGGCATTTATGGGGGTTCTACTTCCGAAATTGAGGGATTGGGCAAAGGGATTGAGAGCAGTTTTGGAATGAATTTAATCCCACTACCAGCAAATCCCTTATTTGGTACAGATGGGATTCGCGGACGAGTGGGAGAATTACTGAGTGCCCCTCTTGCATTGCAAGTTGGTTTTTGGACGGGGATTGTTTTACGTAACCATGCGACTCAAGTAGGGCCAGTCATTCTCGGACAGGACTCTAGAAACTCCAGCGATATGCTGGCAATGGCTTTGAGTGCAGGGTTAACAGCAGCAGGGTTAGAAGTCTGGTATTTGGGATTATGCCCCACTCCTGGCGTTGCCTATCTCACCAGCGTCACTGATGCCATTGGCGGAGTGATGATTTCTGCTAGCCACAATCCCCCAGAAGACAATGGGATTAAGGTTTTTGGTGGCAATGGTGGGAAGTTACCGCAAATATTGCAGGCAGAAATAGAAGCGGGACTGCGTGGCAAGCTATCACCAATAACTAGAGTCAGTAATTGCGGACGGCATTACTCACGTTTCGAGTTAGTGGAAGATTATGGTTCGGCGTTGAAAAAACCCTTGAACAGTGCCCTAAATCTTCAGGGAATGAAGATTGTTTTAGACTTGGCGTGGGGAGCCGCAGTTGGATTAGCACCATCAATATTTACACAAATGGGAGCCGAGGTAATCTGCTTGCATAACGAAGCAGATGGCGATCGCATTAATGTTAACTGCGGTTCCACGCACCTAGACATTCTGGCAGCAACGGTACAAGAACACAACGCCGATATCGGCTTTGGCTTCGATGGCGATGCCGATCGCGTCTTAGCAGTAGACAATACAGGCAGGCAAGTTAACGGCGATTACATTCTTTACCTGTGGGGACGGCACTTACAACAAAACCAACAATTGCCAGATAACCTGATTGTATCTACAGTCATGGCCAACTTAGGCTTTGAGAAAGCTTGGCAGCAAATTGGTGGTAACTTAATTCGTACCGCAGTTGGCGACCAATACGTGCAAGCCGAAATGCAGCGTACTGGAGCAATGTTAGGTGGCGAACAATCAGGGCATATTCTTTGCCGTCATTATGCCGTGACTGGGGATGGCTTGTTAACCGCATTACACATAGCATCTTTGGTGAGAGAGGCGGGTGTTCCTTTGAGCGAATTAGTAGATCGAAGCTTCCAAACCTATCCACAATTGTTGCGGAACGTGCGAGTTGTCGATCGCGATCGCCGTTTGGGATGGCAAGATTGCCAACCTGTGCAACAAGCGATCGCTCTTGCTGAAGTTGCAATGGGCGATTCCGGCAGAATTTTGGTTCGCGCTTCTGGCACAGAACCAGTCATCAGAGTAATGGTGGAAGCAGCCAATGCCGAACTCGCTAACTACTGGACACATGAATTAGTTTCGCAAGTTCAGCAGCATCTGATGGACTAAATTAGCTAAAATCTCATCTTTGCTTTAAAAAAACGCCAAGTTTAATTACAGCTTCTACGAATTAACCATCCTTGGTTATGTGTAGAAGCTGTGACATTTTGATTATTCATTAAACCCAAACAATCCCAAAGAGCCAAAGCTATGCTTCATCTCCCCTCACCGTTTGCCGAGAAAGGATTAAGAGGAGCCAGCGCGGTCTTCTCCCTTGGCGTGTGGGGTGCAATGACTGTGGGAATCACAACTCAATTATGCGAACATTATATGAATTCAGTCTTAGCGTCAGTCAGAACGTGGTATTATTTACTCCGAGATTCCTAGCTATTTATTCTGATAAAATACAGTGCTTGTTTTTGTGATCCCACTCAAAAGTGCAAAAGTTTCCAATTCCTGGGAACGTGTTACACAATTATTTGAAAGATGCATTAAATCAGTTTGCAATCAAACCTCACCTAACTTTCATGTTATTGTTGTTTGTCACGAAAAGCCCAAAATAGAATTCACTCATCCTCAAATCACATACATTACAGTTGATTTTTCCCATCCAAACGAGCCTACCCCTGAAGCCAAAGGAGACACAGATAAAGGGCGTAAAATTTTAAAAGGATTGGTTTATGCTCGTCAATTTTCTCCCACTCACACTATGACAGTTGATGCTGACGATTGTGTGAGTGAAAAGTTAGCCAAATTTGTTCAACAACATCCTGATTCTAATGGATGGTTTATAAATAAAGGTTATAAATATCAAGAAGGCAGTAATTACATATATATCAAGAGAAGCAATTTTTATAAAATGTGCGGTACTTGTAATATTCTTCGATATGATTTGAATGATTTGCCAGAAACCGCAGAATATAATCGTGGCTATGGATACTATAGATATTATATAGACCACGCTAAAGTTAGAGACATTTTAAAGAGCAAAGGAAAATCAATCAAATCGTTACCATTTCCAGGTGCGGTTTATATTTTAGCAACAGGAGAAAATCTTTTTAAAAATTCAACAAGATTAAGATTTAGCATTTTTAATCGCAAATCATTAAATCAATCACTTAGAGACGAATTCGGATTATACAAGCTACAGCAATCCCAAGAGATTTATCAACTCTCAGAATTGTAAATTGTTTTTGAAAAATTATAATAATTAGTCTTTTAGGACTTATATTTGATTTTTGAATAGAACTCCGTACACTTTTATTTCTTGTTCTCTGTTCTCTCCCTACGCAAGTAATTTCAGAAATCAAATCGGATTGCTATATATGGCGTGTTAGCGGAGTGTAACGCACCAACAACTTGAAATTGTACCGTAGTTTCAACGCTAACAGACCCTACGTGTCAAAATCAAATATTAGTCCTATATAATGGAGTATTTTGCGAGGCTGATAGGCTACAGTGCCACTATGCCAAAATTCAAATCAAAATCTCAGCAATCTAAAAAATCGAAAAAGCAGGCTAAAAAGGAAACTTCTACCCTTAGCCTCAAAGAACAGTTAGCCCAAAAGCGCAAATCTGCCCAAGTACGTAAAGAACTCACTAGCTTACTCATTACCGCCACTTTTGCTAGTGTCTTGGTTGGCATTCTACTTTTTTTCGTAGCTGGAATTAAAGCAGCAGTCCCTGGTGTGTTAGGGATAATAGTCATTTCCCTTTCCTACAAATATCCGCGCCAAGCTTTATATGCCTTCATCATTTACATACCTGTGGGAGGTACTGTCACCTACTACTTGGGCAATAGTCCCATACTCCAATTAGCTAAAGATGCTTTTTACGTCCCAGCGCTAATTGGACTTTGGCAGACTTGCCGTAGACAGGGGCTACCCTTAATTATTCCCAAAGGCATTAAAATCCCACTTTATATTGTTTTGGCTTGCAGTCTGCTAACACTATTGTTTGTCAATGGTGGACAGCAATTTAACCCGCCTAGTGCGGGACTATTAGAAAAAACACGCCAAGAAATACCATTAGGCATGGGAATTCTGGGACTAAAAGTATTTTTAGGCTATGTCCCCCTGATTGGTTGTGCCTACTATCTAATTCGCGATAAGCGGGATTTTCTATTTTTATTGCGCCTCCAAATTGTCCTTACACTGATTTGCTGCGCGCTGGGATTTATTCAATATTTTTTACTACTAACTGGTGTGTGTCAAGGCACTAGAGGTCTGGAAGGAGATGCCTTATTTAGAGCAACACTCGAAGCTCGGTGTTATTTTGGTGGAGCGCTAGTATATAGTCCCGAAGAAGGGATTATTCGCCTACCAGGGACATTTGTAGCTCCTTGGCAGTGGGCATGGTTCTTAATTTCTAGCACCTTTTTTACTTTTGCCACCGGCTTCAACGATCCCTCCCCAATATGGCGGATAATCGGTTTAGCTTCTTTAGTGGGAGTCTTTATCGATGCTGTAATCTCTGGACAGAGAATCGCCTTAGCTTTAGTACCAATCTGCTTCGGGATTTTGCTATTACTCACCGGACAACTTGGCAACCTGAAACGATTTATCCCGATAGGCGTGGGACTTGCCTTCATTCTGGGAATTGCGATGGTGACTAACCCTGCTGTCGTACAAGAGAGAACCGATAGTTTTGCCAGTCGTTGGAACGCTTCACCACCTCAAGATTTTATCATCCAGCAATTTGAAGAAAATTGGAAAAACGTAGACGGCCCATTAGGAAGCGGCTTAGGACGAGCAACCAATTCTGCCCGTGTGATGGGTGAAACTAAGCTTGTAGAAACCTATTACCCCAAAGTACTTTATGAAGTGGGAATTTTTGGATTATTAGCGTTTCTGGGTTTGGTAACAACTTTAACAATTCTTGGCTTTAAAACCTATCGCTCCATAAAGAACCGTAATTTCCGCAGTTCCGGAGCAGCTTTGTGGGTGTTTATATTGTTTATTAGTTACAACACTTACTATTATCCTCTGGATGTCGATCCTGTTGCTGCCTATTATTGGTTTTTTGCAGGAGTTCTTTTTAAGTTGCCAGAATTGGAGAAACAAGATAAGGAAGATGCCAACCCTCAACAAAAAAATAAGAAAAAACGTCTAAAAACAATTTAAATGAAATAAAAATGCCCAAAGATATGATTAGAGGTCAATAATACCTCAGTATTTCAAACTTACCTCGAAATTCTCGCTATATACTTATTCTTCGATGATACTTATTGATGAGTAAGCAATTTTGTAGTCATGGAGAGAGCGAGGTTTTCCAGAAGCCGTGAAAATACAGTGTGTAAATTAAAGCAATAGCCACTTACTGAATTTCATGAAAATTAATTTTTACAAGGCTATTATAGAAGTAGTAAAATTACTTAATAAAAATTATGAATAATTGGCCATTAGTTACTGTAGTTATCGCAACCTACGGACGAGAAGAAGCGCTACGCGATAGCATTGTGGATGTCTTAAAACAAGACTATCCAAATTTTGAAGTTTTAATTGTAGACCAAACTCCAAAACACCAACCAGAAATTCAAGCCTACCTAGAAGAGATGGCAAAAGCAGGTAAAATTAAATGGTTGCACTTGAATTGGGCAAGTTTGCCAGGGGCGCGGAATTATGCTGTCCGGCGGTCATCTGGTGAAATAATATTGTTTATTGATGATGATGTTCAGTTAACCCCTGGATTGTTAACAGCCCATGCGAAAAATTATGTGCAAAACCCAGAGGTGGGGGCTGTCGCCGGTCGGGTTTTTGACAGAATGAAATTAGGTGATTCTAGAGGAGATTTAGAGATTGAATATCTGCCTCCCGAAGCTATGGACCCAGGAATTGCTTGGTATCATATTGATTTAGTACATACTATCAAACCCCAACAAGTACTGACAGCGAGGGGTTGCAATATGTCATTTCGCCGCGAAATTTTTACTAAGTATGGATTGAGGTTTGATGAGAGATTTGGTGGGAGTGCAGTACGCGAAGAGTCAGATTTTTGTTTGCGGTTGCGACAAACGGGGTATAAAATTTGGTACGACCCAGAGGCCCATTTAGTACATTTAGGCGAAGAAACAGGAGGTTGTCATGATATTAGTATGCGATCGCTAAAATATCAGCTCACCTTCTACCACAACCATTTTTTACTGGGGCTGAAAAACCTGACTGTGACTCAAGCTTTGCGCTTATATGGTCGTTTATTTGACTGTCACGTTCTCGGACGCCCACCTTGTCATAAAAGCGGTTCCCCCATCAAAATTGCCACTCGCGCTATTTTTTACACTTTGGGTTTTTTCAAAGCCTTGGGTACTGTCATCCAATCACTATGGAACGATGGTCAAATTTACAGTCGATTGGATGAACAAGTTTAGGCATTAGTCATTTGTCATTGGTCATTAGTCATTAGTGAATAACAAAGGATAGATGAAAATCTTAGTTGCTAGTCACACTTATATCGTAGACCTCAACTGTGAAAAATTACGCGCTTTATCTCAACTAGAACCTGACATTGAAGTTACAGTTGTAGTCCCAAAGCGCTGGAAACCCGGCGGCGTGCAAAACAGAATTATTAAAACTGAATACCGTGATGAAGGCAGATTCAGAATAGTACCAGTTTCTAATTTTAGTCAAAATCATCAGGGACTCCTTACCTTTGGTGCTGATTTGATATCTTTATTAAAACAATTTCGCCCCCAAATCATCCAAGTAGAACAAGGGTCTAGAGCCTTGGCTTATACTCAAATGATTGCCTTAAATCAGCTATTAGGACTCAAGGCAAAAAATGTATTTTTTACCTGGTGGAATCTTCCTTATGAACTGAAACTACCAATTTCTTTATTAGAAAAGTATAACCTCAACCACAGTCACGGCATTATTTCTGGCAATCAAGATGGAGCAGAAGTTTTGCGACAACGAGGATATAAAGGGGCAATTAAAGTCATGCCCCAACTGGGTGTAGATGAAAGTTTATTTACTCCCAAAAACCAGCCAGAGTTAGCAGCTAAGTTTGGCATTAAAAAAGATGATTTTGTAGTAGGTTTTGTGGGGCGATTTGTGCAAGAGAAGGGTTTGTTAACGCTTTTGCAAGCCTTAGTAACTTTGAAAAATAAACCTTGGAAATTACTGTTATTGGGACGGGGAGAGTTGCAAAGTAAATTAATCAAGATTGCGGCAGAAAACAATATTAAAGAACGGTTAATTTTGATAGAAAGTGTTCCCCATGATGAGGTTTCAAGCTATATTAACTTAATGAGTACTTTAGTATTACCTTCAGAAACAACTTACAAGTTTAAAACCTTAACTTCTGCTGGCTGGAAAGAACAATTTGGTCATGTGCTAATTGAAGCTATGGCTTGCCAAGTTCCCGTGATTGGTTCTGATTCTGGGGAAATTCCCTATGTAATTGGTGAGGCTGGTTTAGTATTTCCTGAAGGTGATGCTCAAGCTCTTGCTAATTGCTTAGTTCAATTAATGGATAAACCAGATTTTGCTCATAATCTCGGTAAAATGGGTTATCAAAAAGCAATGGTTCAATATACAAATAAAGCTTTGGCTAAACAGCAATTAGAGTTTTATCAAGAGTTAATCATTAGTGAATAACAAAGGACAAATGACGAAAGACAAAGGACAAATGACAAAAAAATGAAAATATTACAAATTGTACCCTCAATTTCTCTAATTTACGGTGGGCCTAGTCAAATGGTATTAGGATTAGCTCCAGCCTTAGTAAAAGAGGGAGTAGAAGTTACAATTCTCACAACTGATAGTAATGGTGATAATGGTCAAACACCTCTGGATGTCCCTTTAAATCGCCCAATTAAACAAGATGGCTATGAAATAATTTACTTTCGTTGTGCCCCATTTCGTCGCTACAAATTTTCCCTAGATTTATTAAACTGGCTAAAACGTCATGCTCACGAGTTTGACATAGCACATATTCATGCTTTATTCTCACCAATAATTAGTGCTGCTGCTCTTGTCTGTCGTCAGCAAAAACTACCTTATATTTTCCGTCCTTTGGGTACTCTCGATCCGGCTGATTTGCAGAAGAAAAAGCAATTAAAACAGCTTTATGTTGCAATTATAGAACGTCAAAATTTAGCTAGTGCCGCAGCAATTCATTTTACCAGCGACCAAGAAGCTAAAATATCAGAACGATTTGGAGTATCTACACCAGATTTGGTGATTCCCTTGGGTGTGATTCCCCGTCAATCTTCTCTTAAAAATGTATGTAGTCAGTTAGAAATACCAAAGGATGTACCGTTAGTGCTGTTTATGTCACGAATTGACCCGAAAAAGGGATTAAATTTGTTGATTCCAGCGCTAGAGAAGCTGTTAGCGCTTGGTTATAAGTTTCATTTTGTCTTAGCTGGTACTAATCCCCAAGAACCAGATTACGAACAAAAGATAATATCCCAAATTCAAAATTCACCATTGCGATCGCACGCTACAATTACTGGCTTTGTCACTGGCGAACTCAAAGTTAGTTTACTACAAGCTGCTGATTTATTTGTCTTGCCTTCCTACTACGAAAATTTTGGGATTGCTGTAGCTGAAGCGATGGTAGCAGGTGTACCCGTAGTCATTTCTGACCAAGTGCATATTTGTCAACAGATACGTGATAGTGAGTCGGGTTGGGTAGGCGCAACAGATGTTCAAGCACTGGTAGAGTTACTGCAAGAAGCTTTGCAAAATCCCGCAGATCGCCAACGCCGGGGATTAAACGCCCAAAAGTATGCCTTGGAAAATTTTAGCTGGGATGCGATCGCCAAGCAAACAATCCAAGCCTACCATAAAATTCTGGCAAATAAATGAATTTAACCCAACGCAGACAACAGCAATTTCTGCCAAATAGGCGCTAAAACTGCTTTGACAACAATATCCGCAATCACAAAACCAATCCCAATCAACATATAAGTTTTCGGAAAGGGAGATTTAGGAACTTCACCTCTGATGCGAGTTACTAGATTTAATCCTAAAGCAGCTAAAGCTACTCCAGTGGCGATAAACCCGATTATCCGCAAAATTGACCACGGATACCACCCTAAGATAGCTGCAAGCCAGGGTTTAGCACTAACTTTCACTAATTCTGCAACATAAAAATTCATGTAGTTCAGCATCCAAGTGCCGAATATTAATGCCATACTACTTAAAGTGACAACGCAGAGAATACAAAAAATACCATAGTGCAATAAATGGTCTGGTAAAAATAAACTCAGTGTTCCTTCTGAACCTTCTCCCGTGCGAATCCAGTGCAACATCTCTGTAGTGTATGACTGTCCACGGAGAATAACTTTTGCTGCTGTTTCTGGTACGATCGCTGTTGCTATAATTACGGCAATACTCTGCAAAACTCCCCACAGTAACATCCACCAAAAAGCACTTTTATATTGTTGACGACGTACTTGTAAAAAGAAAATGGAATAAGGGACAGCAGCACCTAAAATTGGCATCAACTGGGGAACTCCAAAAACAAAACTCGCAGTTGTGCTGAGGATAACACCAATCACTAAAAAGGTTACTATCATCATAAGTAATTCAAAAATAAGAAATATTTTGTAGTCTTTATTCTCAATACTTGCGTTATAAAATTGATTTTTAACAGTTTAGAAACTTCTCAAAATATTGTATCTATGCTAAAAAAGTTTCTCGTAATTCTGCAATAATGTGGAAATGTTGCAACTCAATAAGCCTAGACCTGCAATAGCTTGTAGTCATCTATTGCCCTGATATTTACAATCCTCTATGTAAATAAAAATCTGTATGGAAAACATATTAAATTGAGGCATATAGGTGTACTTTAGTCAATAGCTTTTACCTCTCTTTCTTCCTTTATCTGAGAGCGTTAACAACCTAAAATTTTGTTTCAAACTGCTAAAGTCCGATTGGGAAATAGGGGTTTTATGTCATGATGGCATACTAGAATATATATGCCTTTCTAACTACAGGGAATCTCTCATGGCTCTCCGTCTAGGTGACACAGTACCCAACTTTACGCAAGCCTCAACACACGGCGACATCGATTTTTACCAATGGGCAGGTGACAGCTGGGTTGTGCTGTTCTCTCACCCTGCTGATTTTACACCTGTTTGTACAACAGAACTTGGCACAGTTGCCAAGCTCAAACCAGAATTTGACAAGCGCAATGTCAAAGCGATCGCACTCAGCGTTGATGACGTAGAATCCCATAAAGGCTGGGTGGGAGACATTGAAGAAACTCAAAGCACCACTCTTAACTATCCAATTTTGGCAGATGCAGATCGTAAGGTTGCTGACCTTTACGATATGATCCACCCCAATGCGAATGCGGCTGTGACAGTGCGATCGGTTTTCGTGATTGACCCC
Source organism: uncultured Nostoc sp. (assembly GCF_964247315.1). GTDB lineage: Bacteria > Cyanobacteriota > Cyanobacteriia > Cyanobacteriales > Nostocaceae > Nostoc. The sequence continues at coordinate 37,051 of NZ_CAXTTT010000051.1, forward strand.
AATAAGAAACTCCGTCTCACTTTCACCTATCCTCCCAGTACGGGACGCAACTTTGATGAACTTTTGCGGGTGATTGATTCTCTGCAATTGACTGATAACTACAGCGTGGCGACACCAGCTGACTGGAAAGATGGAGAGGATGTTGTAATTGTCCCCTCACTCAAAGATCCAGAAGTACTAAAACAGAAATTCCCCAAAGGCTATGAGGAAGTTAAACCTTATCTGCGGGTAACTCCTCAGCCTAACAAGTAAATCTGAAAATGATTTCGGATAAAAAAGCAAAGACGCCAAGATATAACTTTGCGTCTTTGTTTTTTGCGTGAGAATATAGTCAGTGGGCTAGCATCCGAACCTGGAGGAAATCCCTATGTTCTCATCTCCTTTAGTTTTGCAAATTCCGTCATCAATGCAAATGACAGACGAACAATTTTTTGAATTCTGTCAGGTGAATCGTGACTTACGCATTGAGCGGAATAAATTTGGAGAATTGGTAATCATGCCTCCTACTGGTTCAGAGACAGGAAATCGAGAAGGTAACATATTTGGGCAGCTGTGGGTTTGGTCGGAACAAGATGGTACAGGTATAACTTTTAGCTCTAGTACCGGATTTAAGCTATCAACAGGTGCAGAACGCTCTCCAGATGCTTCCTGGATTAAATTAGAACGGTGGAATGCTCTATCTCCAAAACAACAAGAAAAGTTTGCTCCCATTTGTCCAGATTTTGTAGTCGAACTCAAATCTCCCAGCGACAACCTCCAGACTTTGAAGGAAAAAATGGAGGAATATATGAACGAGCCAGGAATACAGTTAGGCTGGTTGATCGACCGTAAGCAGCGTAAAGTGTATATTTATCGTCCTGGATTGCCAGAAGAATGTTTAGATGATCCTGTTAATGTAAGTGGCGAATTAGTATTGCCTGGGTTTATTTTGAATATGAATAAAGTGTGGTAAGAAAGTTTTATTTAAATTCAGGTCCAACAGCCAGCTAGCTGTTGGCGTTTGACAGGTTCAACAGTTTACTTGTTGTACCAAGCTTTTCGCCACTGTTGCATTTGTTTAATCTCTACATCTTGGGCTTTAACAATTTCTTGGGCTAATTTCTTGATTTCAGGGCGCTTAGACTTAGTTAAGGCATCTTTTGCCATTGTTACAGCTCCTTCGTGGTGAGGAATCATCGCATTGATAAAGCGTAAATCAAATTCAGCATCGGCTGCACCTAAGTCTTGACTCATCATCATACCTTTCATTTGGTCAGACGACATCTCCATCGTATGACCCATTTGGCTGTTATAAGCCATTGGTTTATCTCCCGCCTTGGCATACCAAGCTTGTCGCCACTGCTTCATCTGAGTGATTTCTTGGTTTTGCGATTTGATAATATTGTCTGCTAGTTTTTTGATTTCAGGACGTTTTGATTTCACCTGCGCAACATTCGCCATTTCCACAGCCCCTTGATGGTGCGGTATCATAGCGTCGATAAATCGTAAATCAAAATTAGCATCGGCTGGGCCTAAATCCATTCCCATGCTGTGATTCATCATGTCACCATCGTGATTCATCATCTGCTTGTCATTAGTATTGGTGGCGGTTTCCTTTGGCGTTTGGCTTTGGTTCTGGGAAGCAGTACTAGTACAGCCTGTAATTAATCCACCGCTTGAAGCGATCGCAGTAAAAGTTAACGCCAAAAAACCATTCCTTAAAAATAGCAGTTGCATAAATCTTACCTAATAGTTTTCTAATTCTAACGATTTGACAATCTCATGAAATTAAAGTGTTGTTAATGAACTTTGGTGAGAGTAATTTATTTAGAATTCTGACTTTTTACTTAAAAATAACACAGCCGTAAAAGTTATTTCATAACATTTAACATTTATTTTTCTGTAATTTGCATTCCAAAATGCGAATCTACCAAGAGCGATAATGCCTAATAGCACGATAACAGAAGCATGAAAGCGTGAATACAAAACTCCTCATTTCCCCTCAAGAAGTCACGTCACTGTTAGCAGAAAAATCATCAAATACTGTCATTATCGATACGCGAAGTCAAGAAGATTATGCTATTTCTCATATTTCTGAATCCATAAATATTAGAGATTTTTTCACCTATCTTTTAGAGAATTCCTCCCCAGCAGGATTAAAGGAATTGCAAGAGTATTTTGCAGAAATTATGAGCAGGGTAGGAATATCTGGTGCAGAACAGTTAATCGTTTATGAAGATGCTTTAAATAAAGGTTATGGTCAATCTTGTCGAGCAGCTTTTTTACTGAAATATTTGGGTTGCGCTCAGGTATCTATTTTACACGGAGGATATAGAGCATGGCTCAAGGCAGGATTACTTACTACCGATGAAGTACCGCAGCGTGAAAGCAGTATATTTAGATTGCATCCCAACGCTGACATGATGGTGACTACCACCGAGATGTTGCAAGCAATTGACAATCCAGCAATTATTAAATTAGATGTGCGCGATCGCAACGAATGGCTTGGGTTGAGTTCTTCTCCTTACCATCCTGATTTTTGTCCTCGCAAAGGTAGAATCCCTAATGCAGTATGGTTAGAATGGCATCATCTAATGAATTCTGAATCGGAAATTCCCACCTTCCGATCGCCTGATGAAATCCGAGAAATTTGTCAGTCAGTAGGTATTACTTCCGAGTCCATTGTGTATATTTACTGCTTTAAGGGTTCAAGGGCTGCGAATACATTAATAGCACTTGAAGAGGCGGGAATTTCTGCTAGAAATTATTTTGGCTCTTGGAATGAATGGTCTCGTGATTTTGCACTACCAATTGATAGCAGAGTCAGGCAATGAGTGTATCAAGCAATACGCTTAGGTTAAGAATAATAGTAGATTCAAACATCAACATTTATTTGTTCTATCTGTCTAGCAGCTTTATCCCAAAGCTTTGCTGAAGTCTCATCTTGCCAATGAGTTCTTAGATTTTCCGCTTTTTTGTGACATATTCGCTCTAACATTTCTAATATTGCAGATAATGTCAATTTATTAATTAATGATTCTAAAATTTCCATATATTCTTTTTGCATGATATTTTGCTCCTTAACGTCATCTGATATATGTTGACAAAACACACTTATTCTTAAATAAGATATTAAGATTAGTTGCAAAGTAGGACTAATATCCTACCAGCTTTTATACGCAGTTTAACCTATTTTGAATACTCAATTTTGAGAATTGATTTTTGATAGATTAAAAAACTGCTGTAAAAATAGGATTGGATAACTAAAAAGTATAAATTGTAATGCGATGGGCTATATTTTACCGGAGGCGATCGCAATTGGTTACGTAATGAGTTGCGTAGTGATGATGGCATTGCAGCTATCAAAGGTGAAATCCATTGCTGTCCACCAACTTACCCCCGAACTTACTGAAGCGTTGGCAAATACTGATTTGGCAGTCGGTACAACACAAAAATCTGATGTCTACTTCCAAGCTAGAGAAACTGTCAATCCTTACTATCTAGCTTGTGCAGACATCACCCAGAAAGTTATGGATGAACAGTTTGTGAAATCAGGGAATAGTTACAAGAGGCAGAGGTGCAGAGGGGAAAGAACTTGGTATTTGAACTCTCCCCTGCTCCCCTGCTCACCTCATTTGCTTATTCCCCAGTCCCTATTTACTCGAATGCGACTTTTCTGGCATGACTATATTAGTGTGGCTTGCCTTGCCATTTTTGCCGTTAATATTTCCGTTACCATTGCGGGGATGGATAACACCATAACCGCCGTGGTTACGTTCGTAAATTACATTAATCTCTCCTGTTTCAGAATTGTGGAACATATAAAAGTCGTGTCCCACGAGTTGCAGTTGTTCTAGGGCTTCTGCAACTGTCATCGGCGGCATGGAAAAATATTTAGTGCGGACGACTTCGTTGGGCAATTCGGGGGTGCGATCGCCAATTAAATCTGTTACTATCGACTCTGGAATAACTACTTCTGTTGGTTGAGCATGAGTTTTGTGGTCTTGACGCCGTTCTTTATATTTCCGCAGTTGACGGGCAATTTTATCTGCAACTAAGTCAATGCTGGCATATAGACTTTCGCTGCTTTCCTCGGCACGAATCACGCTACCATTAGCATAAATAGTTACTTCAGCCGCTTGTCTTGGATTAATTCGGGGATTCCGAGCGACGCTCAGATGCACATCCACTTCATTTGTAATGCTTTGAAAGTGATTAACTGCTTTTTCAATTTTTTGATGTACATACTCACGAATCGCATCGGTGATTTCAATATTTTTGCCGTGGATGACAAGCTTCATGTAATACTCTCCCACTGAATATTTTGGATGTGTGAATTTGCTTTGTATGAAAAGAAATTGCGGTAAGCTTTATTACTCCCGCCAAAACAAATTGTGAACTATATTGTATCTACTGCTGTTAAGCCGTCTCTTAGCTTATTGCATCTGAAGAATCATCAAGTATATTCTTGATTTACCTCCTCATCTCTGCGCCGATGTCTAATTGTATATCCAATTAGCACTCAAGAGTTGAGGAAATCTAATTGTAGCTCCTATGACTACCTTTTCCTTTAAAGGAATGCGTACAGAACTGTTGATATTTGCTCCTTCTGTGTTCAATTGAGGTTTGCTTGCTGTTGTTCACAAATACAAGGCTTTGTGGAAGTTTGATTCTGTTTGAAATGCAAACAATGGTATTAAAGTCATTAGCCAGTACATTCTTCCTTATTGTCTTGGCATAATGCTTATTGCAGAGAATTCCTCCTAAAACCTATTGAGGTTATCTATTCAAGCTAGCACTTTGTATTTTCTTATGCATGTTCCCTTGACTTTCCTTTAAAATCCTTTGCAAAGCTTGACAATTTTTGATTCTAATTCTGTAACTTGAAATATATTTAGTTCTTTATACGGTTGAATTTTGGCATGATCCATAGTAACAATAAACCACATAAAAACATTTGTTTGCTATATAACCAAGGATTAATGCCTTACTTGGAAGCTCATGGATGGCAGCGATCGCTCCTCACTGAGCGCATCCACGACCCCAGTCTAGATGATGTGTTAATTTTGCTAGAACATCCACCTGTCTACACTCTGGGACAAGGAAGCAACTCAGATTTTATCAAATTTGAGATTGACAAAGGTGAATACGATGTGCATCGAGTTGAACGAGGCGGCGAGGTTACTTACCATTGTCCCGGTCAACTGGTGGGCTATCCAATTTTAAATCTGCAACGTTATCGTAAAGACCTCCATTGGTACTTACGGCAACTCGAAGAAGTGATAATTCGCGTATTGGCAATTTATGGATTGCAAGGAGAAAGAATTCCGGCTTTTACTGGCGTTTGGTTGCAAGGGCGAAAAGTTGCAGCTATTGGTATTAAAGTCAGCCGTTGGATTACTATGCATGGCTTTGCGTTAAATGTTTGTCCAGACATGACAGGCTTTGAGCGCATTGTACCCTGTGGTATTTCTGATAAACCTGTAGGCAGTTTAGCCGAATGGATTCCAGGTATCACCTGCCAAGAAGTGCGTTTTTACATAGCACAATCTTTTGCGGAAGTCTTTGGCGTGGAATTAGTAGAATCTCAGCCTCAAGGATTTTTCCTGTCTGAGTAAATTCAGCTTGTAATATGTAATAAATACTATAGCAGTCCTACTTAAATTGTGAGACACTTACTTATGAGAGTAGTCCATATCTAATAGTATCAAAATAACTATTTAATACCCATTTGAAAAAAGAATGCGAGCGATACAAACCTGAAAAGCCAGATTAAATCAGACTTTTTGAGTTTTGAATTGGTATAACTGCGGTTGTCAAAGCTAAAATCTGATTATTTTTAAATTTCCATACTAACTTTTTACAGCTGTCAAGCACAACTTTGCGCGTGAATTACTCAAATAATCTCCAGGTATATGCCCCATCGATAACGTCTCTGAGAGAACGTGATTGGACAGCTTTGATAGAACTATTTGATAGAGACGATGGTGATGAAATTGAAGCCGACATCAGCGGTAGTTTGTTTTGGCTAATACCTGAACCTTGTTGGGAAGATGATCCCTTTGATTTCTTGCGCGAGTACCTTTAAAGAGTGCTGAGTGATGTTAGTGGTAGCGGGGCGTTTAACCCGTGATGAGTAGTGAGTGAGGAGTTTAAAGGAAGTCTTTAATTACGAATTACGAATTACGAATTACGAATTATTTGAAGGCGACTTAGGAAAATACGTAGGCGATCGCTTTGGGGATTGGTCAGCACTTCATAGGCTGGGCCTTGTTCTGTCACAATACCTTTGTCTAAAAATATCACTTGATGGGCTACTTCCCGCGCAAATTGCATTTCATGGGTGACAACTACCATTGTCATCCCTTCTGTGGCTAATTGCTGCATCACTTGCAGAACTTCACCGACGAGTTCGGGATCTAGAGCGCTGGTGGGTTCGTCAAATAGCATAATTTGGGGATTCATACATAAACTACGAGCGATCGCAACTCGTTGCTTTTGTCCGCCAGAAAGTTGTTCGGGATAAGCAGAGGCTTTGTCAGATAAGCCAACTTTTTCTAAATATAATCTCGCTAGTTGGGCGCTTTCTTTTGGTGTTTTACCCAAGACTTTACGCGGTGCAAGTGTCATATTTTCTAAGACGCTGAGATGGGGAAACAGGTTGAACTGTTGAAAAACCATGCCTACTTGTGTTCGTAGTTGTCGCAGTTGGCTATAGTTGACAGTGGGTCGGGATAAGTTAATTCCGTTGATGATTAAACGCCCTTTGTCAATGGTTTCTAGGCGGTTGAAGCAGCGTAGTAGGGTACTTTTACCACAGCCGGAGGAACCGATAACTGCAACGACTTCTCCCCGGTTGATTTCGCCGGTGATTCCTTTGAGAACTTTCAGGGAACCAAAATTTTTTTCGATACTGTCAAAAATAATCGCGGGGATGGTATTGTTCATTACTTATGTCAAGCTGCTCTAAAGTTGATTGTAAGGTTTTCAGGCTACCGCAGAGGCGCAGAGGGAAAGAGAAAATAATATGGTTAAATTTGGTTTTAGGCGTTGGCTGTATTTATGTGTCTTTGTAGGTTTTAGCTGTCTATTACTGATTAGCTGTGCTGTGAACTCTAGCGCAGGGAAAACTTTGCGGGTTGCTACAGAACCAGCGTTTCCACCTTTTGAGTTTCAAAAACAAGGTGGTGAGTTGCAGGGGTTTTCGATTGATTTGATGAATGCGATCGCTTCTTCTGCTAACTTTAAAGTTGATTTTCAAAGTCTGCCTTTTGATGGCATTATCCCAGCTTTGCAAGCCAAAACGGTAGATGTAGCCATTAGTTCGATCACAATTACTGAGGAGAGGGCAAAAACGATTTCTTTTTCTCGTCCTTATTTTAAGGCTGGGTTAGCGATCGCAATTCGCACAGACAATCAAGATATTACTAGTTTTGACAGTCTCAAAAATAAAAAAATTGCTGTACAAATTGGCACAACTGGGGCTGCAAAGGCTAAGAGTATTCCTGGGGTACAAATTCGCAGTTTTGATTCTGCACCCTTAGCCCTGCAAGAATTACTCAATAGTAATGTGGATGCGGTAATTAATGATGCGCCTGTTACTTTATATGCAATTAATACGGGCAATCTTCAGGGAATTAAAGTAGTACAGAAATTGCTGACGGAGGAGTTTTATGGAATTGCTACAACTAAAAATTCGCCGAATTTGACATTGATAAATAATGGCTTGGATAGGGTGCTGAAAAATGGCACTTATTCCCAAATTTACCAGAAATGGTTTAAAGTTGAACCACCATCACTACCAGCTAAATCACCATTTGAGAATCAAACTAACGCTGGCGCACCTAAAATATTAACTTCAATTAGCGTGGTATTGCAGGCTTTTCCAAGTCTATTGCAGGGTGCATTGATAACGTTGCAATTGACGATACTTTCTGTAGTATTTGGTTTAATTGGCGGTTCCTTAATTGGTATTGTTCGCCTTTCTCACATTGCACCTGTGCGTTGGTTAGCGAGGGCGTATGTAGATTTTTTTCGAGGAACGCCTTTGCTATTGCAAATTTTTATGATTTACTTTGGTTTACCAGCAATTTTACAAGAATTTGGTTTGACATTTTCTTTCGATCGTCTCAGTGCTGGGGTAATTGCCTTAAGTTTGAATAGCGCTGCATACATTGCCGAAATTGTACGTGCTGGAATTCAATCAATTGAACCAGGACAAGCAGAAGCAGCAAAATCATTAGGTTTGAGTTCTCTACAAACTATGGGTTATGTAATTTTTCCCCAAGCTTTCCGGCGGATGATTCCACCTTTGGGTAATGAGTTTATCAGTTTGTTGAAAGATACTAGCTTAGTTTCTGTGATTGGGTTTGAAGAATTAGTACGTAAAGGACAGTTAATTATTGCTGATAACTATCGCGCCTTTGAAATTTACGCAGGTGTAGCAGTGGTTTATTTGTGTTTGACGCTACTTTCTTCCCAAGCATTTAGCCGATTAGAAGCTTGGATGAATCCCATCAAGCGCTAAGAGACTTTCAAAAATAATTTCTCAAAATCCAGAGAATGATAATAAATATACTTGTAAAGCTGATTTTTAGGATACTTAGCAGTTGTGCGTTAAGAGCCTGAGAAAATTAAATTGTAGGTCTAGGATTATACCTTTTTTGGGTTAATTATAATTTATTGTTTAATTTTAATTAATGTTTTGTGGCGAATCCAATAAAAAAGTTATGTAATATCAATCAGATAACACTATTGTTATGATGGACTTGTAATCATTAAGAAATGTAAATAGTAACTATAACCGTTAAGTCAATTTAACTTAATGATTTCGTGCTTGCTATTTGAGGGCTGAGTACATCGAGACAATTAAGTTGCAATTAAAACTCAGTGAATAGGCTTGAACTATTCAATGCAAGTCTAGTTTTGGCTGGATTGTAACAGTTCACTTTGCCAGCCAAAAAATTAAAAACTTTTCATTAGAGGAGAAGCAAATGAGAAATTTGAAAGCAATCATAGACAAATCCTCATTGACTAGTGAAGTACCGGCATCATTTGTGGTATTTCTTGTCGCCCTTCCTCTTTGTATGGGTATTGCGATCGCTTCGGGACTTCCGGCATCTCGCGGCTTAGTTACAGGAATAGTAGGCGGAATTATTGTTGGTGCTGTTTCCGGTTCTCCAATGCTAGTCAGTGGCCCTGCTGCTGGGCTGGCGGTGATTGTTGCAGAAATAGTTCAAGAAGATGGCATTGAAATGGTTGGGCCAATTCTGCTGCTGGCGGGTTTAATCCAATTACTCGCAGGTATATTTAAACTTGGCCAGTTGTTTCGCGCCATGTCACCGGCTGTCATCTATGGAATGCTTGCAGGTATTGGGATATTAATCCTCGCTTCCCAATTTCATGTCATGCTAGACGATCGAGCGCGCATACACGGCATTGAGAATTTAATTTCTATTCCCAACAGCATTTACAAAGTTTTGTTCCCTATTGATGGTAGCGTTCATCACCTTGCAGCACTCATAGGTGTAATAACTATTATCAGTCTTCTGCTGTGGGAAAAATTTAAACCCAATAGTTTAAAGTTGATACCTGGTGCGCTTGTCGGCGTTGTAATTGCCACCGTCATAGCTACAGTGTATCGATTACCGATTCAGTATGTTGATGTACCTGGAAATCTGGTACAAGCAATTCAATTACCAACACTTGCCAGCTTACCACGCCTAATTCAGGCACCAGTTTTGCTAGATGCGATCGTGATTGCATTCATTGCTAGTACAGAAAGTTTGCTTTCAGCCGTAGCAGTAGATCGATTGCATACCGGGCCAAGAACCGATTTCGATCGCGAATTAACAGCCCAAGGAATTGGCAACATTATATGTGGGTTCTTGGGTGCTTTGCCGATGACAGGAGTGATAGCCCGCAGTTCTGTAAACGTAGAAGCTGGTGCTAAAACTAGATTATCGACTATACTTCACGGTCTATGGCTATTAATTTTAGTAATTGCAGCCCCAACCTTGCTCAAAATAATTCCCATTTCTAGTCTGGCAGCAATTCTAGTTGTTACTGGTTACAAACTAATCGAAGTAGAACATATTCGCCACTTAAAAAAGTATGGGCGTTTTCCTCTGGTAATATTTGCTGCCACTTTAATAGGGATTGTTGTTACTGACCTGATCACAGGTGTTTTAATTGGTATTCTGTTGACAGGAATTTTACTAATTCACAAAATGTCTGTGCTGAATATCCAAGTTATTAAGTACGAAGATAATCAGAGAATAGACATTTATTTACAAGGTGCGGCAACGTTTGTGAGGCTACCAAAATTGGCGAATATTTTAGAACTTGTGCCTCCAGGAAGTGAATTGCATGTTTATATGCAAGACTTGGCTTATATAGATCACTCTTGTTTAGACCTACTATCGGTGTGGGCAAAACAACAGGAAAAAATGGGAAGCACCTTAACTATGCAATGGGATCGTCTGATAGATCGTAATCGCAAACCATTTACTTTGTAACACTGAAACTAGATTTTTTCTCACGATAGGGTAGCACAGCTGTGCCACCCGCGGACTGCCGTTCTAATATGCTCAGGTGTTTAGCTAGTTCATCCCGTAGAGCTTCGTCTTTGTGAGAGTAAGAAAAGAAAAGCTGTAACGATACCTCTGGCATTTTTGGTCTAAGGAGTAGGATAAATCACACTTTAAGCAAATTATAGTGTTTTTAACTGATTTGCTTGAGAACTAACGCCCTAAGTGCGATCGCAATACACTTGACCAAAACTATGATCGGGATTAATCTCAATCACTAAATCAACCACTGTCGCATCTCTTACCAACGGCGTGATGAATAATTCCGGGTGAATCGAGCGCCAAAAATAATTGACAAATTGCTCTATCTCTGCATTACTCATTCCCGATTTCCCCGCAGCAATCATCTGCTGTTCTGCCTGTTTGCGCCACTCCAAAGAACAGCGGTAATCGGTGGGATAAAGCACAATTAAGCTGTCCAATCGATCCCACAATGGTAAATAATCGTGGAGGCGAAGATTCATATCGCGAGCAAATGCTCTATCTTCATCTGTGACTATTGGCGGTGGCGCAGTATCAAATACATCTGGTTCGATTGGTCGCACACCCACAAACCAGCCTTCAAATAGTACAATATCTACATCCGTCACCATTTCGGAAGTAGTGCGATCGCCAGCACCTGCAAAAGCTGATTTATCAAAGCGGGGAAGCATCACTGGACTTTGCAACTGGCGGATTTGATCTAGTACATTTAAGCCTAAGTTTATATCGTGAGTTCTTGGTGGGCCGCGCCAAATCAAGCGGGGATCTTGCTGCGTTAGGAGTAAGCGATCGCTGTAAGTTTTATATAAGTCATCCAAAGATAAACTTACAGTCCTGTATCCCAAATGATCGAGAATCAAAATCAGAACCTTTGACATTGTGGTTTTACCAGTGCCTTGTCCTCCCAATATTCCTTGAATCAAGGGGCGTCCCAACTGTTGGCGCTGCGATGCTAGTTTGATTCCCAAAGGCAGCCACAAGTCCCACAATACCTGTAACATTTCCTGGGGTTGTACTTGGAGAGTAGTTTGACAGAATTCGCTAAAAGCTGGGAAGACAGATTTTAGTAAATGCGATCGCCTTTCGATCATTTCATCAACATTTTCCGGCGCGATGCCAAAAGCTTTTGCCTTTAACCGATCTGCCAGTGCAGCAACTCTAGCTTCCTGCTTCCAAGTTTCCCCCACCCCATTGGTTGCCAAACCACTCAGCCACAAACTCATAAATTCTCCATCTGACTACGATCCCAGCTTAAAAGCTTCGAGAAACAGGCTGTAGATGAAACCAACTTTGAGAAGATTTAGTGAGTCTACCAGGAGCGATCGCCTATCCAAAAACCTGCGACTATAAAATATCCGGCTGGTAATTTCTGTTAACAGTACCAAAAAAGCAGCTACCACAATATCCAATACACCTTCTTGTCCAGCGGTAGTGGAAACTGCGTTTCCCAGAAAAAAACCGAACAAAAAACTAATTATCAGCAACGATAGTCGTCGCCAAGGATTTAAAAACCATTGCCCAAAGCGTTTAGCAATGGCATCGAACAAGTTATTGAGACGAGTATTTTGCATCAAAAGGACTTCTGGGAAAAGTCAAGATACCTTGAAATATATCTATAATTAGGGTAAGGAGGATATTGGTTTTAGCATCAGTTTGTTTGTTAATATTATAGATATATACTGGAATTCCAGTATTTATTCAAATTTGACCATTCTCTCATCTTCAGAGAAGTACAGTTTCTTAGAGGGTGTTGGGAAACAATAATATTTAGTTTAATCCCCACGTTCAAGCCTTAAAAAATGGGAAAATAATTCAAAATTCCCCTTTTTAAAGGAGGCTAGTTTTTTAGCGGATTTCCTGACTTGTATTCATATACGGAAGTAAGCTACCCGTAGCGTCTCTCAATAGGAGAAGGACTTTCGTAGATTTAAGAAGGAGGATCTTTAAGCACTTGTTATATTACCAGACACTTTCTAAATATCCTCTTAAGGTAGATTTTCCTAGCAAAAGATAAAATATACCACTTAGATTTATCTGACGTTTAGCAAAGGTCACCTTGTTGAGACCGCTAGCGGTTTCAGGAAACTTTTGTTTTTTATACAACTCAATTACTTAGATAGGTATCAAATTATCTTGTTTTTATCAATACTTACGGGCAAACTCCGAAGGAATGGATGTCTGTGCCTCTTGTTTGTCAAACATTAAAGAGATTATTTCCTTCAAATATTTTCTAATCAAAATGATATTTATTATACATTTGTATTTCTAATTTTAGGAAAGTTTATATTCGGCTATTTTGTGTGATTGCCTTTTGGGATAATAGGCTACTATTTGGTCAAGCCTAGACAAAATATTTATTTCTAATAACTATCAATATGAAATCCTCAGTGTATCGTAACGTCGGTATTACAGCTTTGTGCTTGGGACTGCTTGTTGCTCTGGTGGGATGCTTTGGAGTGAGCGTATCTTTTGAGTCTACCAATCCAGATACAAACCCAGATACATCTTCACAACTGCCAACAGAAACTCAAGAGTGGCAGACAACCTCGGTTGTACCAGAAAAAGGTATTTCCACTAATCTATCTACTCCAGCACCTACGCCAACCAATCAAGTAGAACGTAGCATTAAAGAGAATACTTATCCTGTCTTGGCAAATCGTGATAAATCAGCAAGCATTGCCAAGGATCAAGGGACTTTGCGAATGAGCAATCAAACAAATCAGCCGGTGCGGCTGGTTTTACTGGCACGACAATCGGTAGCAAAAGGATCTAATAAAAAACAAACTCACTACGATGTACCGGCGCATTGGGATTTTGCTCCCGAAGAAGGTAGTGAGAAGGGACTGGTTCTATCCCTACCTCAGAATAATTTAAAGCTGGAGAAGGGAGATGTTTTAGTTGCTTTTGCACAAGATGGTTCCCGTCGTTACTGGGGCCCCTATGTTGTTGGCGAAACTCAATTACCTAAGTGGAATTCCCAAAACAGAGAATGGCAACTAGTGCTGAGTCAATAAATATTGCTAAGTAGTAAGTATTGAGTACGGAAGCAATTGTTGTAAAGTAAGCATTGTTTGCCGTTTGCTCAAAGCTTTATTTTTACATCCTTACCCGACAGTTGGTAAAGTGTTAAGTAATGGATAGAGGAAAATTGTTGAATTAAAAACTTTCAAGAACAAAAGATAGATAACTAACGACTATTGATTAGTGATTGTTGACTATTGACTAAATGAGAATGAAATTGAGTGTTAAGCACACTGTTGATCGGTGGTTCAACAAAATAGCAAAAAATCCAGCCCTGAGTGTAACTGTGTCGATTTTGTGGTTGATGGTAGTTAGCTGGGTGGCTTTTGGGTGGAATTTGGGCAACACTGGCTTGATTGATGAGACAGAGCCGCTCTTTGCCGAAGCTTCCCGTCAGATGTTCGTCACAGGTGATTGGATTACCCCATTTTTCAATGGTGACACTCGTTTCGATAAACCTGCTTTAATTTATTGGTGTCAGGCGATCGCATATCACATAATTGGTGTGAATGAATGGGCAGTACGCCTTCCTTCCGCGATCGCAGCATTCGGCTTAGTTTGTTTAGCTTTTTACACCATCCAATGGTATCTGGCTAAAGAAGACCAATTAAAACAAGTTTCACGTCCGACTCGCCGCTACTTAATATCTTTTACAGCAGCAGCGCTCATGGCACTCAATCCCGAAACTATTATTTGGGCGAGAACGGGTGTCTCTGATATGCTGCTCACCGGATGCATAGCATCGGCTTTGTTATGTTTCTTTCTAGGGTATGCAGGGAAGGGAGGGAGCAGGGAGCAGG
>NZ_CAXTTT010000052.1:0-50797 GCF_964247315.1 uncultured Nostoc sp.
TGTGGTAAGTGCTAGCACTCGAATAGCGATCGCCAAATTCGATTTTGATTTCCAGAGCTTGTTGATAATAATCCCGTGCCTGGTCGTATTCCCGCAACTCTTGGGCAACGTATCCCAACTGGTGGTAAGTGCTAGCACTAGAATAGCGATCGCTAAATTCGATTTCGATTTCCAGGGCTTGTTGATAATAATCCCGTGCCTGGTCGTATTCCCGCAACTTTTGGGCAATGATTCCCAAGTTGTGGTAAGTGCTAGCACTCGAATAGCGATCGCCAAATTCGATTTTGATTTCCAGAGCTTGTTGATAATAATCCCGTGCCTGGTCGTATTCCCGCAACTCTTGGGCAACGTATCCCAACTGGTGGTAAGTGCTAGCACTGGAATAGTGATCGCCAAATTCGATTTTGATTTCCAGGGCTTGTTGATAATAATACCGTGCCTGGTCGTATTCCCGCAACTCTTGGGCAACGTATCCCAACTGGTGGTAAGTGCTAGCACTGGAATAGTGATCGCCAAATTCGATTTCGATTTCCAGGGCTTGTTGATAATAATCCCGTGCCTGGTGGAACTGTCGCATATCCAAAGAGACATTACCTAAATAAAACAAGGAATTGACGACAGCAAGACGATTTTTCTGCTCTTTGGCAATATCTAAAGCTTGTTGATGATAGCTGTTTGCACTTTCAAACTGTCGTTGCTGCTGATAGCTTTGACCTAACTGATTGATAACTTCGATTTGTAAGGAATAATCAGGAAATTGCTTGGCAATTTTTCCAGCTTTTTCTAAATATTCTCTAGCTTTGATTGGTTTGTGTTGGCTTAAATATGCTTTGCCCAATTCATTTAAAATATTACAGCAATTGCGGAGATGTTCTGGCCTGGGTATTTCTCCAGTTGGGTGATATTCCATCAACAGACTATGTAATAAATCGATACGTTCTTGTTGTTCTGGTGTTGGTAAGCGTTCTATATTTATGTCTGTATTCAGAGTATTGGCAATCGCCCTATCTTTAGTCAATTCTGTGGTTTTAAAGCGAAACAAACCTGATTTCCAAGCCCAAAAATCAGGTGCAAATTTTGCTAACCGCGAAATCGCATAATCTGGCAAGATAAATAAAAGTGGATGGGGTACGGTTTGACGATAGGAATCGCGGACGAAGTTTAAATCCTGTAAAACTGGTGGATAATCTCCAAAAACACCAATCGATTTTTCTAAATTCCGAATTAATAAAACCAGTTTTTTATTTGTTTCTTTAGTAATTTTGGCTAATTGCTCCACCAATTTATCCCGCAGAAATCGCAAATTCTCATCAGGAAAATCTAAAACCAAAAATTGGATTTCTTGACATTGAGGATTCTGTTGCAATCCAGCAATTAATAGGTCTATATCGGGTGTAAAGTTAATTTCAATAAAACCTAATGTAAATTTTTCTGCAAAATCGACAAATGTCACTAATTCAGCAAATTCATCTTTATTATAGGCAATAAATTTACCGATTTCGGCTTGAAGTTCACTGTTGTGCTGATTGGAGAGCTTGTTGGAAGAACTCATTTCGCTTCACCACCGGATTTGGATAATTCCACCGTTTATCACCGTTATATTCCAATACGGAAGTATTAAATAACATTAATTGTCCAATTTCATCTTTACTGACATTTTTAGTTAAGCAAACCTGAGCCAAATGAGCGTAATGTTCTTCAGGAATAAACCGCTCAAAACTAAATTGTTGCTGTTTAACTGCATACTCTATATCTTCAGATATAATTTTTGGATGTTTTCTGGTACTCGCTGTTTGACATGCAGAGCGCATCATTTGCATTAACTGACGCACATGGCCACCACTTGCTTTTGCTAGTTCTAATAATTGATTACGGCTCTCAAAAATTGCATCAATATCAACCCGCTTTTCAATTACACTTGCCATTGCATCTAAGCCCGTCTGATGATAATTTAAATCAGATTTATGCCGTTCAAATTCATAGATATTAATCATCGGCACAATATGAGGATCACCATCAAATTGATTTAAGGGATTTTTCGGCGAGCAAAGAATTGAAATTGGTACTGTATAAATGATTGTACAATTTAATTCTTGCATCTGAGCCGCATAATCAAAGAACAAATGTTCTGCTACGACAGGAGGAACCCGATCCAAATTATCGAAGATAATTAATAAACCTTTACATTGAGGAAGTTTTTGCCGCAATTTTGTGTAAGCGTCGATTAATAACAGATTAGTATCAGATTTGAGGCGAGATAAATCTTTTTCTAGAGTTTGCCGAATAGTTGTCTTTTGCTTGTCCGAGCCTTTAATTTGTGCCAGCAATTTGACCATTAGCTTGGCGAGAAATGGCGCAGTAGGGCTAAGAGTTGCTTCTGCTTCGACGTTGACTGATTTTTCGACACTTTGCTCGTTTTCTTGAGTAATGTCTTTAAACCATGATTCAAAACTTTTTAATAAATTTTGATTAAAAGTCAAACCTAATTTTCGTAATTCAAATTCAACTTGTTTAATTACAATCAAATATAAATCTGTATACCGGGTATCATTAATATCTGTCTCTTCATTCGCTTCCAAATAAATAACCCGATAATTGTTTTCCCAAAGACTCTGAATTTTTTTTAACTCCGTACTTTTACCACAACCGCGATGTCCGGTGAATAAAATTGTTGTAAAATCACCTGCTTCTTGAAAATCCAAAATTGTACTGACATTATCAATAGCCGAAGTTTTCCGCACCAGCGACAGATCGACATAATACCGTTCCATTTCTGCTGGTTCAAGCGGCTCAACATTACAAGCCAAAAAAGCCGCTTTAAGAGTATTTGCACGCTGAAAACTTGACTGAGGCATTCTTTTGAGCAGATAACAATTACCAACTTTTAAATTTTAAGCGATCGCCTATCAAATTTAGCAAATACAGCTATAGCACTCATAAAACTCCGCGCGCAAGGAAAGGAAATTAGTTATGATTCCTACAGTCATTGCACTCCAAACAGCCAAAGCTATGCTTTGTCTCCCCTTTCTTTGCTATCAGCACTCGTAACTCGCTTAACCCTGAAAACTAGTTGCCAAAATTGAAGCGTTTGCAACAATTGCTCTTTCATGTATAAGAAACGTTTAAGTATTTCCAGGAAAGGTATAAGCAATTGCTGCCAATACTTCATACTTTGCAACAATTACTCTTTCATGTATAAGAAAGGTTTAAGTATTTCCAATAAATGTATAAGCACTTGCTGCAAAGGCTTCATGCTTTGCAACAATTGCTCCTTCATGTATAAGAAAGGTTTAAATCATTGCAGCAATCGTTGTAATTAACTTATCAGTTGCTCTATAGTGCATAGGCATAGCCCGTTGTAGACATCGCAAACCCTCTCCATGAGGATAGCTTGGCACGGACAGCATCAATTCTCGCTAATAACTGCTGTAAGTCAACTTAGTAGAGAAACATAGGACTTACGCAAACTCTACGATTCTTGGCGTTCTTCTCTAACGAGACGCTACGCGATGGCGTTCTTGGCGGTTCGATAAATTAAGCTTCTTAGCACTTTTTGCGTAAGTCCTAAAACAGAAAGTGCGATCGCAATCAGCTTAGAAGGATTTAATTTACGTTAACAGTGTTGTTGTTTTTTGAAGAGTGACAACAGCAAACACATAAGTCCCATTACTATTAATGACACTGAAGAAGCAGATTCTGGGACAGGCTGAGGGTTTTGCACAGGCTGATAATTGATGAAATTTCCTTGAATTGGGCTGAGTGATGCCAAAAGTTGCTCAATATCCTTAGATATATTAGTGTCATTACCAACACTTTTAGAAGAGATGAGGCGGTTAAAGGTTTGGCTACTTGATGCATCAAAATCTCCTGTAAACCCAAGAAAATTTTGACCTATTTTACCTATAAGAGAGTCAATCAAATTATTAACATCAGTTTTGATCCCTAATGGGGATAACTTTAAACTGCTGAGATTATTGATGTTTCCAATCGTTGTATTGTCAGTCTTTGTTAACCAATTGCCATTACCAATAATTTCATTTCCATTGGTAAAAACCCAGTTACCATTACCAATAATTGTGTTATCAGTGCCGAAGTCCCAATTACCGTTTCCAATGGTTGCGTTGTCACTGCCGAAGTGCCAATTTCCATTACCTAGTGTTGCATTATTACTGCCGTTGTCCCAATCCCAGTTGCCATTACCAAGGGTTGTGTTACTCTTTCCAAATAGCCAGTTGCCATTACCGATAGTTGCGTTGTCATTATTAAAGTTCCAGTTACCATTACCAATGGTTGCACTGTTACTGCCATTATCCGAGTTAAAATTACCAATAGTCGCGTTATTACTACCAGAGTCCTTATTACCATTCCCAACCGGTGCGTTGCTCTGATTAAAGGTTTGGCTACCTGAATTAGATGTATTGCCAGTGTTACTAAAGGGTATATTGTTACCAAGGACTTCTTTCAACGGATCGAAAGGCGATTGTTGAAGCAGACTTCCAGCACCTGCGATCGCATTACCATTACCTGCAAAGGGGTTGGTAGCGCCACCTGCGATCGGATTGCTGTTACCTGCAAATGGGTTGGTAGCCCCACCTGCGATCGGATTGCTGTTACCTGCAAAGGGGTTGGTAGCGCCACCTGCGATCGGATTGCTGTTACCTGCAAACGGATTGGTAGCCCCACCTGGAATGGGATAACCACTGCCTGCAAACGGGTTACTACCTCCTGCTAATGTGTTATCAATACCCTTGAAATAGTTATCACCCAGAACTAACTTTAATCGTTCAAAGATTAATTTCTGAAGCCCACTGCCACCATCACCCGCAAACGGGTTAATACCGCCACCTGGAATCTGATTGCTACCGTTACCTAATAACAGATTGCTACCACCCGTCAACAGGCTGCCCTTAACAGCAGACAAACTGTCATTGGCAGCAAAGGAATTACCGCTATATAGGTTGCTAGCACCACCTACACTTAAGGGATTAACTCCACCATTAATGGGATTGACAGCAGATGCTTCCATTGGCACTAATTCTCCTATTTTTAGTTAAAAAATTATGGGGTCTTCAATACTTCTTATACCAATTATGAATTTGCTAAATCCAAAATCTCTCTAAAATAAAGGCTTTAATAATCTTACCGTCAAACTAACAGAAAATATTGCTTAAATCTTTACCTCTAAAGAGTTATAGGGCGTAAAATAGCAAACTAGTACAATAAGGCAGAAGGCAGATCACTGATAAGACACGCTCTTGAGCTTTATCGAATGATATGTTTATTCGCGCCAAACCGTACTAGCATACTATGTACTGAAGAACTCATTATTGTTCCCTCTATTTATCTGCTGATTTTTGCAATAATTCTATTAAGCAAACGGGATTTATTGACCGCCAAATGGTAAGGTTTGACCACCGCCAAATGGGGAGCTTTGTCCTTGTCCACCACCAAATGGGGAGGTTTGTCCATCACCACCAAATGGGGAGGTTTGTCCTTGTCCACCACCAAATGGAGAGGTTTGTCCTTGTCCGCTACCAAATGATGGGGTTTTTCCATCACCCAGTTCCTTGTCAAGCTTTGAGTCAACTATCTTGTCAATTTTAACCTTGAAATCGAACCCGTTCGGTATTTCACTTGTGCTAATACCATAGGTCTGGCTACCAGCACCAGTCAAAGGATCGCTACCACTACCTTGGTTACTACCACCTGCGGGTGGCTTACCACCGCCTGCGAATGGGTTACTACTGCCACCAGCACCAGTCAAAGGATCGCTACCACCACCTGCGGATGGGCTACCACCAACTTTGGATGGGTTTACACCGCCTGCAAAGATATTCCAGAAGTTGTCGCCAGCGAAAGGATTACCACCATAGGCTAAATCAGGCTGACTGCCACCAGCACCACCACCACCACCAAATGGGCTACCGCCACTTTCTCCATTACCAACACCACTGAATAGATTTTTGACGCCTTCCTTACCGACAACTTCTTCCAAGGGACCGAAGGGTGATTGTCCAAGCGCATTGTTCCCACTAGTAGAGGAGTTACTGCTACCACTATTACTCAAATCTTCTGCCATTAGGATTAATCCTTCTATTATTTTGATGAAAAGTTTGCTAGCATCGCAACATAAAATAGACAAAATCTAAGTCTATTTTGTCTATTTTATTGTTATCTTTTTGTTAGCAAAACTAGTTAGTAGCTATTAGATTATTTGGTTCTCTTTGTTAAGTGAGATAATCAATTTTTAACCAATACTACTTACACTTTACAATATATATGATTTGATTTTGAAGAACAATGAAAAATATTTTGATATATTTATCAAATTTTTAGATATTTTCAGACAATGATTTTAAAAAATAGCTGACGTTTTTTGATAAAAAATTTAATTTGAATTAATTATTAAATTGCAATGAATAATCTTTTGATAAATTTACCAAATTTTTAGATATTTAATTTATCTGCGTTTATCCGGGGCTATATCACTTTTATCCAACGTTATAGCGCGAAACCAATAACAATAAATAGCACGGTTACTTATAGCTTACAATAAGTAAGTCGGCACAATAAAAGCAAATTATGTGAATAAAAGCAAATAAGGTTTAAACGCTTTTTATCCTTGCCCTCTGCTCCTACTCCCTGCCTTATCCTAACGATAATTATTTACGCCGACCTAGTTACCTTGCATCATATTAGCACCACTACGAAGTGCAGCGAAAAAAGGTTCAGGTACAGGGATTACTTCAGATAAATCAGCAAATTCAATCCCGGAATTGTACGCGAAAGTGTCCACAAAACTAGGGTGATGTAAATTGAACCCAAACTCCATTGATACCAAGCAAGTGTAGAGATGATACCTGGTAAGTGTTCGTCTCGCAGGCGAATATCGTTAAATCCTAATTTAACTAGGTTGTTGAGGCTAAAATCATAGTAGTTGAGCCAGTTCCAACGCCGATCGCACAGCAAGGGCATATATCGTTCCCGAAATGTCTCATTCCTTGGTATGACTGGCAAACGTCCAATCAATAATCGTAACTGGCGAAATGTGCCGTCTTCTGTGAAGTAAGAAATGTCCATTAAGTCATGATAACGACCTTGTTGGTAAAGTCGGATTAATAAAGCCATTGGCACGGGGACAATAATTATTAACAGACACCCCAATGTCAGCCAAGGTTGTTCAGCATTGCGAAAAATCGCTAGTAAACTGAAGAATTCTAAAACGCTAAAACTGACTAATATCGAAATGGTTTCGTAAGATGTGGGAATAATCGGTACGGGATGCAGCCGACGATAGCGATCCACTAACCAAAACAGTAAGCCGAAATAAGCGATCGCTAATCCTCCCACGCCAAAGACTAACCAAAAATTTGTCCCATAGCCACTCAACAACAGCAATATACTCAACGCCAACCAACTCCAAGCTTGCAGTAACCATCCACCGAGAGAAAGGGTTTCGCCAACAATTAAGCGATCGCTCAGTTGGGTATATTTTTCTAAATCGATGTCTGCTATGGTGAGTAACTCACTACTGTTGCGAAAGGATTTTAGCAGACGACGCTGGGCGATCGCTTCAGCTTGAGTTGCAGAAAAACCCAGGTTAATTAAACTTACAACAGAAGCACTATTAATATTTGTAGCCGTCAAACGATGGCTAAACTCTATTAATCGCAGTCGTTGTTTTGTGTATTCTAGTTGATTAGCATCAGCAACTTGCTGTTGCTGACGAAAATTCTGCCCCAAGTTCCGCAAGACGTTTTGATTACCTTGCAATGTTTTGATGCAGAACATCTGACCAATCTGACCGGGATTACCTAAAATTTTTGCTTGGTTGGAGTTAAAAGTTAAACTAGATACGCTTAAACAAGCTTCTTTAGAAAACCTGGCATCACTAAAATCTGCTTGGTTAAGAATGTTCGCAGCTTGCAAATTTACTAACTGGTTAAACTCCGCTTCTCGGAAGCTTACAGCTTGTTCAAAAGTCGCTTCTATTAAAAGGAGAAGCTGATTAAAATTCCCTTTAGTAAACTGGGCTTGATTGGCAAAATACACTTCAGAAAAATCAGCATTCCCTTGCCATTGCACGCTAATGAATTTAGCCAGCTGTTTAAAAATTGCTTGGTTGAAGTTGGCAGTCTTCTCAAAGAAACTGCCTTGAAAATCAGCGAGTTCCCGAAATTTGATTTTTTTAAAATTAGCTTTTTCAAAAAAAATACTGCCCTGAAAATTGCTTGGTTGCTGGAAGTTAGCACTGGCGAAACTAATGGGACGAGCAAATCTGGTTTCAGTCCAGTTTGTGGGTTGGAGAAAAGTTGCACCTTGGGCATCTACAGACTGAAGAAAAAATGTATTGGAGAACTTCACTTCGCCGTTGAAGCGAGTTTGCACCAGTGTTAAGACACCACGAAAGACGGCGATTTCACTGTATGGAGTTGATTCTGTTCCCAGAAGCGATCGACAATCTTTGGAGTTGGGTAAAGCGATGGCGAATGACTCTAGACAAACGAAGCGCAAACGTTCTAGTTTTTCTTGTTCGGTAGCGGTGAAAATGGGTGCAATCGCTTTTGCATACAATGGTGTTCTTAAACCCAAATCGCTGCCGACAAAATCCCCCAGAATCAAAGCATTGCTGAGGTCTAAACCTAGAGATTTTGTAGCGAGTTCTTTTCGCAGTAGTTGGTAAAAAGCATTACGAAAGCTGGCGTTTTCTGGGCGTAAATCAATCGCCATTTTCTGCAAATCTACGGTTAAATTTCCTTCGCGGAGTGTGGGTGTGCGTAGTCGTTCTTGCAATAATTCTAGAGTTAGAGGTGTGCGTTCTAGTTGTGTTTGTGCTGCCCAAGCTGGTAGGGGGAGGAGGAGGAGAAGTAAAACGCAAAGGTACGCAAAGGGAAGCGCGGAGGTACGCAGAGAAACTCCTCTGTGTACCTTTGCGTTTAACCTCTGCGTGCCTCTGCGTTTAAAAGATAAATTATGCAAATTGTTCAATTATTCGTCACTAATCAGCAGAACAATTTTACCTGCCACAGACCCGTTTTCAATTAGTTGGTGGGCTTTGGCTGCTTGTTTTAAGGGAAATTTATGACTCACATGGATTTTTAATTTGCCTTCATCGATCCAGGTGGCAGATTGTTCAAGAATTTCTGCATGATGGTGGAGACTGTCTTGTAATTCTAGCAATGCTGGTGCCAACATGAATTCTAAACCAATGCGGAGGTTGCGAGTTCTAGCAGTTTTCCAAACAGTATTGGCATCTGGTTCGAGAATGGTAACAATATCACCATAGACTCGCACTGCGGGGAAGGTTTTGTGAAAGTTTTCGCCGCCTACGGTATCAAAAGCTAAGTCTACGCCTTCGCCGCCAGTCCAATCTAATACCGCTTGTACAAAGTCTGTTTGTTTGTAAAAAATTACCCTATCGGCACCAAGTTCTTTGACGAAATTAGCTTTTTCCTCAGAACTCACTGTGGTGGAAACAGTAGCACCTTTAAGTTTCGCCAATTGAATTGCTACATGACCGACACCACCAGCACCCGCATGAATCAAAACCCGTTCCCCAGGTTCTAATCGTCCCCGTTCATATAAAGCTTCCCAGGCGGTGATTAACACCAAAGGCGCTGCTGCTGCTTCGGCAAAGGAAATAGAGGCGGGTTTACGTGCTACAAATCGCTCATCTACAACGGTGTATTCAGCGTAATTTCCTTGATGTGCGCCCAAGCCACCATAGCAAAAATATACTTCATCGCCTGCGCGAAAACGCTGAACATTAGCACCCACAGCTTCCACGATACCTGCACCATCACATCCTAAAATTGTCGGCGTGCGATCGGGGTAGAAACTGCCTCGACTACGAAGTTTAGTGTCAATGGGGTTAATGCCAGCTGCCACCAAACGCACTAAAAGTTCAGTATTCCCTACAGGAACAGCAGGGTTTGGCACATCTTGTACTTGCAGAACTTCGGGACTACCAGCTGCTGTCATCAAAACTGCTTTCACAACTCTTTCCTCCTGGCTTTAGATGCACATTCTTATGCAACTTTAGCGCAAGAGGGTAGATACAGAGATGTTTCTGAGCTAAAACTGCAATGTCTAAAGACCTCATAAATGTGTTGATAATTTATAGGTGTTTTCACGCATTTAGGGGTAATACCAGAAACGTTTTCAGCCATTTTAGCTGGGCTAGAGTATAAGTCTCAATTGCTACTCGGCTATTTCCTCCACTGATAACTGCTAATATTGCAATACCTTCTCCTGTCGGAGACGCTCCGCGAACGGTGAGCTACGCTAACGCAACGATATCTACCAATTGATGTTGTTTAGTACGCTCAATTCTGGGATCTTCTAGGTTACAAAAGTACTTGAGGATAGTATCGTCAAAGTTCGCACTCATAATTTGTCGATGTTGCGATCGCAACTCTATGAACACCAAACTCAATGATCCTGCAAATCGAGATTTTCTCCCTTGCGCCTACAACAGGGTGAGTACGATCGTACTCTGTACTTGGCTATGGCACTAAAGAATCTAGCAAATCAGGCATGGAATCAAGGGAGCGAGTCTACCCAGAATTGTGACAAAGGTTAAGGTTGCGGATAAACTCAAACCGATACATCTTCACGCTCACAGATGTAACAAGTAGAACGGTAGATTTTAAAGCGTCTCTGACAGGAGAAGCGATCGCAGTGCTTATTTTATAGTCGTAGATAAGATAAAAGAGTAACATGCTCCTCACACACAAGTAGCAATGACCTCAACCCTGCGGAAATTTCCCCGTCTCAATGCTCCGACGCTGCACAAGTTGCCCAATGGTTTGACAATCATTGCCGAGCAAATGCCAGTTGAAGCCGTAAACCTCAATTTATGGATTAAAGTTGGCTCTGCTGTCGAACCTGATGCCATTAACGGCATGGCTCACTTTTTAGAACACATGATTTTTAAGGGAACAGAACGACTAGCTAGCGGCGAATTTGAACGTCGAATTGAAGAGCGGGGTGCTGTCACCAATGCTGCTACTAGCCAGGACTATACTCATTACTATATAACTACTGCCCCCAAAGATTTTGCCGAGCTTGCGCCACTACAAATAGATGTAGTATCAAATGCGAGTATTCCCGATCATGCCTTTGAACGCGAGCGATTGGTAGTTTTGGAAGAAATTAGGCGTTCAGAGGATAATCCCCAACGACGGACATTTCGGCGGGCGATGGAGACAGCCTTTGATTATCTACCCTATCGCCGTGCAGTATTGGGGCCAGAATCGGTGATTGCCGAACTTAAACCTCAGCAGATGCGAGAATTTCATGCTAATTGGTATCAACCCCACTCAATTACTGCCGTGGCTGTGGGCAATTTGCCCGTGGAAGAATTAATTGCAACTGTTGCGGAAGGATTTACAAAAGCTAATAAAACTCTCCATTCCCCCTTATCCCCAGAGGGTATCCCACCTTCCCCACTCGCTACTGCCCACTTTCCACTCAGTCCTGAGTCACCATTTACAGAAATTGTCCGTCGAGAATTTATCGACGAAAGTCTGCAACAAGCAAGGCTAGTAATGGTTTGGCGGGTTCCAGGAATGATTCAGTTAGATCGCACCTATGGATTGGATGTTTTAGCCGGAATTTTGGGACACGGACGGACATCAAGATTAGTGAGGGATTTACGAGAAGAACGGGGATTAGTTTCTTCAATTTCTGTGAGCAACATGAGCAACGAGCTACAAGGAATATTTTATATTTCAGCTAAATGTGCAGTAGAAAATTTAGCTGTTGTAGAGAATGCGATCGCTCAACACATTGGCAAAATACAAACAGAGTTGGTAACAGAATCAGAAATAGCTCGCGTGCAGCGACGAGTAGCCAACAGATTTATATTTGGTAACGAAACACCAAGCGATCGCTCTGGGTTGTATGGTTATTATCAATCTTTGGTGGGAGATTTGGAACCCGCCTTTAACTACCCAGCGATTATTCAGAGCCAAGATCCAACAGACTTGATGCAAGCAGCCAAAGAGTATCTATCTCCAGATGCTTATGGTGTAGTTTTCGTCAAACCGTAAATTAAGTATGGGGAATGGGGGATTGGGCATGGGGCATGGGTAAGAGGAAAATAATTAATAACCAATACCCAATGCCCAGTTACTAATCAAAAATCTAAAATCCAAAATTGCATGATGTGGACTCAAATTGACACCCATATTAGCCAGGTGACTGGCGAAAAATTTCAAAGTCAGCAACGGCGATCGGTTAGTGGCGGGTGTATCAACCAAGGTTATGCTGTTTCCAATGGTGAGATAACCTACTTCCTCAAGCTAAACCAAGCATCCCAAGTTGCGATGTTTGAAGCTGAGGCGTTGGGTTTAGAGCAAATGCTAGCAACAGCGAGTATTCGCGTTCCCAAACCAATTTGCTGGGGTACTGCTGATAATTCTAGCTACATCGTCCTGGAATGGTTAGAACTTGGTAGCAGTAATACTAAATCCTCTCTACGAGACGCTCCGCGATGGGAAGAAATGGGGCGCAAATTGGCAGCGATGCATAAAGCTAGCAGCAGTCAAGGTTTTGGTTGGAAAATTAACAATACCATTGGTTCCACACCCCAAATCAATACTTGGACAGCAGACTGGGTGGAATTTTATGTTAAACATCGCCTGGGTTATCAATTTCAATTAGCAAGGCGGCGGGGAGGTAATTTCCCTAAAGAAGATAAGTTATTAGCGGCGATTCCTGAATTGTTGGCAAATCGTCAAGTGCAACCTTCCTTGGTACATGGCGATTTATGGGGCGGAAATGCTGGGTGTATTGCGTCGGGAGAACCAGTGATATTCGACCCAGCAACCTATTTTGCAGATCGAGAAGTTGATATCGCCATGACAGAATTGTTTGGTGGGTTCCCAGCAGTATTTTATAAAGGTTACAACGAAGTATTTCCGTTAGATGCAGGTTATGAACGCAGAAAAACGCTTTATAACCTGTATCACATTTTAAATCACTTCAATTTATTTGGCGGCGGTTATAGTTCCCAAGCGAATCGGATGATTGACCAAATTTTGCGCTAAGTAGAGGATTGCAGAAACACATGAACACACGATTAGTTGATTCACTGCTGCAAATCATCACTTCCCTCACTCTGGAAGAACGTCTTTTACTGCAAGAACGCCTCAACAGTTTGGCAATTCAATTAACTCCAGGTGTTTGTGGTGGACAACCACGCATTCGCAACACCCGTATTCCTGTGTGGACACTAGTAGCTTTCCGTCAGCAAGGAGCAGACGATGTAGAATTGCTGCGTAATTATCCCACCCTCACCAAAGATGATTTAACAGCGGCATGGGCATACTATGCACAGCACGAGGAAGAATTAAATTGTGTGCTGGCTGCTATCAATGAAGACGATAATGCTTAAGCTTTACTCCAATGAGAATTTTCCAATGGATATGGTGCTAGAATTCCGCCAGCGTGGTTATGATATCCTCACCTCCCAAGAAGCCGGACAAGCTAATCAAGGAATCCCAGATGAAGATGTTCTCACCTTTGCAACCCAAAACCAGCGAGTCGTTATAACCCTCAATCGTGAGGACTTTATCGCCCTACACCGTAGCGGTATTTCTCACCAAGGCATAATCATTTGTAAAACTGATAGAGACTACACAGGACAAACACACGCTCTCTACGCCCATCTGCAACAAATAGAAGACTTGAAAAATCGCCTCATTCGAGTTAAGAAGCAGAATCAGCCTAAATCTAGCCAGCAAGTTTTCGTCATTCAGGAATATTAACTAGATAATTAACAGAGCAGGCTTTTCGGCCTACCCCACAAGACTTAACTCCTAGTTTCGATATCGTATAACTGGCATAAGGTGAGGAGTTTTTGTTTGAGGCGATCGCGCAGATTCTCTGGTAATATCACTACACAATCTGGCGCATACTGCATAACTTCGCGGCTAAACCAAAATGTACTAGATACTCGCCTGACAACTCGCCGGACTCGCGCTTTATCTGGTAGCCACTCATTAATATTGTCTTCTGATTTAGCTTGATAGGCAAAAGCCAAGCCAGCAAATAAATGCATTTCCACTTCTATCTGGGCCAAATTAGATCGCCACTCACCAGAAATTGGCATGACAGCAGCTTCAGTAATCCTGTCTAATCGTAAACTCCAGTTGTGAAGTAGTTCTGGTATATCAAGGTTTCCTTCTGTCTCCTCACACCAGCAATCAAGATATAGCCGCTTTTCGTGAGGTGTAATTTTGGCATGGCGAACAGTAAAATTAAACACACGCTCTGCTGCATCTTGATAGGAAAGCTGAAACGGCTGTTCGCGCAATATATAGCAGTCTATTTCTAAGCGCCAAGGTGGGGGCAAATTCTCTATAAAACGTTCAATTTCGCCTCGCAGAGGTAATGATAATTCGCTGCGTTCCAGAAGTAAGTTTGCAATGATTTGGGCTTGTTCAATTTGCCCGATGTCTGTCAAAGCATTGATACATCTATGTAATGCTCTGATGCGTGGTTCTTTCCAATCGTTATTGTTACCGATCAGTAACTTACGTTGAGCGATCGCTTTAATTAACTTAGAGATATTAGGTTCTTCTCCCCACATCATACCGAATTCACGAGCGATCGCTTCTAGCTCGGCTTTATCACGTTCTGATATCGACAGTGTAATAGATTGACCTTTTCGACTCATATTTTATACGGACACTTTTATCCTGATAAATCTTGGCAACTTCTATTTTGCATGGCATTATAGTGAATAACAACGAGTTACGGACAGTTTTTAAGTAAAGTGAAAAACTCGCACCATTGGTACGAGAAATAGCCTGGAGATGTTTTATACCCATCTAAAAAACTGCAACCAATGGTTGCAGAAATTTGTGGGTGGTATTTAGCACATATATAAAAACTGTCACCAATGGTGGTAGAAATTGCTTGGATTCATAAATTTGTCATTATTTCAACATAGCAATTCAGATAAACTAAGCATTTGCAAGGAATTTTTAAGGTTATGTCTGAAAATTACAGCATAAATCTCAAACCTGTTTATTCTCAAACCGTTATTACACCTGACGGAGTGAAATTACCTAAAGGTTGGTCGCTTTATTGGCATCAAGCAGAAACTTATCAAGCATTACAAGATCCAAATATTGATATTGTCTTTAATAGAGCCATGACAGGCGATGGTAAAAGCTTGGCTGCTTATTTGTCAGCAATGACAAATCGCACGTACACTTTAGCCATGTATCCGACAAACGAACTTGCAAGAGATCAAGAAAAACAGGTGCAAGGATACAAAGATATATTTCAACCGAAGTACGAACCGCAAATCAAACGATTAACTGCGGCTATTTTGGAGAAATCTATAGCAACTAGTCAGATGTCTTCCAAACGAGATGGGATAGAAGACTTTTCTACTAACTATGAAATTCTGCTGACGAACCCTGACATTTTCCATTATATCCATAATTTTTACTACTTAAGAGGAAAAATAGATAACCCTGACAGGTTATTTAGACGTATAGATGAAAATTATAAATTATTTATCTATGATGAATTTCATATTTTTTCATCTCCACAAATAGCTAGTGTCATCAATACGATACTTTTAATGAAGCACACTGGCAATGCTAATAAAAAATTTCTTTTTCTTTCTGCTACACCTAATGAACTATTAAAGAATTTTTTAGAAAAAGCTCAACTTAGATATCAAGAAATTGATCCGGTTGATGTTGGAGCTTATAAATTTTATTCAGATAACTCAAACGATGGCTGGCGGCAAATTAATCAGCCTATTAACTTGTGCTTTCCTCAAGATATAGAGCCTAATTTTAGTTCTAGCTATAAATGGATAGAAGAAAATGCTGAAACAGTAATTTTAAAGTTTTTTCAAGATAATCCAAATAGCAAAGGGGCAATCATTCTTAATTCAATTGCAGCAGTTAAGAAGCTATTACCTAAATTAAGAGCTATCTTTGAACCACGATGGAAAGTTAGAGAAAATACTGGTTTAACAGGAGAAACCGAAAAATCTCAGTCGGTTGCTGAAGCAGATTTACTTTTAGGTACATCTACAATTGATGTTGGTGTAGACTTTCGGATTAATTTTCTAATTTTTGAAGCTGCTGATGCCGGAAATTTTATTCAACGCTTTGGTAGGCTTGGTAGACATGAAGGTTTTGAAACTTATCAAGCTTACGCTTTAATACCTAACTTTATTGTTGCAAGGTTATTCAAGGATGAAACTCATCCTTTACATCCTTTACAAGATGGTGAAAATTATAACCGGATTGAGTTTAACAATGCTATTCGTTCATCCTGGATATTTAAAAACGACTTTGAATGTTATCCAAGGCGTTGGGGTGGAATCCAGTCATATTATATATATAAAATACTGAGCAGTAACAATCACATGAAAGACAAGTACCCAGATATTGATAAGAAATTTGGTACTAGCATTCAAAGAGCTTTAGGAATCAAACTTGAACACATGAAAGCTCAATATTATCGGTGTAAGGGTGAAAAAAAAGACAAAATTATTGATGAGGCTAGGAGTTTTCGGGGAAGTAGCCAGTTAGATTGTGCAATTTATGACTTAACTAATCCAGATGAGCCAGAAGCTGAAAGATTTAAAATGTACAATCTTCCTGGCATTCTCAATAACTTTATTTTCGAGTTATGGGATAAAAATAGCTTTATAGAAAAAGCTGAGAAAGCAGGAGTAATTACTACTCGCTTTGATAAAGCTTTGTGTTATTTAAAGTTCAAAGGCTATCGGGATGTGCGGGAAGATTGGCACTTCTATTATCCAGGAAATCTGAGAGAATTAGCTAAATCTGGTAAGGTGCAAGTTATACCAGATAAACAACACGAACTACAAGGTTTAGAGATTTACCAACGACACGGTTACGGTATCAACCAAATTAGTGATGCTGTGAGTAGACGTAAACTAGTGTGCTTTATTTCAGACCGCGATCGCAACTTTTTACGCGCCACCCTCGGACTACCCATGCACTTTCAAGCTTACCCCCTCACTAACGAGCCAGAGGATAGAAGTCCTCGCTATACCATTACTTTTGGACAAGATGCGCTGTTATTGGAAACCTTAACTTGGCATTGGAAGCCAAAAGACGATGAAGGATGGATATGTTGAAGTTGCCATAAACGTTTACAGTCGCCAATATAAGCTAAAGGAGATGAAAGATGAATTGGCTTACAAGCTTGAGGAGAAAGAATTTTGCTCGAAATCAGAAAGCAACAGTGTTTCAATCCCTAAGAGGTATTATTTTAGGCATTTATACCTATGCAGTACTGCACTGCGTTTCTTTCTCCTTATATATAGATTACACGATGTTGTTTCCGTCGGGGCAAATCACATAGCAATAGTAACGCTTTAATCAATAAGCTACAGTAACATTGCCTTTTCATAAACAAGATGCCATGATGATGAGAAGAAATCTTATCAGGTGTCTTTATGCACATTTATCTCAACGATGATGATATCTCTCAGATGCCAGAAAGCTTACGCCACCAGCTTTTAGGCTGGCTTAAGGCTAAAAGATCACGGTTTTATACTGGTATAACCAAGAGAGGAATAGCGGTTAGAGTCAAACTGAAGCGCAAAGAGGTCAAGAGAAGAGGTCATCACTATCTCAATAGTCATAAAGTCTCTGCAAATGGTTGGAAGTGTGAACGATGGAACTTAAGCGGATGGAGTGTTACACGACTCAGGTAAATGACCAATAAGTTTGTTTAGATTTGTTACGCAAAATCTGGAGAAAAACTAATGGCTATAGATGATTTACTTTCTAGAATTTCTATTGACCCAAATATTTGTTTCGGTAAACCGTGCATTCGCGGACATCGTATTTGGGTTTCTCTAATTTTAGACTATTTAGCTGGTGGTACAACAATTGAAGAAGTTCTTGAAGCTTATCCAAGTATAGAAAGAGAAGATGTACTGGCTTGTATCGCCTACGGTGCAGAGATGGCGCGGGATGTTTTTGTAGAACTTCCTTTGAACAAATAAAAAGAAGCAAGTGCATGAAATTAAAGCTAGATGAAAATATCGACTTGCGCGTTGTAACTTTATTGCAATTAGCAGGACACGATGTTGCAACAGTACCAGGACAAGGCTTAAGTTCTACACCAGATCCAGAAGTTATTGATGTTTGTCGCCGCGAGGGTAGATGTTTAGTCACTTGCGACAGAGGATTTGGAAATCGTCTGAAATATAATCCCTCTAACTATGCAGGAATTGTAATTATTCGTCTACCCTCTCGCTACACATTTGCTGATTGGCATGAAGCTATTGAAACATTCATCACTGGGTTAGATACAGCAGATGTTACAGGTAAATTGTGGATTATCCAACAAGGGAAAATACTAGAATCTCAAGCTATTGAACGCGAGGAAACAAATTAATGAACGAATTTGATGATGATTTACCGGAAGAAGTGCCAGATTTTGATCCTACAGAAGATGAGGATGATGAATCACCTGTCAAACGCGAATTTCTCACGATTCGGTTATTCAAAGAGGCTGTAAAAAAGGCAAAAGGAAATGAAGGCGATCGCATTTTAGAAAAGTTTGCAGATTATGTCTTACCTAATTTAATTCAACAGCTAGCAGGAGCAACCGCTAAAGGTGGTAAATTCTTTGAAGTTACGATAGAAATCATTAATGCTAAAAGAGTAGCAGCAGGTAAAAAACCAGTAGATAGACGCAATGCAGGCGACCAATCTATACTTGCTCACTTACTTAACGGTCTATTTCCTAGCTATCGCATTTTCAAAAGATTACAAGCAGAAGAAATAGGTACAAACCCAGTTAAACGTAGTTGTGAAGACTTGCAAACTTCTGTATTTATTGTTTCTTACCTGTTGCATGACTATGAAAAATTCCCTGACTATCCAGATTGGTTAGAACAAAATTTTATCAATCACAACTGGGAAGAAGATCCACCAAAAAAAGAATATGCTCCTAACCTTGGGCGTGAATACATTGCCAAAAAGATTTTAGATTTTGGTTTATATCACTTACTTGGTGAAAAATGGGAAGAACTTATTGATGACATCATTGAGATTAGCAGTAATGCAGGCGTTAAAAATGATTCTGATTTCGGTTTAACTACTCGTGGACTAAAACCTTTAGATGATGAAAGACTAGATAGTAGAATTAGACAAGTTTTAATTGACTTAATTAGATTATCTGATTTATTTGCTTCAGTGGTCAAACATCCGCGAGATGTAGAATCTGGAGGCTTACAGACATTACTTACAAGATTAAGTAATCATCAGCTAAAACTTACTTACCACTCCCTTTCAGAGAATCGCGGTATTCTCACAAATATTTTCAATAACGCTTTAATAGTAGCACATCCTGAAGAGTTTTATACACCATTACTATATTTACCTGATGGTGTTGTCTATTTAGCTACCGTTGATGCTCCTTTGATTACAACTGATAAGATTTCTGAACAAGTTATTGCTAAAATTAAGCACCTGTGTTCAGAGAAGCTAAAAGAAAGACAAACAGGTTTTAATCGTGATGGTAAAGGTTTTAAGTTTGCGGATTATTACTGGTTATTTTTTGATGTAGTTGAATTAATGGAAGTTAGCATTAATGCTGCTTCTCGACTACTTCCAGACTCAAAAACCGCTTCTGCTGGTAAGCGAGGCGAAAGTTTACAGAGTTACCAAGCACAAGGCGAATTAGCAGCACATTTAAATTTGCAATTTGCTAATGAAGTTCGTATTGATAGATTAGCAGAGTTTGGTGATACTCTATGTCGAGGAATTTGGGGTAGTTGGTGCGAAAAAGTTAATGATTGGCAGAAACAACAGCCAAAAAATCAGAGGATAACTATTCCCGATTTAGATTTGACACAAAAGCTAGCTGAATATTTAGAATTATCAGCCGAGATTCCAGCTATCAGACAAATTCAATCTTTGAAAAAAACAGGTGGTGTACCTCTTGATTGGTATTATCTAGCATCACAATACTTTCGCAATCATTCAGGATTAGACTTTGCTCAAATCCTGGAA
The DNA here is from genome assembly GCF_964247315.1 of uncultured Nostoc sp. Classification (GTDB taxonomy): domain Bacteria; phylum Cyanobacteriota; class Cyanobacteriia; order Cyanobacteriales; family Nostocaceae; genus Nostoc. Next base: position 20,037 of record NZ_CAXTTT010000052.1, read on the forward strand.
GTAATGAAAGGGATGGTAAATCATGCTGCTATTTTTATTAGACCAATTTTAGCAGAGTTTCAGGATGTGCCTGATGGCTGGGATGATTTAAAAACTTATGTCAACCGAGTTATTTCATTACCAACAGGTGCAGTTATAAAACCAGAGACAGACTCATTTTTAGTTGAACTAAAACGCTATAATGCCGCAAAAACTACAGGTAGAGGAAGAGAAAATGTTTGTGCAATTTCTAGTTCTTCGTATACTGTGACTGAACAAATGGAATCAGCGACTTTATTCGCGCCTCAAGTCTACAGTAATCGTCAGATTTTATTTAATGCTCAAGCTGCTAAACGGCAAATTTGCTCAATTTGGTCAATTGAAATCATGTTGAGACAAATTTTGATGAACCAAACAAATGCTGTAGGAGCAGACTTTGAAGGACGTAAATATCGCTATCTCTATCTTTATCCAACTTACTTCTTTACCCCAGAAACCAATAAATTTTTGCAACTAGCTTACAATCAATTTTCTCGAACCCGGTTTGATGCTGAAATGCGTAAGCATTTTATTACTGAAAATCAAGTTGCAAAATTTCAAATGGAAACCTATCAAAAAGTTGATTCTCTCCTGATTAAAGAAAATCTAAAACCAGAGGATGATCGCACATTCAAAATTAGCTTTTCAGACAAAGAAACACTAACATTTTTCTTTTTAGGTTTACCTCCTGGAAGAGAAGCTACAGACACAGAATCTTGGATAACACCAGCTTGGTTAGCATTGGCGTTACCGCTTGTTCTCGATGTGAAAGTTGTTGCATCAGAATCACCTGTGCCACCCTTTATCAGTGGTGCTGATTTTGAACAAACAGTTTTAATCGATGGAGAACATCAAGCAATTCGTTCTTTGATTAAAAAAGATAACTATCGTTTAGATAGTATTCTACCTCGTAGTTCAGAAAAGCGGAAATTTTCCCCGCTCAATGCTCTGACTGCGGCTTACTCTATCCACTTGGAAGTCAACCGTAAAAAGGATGGCGATCCAGATTGGGGAAAATTAGCAGATTTGGCACGGGATTTAGAAACCAGTCCTCTTTATGTCTTTCATTACCTGAATAAATGGCTACGGAAGCAGGACAAAATTGATTCTGTACCTATTGCTAAAGTTCGCCTATACTTGGATTTTTATCACTATTTTGAACCAGAAGGAAAAACTGTGAATCAATTACGTAAGTTAACAGAACTTTACCGTCGCTTTTATCGTTCTAAAAGTCAATATGCTAAAGCTAATGCAATTCTAAAACCAATTGATGAGGCTGCTGATGTAATTTTGAAAATCGATAAATCTATAGCTAATGACACTGATTCTTTAACAGATGTGGTAGCTGCACGTTTGTCAAAGCTGATGAATAATGTACGTCGCAAAGCTGCTGAAGGAAAACCAACATTAACTTTAGTTGATGGGAAGTGGAAACCTGCTTTAACTTCGCAAGAAGAACGTCAAGCAGTTTATGAGTTTTCTAAGTATTTTGTGAAAGACATTTTTGAGGAAAGTTTTAAAGGCGATCGCGCACGTTTAGCAGGTACTCAACTTAATTTAATTAGAGATACCTGTGAATACCTTTATCGCCTAGCAGATGATGAGGAACGTAAGGCACGTCCGCAAGATGAACCTGATGATATTCCTGAATTACAACTTGAAGCATCAGTCTAATTTATTCTTTTTTTCCAACTAGCTAAATTGGAGCAATCAAACCATGAAATTACTGAAAACGCTTGATTCTAAATTTTTCCACGATGTAATCCCTGCTAAACCAATGGGCAAATATGCTCATTTCATTACTATTCGTGTTACAGAATCCTATCCTTTATTCCAGACAGATGGTGAACTCAATAAAGCAAGAGTACGTGCTGGGATTGAAAACAAAGAACCTATTAGTCGCTTGGCAATGTTTAAGCGCAAGCAGTCTACACCAGAACGTTTAACAGGTAGAGAATTACTACGTAACTACAAAATTGGTGATGCTGAAAAATGTGATTATAATTTTGATTTTAGTAAAACCACTCCTGATTGTATTCTCTATGGTTTTGCTATTGGTGATTCTGGTTCTGAGAAATCTAAAGTAGTTGTAGACACAGCTTATTCCATCACACCATTTGATGATTCTCACCTCAACTTTACCCTTAATGCACCTTGGGAAAATGGAACGATGAGCCGTAAAGGGGAAGTAACCAGCCGTATTAATAGTCAAGACCATATCTTACCTCAAGTCTTTTTCCCTAGCATTGTCACACTAAAAGATCCCACTGAAGCTGGATTTCTCTACGTTTTCAATAATATTCTCAGGACACGCCATTACGGAGCGCAAACTACCCGCACTGGTAGAGTGCGTAATGAGTTAGTTGGAGTCATTTTCGCTGATGGTGAGATTGTTAGTAATCTTCTCTGGACTCAAAAGATTTATGACGTAATGAGCAATGCAACTCCAAAGCAAATTAATCCTCCTGATCCGCTCAATGAAGACGAGGTTTTAGAGGCTGCTACACAAGCAATTACTGCTCTAATGTCTCAAGAGTGTATTTCTCATAATGATTTTGTTGGTGCATCCTTTACACAACTTTTGAGTGAAGTGAAGTCTATCACCAGTGATGAAACTCGATTGCAAGAAATGTTGAGTCAAGCAAATGCTGAATCATCTATTTATGCTCAAACATGGGTTCTTAAATCAGGTAAGAAAGACCCTAAAAAAGATACCAAGAATAATAATAAAGCTGCTGCTGTAGTGGAGTAAGCAAGATGGTGTTAATTTATCGCTGTCAAATAGAACTTCATGACAGTCTCTATTACGCAACTCGTGAAATTGGTCGATTGTATGAAACAGAGCCAATAATTCACAATTATGCCCTCTGTTATGCGCTAGGTTTAGTTGATAGCCAAATCTACGCTACCACCGTTGTTGAAGAACATTCCTATCGCTACTTTTGTCCAGAACAAGTGCCAAAATATGAGGAGCATCTAACGCCACTCAATCAACAGGAAATTTACGTAACTCCGGCGCGATCGCTCAATCATTCTTCTATCCTCAACACCTGGAAGTATGCTAACAACAACTACCACGTTGAAATGGAAAAAACACAGAAAAATATCCCTAGTTTTGGCAGAGCAAAGGAAATAGCAGCAGAAAGCAAATTTGAGTTTTTTGTCATATCTCAAAAAGAACTCAAACTACCAAAGTGGATTCGTTTGGGTAAATGGATGAGCAAAGCTGAAGTTACGGTTGAACAATTACCAAAACCTAAAATTACTGAAGGTATATTCACTTGTACACATCTATTAAATCCTTTAGATGTCATGTTCACCAATCAAGTGATTAGCTATGATGTTGTGAATATGCCTCCAGTTAGCTTAATTCAGAATGTCCAAATGCGAGGTCAATACTATCAATTTGATAGCATTCAAAACTTAAAAATTCCAGTTCGGCTGGAATATCGTTTTCAGAGTTAATTACTTCCCAAAACCTTTATCACGGGTTTTATTCTTTCGAGGCTCTATAGTCATTAACTCGGCTTTAAAACCTCTGGAATCTTGCAACATTAACTTACGTATTCGCTGGCGTTGGTAAGCCTGCACTTCAGCAGTTAGAGGATGATTAGGATCAATCTTTAGGTGAGTAATAGAAGAGACATATTTTTCTTTACTTTCGGGATTATTTGGCTCTTTTAGTCCGCACATAATCCCGCCTTCATCTCCTGAATAGCCAACGAAATCAATCTCAAACTCTCTGTCTGGATCGGCGTTTTCTCCTTTTTGCTTTAATGTCTTCATAAACTCCTTACCTGCTCGTGCTTTAATGGGTAAGTTCTCTTTAAGTTTTTCAGTTAGTGCCTTTGCTGCATTGTAATCATCAATTCTCATTGGTCTTTCTCGCTATCTAGTTTTTCTCACTTAAAAGAATACTACTATCATCACTCGACAGTGTTTAAAATTTTAGATACCACATTTAGCGAACGCTCCCCACCCGTGAAACACTATCAACAACAATCCAACGCCTTCCCCAGCGATTACCTAAACAACTTGTGGGGAGAAATCCAAGCTTGTCCTTATTTTGCGATCAACAACCTTAACCGCGATTTTGTCGCCACTAAAGGATTTTCCGTAGTATTTCAGCGTTCTGGATTAGCAAAAGTAGAACAGCAGTTTCCCTACTTCAAGCTTTACCTAGATTTGGCTCTCCAGCCGAATTGTAATGCTTTTTATCTCAATCCTTTACAACTCAAAGAAGGCTCCCGCGTTGATCCGCATATCGATCGCTCCTTACGTTCCTACTCCAAAACCATTGAACCGCCTGCGGTTGTCAGCGTCCTCTATGTGCGAGTACCTCCCGATATGGAAGGGGGAGAACTGGTATTGCGATCGCACAAACGCCAACTTGGACAAATTAAGCCCCAATTCAATACTTTAGTTTATTTTCAAGGTGATTTAACCCATTCGGTTAACGCTGTCAAAACCCCAGGAAATCGCTTAAGTTTAGTTTGTGAACAGTATAGTTTGAGTGAAGCTGAACTCCAGGAAATTCCTGAGTTTACTGTAGAGTCAAGAAGCACTCAGTCTACAACCAAAAAGAGAAAGTATGCCTCATAGTTTAGTGTTGAATTTGCTACCTCAATCGCCCATTCCACCACAGTATCTTACAGGTAGACATCTCCACGCCCTATTTTTAACCCTCGTTAGTTCTGTAGATAGCACATTGGGCGATCGCTTGCATGATTCCACTGCTGACAAAGCTTTCACTCTTTCACCTTTACAAATTAGTAATACAAACTCCCCCGTATTGAAGGGAGGTAGGGGGGGATCTAAATTGCAATATTCACACCAACAACCCATCCCCGCCGGGACTCCTTGTTGGTGGCGCATCTCTTTATTAGATGACACTTTATTTGGCAAACTTACTCAACTCTGGCTAAATCTTAATCCCAATCGCCCTTGGCATCTTGGCCCGGCTGACTTGTATATTACCAGCATTCAAGGCACACCCCAATCTATTCAACCTTGGGCAAATGCCACTACTTACGCTCAATTATACGAAGAAGCTAGCGAGCGCAATTCTTCCATTAACCTTAGCTTCTCCACACCTACCGCCTTCCGTCAAGGACAGTATGATACTACCCTTCCTACCAGAGAATCTGTGTTTAATTCCCTACTTTCGCGGTGGAACAAATACAGTAGTATAGAATTTTCTTATATTGCGATCGAGTCAATCTTTCCTTCTTTTGTCAATATTCATACAGAAATCTTAGCCGACTCTCGCAGCAAATTTATTGGCATCCTTGGAGAAGTTAATTACAAGATTTTGGGAGAAATTGAACCCATACAAATTAAGCAACTTAACGCTTTAGCTGATTTTGCTTTGTATGCAGGAATTGGTCGCAAAACAACTATGGGAATGGGAATGACACGGCGGTTATATTCTCCATAATTTCAATAATCATTTAAAAACCACCTCAGTTATGAATCAAACCGAATATATTTCAATTGCGGCATTGAATCAATATGCCTATTGTCCGCATCGTTGTTGGCGAATGTTTTGTGCAGGGGAGTTTACCGATAATCAATACACAATTGAAGGTACAAGTTTGCACGATCGCGTCCACACGACAGGCGATTTACAACGAGGAGAAACTTGGCAAATTCGAGCAATTTGGCTAAAGTCTGAGCAATACAAACTCATCGGCAAATCTGACTTAATTGAAGCAGAATCTGGTCAAATTTATCCAGTTGAATACAAACGAGGACGCAAAGGCGAATGGGATAACGATGAGTTGCAAGTTTGTGCCCAAGCCTTATGTTTAGAAGAGATGACAGGACAACCTGTTAACACTGGATATATCTATTATGCCCACTCCCATCAACGGCAATTAGTAGAGATTAATGCAGAGTTACGGCAAAGTGCGATCGCTACTATTCAATCTGTTACAAATCTCCTAGAAACAGGAGCAATGCCAAAACCAGTTTACAGCAAACGCTGCCAAGGATGCAGTCTTTATTCGCAATGTTTGCCCAAAGCAACTGATAAAGTCAAAAGTTATCAAGAAGTAAATTAAATTATACCTCAATACAGTTTAGATAAGCCCAAAAACATGATGTAGAGACGCGATTTATCACGATGATGTAGAGACGCGATTTATCACGTCTTAAAAGATAAATTATCTACTCAAGCACAAATTATTACTAGGAATAATCAAAAATGGGAACACTTTACGTAACACAAGCCGATGCTTTTATCGGCAAAGTTGACGAACGTCTCACAGTTAAAGCTGAACAAAAAACAATCTTGGATATTCCTTTAATTAAACTAGAAGGAATTGTAGTACTAGGACGAGCTACTATTTCTCCCGCTGTTGTCAGTGAACTTTTAGAACGTCACATTTGTTTAACATTTCTTACACAAAACGGACGATATTTAGGACGTTTAGAACCAGAAACTACTAAAAATATCTTTGTTCGTAAAGCCCAATGGCAAGCTATAGGAGAATCAGAACCAGCAATACATTTAGTTAAAGGATTTGTACGGGGTAAATTGAAAAATTACCGCCATAGTTTACTTCGCACTCAGCGAGAACATCCCGATACTGACCTGAATAATAATATCACTCGATTGGAAAACGCGATCGCACCAATCGAAAACACAAACAATATTGATTCTCTCAGAGGCTTAGAAGGTGCTGGTAGTGCAGCCTATTTTGGTTGCTTTCAACAGCTAATTAAAACTCCAGAATTTCAATTTGAAGCCAGACGCCGCCGCCCACCAACCGATCCAGTTAATGCCCTACTGAGTTTTGGGTATTCATTACTACGTCATGATGTGCAAAGTGCTTTAAATATTGTTGGCTTCGATCCTTATCTAGGATACTTACACGTCGAGCGTTATGGTAGACCTTCCCTAGCCTTGGACTTGATGGAAGAATTTCGTCCTTTAATAGTAGATGCTGTAGTGTTGTCGCTGATTAACAAGCGATCGCTAACCCTAACTGACTTTACCACCGAACCGCTCAGTGGTGCTGTGTCTTTAACCAAAGAAGGACTGCATACATTTCTTCGCGCCTACCAACAAAAGAAATTATCGAGTTTCAAGCATCCAGTCATGGGAAACAAATGCACCTATCAAGAATCCTTTGAAATTCAAGCGAGATTATTAAGTAAATACCTGATGAACGAAATCGATAAATATCCTCCTTTAATTCTCAAATAACTCTCCCACTTCTATGTATATTGTTGTCAGCTACGACATTCCAGAAGATAAACGTCGGACTAAAATCCATTCAGTTCTCAAATCCTACGGACAATGGATGCAACTGAGTGTCTTTGAGTGCGATATCACTCCCACTCAGTATGCTAAACTGCGATCGCGTTTGGCTAAATTGATTAAACCCGACACTGACAGCGTTCGTTTTTATTTTCTCTGTGGCTGTTGTCAGCGAAAAGTCGAACGCATTGGCGGAGAACAGCCACGAGACGAAACAATTTTCTTTGCTGAGTCTCCTTCTAGCTAGGTTTCTGCATCTCAAATGCGCAAAAAGGTAGGTGTACAAATTCCACAGCCAGAAAAAAGTGCTTCTATCCCAACTCCAGTAAGGCTTTAAAGCCATTAGTTGCCTAATCCTTATCCGCGCAATCTCTGAAATGCTTATCAAAATACGATTTCAGCCTTGAAATTTTCCTGGCGCTCTTTTCAAACAAATTTTCTAATGCTATGATTGCTTTTGAATCGCGCAACCGCACCTTGAAAACTAAATACAGCTTGACTTTCAGGCTCCCGCCATTGCAATTCATCAAAATCCCTATTAGGGATTGAAACGTGTATCACATCGTACACACCACTTGACTGATTCATTGCAATTCATCAAAATCCCTATTAGGGATTGAAACAGGCATTCTTAGCTCCTTACTTCATTTTGAAAGATTGCAATTCATCAAAATCCCTATTAGGGATTGAAACTTTTAGGGTAAACTGGTAGGCAGCCAGGTAATCACATTGCAATTCATCAAAATCCCTATTAGGGATTGAAACGTATTGCCTGTGCTTGCCTTGAAAACGTGAGTATTGCAATTCATCAAAATCCCTATTAGGGATTGAAACGTACCGCTTTAGGGATCGAGAATATATCTCTCACATTGCAATTCATCAAAATCCCTATTAGGGATTGAAACCCAGCTCGGTACAAAGCGCTTCAGGGCGAAAGATTGCAATTCATCAAAATCCCTATTAGGGATTGAAACTACTTACTGGAACAGCAGCCGGCAGGCAAAGATGTATTGCAATTCATCAAAATCCCTATTAGGGATTGAAACCGAGAATGAGTCCGATGCCCCAAGAACTAATGGGGATTGCAATTCATCAAAATCCCTATTAGGGATTGAAACGGATTGGTGGCATCACATCAAAATGTAGCGGGGTTCTAATTGCAATTCATCAAAATCCCTATTAGGGATTGAAACGTTTCGCGTACCCAGGAATATGTTAATTAGCGAAGATTGCAATTCATCAAAATCCCTATTAGGGATTGAAACCGAGCAAATAAACGCCATTGCGTATATTACGCGACAATTGCAATTCATCAAAATCCCTATTAGGGATTGAAACGCAGCTCTAGCTCCTCAAATTGGTAAATATTAGGATTGCAATTCATCAAAATCCCTATTAGGGATTGAAACCAACTTTGAATTTAGTTTCAAATGGCTCTATCTCTTCAAATTGCAATTCATCAAAATCCCTATTAGGGATTGAAACAAAAAACTAAGTACATCTTTACCCCCCGGTTGCTGTTATTGCAATTCATCAAAATCCCTATTAGGGATTGAAACTAGCTCCCAAAATAAATCCAAATCCGGAGCAAACATTGCAATTCATCAAAATCCCTATTAGGGATTGAAACTATTTGAAGTAGCTCGTGCTTTAGATGCTGCTGAAATATTGCAATTCATCAAAATCCCTATTAGGGATTGAAACGCCATTAATGTAACAGACCAGCAAACTATTGACATTGCAATTCATCAAAATCCCTATTAGGGATTGAAACTTTCACTAGACATTGCCTGAAAAAATGCGATCGCAATTGCAATTCATCAAAATCCCTATTAGGGATTGAAACAGAGTAGGAATTTGAAATCCTGAACTATTATCACTAATTGCAATTCATCAAAATCCCTATTAGGGATTGAAACTTACTATGTGATAGAGGCAGGGGACAACTTCTAGATTGCAATTCATCAAAATCCCTATTAGGGATTGAAACGCCCGATGTGGCAATCATACCATATATCTATATTATTGCAATTCATCAAAATCCCTATTAGGGATTGAAACAACTCAACCTGCTATGTATGGCGGAGATTTGGTGAATTGCAATTCATCAAAATCCCTATTAGGGATTGAAACCAGGAAGTATTTATGAAGTGCGGGCAGATGGAAATATTGCAATTCATCAAAATCCCTATTAGGGATTGAAACCAAAATCAATCGTCGTACTACTGATAACATATTTATTGCAATTCATCAAAATCCCTATTAGGGATTGAAACTACTATTGGCAACAGGAGTGCCAGGACTAACCTTCATTGCAATTCATCAAAATCCCTATTAGGGATTGAAACAAGAAACCGCTTGACCATATAATCCCATTTTTGGCAAATTGCAATTCATCAAAATCCCTATTAGGGATTGAAACAAATAAAAATAAAAAGGCCGTGGGACTACGACCACGATTGCAATTCATCAAAATCCCTATTAGGGATTGAAACACAGACCAGCAAACTATTGACGACATTACTAGCGGTAATTGCAATTCATCAAAATCCCTATTAGGGATTGAAACTTAGAACACTTCTCTTTTATACGAAATCTATATAAATTGCAATTCATCAAAATCCCTACTTATAGGTGTTCGTTATTTACTGAACACCTGAAGAATTTAATTAAGCTTCAGCAATATCTTTGTTAAGCCATCGCCTAACCGCTCAATAGATTCTTGCTGTTTCGGATTTTTTAACGTGCCATCAGCATTAAAGGCTTCATAAGCTTTGGGTACTGCAACTTGATCGGGAAGTACCAAAACTTTGATGTTTCCCAAAATAGATCGCAGGTGAACCAATCCCCGCAAACCACCAAGAGCGCCTGGGGAAGCGCTCATAATAGTAGCAACCTTACCTACAAAAGCAGTCAAAGCCAAAGGTGCTTCATTTGGATATGGACGAGATGCCCAGTCAATGGCGTTCTTCAAAACTGCTGTGAGTGAACTGTTATATTCCGGCGAAGCAATCAGCAATCCTTGATGAGAAATCATCAAGTCCTTAAACGTGCGGGCGTTGGCAGGTAGTCCTTCTTGAGCTTCCAAATCTTCATCATACAGAGGTAAAGGCAAATCGCGGAGGTCTAGATAAGTCACTTCTGCGCCTGCTGCCTTAGCGCCATCTGCCGCGATTTTTACCAATTTTTTGTTATAAGAATCAATCCGGGTGCTGCCGGCAAAGGCGAGGATTTTGGGTGTAGATGCCATAATTCTAGGTTGAATGAGAAGAATTAACCTGTTCAGCTGCATTATCCTGTTTTCAGGCGATCGCTATTTGCTACCTTTAGATTTTCTTTACAAACTTTCTCTTAGATTATGGCGAATTGGTCAGACTCTTATCTCGGCAAGTTACGACAAATTGTAGGCGATCGCCTACTTCTGTTATTTAGCGTATACGTGATTATCGAGGATAACTTGGGGCGCGTTCTGTTGCAAAAACGAAGTGATTTTAAACTTTGGGGGCTACCTGGTGGCTATCCAGAAGTAGGTGAATCTGCCGAAGAATGTTCAGCAAGAGAGGTTTTTGAAGAAACTGGTTTAACGGTTAAGCGTTTTGCAGCTGTGGGGTTTTCTTCCAACCCAGCCATTGAAACTGTAACTTATCCTAACGGCGATCGCGTCCAAACCTTCAATTTGATTTTGCGATCTGTTGAATGGGAAGGCAGTCTTGCTTGCTTAGATGGAGAATCGTTAGCACTGGAATTTTTCGATTTGGCAGACTTACCTGCGTTAACGTCAAACGATCGCCCTGTTTTGGAAAAGTTTCAAGAATACAAAAAAAGCGGCGAATTTCAATTGTTTTAAAGCATTTTTTCCAAGAACTGTTTGGCGCGATCGCACTGAGGATTTTGAAAAAACTCGCTAGGAGTAGTATCTTCTGCTAAAATCCCCTGGTCGAGGAACATAATCCGATTGGCAACAACTCTTGCAAAACCCATTTCATGGGTAACGATCGCCATTGTCATTCCAGATAATGCTAAAGCTTTCATCACTTCCAGCACATCCTTAACCATTTCTGGATCTAAGGCAGAAGTGGGTTCATCAAACAAAATCATCTCAGGTTCCATTGCTAATGCACGGGCGATCGCTACTCGCTGTTTCTGTCCCCCGGATAGTTTGGATGGGTACACATCAGCTTTTGGTTCTAAACCTACCTTAGCAAGCAATTCTAAACCATGTTCTTCTGCTTTTTGTTTGTTTATTCCTTTCACCTTGATGGGTGCGTAGGTGACATTTTGCAGTACATTCATGTGGGGAAACAAATTAAAATGTTGAAATACCATCACCAAATGCTGACGTACTTTAGCGATGTTTGCTTTGGGTTTGGTAATTTCTTGCTCGTGAAAGTAGATTCTGCCTCTGGTGGGTTGTTCTAGCAAGTTTATGCATCGTAAAAAGGTAGACTTACCTGAACCAGAAGGGCCTAGTATAGCAACCACTTCCCCTTGATAAAACTCGGTGGAAATATCTTTGAGTACGTCGAGTTTACCAAAGGATTTAGATAAGAATTCCGTGCGAATTACTACATTACTCACTTTCCCGTAACCTCCTTTCTAAAGCGGATGCACCCAAGGTCATACCCATTACCAAAACATAGTAGATTAACCCTGCAAATAGCAGTGGTTCAAAATAAATATATTTGTTTGCACCAACGATTTGGGCGCTGCGTAATATTTCCACCACCCCAATGGTTGACACCAACGCAGAATCTTTGAGCAATCCGATAGTTTCATTCACCAATGCGGGGAGAATATTCTTCAATGCTTGGGGCAAAATCACATCCCACATCATCAACCAATAGGGAACACCCATAGACATCGCCGCTTCACTTTGCCCTTTATCCACCGCCTGAATTCCACCCCTGATCGTTTCCGACATATAAGCACCAGAATTTAGGGTAAAAGTTAGTACCCCAGCCTCCAATGCGGAAATGTCATAGCCTGTAAGCTGGGGTGTTGCGTAGTAAACCAACGCCAACTGTAATAACAAAGGTGTGCCTCGAAAAACAGAGGTGTAGGCATTAGCAACCCAGGTAAGCGGCTTGATGCCGAGAATTTTTAATAGAGACAAGATTGTTCCCCAGATTAACCCCAAGGTTACAGATAATAGCGTGAACAACAAAGTTAAAGGGATTCCCCGCAGAATAAAGGGAATGTCAGGAAGAATTCTAGTGAAGTCGAGATTCAATCCGCCTTTGGCAGAAGTTGAGGATGCAGGATTGGCGGTGATATTCTGTGAAAACCACTTGGCGACAAGTTTATTCAATGTGCCATTGTCCTTCATTTGTTGAAGGACTTTGTTAAACGGTTCGACAAAAGAAGAACCTTTAGGAAAAGCGATCGCCGATCCACTTGCTTCCTCTGAAGGAATAATATTAAATTCTAAATCTGGGTTAGCTTGGGCGAATCCCTTAGCGACGGTATCTTCAACAATTGCTGCATCAATTCGCCCAGATTTGATTTCCTGAACTACTTCCGGCACTTTGTTGAGTTGCTTTAGCTGAATACCCGCGACTTTTTTAGCAATTTTCTGGGCATTTTGTTCCTGTATCGTTCCTAGTTGTACCCCAACCTTTTTTCCTGATAAATCTTGGGGCTGCTTCAAGTTGCTACCTTTAGGAGCGACAATCGTATCTTTAGCTTCGTAATAAATAATTGAAAAATCAATATTTTTTTGACGTTCTGGAGTTGGAGTCATCCCAGCCATGACAAAATCAGCGCGATTTGCTTGGAGTGCAGGAATTAATCCATTAAAATCGGATTCCATTATTTGAAGTTTAAACCCTAGCTTTTGAGCAAGGGTTTTGGCAATATCTATATCAAAGCCAACGATTTGGCGATCGCCTCCTTTCGTATCATAAAACTCATAAGGAGGATAATCTGGGGAAGTAATCATCGTCAGCGTGTCTTTCCCTAAAGGTGAAGCAGCTTTTAGAGAATTACTATGTCCTGTGATGATGCTGATTCCTATTACTACTACAACCAGTATTGTTAATATCCATACTTTCTTTTTCTTCATAGACTTGATAAATATATAAACTCCATTCTGCACCTTAAACTGTCACATCAATCGAGCAGATAATATCTGTGATATCATGCCCGCTGAATTGCCCAAAAGAAAAGAACCTCACCCCACTTATAACTAAAGCTACAGGCTTGCTTCCCTCCCCTAATAGGCTACAGTGTACACACAAGTCTTCTAAAGCTGCCCCACATCTTGCTTTGCAATGCCAATGCATCGACCTGCAATGCCAATGCACCCTACGTTACCTAGCAACTCTAAGAGGATATCTGAAAAGTTTTTAATAGGTGATTTTAATCACGCAAGTTGTTTGAGCATTAAACGAATCATCGCAATGTAAACAAAAGTTTCTGTCGTTGCGGGTAAGATTTCATAATCCTTACTCAATCGCCGACACCAGTTAAACCTACCCATTAGTTCGCTCAACCAACCAACGTTTAGGAAGTACAACAAAACCTTTCTGTTTCTCATGGCGGGTAACAACACTTCATTTTCCATCGGTAGACATCCATTACCCAATGCTGAAAATCCTTACCGCGATAGCCACCATCAACCCAATAAGCGACGAAAGCGATGCCTACGCAGGCTACGCCTACACCTACCGCATCCAACTTTTTAAGTTGTGAGTATACAGATTAGGACTTATGCAAAAATCGCCCAAAAGCTTAATTTCTCGAACCGCCAAGACGCCAATGCGTAGCGTCTCGTTAGAGAAGAACGCCAACTCTTGGAGAGGCTCCGCCAACGCGCAGCGTCTCCAAGAGTTGAATTCGTAGAGTGTGCGTAAGTCCTACAGATATAATCCGTTGCATCTTGGGTTTAAAACTTCTCTACTTGTAGATCAATCTTCCTTCGATCTGGCTATTAAGATTTTGATGATGGCTAAAATATTCTTCAAGGACATTCTGGCAAGATGTTGAAACTACCTTAGCGTTGTCTAACATTGTCAATTCTTCAATTGTGATACCTAGACTATGTAGCGAATTTTTGTAATGATATTCCTCTACACAGATAGTGTATTGAGCATCGGCTTGTACGGGTTGTCCATTAATACTCAAAGATTCAAGCTGATTTTGGGAATTACTATAAGTTGCTTGAATACCTTTGCTGACCTGAAAACAACAACTTTCACCAGGTATTCTATTTTCTAGTTTCATAATATGTGCGAATATCTGAGTAAGCTGTACACCTGTAACATTAAGTTTATAAAGTACATCGTCGTAAGGAAAAACTTCTTTAATATCGCTGAGTGTAACTAACGGCCCTAATTTTGTTCTGCGGATTGAACCACTTCCGATCAAAGTTACATCAAACATATCTAGTTGATCAACAATATCAACGATTAAATTACCCAATTCCGTTTCTTGTTCACGCTTCGGATGGGTCAGTTTACGTGCTAATCGTCCAATAAGTCGATTATATTTGCGATCGACTTCTTCTTGAAAAATCGTAATCAACTTTTCAATTTCTGGATCTGGTTTAGCCAAATTATTATCTACAGCCAAAAGTTGCCACTGCCATTCAACGATGCTATTAGTCTCGTCATCCACTACAATATCAAAGCGTCCAATTTGGTCTGTGCCAATTCCAGCTTGTGCGATTAGAATATTGTTAACTTGGGCAGGTTGTTCTAAAAATGTATGAGAGTGACCGCCAAGAATCATATCTACACCCCATTCTGGGTCTAGCAAGGCTGCTAGTTTTCTATCCTCTTCAAAACCAATGTGAGTGAGCAGAATTGTTAGGTCAATGTCCTCGTTTTTATAGGCGTTGCAAATTTTGCCAACTTCGGAAGCAGCATTTTCAAGACTTACAAATGTGCCAATACTGTTGTCACGTTTTAATGACTTGAGAACTTCTTCCGTTATAATCCCAATGAACATAATATCGAATCCATCGACATTGAGGATTAGATAGGGAGTCATCAAGCGTTTGTTATACTTTTTGATATATAAATTAGCATTCACAATTGGGAAATTTGCCATCTTTTCTAAGAACAGTAAGTGAGGCAATCCATAATCCAATTCGTGATTCCCCAGAGTCACTACATCTGGAGCGAGATAATTCATAATCTCTATGGTTGAAAGACCTTTATATTCCTTATCAATCAGAGAACCTTGGAGCATATCACCAGAAATCACAAAAAGCACGTTTTTCTCTTGTTGGCGCACCTTATTGATATAGCCAGAAAGCAACGATACTCCACCAATCAAATGACCTTCTTCACCCCCAGCCTCTGCTAAAAAGTCTCCATGCATATCATTGGAATGCAAAATTGTGAACTTTTTAAACCGCTCTGTGGTCATCATCATCTCTTCCCTTTGTGAAATTAATAAATTAATCTTCTGTTGATTTAAAAGTAGCAAGCGTACCGCAAATTTAAACTTTTAGATATTGCTGTAGAAAGATAGAGTTATTTCATGAGTAAATAACTTTCAAATTTATTAGTCTAGACGGTAGAAAAACTTACAGCATTTCCGTCACAATGCTAAATAGATTGAGCGCCCGATATTGATTACTAAAAATTTTGGCAAATTCCTTAGAGTAAAAGGGTTGACTACGGTAAATAAATCCTTCAGCAATATTGTAACGGGTCAAATCAGAAAAGTTTTGAGCGATCGCCTCTTCTTGCTTCTCGTTTTGAGGAATCACAATAGTATAAAAAACCTCGGATATTTCGTCATACTTGAGATAACGACGAAACATTCCATTCAGTTCAATATTAATCAGTTTTTCTGGTTCGGAAATATTTTTATCAATCCTAATGAGTATGTTGATCAAGTCCTGTAATTGAATTATCTGTTCAGTTGGAGGAGAAGTTGCCAAGTAGTTCTCAACATCTTGCCGCAGCCGAATAAAGCTCATATCTGAATCATAGTTTTGTGACTGAAGCATATTCCAAGAAAATTCAATACTCCATTTCTTAGCGAACGTATCAATAAATTTTCGTTCCCGTTCATCTAGCCTTTCATCAATTAATGCAATCTGGCAGAGAATATCAATGATTGTTTTATGCTGAGGCGGTTTAAATAAAGCTATTGCTAAATCTCCAACTTCCTTTCGCTCTAAATTGAGAGATCGCTTCAGTAATGTGAAAAAGCCTTTATGACGTTCTCCAGGAACCCATAGTTCTATTCCCACTGAAATATTAAATGTCACGAGCAATAGATATAGAGCCTCTTGAATAAATCCCTGCCACTGGCCAACAAACAGATAATTTAATGTGAATACGCTACCTGGCACTATACTAACGAACATCGCCGCAATCGAAATACTCTCAGCAACCGCTTTATCATGCTTGCGCTTCCAGAGCTTGTTAGCCCGTAGATAAATGTCTGTAATCGTGAATCCAAGTGAAGCAAATGTCAAATAGAAAATTAGTTGCCTAAAGAATTCCATGTTTAAATAAGTTCCTTCTTACGATCGCCAGTAATAACATTTGTGAAATAACTAGTGAATAATAGCCACTAACTACTAACCTAAAATCAAGAGCAAGCGACTCTACAAGAGAAGCTTAGAGCTTGGCGGTTATGAATAGGTGCTTCAAATCTTCAATCAAGCTAGTAAAAAATTTACCTTCATCTACCTGCAACGCCACCCACGCATTTGCTGCTGTTTTCGTGGCAGGACGACTATCAATCAATGTCTGTCCTAGTGTCCACTGTCCCTTTGTTTCAACCCGAACTTTTGCTCTTTTCAGCATCAGGGTTTCTGGATAAAATAGGTATCCTAATGTTGCCGCATCATGAACAAGGAAACCTGAAATTCCTTCTGTCTCTCGATAATTCAAGGCTGTGCCAATCATGAACTCACAAAGATTTGTCAAGAACTGAGAAAGTTTACTCTCTGGATTCGCGTGAGTGACTACCACAGTCATATCTCGTGTGAAAATTAAGCGTCGGGTTACATCTAACGGCAGCACAACGATATCGTCTCGGCTATCAAATACTGTCTGAGCAGCTTCAGCATTAAACCAAATATTGAATTCGGCATGGGGAGTAACATTACCAGGACAGAAGAAAGCACCCCCCATAATCACAATTTCTTTGGCTTTTTTCAGGATGCCAGGACTTTTCATTTCCGCTGCTGCGAGGTTAGTCAAGGGTGCGATCGCTACAATGGTAATTTCCCCCGGAGCAGCGTTCAACTCATCGATAATCAGTTCATCGGAGTAAGAAGCATCCTCAAAAGTGTGTATGGCAGGGGGTAAAGTATGAGAAAGATTGCCCATCCCATCCGACCCATGAATATGGGTGGCATCTTCAATAATTTCTCTTTTTGCAAGGACACCGCGACCCACTTTAATGTGTGGGAATCCCGCTAAATTTAAAATCTGGCTAGCACTAGAGAACGTGCATTTAGCAGCAACATTGCCATCTGCGGAAGTAACAGCGACAAGTTCCGCGAGTCCTTGTTTGACCAAGCCCAGAAGCCACAGGAAGGTATAGATATCATCTCCACCTGGGTCGGTGTCGAGAATAATTTTGGGATGAGTAAGTTGAGTTGTCATCAAAAAAACTGCTCCAGTAAAGGATGATTGTATAAAAGTTTAATTGGGTATTAAGTCAGTCGGTGCGAATAAAGTTAAGTAGTTAGGGTCGTCAATTGTCAGTTATCAGTTTTCATTAGTAAGGGTTTCAGGCATATTTACATTTCGTAAGCTAGTGATGTTTATTTTCACCCACCTACTTATCAAAAGTTATTTTTCTAGGATTATCATATTAATTGCCACTTCATATAACTTCAAACAATTACATGAATGCCATCTATTTTTGTTTGTTATCAGATATTTTTAGTTAGTGCTTTACAGACTAGTTTTTGCGTCTGTTGCATGTCTCATTGACACCCTGTTTTCAAGTGGTGGTAGATAGCGTTGCATACACGAGCATATATTAGTTGTGCAACGATGTCTACTTGATTTAGCTGGTGGAATTAAGAGAGTCAGAATTAACCCTTCTGAGTTGCTAAGGTAGGTATAACAAGTCTTTCGAGCCATTATTTATATCTATAATACTGCTTATACAGGATTTTAGATTGCAATTTTAATTAATTAATCACCTTGAGATTGACTTTATAAATAGCCTCTTGCATAGTCAAAGTTATGATATTTATGACTTGACATTAATAGTAGTTAGTGTAACTGTATCTAAAACTGAGTTAAAGCAAGGGAAAATATATTACATTTATGTGATTGTTTAATTTTATAAAAAGGTGTTTTAATGATGAAATACAAGAAGTATTTGCAAAAGTTTATTTAAGAAAATCTTATTTAGTACTTCAATCTTTATTCCTTTATATTGAAACCTCTTAACTTTTGCAAATATCAGCTTATTCGGTTTGCTCCAAAATAAAAAGGAAAATCTATGAGTAAGCAAGCACGTTCTATAGCAATCCTAAATGAGTCGTGAAAAATATAGATAAAGAAACGAACCGCCAAGAACGCCAACTCTTGGAGAGGCTCCGCCAACGCGCAGCGTCTCTAAGAGTTGGACGCAAAGGGAAGAAAGAAGAAAGAGATATAGAATTTTCACAAATGATTTAGGACTGCTATATATTTACTGTTGATTTAGTTATCGTCATTGATACTAGTTTTGTAATTAAAAAAGCTACGAAACTTGAGTACGAAGAAAACCCAAGCGAAACACACGTAATTTCGGAAGTGCTTACTGAAGAATGATACTGATGAAATATCTGAAAATGAAACACTCAACCTTTTGCTATGAAAGAATTATCAGACTTGAGATACATTTGCTTTAGAAAAAAATCTTAGAACTAAACAGCCTATTTTTTGTTGGCAATCTAGACAAAATGGATAACGATCCCTCTCCTCTGCATGAGTTAATCTCTCATGTTTTATCCTCAGAGGAATCAAAATTACAGCAATCAAAGAGCTTATTGCCATTAGGTACGATGCAGTCCCTCAATGAACGCTTAATGGATCAACCTTTATTGGATTTTATTAATGCCACTCTTCGGGGAATTGGTCAGGTGATTTTTGTGAATAATCCTGTAAGCGGTTTACTATTTTTAATTGCCATGTTCATTCAAGCTCCTTGGTTGGGGACAATGAGCTTGTTGGGAACTGCGATCGCAACATTAACGGCAATTATCTTACAGAAACACTTGGCGAAAATTTTCCAGATTAATCGGGATGACATTCAAAATGGCATTTTTGGCCTGAATGGATTACTCACTGGGGCGACGATCGCATCGTTGGGGCTATTTGGCAATGGCACATGGAATCTAAATTGGGCGATCGCAGTGGTTGTATTCGCCTCTATTTCCACAGTATTAATGGAAACTGTGGGAGTCTGGTTTGCTAGTCAGTTCCGAGTAGCTCCGCTCGGTATTCCATATCATATTGCAGTGCTAAGTTTTGTAATTCTCGTGCTGTTTCTACCCCAAACTTTCTTCGATTTTGGGTCGTTACCGCCTGTTTCTTCTAATCAATTTAACGGTTTGCAACTGGCTCAATCGCTACCGCTCAGTGTTGGGCAGGTGTTTTTTTCTAATAGCTGGGTTGTAGGAATTTTGGTTATTCTGGGGATTGCCATTTGTACCCCGATTAGTGCCATTGTTGGCTTGTTAGGATGCATAGTGTACTTACTTGCAGGTTTGCTGCTGCAAGTGACTCCTGACGATTTGTATACTGGGCTATGGGGTTACAATGCTGTGCTGACAGCGATCGCCATTGGTGGAGTATTCTACACACCAAATCTATTCAGTATTTCTATTGCTCTGGGTTGTGCCTTTCTCGCATCGCTAGTTAGTTGGGGCTTGGCAGCTTTGTTTGCTCCGCTAAAATTGCCCGTACTGGCGCTGCCCTTTGCGATTGTAACCATTGGCTGTTTTCTGATTTTACGGCGATCGCTACCCTCGCTCGTACCAGTAGCACTGCATACAGTTGCCAGTCCCGAAGAACATCGGCAACGGTTTTTAGTGGCAAAGCGGATTATTTCTAACTTTCGTCGTCACCTTGCAGCCGCGATCCAAAGCAAGCCGCGCCAACTGCTGTTTAAACAAGCGTCTTCTACCTTTAAAGGAGACTTGCGCTATATCTTCGATGCCATCGACCAAGACCAGAGTGGGCATCTCTGTATTGAAGAATTAACCAATCATTTAAACCAGGCAGGAAAGGGGTTGTCGGATAACGAAATCACGCTGTTATTCACAAGTATGGATAGCGATCGCAGCAACACAATCGACTTTGAAGAATTCGGTGAGTTAATGCTGCGCCATCGTCAGTTGATGGCAGAATACAACGATTTTCTTACTTATTTTTTACCAATAGATGCTGATGAAGACAATATCATCAGCCTTGATGAAATGAATATTGCAATGGCAAGCGTGGGAGAATCGCCACTGACAAAAGATGAAATTACATTTTTACGCGATCGCACAGGAGGGCAACTATTGACTTGGAATCAATTTATTGAAGCGATACTAGTGATTTAAAGAGCGATGTCTACGACGGGCTACGCCTACGCAGCTTAAGCATTTTCAAGAGAACAACTCAATGTGTTTAATTTTATTAGTACAGAGAATTTTTCTATGTGGCATCTTAGCTCTGAATTGTTGACATTTTATTTTATTCCTCATGGACATTGCTATCTTTGGAAACCCGGTTTAGTTTCGCTACACGTCATCTCTGACGCACTAATTGCCTTATCTTATTACTCTATTCCCATTACACTCTTCTACTTCGTTAACAAGCGTAAGGATTTGCCTTTTAATTGGATTTTTCTACTGTTTAGTGGATTTATCGTAGCTTGTGGCACTACTCACATCATGGAGATTTGGACGCTTTGGTTTCCAACTTATTGGGTATCAGGATTAATCAAAGCGCTAACAGCAATAATATCTGTATTTACAGCTGTACAACTTATTCCCTTAGTTCCACAAGCTTTAGCACTTCCTAGCCCAGCTGAATTAGAACGAGCAAATCAGGAAATCAAACTTTTAAATGAAAAACTCACAGCCGAAAATCTCCGAATGGGTGCTGAACTAGAAGTAACTAAACGGTTGCAACAGATGATTCTGCCCCAACCGGAAGAATTAGAAATTGAAGGACTCGACATTGCTGGATACATGGAACCCGCCGATGAAGTCGGTGGTGACTACTACGATGTACTACACACCGATGGAGTCACTACCCTTGGTATTGGTGACGTGACTGGACACGGACTAGAAAGCGGAATTCTGATGGTAATGACTCAAACTGCCGTGCGAACCCTCAAAGAGGTACGTGAGTATGACCCGGTGAAGTTCCTCGATGCTCTCAACCGCACTATATACAAAAATGTGCAACGGATGAACTCGGAAAAGAATTTGACGCTGGCTGTACTGAATTATTCAGAGGGCAACTTAAGCATTAGTGGACAGCATGAAGAGACCCTGATTGTCAGGAGTGACGGAAAAATCGAACGTATCGACACAATGGATCTCGGCTTTCCGATTGGACTCGATGATGACATTGCCAGTCTTATTAGTCATGCAACAGTAAAGTTACAGCCTGGAGAAGGCGTTGTTCTTTACACTGATGGTATTCCAGAAGCCTATGATATCGACAAGAAACAATATGGTGTGGAACAACTGTGTGTAGCAATTAGCCAGAATTGGCAGAACTCAGCACAGGTGATTAAAGATGCCGTAATTACCGATGTCAGGCGACACATTGGTAAGCAAAAAGTATTTGATGACATTACCTTACTTGTGCTGAAGCGAGAAGCTGAACAGCCTGATTTGGTGAGCTAGCGCGTTGCGGGGGTTCCCCCCGTTGTAGCGACTAGCGAACCCGTAAGGGAAAAAGCGTAGACATAACCTAAATTTAGGAACCCTTATCAACACGAAACTCAATTACAACTAGAACTGGAAAAACGATGGCACAGATTTTTGGCGATTTCATCGAACAATTTCCTCCCGAACACGACTCACTCGAACTCACATTTACCCCAGATTCTCGCCCAATTAAACAGCGCTGGCGTAACAACCGCCTATCGGCTCACTTTCTTGCTGACTATTTCTCCAACTTTCTGCCAATTGATGAAGACGATCCAACTCATGCACGACAGCTTAAAGAGACACAAGCTGCTGTGGTTTTCGTGGCAAACGAACTGTTAGAAAATGCCATGAAATTCAACGATGCAACCACTCACTCTAAAGTGAGATTTGGGATTCATTTTGTAGAGGAGGAGCAGACCACGGCTGTCCTTTTTGCCACAAATAGCATTAGTGCGGCAGGTGTTGATAAATTTCAGGCATTTATTCAAGAACTACTAGTTTCTGACCCCAACGAACTTTATGTTCAGCAAGTTGAAAAAAGTGCAGAGGAAAATAGTGAAGCATCAGGTTTGGGATTTTTAACCATGATCAATGATTACTCTGCACGGCTAGGCTGGAAGTTTGATGTGGTTCAAGAAATGCCCAATACGATCGCGGTCACGGCAATGGCGCTTTTGCCAGTCTAAAGCTTGTTCTTAATAATGATCAGGACTTACGCAAAAATCGCCAAAAGGCTTAATTTATCGAACCGCCAAGTCGCCAAGAGCGCTGAGAATTCGTAGAGTGTGCGTAAGTCCTAATGATGTTCAAATTGTTGATAAAGATAATCCAAGATGATTGCAATGCAAGATGTTAAAGGCGAGGACTACACCGTACATGTTGAACCTGATACTTCAACTGTTCACTTCCAAGGGGAACTCAGTTTAGGTGGTCCTACAGAGTACGCTCCGATTGCCGATCTCTTAAATAAAGTGGTAGAGACCGAGCCAAATACGATGACTCTGGATCTGAGAAATCTGGGATTTCTAAATAGTTCTGGCATTAGTATGTTGTCCAAATTTGTGCTAAGTGTGCGGAAGAAGAAAGGCGTTCAGTTAGTTGTCCTGGGGTCAAATGATATGCCCTGGCAAGGGAAATCTTTGAAGAACTTGGAGAAACTGCTGCCCGGACTCAAGCTAGACATTCAGTAAGGTTTACATTTTATCCTTGCACCACTACACACAGTCAAAGCCAATGCTGTCTTTGCCAAACATCGTTGGTAAATTGACTTAAAAACAAGGCAATAACACTATTGCCAATTAGCGAGTTTGTTCTTAATGATTATGTTCAAATTGTTGCTTAAAGTAACCCAACATGGTAGCAATGCAAGACGTTAAAGGCGAGGATTACACCGTATACGTTGAACCTGACACTTCAACGGTTCTCTTCCAAGGGGAACTCTGTTTGGGTGGGTCTACAGAGTACGCTCCGATTGCCAATCTCTTAAATAAAGTGATAGAGACCAAGCCAAATACGATGACTTTGGATCTGAGAAAACTGGAATTTGTAAATAGTTCCGGCATTAGTATGTTCTACAAATTTGTGCTGAGTATGCAGAAGAAAAAAGGCGTTCAGTTAGTCGTGCTGGGGTCAAATGATATGCCCTGGCAAGGGAAATCTTTGAAGAACTTGGAGAAACTGCTACCCGGACTCAAACTAGACATTCAGTAGGGTTTACACCCCATCCTTGTACCACTCCACACAGTCAAAGCCAATGTTGTCTTTGCCAAACATCGTTGGTAAATGGACTTAAAAATAATGCTCAAAGAACTTTTACCATTTCAAGCCAATACCTGGAGTTTCTTCCTAAGTAGCGTAGTGCTGACGATCGCCGGTACAATACTCCTCTACATCATTTTATTTTATATTCTGCGTTCAATCTTTCGTAAATTTGAACGAGATATCGCCCTGGTGACGCTGAACGTGTCTGCGTATCCAGTTCTGATGATTTTTATTCTAGGCGTTCTTAAACTTACCTTCCATCAGTTGCCCTCCGTGAAGCTGATTGACGGTATTGAAAATTTATTGGCAGCTGGTTTAATTGTTTCGATTAGTTACTGGCTCGTTCAACTATTTACTCAGGTTTTCATTTACTACCTGCGGGGGTATACCCAGGAAACTGAATCGATGTGGGATGATGTGCTTTTGCCCCTGCTGGAAGCAGTTGTTCCCGTCATCGTTTTCACGCTAACCACTGTTTTTGTGCTGAAATCCTTTGGCGTGGATCTAACTGGAATTTGGGTGGCTTTGGGTGGGGCAACTTTTGTAATTGGCTTTGCAGCTCAAGGAATTTTAGCTAACTTTTTTAGTGGAGTTGTATTACTGATTGATACTCCCTTTCAGTTTGGCGATGTGTTGCTGCTGGAGAATGGCTCTATTGCTATGCTGCAAAAAATTGGAGTGCGAGTGACTCAACTGTATATACCATCTAAGCATTGTAATATTTACATTCCCAACAGCACACTGCAAAGTCAAAACATTACAAATCTCAGCCGTCCGACCTCGTACTACCATTACTCTACTGACATGAAACTGCCGATCGCGTTGAATGTCCAAGAGGCGAAGCATGTGATGGTAGAGGTTATCCAGGCTCATCCCGATACTCTAGGTGATATTGATCTGAAATTAGCACAAATTGACTGCTACTATCAGTTAAAAGGATTAGAAAACCAACAGAAAATTGGCAAATTGCGTCTGCTTGCCGAGCAGGAAGTGAACTTTAAATTAGAAGAAATTACACCTGCACTTGAGGCACTTGTCGTCACCTTGCAGTTTGCTGAAAAAGGTGGTATGACCAACGAGGAAATTGAAAATGTACAACAAGAGTATCGAGAAATTTTAAGTGCGATCGGTTTAGAAGTTGTCACCGAAATCTACGGCAATCGTTCAGTTTTTACACTTAAAGAGAATCGTTCTAAAGATAGCTTGATTGAACTGATCCGAAATTGGTATCGGATTTACATTCGGGATTTTCATCTTTTAGATAATGATAGCAGCATTCTAACTGAAGAATGGGAACGCAAAATCAATTTATTAAAGCGGAGAGTACAGCGTTTATATCAAAAAATTTCTAATCCTCAAAGTGAAGAAACCCGATTAGATGACTATGTAATGGAACTGAACCGATGGTTACGAGAACGATTTAAAGAACCCCGACAAAAGTGGCAGGAGCCACAAGTTTTAATCAAAGGAATCGAAAATAGTGACGCGATAACTTACGTTCAGTTCAACCTGAATTTCTTTGTTGATGATATCAGGCTAGAAAACGGTCGTCGGGGCGATCGCGTCAGCAGCCAAATTTATGAAGAGGTTGTGCGATACCTCAAGCAGAGCGCCACCGAAGTAATAGAATCAAACGCAACTATCACTCTTCAAGGCGAGAATACTAATTCGTAATACTTGCATGAATGTGAGAAGCAAGCTACGGAATTCGTAATTCAATACGCTTGGGTTAAGGCTAAAACTCTTTGTTAAAGTCAATTTTTTTAACTAACTGCCAAGGACGCAAAGAGAAGAAAGAAATGCTTAACTGAACTGTATTGATTCGTAATTAAGAAAGTCGGATTTTAGAGAAGTGGTTTGATTATCAAATAAATTTTCAGGTATTTAACTCTCAATTCATATTAGACATTAATTCACACTTTCACCATGATTACCTCTAACTTTCAACCGAAACCAACGCTTGATGCTGCACAGCGTACTCTGATGGCTGAAGCTTTGCAAGTTGCTCGTCATATAGCAAATGGCAGTGGAGATGCTCATTCACAACAGCGATGGCAGCAACGGCTTTATGAATTACAAGCAACATTACAAGGATTTGCCCATCCAATTTGTCGTGAGGATTGTCCAGTAGAAAATATCCCCGTCAATGTTCGTCAAGCGTTTGCTGAAGCGATCGCCTTACTCAAGCACTACTACGAGGTGGGGGGTGCAGTTTGGCAGGGAACTGTATCATCTACCACATTAAGCCAGT
Organism: uncultured Nostoc sp.; assembly: GCF_964247315.1. Taxonomy (GTDB): domain Bacteria; phylum Cyanobacteriota; class Cyanobacteriia; order Cyanobacteriales; family Nostocaceae; genus Nostoc. The sequence goes on from NZ_CAXTTT010000052.1 coordinate 46,176, forward strand.
ACAAAGTTGAAGCAACACCAGCTGAGTCATTCACATTTGCCATTCCGCAATTGTGCCAGCAGTTTCAGTTAGCAACTGAAGTTCAGGAACAAATGACGACACTGTTGCAGACGGTCGATTATAAGGTCGTTCAGCAGAAGCAGATCGTTCAGGCAGCCCTGACGAATGTCGGTTTATTACCTAACTTAAAAAGTGCGCCGCCTGCTGCACCGCTAGTTTTATTTCAACATTTGTTTGGAGATGTTCCCATTCCAGTTGAGGCGATCGCAGTTCTGTTCACAGAGACTCAGATTTACTTTTGTATTGATTATTCTGACAATCAACTGCGTGATTCAGCTTTGTGGGAACAGCTATCAGAGATTGAGAGCGAACGAATCCAACAGTTTTTAGAATCCCTTGGTAACTTTAAGTTTGAACAATTCCGTCACTTTCCCTCGTTTAGCTTTAGCGATCCGGCAAGCATTGATGCTGCTTGGAGCTATCGTTTGGCTCAAGCAACTAATTTAAGCCAACCGCAAATTCTCCAAACCCTCAGTCATTCAGTGAGTATTCTGCCTACGAAAGATGCTGAAAAGTATTTACTGCATGACATCTGGGGACATAACTGGCAGTCCATGCTGACTCAGTTTCGGGGCGACTATCAAATATTGGCAAGCTGTAGCGATCCACTACGACCGGCTGAGACTGCCTATACCGACTATGGGCCGTTGACCTGCCGAGAAATTTTTCAACGCCAGGGTGAACAAGTATCCGTTGAGCCAGAACGAGCAAGGCTGTTTTTTCAAGGAGAGGTACGGCAACGCTTGGGGCTAATGTTTACCCATTTAATCGGTGAAATGGTTGCAGATGTTGCAGAGTTCAAATTCATCTGGGATCGTCCGGAATTGAGCGAACAACTTCCATGTTCCTCCTCACTCAAAGAAAACCCAACGAAACTAGATTTTGCATTTGCAGATTTAGACTTTTTATTTTTGCGGGTACTGCAACCATTGTTAGATGTCAAGCTATCGAGCTTTGAAGAATCAATCTTGGAACAAGAGTTGCTAGCAGAATGGGGCAGGTTGGGAGAGTCTATCCAGTCACTAGAGGCGCGAGTCAGTTTGAAGCAAGCGATCGCCCAACTTTACCAAATTTTCTTTGAGGAGTATTGGCTGACCTGTTTGCCGACAATCACAGGCAATACCAGCATCTATGCCGATGTAATTGCTAATTTGGTTCACCTGCAAAACGTGATCAATACTCTGTTTACAGACGTTAGCTTACATACTTTAGCTGATGTTCCATTTCAAACCTTGTTACTCCTATTTATGGGGTGCTATTGCAGTGGCGATAGTTATGAAGAGTTCTGGCAAGTTGACGATGCGATCGCACAATACTTTATTCCCTGCTATCGTCAGCTAAGTCAGTTGATTAACAACTAAAAAAAATAGGGAATTTCAGTAGACCGAAAAGTTTTGCGATCTCTTTTTAGGAAAAACTTTTTGGTTTACTGGTTAATGTAATCATGTACATTTTTTGTGTAGATTGGGTGTGGCGAATGCTCCCAAACAATATTCCTAAATGGAAAACTGTGTATCATTACGAACGGGAAAAATTCTAATATCCATTTCTATAGGTAATATATCTGCCTAATCCCATGAAAACTTCGGGACTGTCAAATTCTGACTTTGGTCGCCTCCAGCAGCTTAACGCTGGCATAAATAGCATCAATATAAGGTGTGGGAATTTGAGTAAGTTTTCCCAATTCTGCCACCGCGCCAACAATAGCATCTATCTCCGTAGCACGTCCGGCTTCAATATCTTGTAGCATCGAGGTTTTATGGGCACCAACATTTTCTGCTCCATTAATTCGTTGTTCTAAAGTAATGCCAAACTTTATACCCAAGTTTTCTGCGATCGCTTGGGTTTCACTCATCATTTGCCGCGCTAGTTCGCGGGTGAGAGGATAGCGACAAATATCCTCCAAAGTTGCACCAGTCAGGGCACTAATCGGATTAAATGCCACATTTCCCCACAACTTGATCCAAATTTCCGTGCGAATTTGATTGCGGATTGGTGCTTTAAATCCTGCTTGTTTTAAAGTCTGTGCCAATAATTGGATGCGTTCTGTTTTAGTGCCGTCGATTTCACCGAGAGTAAAGCGATCGCCTTCAATATGTTTAATTACACCTGGTTCAATTATCTCAGTTGCCGGGTAAACCACACAACCAATAGCACGTTCAGCACCGATACTAGCTTCAATAATCCCATCTGGATCGACAGATTGAATCCGCGTACCTTCATACTCACCGCCATGCTGACGAAAGTACCACCAAGGGACGCCATTTTGGGCTGTCACCACCATTGTGTGAGCATCGTAGAGTGCTGGGAGAAAAGGTGCGATCGCAGGTACACTGTGAGCCTTCACAGTTAAAATTACTACATCCTGTGTCCCTGCTGACTGGATATCACTCGTTGCCATTGGAGTAACAATTTGGCTGGAACCGTCTGCCATAAGTAACTTCAGCCCATTTGTTTGAATTGCCTCCAAATGAGAACCACGAGCAATCAGCGTCACTGCTTCACCTGCTAGTGCCAGTTTTGCCCCTAAATATCCACCAATTGCACCCGCGCCAACAATACAGATTTTCATGTTGTCAAAAGAATATGAGTCGTGGAAGACGGTATCTAGTACCGCAAGGCAGAAGTCAAAAATCAAAAATCAAAAGTCAAAAGTTTTATGGAATAAGCTCTAAAAAGCTTTTCAATGGTCTGCTTATTTACGCCGTGCTGTATTAGTCGCTTTTACCCTCAGCAAAAAGCAGGATGAGATTTGTAGAAAGTAGCATTATCTGAATTAATTATCTATTAGGGTTGGCGGTACTGTACTTCGTGGTTGAATTCATCTTGGTTAGACTCAATATTTTGAAAAAATGTCGATCTGACAAATCCCAAATTATGTAGTAAGGCAATAGAACGGTGATTTTCTACATCAACATCAGCGCGAAAATCAAGATTTTGGTATGTCTCAACTAAATAATTAATCATACACTTCACGGCTTCGATCGCATAACCTTTTCCCCAGAAATTAGGGAAAAACACATATCCAAGCATTGCACTATTATCTATAGTAATTGTTGCTTGAACATATCCAACGTAGCATTTCTCTACAAGAGACCAGACAGCCCAGTTTAACCAAATCTCCGTTCCATTTGGTGATTGACGACGTGCCAAAACCATGTAGTGATCGCGAAGTGATTGAACGCTTTCTGGCGGCACATCTTCAATAAACTTGTATATACTCGCACTCTGTAATCCATCAAAAAGCAGTTCGGCATGATATGGTTCTAGTGGTTCTAAACAGAGTCGTTGAGAGTACATTTTCATTGGCAATCTAGACCGAATACCTTGGACTAACTCATCTTCAACATCAACCTGTAGATGCAACAGTACCCGATATTGATTAACCCTTAAACAGCTAGGCTTTGCATCGCTGACAGCAGGTCTTGATGGACAGATTTTGAAGCAGCAACGATCAATCCAGGCAGACTATAGTTTTGACAAGTATGCAGTGCTGGTAAAGTCGAACCGTCCAGAGTAGTTACAATCCAGCCAGCCTCTTTTGCAATAAAAGCGAGTGCAGCACTATCAAGAAATTTGCCCGATTTGATGACTGCTCCACTCAAGTCGCCACTGAGAATACCATTGAGATTGGGAATTTGAATATCACTAGAGTAATCAGTTGCTATATCGATTACTTGATATCGATCTTTTAATAAATGTGCGATAGAATTCATTCCCCATCCCAACAAAATAGCAGGTTTAAAAGATGTTATATGTAACGGGGCACAGGCTGCTAAGTTCATCTCCAGTGTCCCTTTAAAAGCACCTTCACCTCGGAGGGCATAAAAATAAATGTTTTGGGCAGGAGAAATGGCAATTACTGCTTCAAAGTCATCCGAATTTAGAATACTGAGAATAATTTGGTAATTAGAATGTCCATCCATGTAAAACTTCGTGCCATCAATCGGGTCAAGTGTGACTAAGTAATCACCTTGCGATCCGAGGTCGGTAGCACGAAAATATTTAGTGTTGTTAGAACTTTCATATTCTTCACCATAAAAGCGAATATCTGAGAAAGTGCCTAGTAATACTACTTCTACCAGATTTTGAATAGCCACATCTGCATCAGTAAGTGCAGCACTAAAAAAGTTGTTTGCTTGTTCTTTGGCAGGAAGTGCAGCAATTTTTGGTTGTAGAAAATGGGCATAGGCTGCTGCTACTTTGAGATGGGGGAGTAAAGTCTCTAAAATTAATCGAGTAGTTGGGGTTGTGGACATTACAGCAAACTCCTTTTAGAAATAATCTCCCGTTGGCAGGGCGATAGAATTCTATATCTAGACAAAATTACGGTATCATTTGGATGCAATAATACCACCGTTGCTATATTACTTTAATCTGTATATCTCAAAGAGCCTATAGAGAAATCGCACGTTTTCTCATAAATTTAAGGGTTTAAGACCGAACGTCAAGACTTAGTACAGCATTTCATTAATTCATAGCGAATTAATGAAAGGCAATATCCTACAATGCCAATGCGTTAACTTGGATTGTTAATGCGTCGGCTTGGATTGTTAATGCGT
>NZ_CAXTTT010000053.1:0-7454 GCF_964247315.1 uncultured Nostoc sp.
TTTAATATACTCCATTATCCCATACTGTATTGCACTCAATCAGGAACCGCTATAAATTAAAACTGCCAAGCTTGTGAAGTTTGGCAATGTCTAACACTTGATATTCATTTCCAAGTGGATTTTTCATCTCTTGCTGGCGTGCAACTTTTACCATTTCCTCTGATATGTCTACACCAACAACTTTTGCAGATCCTTGTTCTTTCAACAATCTGCTATAAAAGCCAGTACCGCAGGCTAAGTCTAGAATAGTTTTCCCTTGAACATTACCAAGAATCTTAAATAGTGTAAATTTTTCGGCGATCGGCAATGTGGCTACAGTTTTAAACTGCTCGTAAACACCGCCAATAGTATCATATAGCTCAGTCATTAGATCCTCAACCAATAGTAAATTAGAGTAATTCTCTCATTCTTCCTAGTCGATGCTGGGGTGCTATGTATTAGTCACATCTTTCTTAACAAAAAAGTGAAATACTGGAAATTAAAATACCAATTGTTCGTTTTTAACTCTCCAGCTAAATAAAAATAAATTTCTGATGACAATATTAAGTGGTGTTGCAGTTCATAAGCGATCGCACTTGAGCTTCTGAACCTCAAGGTTGCACCTTTTATCCTGGACGTTGCACCTTTTATCCTCAAAGTTGAGCCTCTGAACCTCAAAGTTGAGCCTCTGAACCTCAAGGTTGAGCCTCTGAACCTCAAAGTTGAGCCTCTGAACCTCGAAGTTGAGCCTCTGAACCTCAAAGTTGAGCCTCTGAACCTCGAAGTTGCACCTTTTATCCTCAACGTTGCACCTTTTATCCTCGAAGTTGCACCTTTTATCCTCGAAGTTGGGATTTGCTACTCAAAACAGCCAGATAAATACCCTATGCCTCCTGCCTTCTGCCCCCTGCCTCTTAATACTAAGGTGACTGATTTAACACCCACTTCAACCACTGCCTAAAGGAACTTACAACATTCAACCTTTGAACTCCAGGCGCACGAGCGGCGGCGAGTCCATCAACGGCGACTAATGCGGCGTATTGCAAGCCCAAGAAACTATCAACTGCGGCATAAGGGCCACCTAAAGTAATAGCCCCAGCTGCATACATTTGACCTTGATCGCCACGCATTTCTACCAATTCAAAATTGTTCGCTACAGTCAATCGTCCCAAGTGGTTTACTGGGAGATTGTAATGTTTCACCAAATCTGCTAATAGGGGATTGGCATCTACCTTGGCATCCAGTCCGGTAGCATCAATAATAAAGTCAGCTAACAATTTCATTTCTCCAAAGCTTTGTTCTCGGATACGGGTAATAGTCCGGTTTTGGGCATCTCGTTCCACATCCAGCACCTCACCGAAGGTAATTTGATACCAGCCTTCGCTTAACCCTTGAGCAGTAATTTTCTGCCAGTCTTGGCGGTCGGCGGTGGTAGTTCCACCCCAGTCTGCTAGTAAACGTTTGCGTTCATCGGGGGTAGCTTTTTCTAACATTGCCCGGAGTTCGCCGCCCCAACAGGCTTTCGGCCAGTTAAAGGGTTGAAATTCGTAATGATTTTTGACTAAGCGTTGGGCATTTTGAAATTTGTTACCTTGGGGTTTAGGCGATCGCATTAAATGCAAAACTGCAATATTCCGATTTCGTTTTCTGGCTTCATAAATCCGCTGCACAATCCGCGAAGCTACAATTCCCCGCCCCCGAATCAATACCGTACCACCATGTTGCTCTAGTTGCTCATAAACGCGATCGTGGGCTTCATAAGCATTGACGACAGATTTAAAATCTTGATATTTTTCCCTATAAGCTTGCAAATCTGGGAGAAACTGAATTGCTGGATACCCAGTAGCTAAATGTAAATAACGACTAACTAAAAAAGCATAATTTCCTGGGCCGCGAGAATAGGCTACGCAATATCTACCGTCATCAGTTTTGCGAATTACCCTAACTCGCCCATAGCGATAAATTTGATTCCAGCCAATGCGCTTCGTCTCCCTATCTATGGAATCAAAGACATTACCTGCACGAGGAGTATAAGTTTCTGCAAATGTTGGTTCGGCAAACACTTGCCATAAATACTTGAATGCTGACTTTATCTCTCCCTTGGCTAAGTCTCTCCAAGCTTCACGCAAGGCATAACTGGGCCAACCCCAAATATTATCGGGACAAGAGTCAGAATTAGAACGCAGTCTTTCATATAAAGGAATTTGTGAATTCAAACACAGGCGCTTGTAACGGGCATAAGGTTCCGCCTCTAATCCCAAAGCCACAATTTTGTCAGCACGCACACCACTAATTCGCAGCAAATCAGCCCATAAAAAGCTACCCAATCCCGCCCCGATCGCTAGATAATCAGATTCATCTACTGGTAATCCTGTAGCATGAAGTGCTTGCACAGAAACCTTTTGTGCCTGAAACGCCAATGGCGGGAAATTACTTACCACGGGCGTTAGCGGCTGAACTACAGGTAAGCTGGGGTCTGGGCGATTGGTATTTGCGTTGAAGTGAATCGTTGAAGGGGGGGTGGTATCTGGTGCGGGTACGTTAGCAGCAAATGTCACCGTTATCACATAAGGGCCAATTTGCAATGTATCGCCATTAACCAGGACACTGCGTGTTTGTGGTTGACCGTTGACATACACACCGTTAACGCTGCCTTGGTCAATCACCACCAGATGGTCTTGTTCCCAGTTAATTAGGGCATGGTAGCGAGAAACTTCGTTACTGTTAAGCAGCATCCTAGAAACACGCTGTCCCTTGAGTTCAGCAGGTAAGCGAGCGAATTCCCGACCAAAAGCGATCGGCATACTCAACATTGGTTCTCGCCGTTCTCCCGTCGCTGGATCGTCCCAACTCAATTGGATTTGTAAGTCATTTGTCATTTGTCATTTGGAATTGGATATGGGGCAAAACAGTTCCGTTAAGGTCAGCGGGGCGTTTAGCCCGTTTCGAGTTCCTCGGCAAGCGAGTAAAGAAGTGAGATTCCCCACTCAGCACTCCTGAAGGGCATTGGGCATGGAAAAAACTCTTCTCCAGTCTCTACTTGTTACTCCTAACTCCTAACTACCAACACACTTACAGCCGCAGCTAAAGATGTCCCACACCAATGACAGCCAATTTGTAGATTCTCTCCTGGGGAAACTTTATGACATTTGGGGCATTCTAAGCCATAAACCCCTAGCGGTGGTGCAAGGGGTGTTGGTGGGTGATGGTGATGTTCGAGATTTATTGCTGGATTGGGTGGTAGCAAAATTGTTGCTGGAATGCTACCCGTGGAAACGCCCGTAACATTGAGTTTTATTTGTCCCAAAGAGATGCTAGTACCCTCAGTTAAAGGCATTTCACCTTGGACTAATTGCCGTCCATCGACAACGGGGGGATTTTGCGATCGCAAATTCCTGATATAAAAGCGTTGTTGCTGGTGATGAAAAAATATTTCAACGTGCAGTCCAGATACAGTAGGATGACTCAGAACAATGTCGCACCGTAAGGGATCGCGACCGATGCGGACAGTGCCATGATTTTGACTTGGCTGTTGTTCGTAAATGTTCTGAGTTTTATCTTGACCTGCATCGTGCCACTGTAAAGTTAGTGCGTTCATGGTTCTAACTTCGTAAATCGTATTTAGATACTTCAACTTCTTTCTGTGCGATTCCTAACACGATTGAGTCGGTGCAAGCAAGTATTTAGAAAAAACTTCAACAAGCTTTATCTCGCTGACGCTAGTTTATCAGCGATGCGTGTTGTTTCTGGTAGGCGATATTTGGGCGTACAGCGTAATACATAATCAATCGCTGTCGGTAAACTAATTCGATGACCACTGGAGATGTATAGGGGTTTTACTCCTGTGCGCGATCGCAAAACTGCCCCAATGGTTTCACCGTTATATATAAGTGGTTGGGTGCTACCTTTAGTTTCTGCCAATTGTTCATGCTTACCTACCAACCTAGACTTAGCTACCCCAATTGTCGGCATATCTATAAGTAACCCTAAATGGCTAGCTATGCCTAATCTGCGGGGATGAGCAATACCCTGACCATCACACAAGATAATATCTGGTGTTGTTTTAATCTTTTCTAGGGCATCAAGGACGGCTGGAATTTCCCGAAATGAGAGGAACCCAGGAACATAAGGAAAGGTTGTAGGACGATGTGCTAGGCTTGTTTCGATTACTTGCAAATCAGGAAAACTCAGGACTGCGACAGCAGCACGGCTAATTGTTCCATCAGCTTCAAAACCCATATCCACGCCAGCAACATACTGGATAGGTTCTTGCAGTTGATCTTCAGTAATTACTTGATTTTGTAGCGTTTCTTGGATAACTATGGCTTCTTCTAGCGTCGAAGGCCAAGCACGATCTCGATAAAAGTTCATATTTGAAATTGGAATTAACTGATTAATATTAATACCGTTAATTTGGCAACCACAAAAACCAGAGTTTTTGATGTTGATGCAGGGAAAATATATTTTTGCAAAAGCCTGTGAAAGACTATCTTTATACTAAATATTTTAGCCCAAGTTAGCTGATATCTTGCATCATCATGTTACTTAAGGCTGTCAAGAGGGAATCCTGAGAATATAAGTTTATTTTTCTAGATTTTCTCTTTTACTGGTTATGACACAGCCAAATATTCTAAAACTTGCAAAACAGGGAGATGCAGAAGCGATCGCATTTCTGATGAATCGCCACCTACACCCCAAAGGAGTCGCTGCAAAGGTTACTTTCCAAGATGCTTGCTTGCAGGTAATGCTAGAATCTGCCGAAGTACCAAATCAGCAAATTTTAGTTGCATTTATCCGCAAAGGGTTAACGGCTTTAGGGGCTGCATCTATTGAAAGAGTCAAAGTTTATGGACAACAAACAGATAATGAGTTTCCAGCTTGGATTAAAGAGTTTAATTTAGGTATAGCAGAAGCTGAAATAGAATTAGTAGATAATGAACAGTCTGCCAATAATCCTCAAAGTCTAACTATTTGTATTAACTTAAGTGGCGATTCTGCACAGGGATTAACAAACCAAGATTTTGAATTTATTGCTAATCAAATAAGTACAGATATTTTATCATCTTGTACTGAGGTTTCTGTTCAAAAAGTAAGTATTAGTAATGGTAGCTCTGTGATTACAAAGGAACGTTAGTATTTAATTTTCCTCATGCATTGATGCAGAAAAAAAGCCTACAGTCCTATTTATTGCAGAGATATAATAAATCCAATGATATTTTATATATAGGGCTTAATAAATTGTAAAAATGTTGCTTTTACCTATGAATGGGGAATCATGAGATAGAAGATATTATCTCAGTTTTTCGGATTTATTGGTTATGACACAGCCGACTCTTTTAGAACTTGCTAAACAGGGAGATGCACAGGCGATCGCATCTCTGATGAACCGTCAATTACAACCCAAGGGCATCACTGTAAAAGTAGCCCTCAAGGATTCTTGCTTACAGGTGATGTTAGAATCTGCCCAAGCACCAAATCAGCAAGCCTTAATTGCATTTATCCGTAAAGGTATAACTGGCTTAGGTGCTGCATCTATTGAGAGAGTAAAGGTTTACGGGCGACAAACAGGCGAAGAGTTTCCAGCTTGGAGTCAAGAGTTTGAGTTAGTCGTACAGATGAACTCCTCCTCTTTCCATGTAGAACAAAATGCCACAAGTCAGATATCTGTTTCAAGCTTAGATGCAGAGGAAAGCAAGATTTCGCAACCTTCTATACAAAGTAAAAATTCAAAATCACCAAATACATTAGAGGGAGAACAATGGGCTAATATAGGCGGTTTACTTCTAGTAGCTTCGTTGATACTATTATTTATTAACTGGCAGTTTGCATTAACAATATTTGTTGTAGCAATGATAGCTTATAACATGACAAAATTTACTCAGATTCTTCACCTAAATAAGATTGGCGACTGTGGCGAACATGAAGAATTGCGACAATATCTTCTTCAACGACAAACAAAACTCGATATTTTCTTCGTTTTCCAACCCAAAGTTGCCGAATTTCACGACCAATCACTGCTACTTCTGGTGCTATGCTACAGCGATTAGGAAATTCTTGAAGCGAAGCGATAGCGTCTTGAAGTTCGTAATACCAGTTGTTGGCTACTTCAGCACTCAGATTGTCGCACATCCAACGATAGGACATTTCGATTTCTTGAAAAGCGGTGGGTTGAATGAGAACTTGGTAACTCATGGGCGAGGCGGAATGCCAAGTTTGTGTTGTAGGGTTGCCAAGGCTTCTTCGGCAGGAATTCCTTCACCGTGCTCAAACTCATCTAGTCCTTTACGAATACCTACTATTGTTTCTAAATAATCAATGCGTTCTAAGAGTTCTCTGTATGTGGCTAGGGGCTGTTTTGGGGCTGTTTTGAGTGATTTCAAAAATTCAAGTAGATCCTCTAGCAGTTCGTTTGGAGTGTTGTCAATTTCTTGTAATAGCAATTCTTTGATCGTCATTACAGTTAATAGATGAGATTGATGTTTCTAGTATAGCGATCGCACCTCAAAGCTAAACTAGAACAAGCAGTGCCATATTTCGACACTAATCAGGAGAAATTATCATGCTTAATGGACTCAGACAACAGGCGATCGTCAAACCTGGTGGTCTAGTATAAATGATGCTCCTGAGCAAAATTCTGTAGCAGATGTTTGGTTACAAACCAAAAACTTTTTGAGAAAATTTTGGATGATATGCAAATCTTTTTCTGTTGTCAAATAGCTGTTGAAATTCTTTATCAATCATCAAGCGCGAGTTATTTTCAAGGTAGGAGTCCGTCAGCTCAGACTCAGGAATTAAGTTATCTTCTGGGTCATCATGAATTATATTATTTATCCAGAAAATTTTTAGCTTGATCCAGTTCAAAGAAGATATCATCCAATATCTCGTTGTTTTGCTTGAATCAGATACGATATCCTCTAAATTAGAAGACAGTAAATAGACTGTTGAGGCTGTTATCTATCACGCAAAAGCACAATAACATGGCTTTTTCTCATGAATTTCAGCGCTATCGGAGCGTGGGCCCCCTCGATATCCTCCCAGGTCTAGTTAGTTCCATCCTTCTACACTCTATTTTACTGATGGGGAGCAAATATTGGTTCACAGCTTTTATGCCTGAGCCTAAGCAAGAGATTCCAATTGAGGTAGTTGAAGTTTATCCCAATGAAACACACATACCCCAAAATAACCTCATTCCGGGCTACTAAAAATTCAATTGCAGGTGGTAAAGCTTTACCGAAAAAACCTGTTTCTGCTGTGAAGTCAGCTAATTCAGATGCACATAAAGCCTCTAGCAAGAGTCCTTCTGACTCAACAACCTTATCTTCAGCAGAGGTATTCCGGCCAGAACAAAGGGAGCAAAAAGCGGAATCACCAAATTTATCTCCTCAACAACCCAAAGTTGAGCCAACAGCGATCGCAAGACCAACTATACCACCAGCAGCCAAACCACAGCCAACAGCGATCGCAAGACCAACTAT
>NZ_CAXTTT010000053.1:7554-19517 GCF_964247315.1 uncultured Nostoc sp.
AAACCACAGCCAACTGCGATCGCAAGACCAACTATACCATTAGCAGCTAAACCTAAAAAAATAGCAGTAGCGCCTAATACTACGCCATCGTCAGTCCTACCCCGAAAAACAGCGCTTGCACCTGCTATTACATCACCAGTACCTAATCCTAAGAAGTTAAGCCAGTCAGGAAAACTCTCAAGTAGGCGAACACCTATGGCTCAGTCATCTCTGAAAACAGGTGCAGCAAGCTTGCTGGGTGGTACTGTGAGTGTATCTAGTCGGAATTTTAGCGGTAATTATCTGGCAGCCTTACCTAATTCCAACCGAGATAACCAAGCTCCTTCTGGTATTGATGCTAGCAGTCAAAATATAGATATCACCTCTTACTTAAACCAACTACAGCAACAAGTCAAGCAGCAGTGGCTACCAGAAGTGAGCCAGTCTTCCCGGCGAACAGTACTTAACTTTACTATTAACCGTTCCGGGCAACTAAGCAATCTCCAGCTCGCACAAACCTCTGGATTCAGCGTCACCGATCAAGCAGCGCTCAACGCTATACAGCGAGCTGCACCCTTTGCACCTTTGCCCACAGGATATACCAGTAACCAGCTCCCTATTCAATTTACATTTGATATCAATGTCTATGGGCAGCTAAATTTATCGGGGGACGGTGACTAACAACAGGCAAGCAATTAATTCAATATGGATGTGCGTCTTTTGTCTTAACTGGAGTTTAGACTAGTCAGGAGTGCGTAAACATCGCTTTTCTACTTTTGAGCGTTTTTGCTTAAGGTTTCTATAAATATCGCTTCTTTAAGTAATTTGCTTGTAGATTTTCTGCGATACCACCACATCACAAAGCCAGTAATAAATAAAATTAATGGTGCAAGTCCAACAAAGACATAGAGGATGCGCGTAGGTAATCCGCCAAAAGTGCCGTAGTGGAGGGGAGTAAAAGAATTAAGAATGCGATCACCTAACGGTATCTCTAATATGTTATCCACTCGCAACACTTTACCACTGTACTGGTCGAGATAAACATAGCTTTGCCCATTCTCATCATCATCCTGGGGCAATTTAAAGCGAATGTTCAAAGCATCTTCTGGTTTACGAGGAAAATAAATCGTCCCCAGCATAGCATTTGGGAACGTAGCACGAGCAGTTTTTAGTTGGTCTGTCAGTTCCAATGGGGTTTTACCTGGAATCAGCTTCGAGACTGGTTCCGATGCTGACTTGTTGGTAAATGTCACTGCATAAATTATCGGGTTAGTGAAATCAGAGAAATTCCAGCAGAAACCAGTGAAGCCTGTAAAAGCAATAAATATAGCCGTAACAATGCCTGCCACTTTGTGAATATCAAAGTTAACTCGTTTTGGATGAGCATCAAGTTTGATTTTGAAGCCGTTGAGCTTGAGCAATTTTCTCCAACCAGGCCAAAGGAGGATGCCTGTAATACTGAGGATACACATCAATAAGGCAGCAATCCCAGCGATCGCATATCCAGTTTTGCCTGCTAACAAACTGTAGTGGAGTTCATAGACAACGTAGAAAAATTTTTCCGAAAAAATTTCCTGACTATTACCAATAATTATTCCGCTATAAGGATTGACATAAAGTTCAGCTAAATCGCTTTCCTGTTTCCTGGGAACAACGACCGCAGGGGCATTTGGCTTTGCAGATATATAAATCCGATCAATTTTGACATCGGGTTGATTTGCATAGGATTTTTTCACCGTATTGAGGATAATTTCTACAGGCAAGCGTTCGCCACTAGGAATAATTGTTCCAATTTGGCGATACAATAAAAATTCACTAATTTCATCATGAAAGACTAATAAACTACCCGTTAAACCGATGATAATCGCAACTAGACCTACAGCTAACCCTATATAACGGTGTAGCTTAAACACAAAGTCTCGGAGTTTTTTTGAGTGCATGAAGAATACTCCTTGCTCAACTTACCTTCACAAAGCAACTGCCGTGCTTTCTCCATGCGATAATCGTGCAAATAGCCAAATACAGTTGTGCCAAAAATTTCACGAAAGCCTCGCTTGAGCTTGTTATGATTAATTCCAGCTTGTTTTGCCAAGTCTAATAAAGATGGCGGATTATCCAAATGTCGCAGTAAAATTTCTTTAGCATTGTAAATGCGGTCAATATCAGTAGGCTTGAGGTTTGTGACCAAATTTAAACCCTGTTCGCGCTTGACCGTTTGCTCTAGGTACAAAACTAATAATTCTAGGGCTTTGCTTTCCAGATATCGCTGTTTAATCCATCCCCGATAAGGGCAAGTTAGAATCTGCCCAATTGCTAACTGCATCGCTGGAGTTGTTGTTCCCAGCAGATTGAAATCTTCCTGTTTGTTTCCTTCAATCAAATTTTTTAACTGCAATGGCAGAGAGTCAAGCTGGGCGCTACCATAGGATTTGAGAAAAGAAGGCTCCATGCAAATCTGGACTCTGAAAATTCGTTGGTTGGCAGGCCACTCTTCTGTCTCCATACCGGAGCCAAATCCGAAACAATTCTGTCCGGCAATTTCGTTCAAGTAGTCGTTTGTCTTATGAATCACTACTCCAGCATCGCCGCAAATAAAAAATGTCAGCACTGATGCCGTCCATTCTTCTTCATAATCATCACAACGAATAGATTCTCGGCATTCAAATTCCCGAACGCGAAGCCAGAACCCATCCTGAAGCCAAATTAATCGCCTGTATCCTGTTCCTAACTGTTTAGGGTAATCAAAGATATCGTCGAAGTCGTCTGATTGGTAGAGACGATGGGTATTCTGCCAGCTTTGCTCCCATAGTTCATCATAGTCTGAGGCTGAAAGAGTAATTGTCATTGTTGCAGTATATTATCGAGTTGATTTTCAAGCTTATTAAAAAATAATCTTATTTTTTTCTAACTAGTTGATAATAGAACTCAGGTACACCACGAGCGGTGAAATGTTAAGGTCGGATAGCATTTGTCAATACGCAATAATACTTAAAATATAGCTAAAAATTGGGGTCGGAAACACAATTTTTGAGCAGGCGATCGCATTTATCATATAAACAGTAGAGTCAACCCCTTCTCTGCGAGACGCTACGCGAACGAGGAATTCAAAATTCAAAATTCATGCATTAATAATCCCCATAAATAAATTTAGGGGGCTTGAGTTAGAGGACATAGTATTTCTCGACGGCAGTCGGTTCAAGTCGGCAAACCCGCCCACACGGCTGCCTCCGCTTTGCGTCTCTTCAGTACATTTTTTCTGTTCTCCATAAATAAATTTAGGGGCTTGTATCATGAGTGTTCTTCGGTCAATATCGCCTTACCTGCCGCGCTTTATCAGATTAATTTTCCCTAGCTAAGATATTAGAATAAAAGTAATTTTGTACCCAAAGCCAATCATGACAGAAGCAAAGACGCGGCGTAATTTCCTAATTACCAGCATTGCTGTGACAGGAGGTATTGTGGCAACTAATACCTTACAGCAAAATACTATCAATACCGCAACACCGCCAGCAACTATACCAGAACGCTTACTCGGACGGACAGAAGCAAAACTGCCTATTTTTGGGTTAGGAGGAGCAGGACAAACGCCGCTATCCTGGGAAGGAAAAGAGGGTGATGCTGCGGCAATTATTCAAAGAGCGCTGGAACTTGGCATTCGTTATTTTGATACAGCACCTAGTTATGGCCCAAGTGAAGATTATTTAGGTAAAGTGCTACCACCCCATCGCTCAAAGCTGTTTCTAGCAAGTAAAACTGATCAAAGAGATCGGGATGGTGCATGGCGAGAATTGGAGCGATCGCTTAAACGTCTCAAAACAGATTATCTCGATTTGTGGCAGTTGCATCACGTCTCTTTTTCGGAAGAACTCGACACTATCTTTAGTCCATCTGGTGCAATTAAAGCTTTAGAAGAAGCCATACAACAAAAATTGGTGCGCTTTGCTGGTATTACCGGACATCACGACCCTCAAGTAATTGCCGAAGGGTTGCGTCGCTATCCTTTCCACACTGCACTGATTCCTGTGAATGCTGCCGACAAACACCACCCACGTCCATTTATTCCGGTAGTTTTACCAGTTGCTCTAGAAAAAAATGTCGGTGTGATTGCGATGAAAGTCCCGGCTTATGGTCGGCTGTTTAAATCAGGTGGGTTGACAGGTATGGAGGAAGCTTTAGGTTACACACTGTCTCAGCCTGGAGTTCATTGTTGCGTGATTGCAGCAGAGACAGTTGCACAATTAGAGAATAATGTCAAGATAGCGCGGGCTTTTGTACCCCTGAAGGAGCAAGAATTGACAGCGATCGCACTGGCAGCTGCTAATATCTGGGAAGATAGTACATTCTTCCGTGCTTGGACTTAGCCCGACCTTGCACATATTACAAAGTGTATTCTTACTAGTCACACTGATAATATTGTGCCGCTTGCGACATATTGAATTGTAATAGCTTCTCCTCTGGCAACTTGTATTGTAAACTCGGCTTCAAAGGCGAAATATTCAAACTGCGAATAATTTCTCCCGCTACAGCCTTTGCTAGTAAAGGTGGTACAGAATTACCAACTTGTCGAAATCCGTGCCATTTGGTTACATGAAATCTAAACCAATCAGGGTAAGAATGCAATCTCGCCGCTTCCCTGACGGTAATACAGCGCGGCGTAGATGGATGAATCGGTCTAGGAGATGTGAAAGAACCCCTATACTTATCTGTTCCGGCTCTTAAAGTATTACAGACACCACCAGGATGTAGCTTATAAAAACGACTAATTTTTTCTCTCTCGCCTTGTTGAGTCTCCTGAAAACGTTTAACAGTTTCTGCAGAATGTTTTGTTCTTAAACTTGAAGAAAGTATTCGGAAATTATATTCTCGTCTGTAAGAATAATCATCATCTAGGCATTTGATACCGCGAAGTACAAGAGCATAGTTACTAGGCTTTTCGTAATCTGCAACAACCCAATCTCTTGTTAGTAACTCTGGATATTTTTCTATTTCAGGTAAATCTCCAATTGCATCCCATACTGTAGGACTCAATGGAATGTCAGATGTTTTTTTAGAATTTAAATTATTTAGCAAAGCTTGTTTAGTAATCGGCTGAGGATATTTTGGTAACTCTATATCCTCCCTTGCGCCTATTAGAAATAATCTTTCGCGAGACTGTGGTACTCCGTAATTTGCAGCGTTGATAATTTGGTAATTTTCTTCTACTTTATAGCCAGATATTTGAAATTCACTAATTAATATTTGGAGGATTTGTTTATGTTCGCCAACTGTAATCCCCCGGACATTTTCCATCACAAAGAATTTTGGTTTTAGCTCAAAAACCAGCCGATGAAAGTGAAACACCAAAGAGTTTCGCGGGTCATTAACAGCCCGTTTACCAATTAAAGAAAATCCTTGACATGGTGAGCCACAAATTACCACATCAATTTCACGATCGCCAATCTTAGACCGATTCCTAATTTCTTCCCCTGTTGTCTCTACAACACTTTTACATAACACTGAGCAATAAGGGAAGTTAAACTCATGTGTTGCACAGTGGATCGGGTCTATTTCCACAGACGCCAGCACATCAAAACCAGCTTGCTCAAAGCCAAGAGTCATACCGCCCGCGCCAGCAAATAAGTCAACTGCGATCGCTCTTTGCTTTTTCATCTCATAAGCCATGACACCCCAGTCTAATTCGTAATTTCTAATTCGTAATTTGTAATTATGGCAGAAATACGGGTTTCGGCAAAACAGGTGGTTCGCACTTAATTTTACTCATAAATAAACTGATTGATTCTCTATCTTTAATTACGAATTACGAATTACGAATTATTTGGTCGCATTTGCAGAATTTCTTGAGCAGCGCGATCGCAAACCCCAACTTCTCCTAAACTTTGCCGCATTTCTTCATAATCTAGCAAAGTTTGCTCTCTGCGACTGGGATTGAGTAACAGTTCCATCGCTGCTTGGATAATATTCTCTGGTGTGGCTTGCTCTTGTAAAAATTCTGGTACAATCGGCTTCATCACTACTAAATTAGGTGGCGATGCAAAGGTTATAGAACCTTTGAGGATTTTCCGAGCTATCCACGCAGTCAGACGACTGAGGCGATAAACTACAACCTGTGGCACATTTAACAGAGCAAGCTCTAGATTGACAGTACCAGATTTGCTAATGGCTAAATCAGCTGCGGCAAAAACTTCCTTGTGTTGATCTGATAGAACTGTCGCCCGCAAACCGTATCGCTCAATAGCCTTTTCAATTGGCTGTCTATAGACTTCCAGCGATAGGGGAATCCAGAAACGAACTTCAGGTAATTTAGCTTGAATAGTTTGGGCCGCTTGAAAAATAATTGGTAAAAGATATTTTAGTTCTTGGCGGCGAGAGGCGGGGAGGAGTGCGATCGCAATTTCTTCTGGTGCAATCCCCAGTGTTGCACGAGCTGCTTCTCTACTAGGAGCATCTTGCATTCGGTCAACCAAAGGATGTCCCACCCAACTAACTTTTGCGCCTTTCTCGCGAAAGTAACGGGCTTCTTGTGGGAAGATTGCCAACAGCTTATCTGTAAAACCAACAATCCGCTTAGTTCTACGCAAACTTATTGACCAAGCCCACTCTTGGGGAGCGATGTAATACACCACAGGCACATTTGGTAGATGCTGTTTCATATAAGTTCCAATTTCCAGATTGGGAGTCATATAATCGATTAGCACCACTAAGTCAGGTGGATTTTGTTTTAGGGAAGCGATCGCCTGACGTTGTACCTGAAAAGTCGGTAAAATATAAGGCAGCCCTTCTTGAATACCCACTGAGCCAATACTACTGGTATTTCCCAGCAAAATTGCCCCAGCCTCTACCATTTTTTCGCCACCCAGCGCCACAATCTCTAATTCCAACCCAATCGCCGCAGCTTGACGCTTCAGCGCTGAAATTAGCAGCGACCCTTGTAAATCGCCAGATACTTCGCCAGTGCTGATAAATATCCGCATTTGATAATTGGTAATTAGTCAAAATGAGGAGTTAAGAGTTAAAAATTCAATTCATCAACTCATAACTCATAAATTATGATGTCTGGAAAATTAACCACAATTCCTTATAATGCCACCCCACCAGCTACGCTTTTGCTCCCCTCCTCGCTTGCGGGGAGGGGTTGGGGATGGAGTGCTTTGATTATGGGTAATTCGACAGACATAATATATCTTACATCTCACGATTCATCACTTGCGCCTTTTTTCCCTTTACTAGGAATCAAGCCACGTCTTCCAGGCATCTGAGAAAGTAGCAAGAAGCGTCGTAGATGCTGCAATTCTTCGCTATCTCCTAACAATTCCAACTGTTCCAAAGCATCTTTAAAAGACAAATCAGAACGATAGAGAATGCGGAAGGCTTTTTTCAGCATAAGCAAATCTGCTGAGTCCATACCAGACCGTTTGAGTCCGACAAGATTGAGGGTTCGCACCCGCGCTGGATTTCCCTCCACCAGCATATATGGGGCCACATCCCGGTCAATACGTGCCATCCCTCCCACCATTGCTTGTCTACCAATATGCACAAATTGATGGACACCTAAAACCCCACTTAGTCTAGCGCGTGATTCTATATGGACATGACCAGCCAACGCCACAGAGTTAGCAATCACTACTTGGTCTTCAATGACGCAGTTATGAGCCACATGGACATAAGCCATCAAAAGATTACCGTCACCAATTACCGTCGCTTCACCAGCACCGGTAGCGCGGTTAATGGTAACGTACTCACGAATTAAGTTGTTATCACCAATTTTGACCCAGGTTGGTTCTCCTACAAACTTCAGATCCTGGGGTTCCATGCCGATGGCTGCACCTGTAAAAATCTGATTTTGCGCCCCAATTTCACAAGGCCCCTCTAGCACTGCATGAGCGCCGATTATTGTTTCAGGGCCCACTTTGACATGCGCTCCAATCACAGCATAGGCACCGACTTGCACTGTATGGTGGAGTTCCGATTTTGGATGAATTACAGCAGTTGGATGAATTAGCGTTTTCAAGGGTGAATCTCCAGAACTGTCTTAATAATCAAGCGCCAGGCGGGGTTTTTGAGGCAGCGCGTTACTCTGGTTAAGAGAGTTGTACCGACTACCGCCTCATTGAGGCGACTGGCGTTGTTGAGTGTGAAATATTTCAGTGAACGAAAGTGTCGGGCAAAGCAAGTTAAGTGTGTTTGTGAGTGCGTCTCGTAGAGAGGGCGGCGAAAATCAAGAAATTATCAGATGCTATTGTGGATATCTTTTAACTGTTATCCTGTTTCAGGATTCAGTAGGGGCATTTCACGGCTATGCCTATACCACGAAAGCAAACTTTTAGCTAACTAAAGAAAACATTAATTCTCCTTCACAAGCAAGTTGACCATCAACTTCGGCACGACCTTGCATCTTACCGAAACGACGTTGTTTTACCCATAACAGTTCCACCGTCATTACTAGTTGATCCCCCGGCACGACCTGGCGACGAAAGCGGACTTTATCGATACCAGCAAAGACAAACAGCCCGCCTGCTACCGAAGACATTTGAGTTAGGACAATGCCTCCAACTTGTGCCATTGCTTCAACAATTAGCACCCCTGGCATCAGTGGACGTTCAGGGAAATGTCCTTGAAAATGAGGTTCGTTGATAGTGACATTTTTAACCCCAACAGCTTTTTCATCTGGTACGTAGTCAATTATTTTATCTACAAGTAAAAATGGATAGCGGTGGGGTAGCAATTTCTGAATTTCTTCGGATGTAAAAGTTGTTTTAATCTCAGAACTGATTGTAATTTCATTTATCGCCTGTGGTTCGGTAGATGTAGGTGTAGTCGTATCGATGGTATTCACTTCAGTAAGGATTGACATTGGCCGTGTAGTTGATTTTTTATCTAAAAGTTGAGTAGGCAGGCGTATATCCAAAGCCTTAATAATCCTAGATTTTAGGCTTTAGTTCTAATCCCATAGTCTAAAATTCTTTGAGCAAGTTGAATGTGTAAATTATGACTGGCTTTATACGCTAAAAAATGAGCACGAGGAAAAGTCCCTAGTAAACTCAAATCTCCTACTAAATCCAAGATTTTATGACGGACTGGCTCATTTGCAAATCTCAACGGTGGATTTAGCCAGCCTTCTGGGCCACAAACGAGGGCATTATCCAAACTACCACCTTTAATTAACCCTGTTTTTTGTAAGTGTTCAATTTGATGCAGTAACCCAAAAGTACGAGCAGGAGCAATTTCCGTAGCAAAGCTAGCAGAAGTTTTTCCTAGTTCAGCAGTTAGTGACCAACTATACCATTGATTGCCAATGGCAGGTAGGTCAAAATCAATACCATAACTAAAGCGGGTTTCTGGTGCTGGGAGGGCACATACAAAGGCATCCCCTTGATAGACCCATATTGGTTCTGTAACAGCCTGAACTTGATTGTTAACGGGTTGTGAGACTAGGCCAACTTGGGCAATATTGGCTGTCCACACACTTGCTGAACCATCTAAAAGTGGGACTTCTGGGCCATCAATTTCAATTCGGGCATTATCCACGCCCATACTCGAAAGTGCTGCTAACAAATGCTCTACCGTACGAACACATACCTCACCCTTACCCAACTGAGTTGAGAGAATAGTGTGACTAACTGCCGCAACTTGGGCTGGAATTATCGGCAAATCCGGTAAATCCACCCGCACAAAGTAGCGTCCACTTCCCGCCTCAGCTGGTAGTATCCGCACTTGGGTATTCACACCGCTATGCAATCCCACCCCTATTTGGGTGATTTTGGCTGCTAGAGTGTGCTGTCGCATAGCTGAAAAATTAATATATTTCCTTTAGTATTGTTCATCGTCTGTTTTGGTAAAATCCCTGATATTCCCCGAAAAATCTCATTAATCCCTTTATCGGAACAGTATTGAGGTAAATGTAAAAATTAGCAAGCTCATTAGGAAAGAGAATTGTCATTAGTCCTTTATGATTCACTAATGACCAATGACTAATGATTAATGACTAATTAAAATCTTTCGCCAATACCAAAATTAATCCGGCTATCACCATCATCGTTGATACCGTAATCAATCCGAATTGGCCCCAGTGGAGACTGGACGCGAACGCCAAGACCATAACCATAGCCACTGCCATTTTTGTTCAACACTTCAGCGGCCCTAGTACTAGTTCCCAGGTCACTGCCTAGATCAAAAAATAGTGCGCCACTGACTACTGAAAAAACTGGAAACCGATACTCAACTGATGCTTGCACATAAGAGCGTCCACTACCTAATGCTCCTTCTTCATAACCCCGGACGGAGTTGCTACCCCCAAGGGTAAAAGCTTCGTAGGGAGGCAAGTCACCGATAATGGTTCCTGCTTGCAGGTTAAATGCTAAGGTTTGTGCCCCTTTGCTGAGGCTAATTAGCTTAATGGGTAAATATTGGCTGTAGCTACCCCGCAATCTGGTTAGGAAGATGTTGCCTAACCCTACAGGGACTGACTGATCGACTCCAAAGCGGAGATAAGAACCGCTAGTGGGTTGCAGCGGGTTATTACGGAGATCGCGCTGTGCCCCTACTTGAAACAGTAGTAAATCGTCTTGACCGCCGCTAGAGAGAGTCAGTGGAATTTCCTCACTGATGCGGTTTCCATTATCATCATCAAATACCGCTCCTGTTCTTCTGAGATTGCCATCAGCATCACGGGCAGAAACTCGTTGATACTGTAAACCCGCTGAGGCAGTCCAGACAGAAGTTTTATAAGGATTGGCAGACAAGGGACGGGTAAAGGTGACACCACCACCTAGACGGAGAATGCGGGGGCGATCCTGAGAATCTACATCGGTGGGATTATTTGGATTAAACGTCCTAATGTCTTCATCTTGACCATCAAAAATCAACGAAATAGAACTGCGGCGGAAAATATTGGTTGTGTAGGAAGTCCGGTAAGGATCTCCTGCGATCCAGGGGTCGGTATACCGCACGTCAAACAGTAGTTCCCGTTCTCCCACCTGTATTTCTGTCCCCAATTTTTGGTTCCTACCGTTCAGGTTTTGCTGTTGATAACTTACTGTTCCAAAAAGTCCGCTAGCTGAACTAATCCCTGCCCCAGCCGCAATAGAACCGCTGCTGCGTTCAGCTACATTCACGACTACATCCACCTTGCTGGGGTCACTACCTGGGTCAAGGGACACATTCACATCTTCAAACAGTCCCAGTCCATACACGCGCTGTAGGTCTTTTTGCACTGTGTTGCGATTGAATACTTGTCCTGGCTTCAACTCCACTTCTCGTGTAATGATGTAATCTTGTGTCCGTCCCCGAATTGGTTGTCCTTTCTCGTCTGTTTCTTGACCATCTTTGTTGCGGAACCGGACTCTAATGTTTTCTACTACCCCTTCTGCTACTTGTAAGATAACAACTCCGCTTTCAGAGACTTGTGGCGCTCCAATCACGTTGGCTAGTACATAACCTTGGTCTTGATACCGCTTGTTTAACTGCTTGATGCCTTCTTGTAAGTCACGCAAGTTGAGGATTTTGCCATACTGCTCCCGAAATACTTCATCCACAGTGTTAGCTGGTAGTACAGAAGCGACACCAGTTCCAGGATTGGCTTGCACTTCTACTTTATTGAGGATGGGATTAGGTTGCACAACAAAGCTCACCCGCACTCCCAAGGGGGTATCTTCTGGCGCTGCTTGGACGTTGGAGAAGAAGCCAGTACCAAAAATGGCGTTAATATCTTCTTGCAGTTGGCTGCGGGTTGTGGTTTGTCCTGGTTGGGTACGAATTACTCTGTAAACTTGGCTTTCCAGTTCTGGTGATAGTTGGCCAGACTGGGATCTAACTACTACTTCCGATACCAGTACGCGGGGGTCATTGGCTTCTGGGGCTGTGTTGGGTTGAGTATTATCCGGAGTTGTCGGTGGATTAACATTCTGCGGACTGGGAGTAGTGCCTGGGAATGGAGTATTATCCGGAGTTGTCGGTGGATTAACATTCTGCGGACTGGGAGTAGTGCC
>NZ_CAXTTT010000053.1:19617-50619 GCF_964247315.1 uncultured Nostoc sp.
GAGTATTATCCGGAGTTGTCGGTGGATTAACATTCTGCGGACTGGGAGTAGTGCCTGGGAATGGAGTATTGCCCGGAGTTGTCGGCGGATTAACATTCTGCGGACTGGGAGTAGCGCCTGGGAATAACGCAGGTGTTCTTTGTTGACTGGCTGGGGGGGGAATATCTGGAGTAGCTGATGGTTCTGGAGTTCTGGGTAATAAAGGTTCTGTTGTCGGTGGATTTACATTTTCTGGAACTGGAGTGGTCTCAGGAGTTGGGGAAGGCGTTGGTTGTTGAATTTCTGGCGGTGGAATGTCTGGAGCCGGAGACGGCTGTTGAGTAGGGCTAGGATTGATTTCAGGGATTTGTGCAATTGTTGGCGTTGTGGAGGTTGGCACAATTACCTTTGGGGTCGCGCCTGCTGCTGGGTTGGCAGGGTAAATTGCGACGACGCGGGATTGGGGACGCTCTGCCTCTATAGTTGCTGTAGATTTAGGTTGAGATTCTAGACTTTTACTAGAGTTAACCTGACCAGTGTCCTTTTCTGAGTGTTGATTTTTTTCTAGTGTCAAAACTTTTGTTGACTGTTTGGAATTGTTGGCGGTTTCTGCATTCGCACTCAATGAGCCACCCAAAGGGGCTGCAATTGCTACTGCTGCCAGCAATACGGGAGATAAACGCATTTTACTTATATTCCTCTTCACGACCACACACACACCATCACAAGGCAATAATGCCCTTATGCCCAAGGTAAAACTCAAAACATAATTTTTTCTTTTGCTTTTTTACTTTACAAGGCAAAAGGCAAAAGGCAAAAGTTAAATATAATTCCTTCTGACCTTTTGGTTTTTACCTGGTTAATTTATAGTTTCTACTGCTTTTAGCACTCTTTGTAAAACCTCCTGGTAGGCATCCTCTACATTTCCTAAGTCTCGGCGAAAGCGATCTTTGTCCATTACTCGCCGATTTGAGTCCTTTTCTGCGGTATCCCACAAACGGCAGGTGTCGGGGCTAATTTCATCTGCCAAGAGCAACTGCTGTTGTGAGTCCAAACCAAACTCTAGTTTGAAGTCTACTAGGGTAATGCCACACCGCTGCCAAAAGTTATTCAGAAATTCATTGATTTGCAATGCTAGATGTGTAATTGCGTCTACTTGTTCCGCAGTTGCTAGTTCTAGCAAGTACAGGCGATCGCTTGTCAACAAAGGATCTCCTAATTGATCGTTTTTGTAATAAAATTCAACCAAAGGCTGTTTCAGAATTGTACCCACTGGTAATCCTGTTTGCTGACACAGACTGCCAGCAGCAATATTTCTGATCACTACTTCTAAGGGTAAAATCTTTACAGCCCTTACCCGCATTTGATTCGGGGCAGGGCTGTCAATAAAGTGAGTCTTTATACCATAAGCCTCCAACTGTTTAAAAAGCTGACTGGAAATGCTACAATTAATTTTTCCTTTCCCTTCGATGTTGCCACGCTTTTGGGCGTTAAACGCTGTGGCATCGTCCTTAAAATCAGCCAACAAGACTTCTGGATCGTCCGTTGTATAAAGAATTTTTGCTTTACCTTCGTATAACTTGGAATTAACAGACATGGTGGCAGGTAATGTTTTAGGCGATGGACAAAAGTTGTTTGTCCTTTGAGGCTTCACCATTTTATCTTTAGTTATTAACTATTAGCCATTGGTGATTATTTAAGAGGAAGCAAGGGCAGGATAAAATAATTAATAACCAATTCCCAGCCCAATTTCCTCTTCTTGATCGCTGCTTAATAACCAGTTACCAAAAATTTAAAACTGAATCTCTAACTTTTAACAGAGGACAATTAGCTTTTATATATAATATATTTACCTAAGTGGTTTTACCAGGAAGGATTTAGTTTTTTTAGAATAAAAAATTACTAATATATACTGATATATTTTAATAAATTGTACCTCAAGGTTTGGACTGGAGCTAATTACAATTTGAACTTCATAAATTAAGATGAGATAAATTGACAACAGGGAGGAAAATCAAATAGTCTCTCTAGTTACTGTATTTGAAACTTTTTTTGTAATATTTACAACGTAAGTATTTCAAGCTTAATCTTCTAGCCACAAAATCTGAATCAACCAATTCCTGCATCAATAATTGGAAAAGGAGTTAGATGATTTGATTTCCCCTAATCTGACAAAAAAAAGATTAGGTTAGCTAGTGAGCTTCAAAAATCCAAACACAAGGTGAATTGAATAAATGGAGAAAAAAATAGTGAATAAGGATGATTTTCTCTTCCCTCGCGGCCGCTACTACGGTCAGGTTAAGCCAGAAAACTTGGTTTTTAATGCAAATCTACAGGAATTTGCTCAACGGGTAAGTTACATTTGCAACTTAGAAACAGGTGGAAAAGTGCCTCCAGGTGCAGCTTACGAACAAATAAAGGATCTGTGGAAACAATTGAAACGCTCTAAAAAAGAGCTAGGAATTGGCGAAGCTCCCTTTCAAGATGACCAGGGAGAGACTCAAGGTTGAATGGGGCATTGGGCATGGGGAATTGACCAATGACAAATGACTACTTAGTAAACATTGTCCAGACACCATCCCAGGACTCTGGAGGCGGCGTTTGTTGATAATTACGCGCACGCTCTAGGTGGATATCAACAGCTTGGTCTTGGGGTTGGATGGATTTGGCGGCTTCAAAACAGGCGATCGCTTGTGAGAAGTTGCGCGATAAATAAGCATCGCGTCCGGTATGATAGTGAAATAAAAACTCTTGAGTGTTGGCATCTAGGGGAGTAGTGCGATCGCCAATTAACTCGTAGATATTAACTGCCTGGTGTTTCCCTTTGACTCGGATTTTATCTAACTGGCGCACCCAAATGCGATCGCTGCACAATTGGTAAGTAAATTCACTTAAAAGAATATTACAACCGTAATCCTTAGTTACCGCTTCCAAGCGCGAACTCAAATTTACACCATCTCCAATGACGGTGTAATCCATCCGTTTGCGGGAACCAATATTACCCGAAACCACATCCCCAGAACTAATGCCAATGCCAATACGAATTTGCGGCTGCGCCTGGATAATTCGCCGTTGGTTAAATTCCTCTAAGCGGCGTCTCATATCTAACGCTGACTGTACAGCCCTCCAAGCATGATTTTCTGTCAATGGTAGAGGCGCACCAAATACCGCCATTAAGGCATCACCAATAAATTTATCAAGAGTGCCTTCGTGGTTAAAAACCGCTTCCACCATCGTTTCAAAATACTGATTGAGCAGCAATACCACCTCAGCTGCACCGAGATTTTCCGTAAGTGTTGTGTAGCCCCGGATATCAGAAAACAAGATAGTTACTTCTTTCCGTTCGCCTACCATTAAAGCATCTTCCCCTAGTGCCATAACTTGTTCAGCTACATGGGGCGTCAGGTAACGGGACATGGTAGTTTTCATCCGTTTTTCCTGAGTAATGTCTTCTAAGACCACTAAACCACCGCGTACACCGCCTTCTGGGTTAGTTAGGGGATTAACAGTAAGATTGATATTGCGTTCTAATGTTTGTACCTCATTAGAAGTGAGAAACTCAGATTGAGGTGTCAGAGGTTGATTCCAGGGAATAAAAGTATCGGGGTTAGTGCGATCGTGCACTGCTAAAATTGAATGCTGATTCCTAAGTCCTGTTAACGGTAGCGGAGCGTTTAGCCCGTCCTGATTTTCACTCAGCACTTGGTAAAGTCCCAGTATCAAACTTTGCTCTGGCACATAATGTTTAGCTCCAGTTTTTAGACTATCTTCTAGTCGCATTTGGAGATTTTCAATTGGCACAACTTCCCAAACTAATCGACCAATCAAATTTTGTTCCCATAAAAGCTTGTTGTTCTTACTATTAGCGTCTCCTATCGGACAACCCAGCAACTCTAGAGCTGCATCATTAATCGTTACAATCTGTCCTGCCATATCTGTAGAAATCACAGCATCTGACAGACTTTGTAAAATATCTTTTTGATACTGTTTTTCTAACAGTACATTTTCAAACAAGCGAGCATTTTCTAAAGCAATTCCGGCCTGATTATTAAAAGCTCGCATAAACTCTTCATCAGAAGCAGTAAAGCTGCTTTGTTGCTTATTAATTAATTGTGTAACGCCAATCAATTCGTTTGCAGAATTAAATACTGGTAAACACAGAATATTGCGAGTTATATAACCGGTTTTTTTATCTGTAGTCGGGTCAAAACGGGGGTCTTTATAAGCATCAGAAATATTTAAGGCTTCACCAGTAGAAGCCACATATCCAGCAATGCCACGGTTAGCGGGAATGCGAATTTCTATCAAGTTTGTGCCATCTGCTGCTACTGCAATTTTCGTCCAGAGTTCGTTCAGCTCTTTACGATATAAAAATAGTGTGCTGCGGTCTGCTTGCATTAAAATTCGAGCTTGTTCCATGACTATCTGCAAAGTTGCTTCTAAATCTAAACTTTGCCCCAGTGTCTGAGTTGCCCGCAACAAAGCTGTTGCGCCTCTTTGATTACGAGCCGCTACATAAAAAGATTGGCAGCTTTCCAGGATAATACCAATCGAAGCGGCAAAATCTCGAAAACGTTCTTCATCATCATGATTAAACGGAACATTCCCAGTTTTATTAGCTAGTTGAACCACCGCTACAGTCTGGTTTTTGCTACTGATAACAGGCATACATAAAATATTATGGATTTTGTAGCCCATTTGTTTTTCAAGTTCTGGGCTAAATAGGGGATGAGTATAAGTTTCAGATATATTTAAATATTGACCTGTACTAGCAACATGACCGGGGATACCCACTGTAATGGGAGTACGAATTTCTAAGAATTTTTGAGTATTATCTTGAGGAACTTTTGACCACAGTTGACCTTTGTCATAATCAACTAAAAAAATGGCTGTATGTTCTGCTTGGAGAATTTGACCAATTTTGAGTGTGATAGCTTCTAGCACTTTCTCCAACATAGTTTCTAGAGCTTCATTATTGATCAGTTCAATGGCTCTAAGAAATTGCTGGAACTCAGCAGTTATGAAGTCGAGTAAGCAAACAAATTCATTAACAGATAAGTCTTTGACGCGACGCAGTAAGGCGTGAGTACGATTAACTTGAGTCAGTTCAGTTAATGTAGCCAAGACGCTGCCAGGGTTGGGGAGTGTCATGGTAATTTTAGATTTTAGAGTTTTAGATTTTGGGCATGGTTATTTTCTTTATCCGCCTTGTCCCTCTTGTCTCCCTCATCTCCCCACTCCCTACTGCCCACTCCCTTATTTTGCCAACTGTTCAGAAAATATCACCTTTTGATAGTAATCTTGTAGCTGCTTGGTGGCAGCTGCCCAACCCCAACTTTCTGCTTCCTGGCGGGCATTTTGACGGATAGTGTCTCGTTGTTGTTTTTGTTCTAAGAGTCGAATAGTAGCAGCTAACGCTCCTTGAACATTTGCTGTTGGCTCAAAAAGATATCCATTTACCCCATCTGTCACAATATCAGGAATTCCCCCGGAACGAGCTGCTACCACGGGACAGCCAGCAGCCATCGCTTCTAGTAGTACTAAGCCTAGTGTTTCTGTACGGGAAGGAAAGATGAAGGCATCAGCACTCGCAAAGGCAGAACCTAACTCTTGACCCATAAGATAGCCAACAAAATAAGTGTTTGTGCCAGCAAAGTGTTTTTGCAATGCTTGACGGTGGGGCCCATCTCCAACCAATGCTAACCGCGCTTCGGGAATGGCTTCTAAAATTGGTTTGATACGCTCAATTTCTTTTTCAGCCGAAAGTCGCCCAACGTAAAGTAGCAATGGACTTTCTGGATGATTTTTTGATAGGCGCGATCGCATTTCTACACTAGCTAAATCGGGGTGAAATAATTCAGTATCCACCCCGCGCTGCCATAAATCTACACGTTCAATACCGTGTGCTGTCAGTTCCTCCACCATTGCTGTGGAGGTACACAGATTCAAAGCTGCTTGATTATGAGCGCCTTTGAGCAGTTCCCAAAGAAAACCTTCCAGCATCCCCAAGCCGTAATGCTGGAGATATTGGGGTAAATGCGTGTGATAAGACGCTACTAAGGGTATTTTGAGGATTTTGCTATAAAATATGCCAGATAAACCTAAAACTGCTGGATTCACAACATGGATAACATCTGGCTTGAACTCTTCTAAGGCGTACCCAATAGCTGGGCGGGGAAGTGCCATTTTTAATTCTGGATACAATGGCAGAGGAAAGCCAGTAACGCCGTAAACTTTAGCGCCTTTGTGTTCTGTGATGCCTCCATCAGGGGCAATCACCAGCACTTGATTACCACTACGCTGTAAATGGTCAACAGTATGGCGCAAGCGCGTTACAATGCCGTCAACCTTGGGTAAAAAGGTTTCGGTAAATAGAGCAATTCTCATAAAAAACTATTCAGTCCAGGCAGATAATCTCAGCTTTGCTTGCATTTCGGTATCAAACACAGAATAGACTCTCTTTTGTGGTGTGATCAACTCCGTACAGTCGAAATAAATGTAGTAAACGGCAAATTTAGTAGTAGCTGGACGATACGCCTGATAAATAATAACTAGTTAGTCGTCATATTGTGCTAGAATACGACGACCAATTTTAGACCCACGATTTACTGGGGTTTACTCTAATTTCTGTGCCAAGAGACTTTAGGCAGAATTTGTTTGTGATCGACTCGCGTCTGATACTTGATAGCAAAGTTTAACAGAGAATCGAGGAGAGAATCAGAGAGCAAGTGAGGCTGTAAACCTAAATCAAGCAATTTTGTATTTTTAGCGTTGAAGTAATGTTCTTCTTTTTCAACTCTGGGATTATCTAAATGATTGATTTCTACGTTCAATCCGATAGCATTACCAGCTTTTTTCACCATCAATGCCAAATCGCCGACGCTAAATTGTTCGGTAAATTGGTTAAATACGCGGAATTCACCTGATTGGGCAGGATTAGCGATCGCTAATTCCACACATCGTACTGTATCCCGAATATCTAAAAATCCGCGAGTTTGTCCACCTTTACCGTAGACAGTTAAGGGATGTCCGATCGCTGCTTGAATACAAAAGCGGTTCAGTGCTGTACCAAACACACCATCGTAATCCAGCCGATTAATCAATAGTTCGTCCATCCCCGTCTCTTCAGTTAAGACGCCGTAAACTACACCTTGATTTAAATCCGTTGCCCGCAATCCCCAAATCCGGCAAGCAAAGTGGATGTTATGACTATCATGGACTTTGCTTAAATGGTACATTGAACCGGGTTGCTTGGGATAAGGTAGGGTATCCTTGCGTCCATTGTGTTCAATGGTGATATACCCTTCTTCTATATCAATGTTGGGTGTACCGTATTCACCCATCGTTCCCAGCTTCACCAAATGACAGTCCGGGAAATCTTCCCGCATGGCGTACAGTAAGTTCAACGTACCAACTACATTATTGACCTGGGTAACAACTGCGTGTTCTCGGTCAATCATGGAAAATGGGGCCGAACGCTGTTCACCAAAATGCACTAGTGCATTTGGCTGAAATTGCTGTAATGTTTTATGAAGAAATTCGTAATTAGTAATATCGCCGATGAACAAATCGATAGATTTACCTGTCAAATCTTGCCAGCGCTGGAGACGTTGTTGAATTAGTGCGATCGGAGTGAGAGTTTCGACACCAAGTTCATTATCCCAGTGCCGCCGCACCAAACTATCTAGAATTCCAACTTCATAACCTCGATTGGAAAGGTAAAGAGCAGTTGCCCAACCGCAATATCCATCACCACCAATAACCAGGACTTTCATCTTCACCAGTTTTTACTCGCTGATAGCTAAATCTATCAGGTTTCTGTACCCTCTTAATTATTATTCTGGAGGAGATGTGGATTTTGAGGGGAGTGAGGAACAGGGGACAAGGGAGACAAGGAGAAATTACTCAATAAATCTCTTCCTTGTCTACCCTGTCTCTTTTCAATGCCCAATGCCTCATTAAAACTTTGAAATTCGATACTGCTGGGCAATGTAATAAAACAAACGATAGTAATTTTGAAATTCTTGGCTTTTGCTCCGTCCCTGTAAATGATATTTCACTTGACTCTGAGTTAGCGTCAGTGTCATTAAACCTGCTCGTCGATCGACTTCTACGACCAGCACCCCAGATACTCCTTGAGCGGTCTGAAAGTTGGATTTTATCTTTTTCACAGACTCTTGATCGTTTGGTAGCTGCTGGCTTGCCCACCCGCGAATTTCCACTGAGTTATCCTGTGGTGAAATAAACGCAATCCCATCACCATTTTCTGATGCTGCTAATGAAGTCCAGTTACTCGGATATGGAAATTCAAAACCATAACGGGAGTTGCTATAAGTTTTCCAGGCGATCGCTCTGGCGTTAAAATCACTTGCAATACAACCCCACAGAATGATTAACAGGGCAGTGACTCCGCTAACGCTGGCGGCAAACCGATAAATTCTTCGCCCCAAACTACAGATTTTATTAGCAGTAGCCATTTACATTATACATTTTGCCAAAGTCACTGATTTTATAGAAATACCAGAAACTCAGATCGATACTTTTGCCAATTTACAAGTTATTCACAAATTAGGAAACTACTGCATAAACTGCACCAAAACATCGCTCATTAAAAATTCAATATTGTTTCAGGATATTTACCATTCTCTTTTTAGTTCCCAGTAGAGGAAGCTGATAATAAGTGCTTTATAACACAAATTATGTACAGTGCATCTCAGACAGCCGAGCTAACTTTGGAGCTTTTTCACTTCCAAACCAACACATCTTTGCAATTTCCAGCAAATCTTTCTGTAATTTGTATCGGTAAGCCAAACGACCAAAAACCACCAAATATTGATGTTTCTGGCTTACCAGATTCCGATGTGGCATCTCGCATCCACGCGCAAATTTGGATAAATGGAGATGACTACCATATAACCGATTTGGGTAGTTCTAATGGTACATACATTAACGGTGCGAAACTTCAGCCTCAAGTTTTTTCTCCACTGCATCCGGGAGACAGAGTTTCGCTTGGGCAAGGAGACAAAATAACTTTCATGTTTAGGGTGCAGCAGCACTATGCATCTGCCACAAAAAATCCTACACCAAACTCCGCGCCAACAAAAATTACACCGCCTACCATCGGTAAAGAAGAAGAACAAGTAATCCTTGCCAGTAAGCTTATTGGCTTAGGACTAATCCTAGCAGGCATTACATTTTTAAGTACAAGTATTTATGTGAGCGTCTACTTACGCAGCACACCTGGAATTTTGCTGTGTATGGGAGGCGTAGTAGCTCTGAATTGGGGTGGGCGCGATAATCGGAAACTGGGATGGGTGTTGATCGGGATAGGAATCGCTCTTTTCATCGCCAGTGGTGTTGTAATCGGCTCGGTGTCTCTTTTTTCTATGCTATTGTCATTCGCTGGCATCTCCTGTGGATATCAGTTGTTTACAACCGGAAAGGTATTCAACTTTAATCCGCTTACGCTGCAAATAATCAAAAAATAAGCCAAGTCAGGCAATTGTTGGTTTAGCGATGGCTAATTCCCGTTCCGGGAAAAATCTCGCACACCCCCCTTGTTCAGAAAATCAAACACCCAAGTATATTAATTCCTGTTGGCTTCTTAAACAGCTTTGATAAAAGACTTTTAAGAATATGTGGCAAAAGCGCAGGCCCTGGTAAAAAGACAATACCCAACTGTTGCATCAATCCAAGTGCATCGCCTTGCCCCCAATGCTCTATAATTTTGCCGTTTTCAACGCGATCAATATGCATGATTGATAACTTAATTTGCTTACCTGTTGAAGGAAGACCTTGGAAGTCACCAAGATGCGTAGCTGTAAATGTTCCACAAGTAACCACTTTATCTCCTTCAACAAGCACCTGGTCAAATGTATGTTGACCGTTCGTAAAGGCTAAGTAGAAAGCCATACCGAACTGTTTAAAACCTTCACTGTCAAGAGGGGCAGGTGTGCCAGCCATGTGAGCGACAAAATTAGGGGTCAGAAGTGCGAAAGCTTGGCTAATATTCCGCCTGTCGAAAGCTTCATAGAACTGAAGAACAATATCTTTATTTTGTTGAGTTGGACTTATTTCTTTACACATACAGCCTTAGAGATAGCTTATCTAATAATTTATCGTCCCATTGTTGTGAAAACTATGCCACTCACTGACTACGAACCACAACCTATCAAATGTTCTAGTGCAAACAGTTCATGACATGATGGCTACTTATAAACAGAATCTCAGCCCCTAATGTAAACAAATGTAACAAATATGGCGTTAAAACGTTTTGCTGTCTTGACAACCAATAAAAGAACCGATAACTTGATATACATACCCGGGTAAGACCGTTAAAGAGTTATATGCAAACGCAAACTAAGCAAAAGGTCACTTTGTATTTATCGCCAGAGTTGCACAGAAAACTGAAGATTCGTTCAGCAGTTGATTCCGAGCCAATGTCAGAACTTGCCGAACGTGCCCTTGGTTTTTACCTATCCAATCAAGAATTGGTTGACGAGTTAGAAGATTCTTCTTATGGGCGGACTCATAGAGTTTATTCATGCCCAACTTGTGATAGCTCACTAGTCTTACGTGATGGGGAACTGGTTAGTTTAGGTAATCAACCAGGAGTAGTTGGTCAAGAGCACCTTTCTCTTAATGAGATGGATGAAGGTGAAACCAATCCCAAGGGTGAGGAAGAGTTAGTTCCTTGCTAGATAAATATTCATGATTCGGTTTTCTTTACCAGAAGCAATGTCTCTACTGTCTCTATAAGGTCTCAAGTAGGTCGAAGTATGAACGAAGAGCTCAAGATCCTAATTCAAGCTCAATACCCTTTAATCTACCTTGTTACCTCCGAGGAAGAGCGGGCCGAGCAAGCAATTTCCACAATCGCCCAGTTGTTAAAGCCCCAGCGCCGAGTATTTGTTTGGACAGTAACACACGGGATTGTTGAGTATGGTCAACCCCGGAATGTCACCCAACATAATACTGTGTCTCCAGAGGCGGCGATTGAGTGGATCATCCGGCAGAAAGAACCAAGTATATTTATTCTTAAAGATTTACATCCCTTTATAGATGCGCCTGCAACTAACAGATCGTTACGTGATGCGATCGCTAGTTTCAAAGGTATGCAAAAGAACATCGTTCTGATGTCTCCGATGCAACAAGTACCTATAGAACTGGAAAAAGAAGTTGTTGTTCTCGACTTTACATTGCCAGATATGGCTGAGTTGAATAAAGTCTTAACTCACCATATAGAGCAAAACCGTGGTCGGCGACTGACAACAGAAGCCAGAGAAAAACTTCTTAGAGCTGCTTTAGGTCTAACTAAAGATGAAGCTGAGAAAGTCTACCGTAAGGCACAGGTAACTAAAGAGCGTTTAACAGAAGATGAAGTAGACATCGTTTTATCTGAGAAAAAGCAACTAATTCGGCGCAATGGCATCTTAGAATACATTGAAGAAGATGAAACTATTGATGCTGTAGGTGGCTTAGAAGAGTTAAAAAGATGGCTCAAGCAACGCTCTAACGCTTTTACAGAAAGGGCGAGAGAATATGGTTTGCCTCAACCAAAGGGGATGTTAATTTTAGGAGTTCCCGGTTGCGGTAAGTCTTTAATTGCCAAAACTACTTCCCGGCTGTGGGGTTTACCACTGTTGCGGTTGGATATGGGGCGAGTCTATGACGGCTCAATGGTGGGACGAAGCGAGGCAAATCTGCGGAACGCTTTGAAAACAGCAGAATCTATTTCCCCAGCGATTTTGTTTATCGATGAATTAGATAAATCCTTTGCTGGTAGTGGAGGTTCCTCTGATTCTGATGGGGGGACTTCAAGTAGAATCTTCGGCTCTTTCCTCACCTGGATGCAAGATAAGAAATCACCAGTGTTTGTAATGGCAACAGCCAATAGAGTAGAACGCTTACCTGGCGAGTTTCTGAGGAAAGGACGCTTTGATGAAATTTTCTTTGTCGATCTGCCAACACCGGAAGAACGGCAGGATATTTTCAATATTCATCTGACCAAGCGCCGTGAAGACATCTCTCGATTCGATCTTGAGCAACTAGCCAAGATGTCTGATGGCTTTTCTGGGGCAGAAATAGAACAAGCGATCGTTGCGGCAATGTATGAAGCTTTTGCCCAAGATCGGGAGTTCACCCAACTAGATATTATTGCTGCACTGAAGGCAACATTGCCGCTGTCTCGAACGATGCAAGAACAAGTAACGGCTCTGAGAGATTGGGCCAGACAGCGCGCGCGCCCCGCAGCATCCTCCGTAGCTGAATATCAGCGAATGGAGTTTTAAAAGCTTTCCTCTGCCATCCCAGGGGGAAAGGCTAGCTGAAAATGCTAGCAGTTATAAGAAAAGCCGCATCCTGTTAAGCGCGGCTTCGCCCAAAACAAACCGTTGTCGTTTTTCTCAATCTTCTCATTGGAGGAAACCCAAATGTCTCACTTTAGCACCCTGCGTACCAAAATCACCGATGCCGAAATCCTCAAGGCTTCCTTGCGCGACCTCGGTATCAGCGTAAAGACTGAAGCTGATGTCCGTGGTTATAACGGTCAGCGTGTCCGTTCTGACATCGTTGCTGTGTTGGAAGGCGAATATGACCTCGGCTGGTCTCGCAATGGCGATGGTTCTTTTGACCTAATCGCTGACCTGTGGGGCGTTGCTAAGAAGCACAACCAAACCGAGTTGATCAACTCAATCAACCAAAAGTATGCCGTTAACAAAACTTTGGCTGAAGTGAAACAGCGCGGTCTGCAAAACGCCAATGTGAAGTTGGTATTGCAATAACAATTTCTCTGCGCGTTCCCAAAGCTGCACGGGTTAACCATATAAATAGCGGTTAGCCCGCTTTTTTATCGGGACTGAGATGTATTTCTCAGTCCCGATTTTTAGTTAATACTCTTAATTTGACTATTCTTTATTGGACTATTCTTTTTGGTTACTATTACAGTAGCAGCGCCTTGAGTACTCTAAAAAATATGACAGTAGATGATAAATTATGAAAACATTCACTATTGGGCACTCAAATAATTCAATAGAAACTTTTATCAGACTTTTGATGCAACATGGAGTTACTGCTGTAGCAGATGTTCGTTCTAGTCCTTATAGCCGTAGATTTCCGCAATTCAATCAAGCTTCTTTAAAGGCAGCACTGAAAACTAAAAATATTGCTTATGTCCCTCTTTGTAATTACCTTGGTGCCCGTCCCAATGATAGAAGTTGTTACGTAGAAGGTATGGCTCGCTACGATTTGATTGCTGCAACAGAAGCCTTTGCCATAGGATTAAATCGTCTTATCAAGGGTGCTAAACAACACCAAATTACTTTGATGTGTGCTGAACAAGATCCTATCGTCTGTCATAGAGCTATCTTGGTATGTCCACATTTGAAGAAGGCTGGATTAGAAATTCAGCATATTCATAAGAATGGTGAACTAGAGTCACATGAATACTTAGAAGCAAGATTACTAAAGATACATAACCTAGATAAATTCTTGCATTTATCTAAAGATTTTGATGATGTGAATCAATCTGGAAAACAGCTTTCTCTTTTTGATATCAATCCTTACGATATTAATCCTAGACACACAGATACTATAGCTAAACCTGTTGTGCGTGAAGAG
The DNA here is from genome assembly GCF_964247315.1 of uncultured Nostoc sp. Classification (GTDB taxonomy): domain Bacteria; phylum Cyanobacteriota; class Cyanobacteriia; order Cyanobacteriales; family Nostocaceae; genus Nostoc. Next base: position 33,214 of record NZ_CAXTTT010000053.1, read on the forward strand.
TTAATTCAAAAAGCATATCAGCTTCAAGCTGAGAAAATAGCTTATGTAGAAGAAACAAATAGAGAACAATATCAATCTCATGAGCAAGCTAGTTAACTTATTTACTATCGGCTTTACCCAAAAGAAAGCTGAACAATTTTTTGAAACACTTCTAAAAGCTGGCGTTAAGCGAGTCATTGATACGCGACTTAACAACGTCTCACAGCTTGCTGGTTTTACAAAAAAAAATGATTTAGAGTATCTTCTCCAGAAAATTGGGGGAATTGAATACATTCACATTCTTGAGTTGGCTCCAACCAAAGATATTCTTGACGAATATAAAAAGAAGCAAATAAATTGGGCAATATATGAAGAGAGGTTCAATCAACTCATCACAGAGAGACAGATTGAGAAGAAGGTTTCTTCAAACCTTCTGGATGAAGGTTGCTTGCTGTGTAGTGAGGCCAAGCCTCATAATTGCCATCGCCGATTAGTTGCTGAGTATTTGCAAGGTAAGCTAGACACAGCTATCAAAATTCATCACCTCTAAACATTATATTGACCAGGGTGTGAAGAAGAGGTTAAAAATGCCTACTTTTGAAATTATTTGCCTTGCAAAATCGATTAAATATGGTGGAACTTGTATTGCTGGAATGAAAACAGATGGTTCAGGGTGGCTTCGTCCAGTTTCTAATCAAAAAAATGGCACTTTACATCCAGAACATTACACTTTAGATAATGGCAGTGAACCTAAAATATTTGACATTATAAGAATCCCATGTGTCAAACCTGAGCCAAAATGCCACCAACCTGAAAATTGGCTCATCAAGCATAATCAATTATGGGAAAACTTAGGAAATCCTACCTTGAATCAAGCTAGACAGCTACTCAATCCAGAAATTAAAAAGCAATTTTCCTCTGCCGAACTATTAGGTAATTTAGATAAAGAAATAAGTTATGAAGAACTGAATAAATCAGCGGCTCAGTCATCATTAGCACTAGTAAAACCAAATCAAATTAAATGGCAAATTACGAGACATAATTATCAAAACGAGAAAAAATTCCGAGCTATTTTCTTATTAGTTGAAAACTTATATAATTTACCAATTACAGATCCTATTTGGATAGATAAACTCAAGTATTTGGAAGAAGGAATATATTCTTGCGAAGAAGTTATACAAAAACTAGAATTAAAGGATTTTGAACCTGATAAATTTACACTAACTATTAGTTTAGGTGAACCTTTTCAACCTTTAGGACAAGAAAAAGAATTTTGCTACAAGTTAGTTGCAGCAGTAATAAATGTTGCAGATATTAAGAAACGTTTTGGATGGAGCTAACCTTAAATTTTGTCTTCTTACTGAAGGCGATCGCTCAGATTTACAAACCTTGATGCAGGTTTATCAAGAAGGACTTTTAAGAAAAGCCACTGCATTAAGCGAAGCTGTCAAACGTGGGTTAATTGAACCCTTAAGCTAGTGAGTCAGATTCCTGAACAAGTCCGGGTGCAGACACAGATACAAGCGAATTGGTAAAATTTATTTCTATAGAAGTAGTGCGACGGGGAACTAGGTAAATTAAAAAAGGCTGTTTTGAAGCATTACCTAATGTTAAAACTTCGCGCAAGTTTTCGCTGTGAGCAATTATTCCATTTGCATTGTAAGCTATATATTGATTTTTATATAAATCTAATAACATCTGGCGGTTACGATTTAACCACTTGAACATTTCATCTGTTTCTCTTTTAGAGGGAGTTGTGTTCATATATTTAATGTTGTCCGTGGATGTGGAATATCTCTGGCACTATTTTAATTGTCTGGTGCAAGAGGTGAGCTAGCAAACCTGACTTAAATCTAAATCTAAAATCAACTCACTACTAGAACCAAACCCTACACCTGTAACATTTTGCTTGTTCTAGTAATGTGTAGTGTGCGATCGCATCGCTGAAGATCCACTTTTGCACCTATAGCTTAGACTTAAAAAAAAGCTTAGTATCGATGAACCAAAGTCTAAGTGGTACTCCCAGTCTGGAAAAACACACTCATGAAAATCTTGTTGTTACCAAACAACAGCTATTTGGCAAGCAACTAATTGTCCTTGCCTTGGAAATACTTCTGGCATTACCTCTGGGTTTACTCCTCGCAAAGTTCCAAATTGGCAGGATTGCCTGGATATTTGGCGGGATTGCGGCTGGTACAATGGTTCTCCAAGGATGTCGAATTTTTTATGAATATTCTCCCCAACCTAATCGCACTGCTAGAAAAGTGGGAATGGCACTTGTCGGCTTAACTGTCGGCGCTTCCAATGCCCACGCTAATCTAGCTAGTATTGCTTCTTGTATTCCCATATTTATTTTTCTTACCTTATTTCTGCTGTTAAGTGGAGGCTGTATCGGTTACATTTACTCCCGCGTTAGCAAAACCAACCTGTTTACAGCAATGCTGGCTACAGTTCCTGGTGGTGTAGGAATTATGGCTGCGATCGCTGCCGATTACAATAAAAATGTTAGCTTAGTTGCTCTAGTTCAGGCGATTCGCGTCACCTCTGTAGTTGTTCTAATTCCCTTCATCGCTAGGACATCAGCTAGTAATTACTATCCGCAAACGCTCCCAATCAACGCTGCTTGGCTCAATTTCGATCCATCTCAACTAGAATTACTCTTGTTAGTACTCCTAATTACTGGATTAGTAGTTTATTCAGCTATATTATTTAAAATTCCTGCCGGCGATTTCTTTGGTGCATTGTTGATTGGTATTGGGTTTAATCCTTTGCTACATTGGCTGCCTTTTGTGGGTGATATTAGCTTTAGTCCGCCGCCTTTAATTAACTTATTGGGTCAAATGCTTTTGGGAATTACTATTGGTGAATATTGGGGAGACAAACCTAACTTTAAAAAACGGACTGTCGCCTATGCCTTGATGTCTGTAGGGATGACTCTCGTAGCCGGAGCGATCGCTGCTATACTTGCGATGCAATTAACCTCTTGGGACTGGTTAACCTGTCTTTTAGTCACAGCACCAGGAGGATCGGCAGAAATGATCTTAGTTTCCCTAGCATTGAATCATAATGTTGAAATTGTCACAACTGGTCATTTAGTGCGACTAATTGCGATTAACAGTTCTCTACCTCTTTGGTTGTTTTTGTTTCGCCGTCTAGATAAGCAAGTTTCAGAACCAGTTTAATTCTTACTAATCTATTTGCGATCGCCATGTTTTCAGGTTGATTTTTTGGCAAAGCGGCTTAGTATATGCAGCTTTCATGGAAAAGTGCGATCGTTTCAGCGCTTTTAGCCAATTCAAATTTCCGTTTCAGCGTGTATTAAATTGTATCCCAATCCCTTTAGTTTTTGATTCGATACACGTTGGTTATTTGTTTTATTTCGCGGTAACGATGCATCCCACTCAACCAGGGGAAGATGATTCATTTCGCATACACGATTGAGCATTTCGCGACTAGTGAGAGGCGTATCATTTACCACATTATATATACCTTGTAATTCGTAGGTAAGAGCAAAATTCACAGCCGATACAATATCGTCGAGGTGAATCCAATTGGTAAAATGCTCCCCATTTCCTGGACGGGTTGTACCAGCAAGTTTACTAAAGCGCTTGCCAATTTCTCGTCCGGAACCGTAAATTGCACCAAGACGGAGAATACAAACTTTGAGGTTCAGACTTGACGCAGCTAACAAGATTTTTTCAGTGTCGTGCAATATCTTTGCATGTTCGTTATCAAGTACAACAGGTGATTCTTCATTCACCCATTCTCCATTGCGATTGCCATATACACCACAGCTACCAGTGTAGATCAGATGTTTTACCGTCGGTACTTGTTGCAATATCCTAACTAGATTTTTAGCAGTATGCAGGTAAGTTGCTTTGTAACCATCTTCATCAACTTGCTCGTTTCCAGTGGGAGCAATAGTCACAATCACCACATCTTGGTTTTTCAAAGCTGCAAGCAAGGAGGTTTCATTATCTCCAGTCGTTACTAGCACTTGTTGTGCAACTGCTTGCAATTCTGTTACCCTTTCTAAAGTTGTTGTTGTTGCAGTAACCAAATAGCTTAAATCACTTAGTTTACGAGCAATAGCAGTACCAACATAACCACAGCCAATAATAGCGACGTTCATAATTTATTTATTTTATCTTTTAGTTTTATTGTAAACTTGAGTAGCGATTATATCAATCTCTGCTGTCATGGACTTGCAATTGAATAATGTACTAATCATTTATAACTATTGGATATCAGGAATGTTTCTAGCGTCAGCGAAAAAAATACTCCCAATTCATCATAATTAGCAATTAGTTGATGCATTTCGTAATTATTAATCAACCAATTAGCGATTATAGAAAAGGGAGTGCCTATACTGATTGAACTAGGACAATTAACAGAAACACCGTCAGGTAAATAGTAATATTTATGCCCTTCTTTATGCCAATTAAATTGAGTTCCTATTGGTTCGGAAATCTTTAGATTCGGAGTAATAGTTATAGATATCCCTTGCCAATTACCACTAAAATCACGTTCTGGTAATTGATTTAATTCTGTTGACCAATATTTACTAGGTAATCCATTACAATCCTCACGAACATTTGCTGTATGAAATAAATTTCCGTTATCGTCATAAACAATACCTACACTATGCCGTAAATCTTCATATCTAAAGAATAATTCTATCCCAAAATACGAGTTTGGTTTTAACTCCACTGTTGCCCAAGTAGCATGACCGTCAGCAAAGAAATATCCTCGCATCGTCTCGCGTGATGGGTGAAAAATTCCATTATCTAAACTATTTGACAGGAAATTAAATTCCCAACTCTGTTGCTTATTTTCGCCATTTGCATAAGTATAAGTATTGGTATGGGCGATCTTAGTCTTTTCTGGATTACTTTTAAAACTTCTCAAACTTTGAAATGATTCTTTGACATCACCTTCTGGTGTATATCGCGTCCAAATTCCATGCCAATCGAGTAAATGGTTAGTAAAGTAATTCCAATTTCGTTCTTTGACATCCATAATATTTGTGTCTTTTGTATATTTAAAATCTTATTGTTAAAGCTTTATACCTGCAACTATTTGCCACCGTCCTAAATTATTATTCACAGGATTTTGATCGCCAATTTTAGTGACAATCGGCTTCATCCCTAACTCTTCAATTATCTTCTGTATTTCAGATAAAGGAGGGGACACGATAAAAATTTCATTGTTACACGCTGTTTGAATATCCCGGATTACCTTCGCTTCTTTGGTTTGTGGATCGAGGAACATTCCGGAATCAAAATGCATCATAACCCCTCCGGGACGAAGAAGACGAGCGCATTCACTCATCGCTCGTTTCATTGATGTGTTGGGTATTTCGTGGAGTAGCAGAAAACTTGTAACTAAGTCGAAATGTTCATTCGGAAACTCAGTATATCTAGCATCCTGTTGATAAAATTCTATTTCCTGGTTAAGTAACCTTGCATTTGCATAGCCATATCGGAGCATAGCGGCTCCAAAATCCACCCCTATGACCTCTGCATCTGGATACAAATTCTTTAGAGATATAGTATTGTGACCTATACCACAACCCAAATCTATTATTCGTCTCGGTTTCAGGTTGGGGAATTGATTCTCGATAAATTCATCCTTGAGCCTTGGGACTAAGTTATCTGAAAAACTGTCAAAAGCACTATTGGTTGATAATAGATAAAGATAGTTCATGTATCTTAATCCAGCCAGGATATCTTCATTGCCTGTGTCTGATAAATAACCTCCCGGCATCCGGTGAATGTTAGTCATTCGGTGTTCCTTAGATATTCTGAGCTGGGGATTGAGGTGTAAACCTGAACTATCACCAATTGCATTTATTGCAACACTCATAATTCTTTGATAATCATGATTTATACGGGCATCCACCACTTCCCATGCTAAATCTTGAAAAACAGTAAATTGAGTGATAAACTCCCTTGCTTCTCTGCTTTTAAGAATTGTATCCTGACACTCCTGGGCTTGAGAAGATACTCTTTCAAGAAGCTTGCTCATATAGGGAGCTGGCTTGATTTCAAATAACTGGCGTTCTTTCTCAGAGTCACCTCCCTGTTGCGGTAAAAGCTTCTCTGCTACGATACTTGATATCTTATTCATAATGTATTTATTATACCTAGAGAACTAACTGATCTTTTAATGTTCTGTTTTTTATGCGATATACTTAGCTGCCTTCGGCATCGCTAAAAACTGGCAAGATAAGCCCCTGATGTCCCTGCGCCGATAATACCTATCTTGCTGTTGGAAGAAACTATCTGTGACTCTCTTGATTTAATCTTGTTTAGATGATACTTGATTGAGATATTATCTTAAATAGTAAGCCAAAAAGTTTTTTATAAAGGGCGATGCCTACGCTAATAGGTAAATCGAGCTTTTTGGACTTGTGTATACTATTGTAGACCAGCCAATAGGAGCAAGAATCAGTCTGCTCTACCTTTCAATCAAATTTCGCCTCTTGACCTGAACAATCAAATAGATGTAAACCTAACCGTTGGGAAAGTTCTTCACAAACCTTTACCCCTCGCACACTATTACCACGCACATCCAACAAGGGTGAAAAAACTCCAATGCCCATCTTATTGGGTACAACGGCAATAATCCCACCACAAATACCGCTTTTCGCTGGAATCCCAATTTTATAAGCCCACTCACCTGCAAAGTTGTACATTCCGCAGGTATACATCACACTCAGAATATCTTTGATGTAACGCTTATCTACCGCCTGTTCTTTGGTGATGGGGTTAATACCTCTGTTTGCCAGGGTAGCCGCCATCACCGCTAAGTCTTGGCAATTCACCATCACAGCACACTGCTGGAAATAAAGATCCAGCGCCTCTTCAATATTCCGGTCAATCATGCCAAAATTCAGCATCAAATGCGCCATTGCGCGGTTACGATGCCCTGTACTGCGTTCTGAGGTAAAAACTGAAATATCAACGAATACGTCGCGGCCAATATATCGGCGAAACATATCCAGCATTCGGTTGAGGCGTTCGGTAGGGCCAGAACCTTTGATTAAGCTTGTAGTGGCGATCGCCCCTGCATTTACCATTGGATTATAAGGTCGCTTCGATTGCTCATCCAAAATAATCGCGTTGAATGCATCTCCCGTCGGTTCTACGCCAACTCTAGTCAAAACGTAATCCAGTCCATGATCTTCTAAGGCAAGTCCATAAGCAAACACCTTAGAAATTGACTGAATAGTAAAAAGTTGTTCGTAGTCCCCAACTTTGTAAACCTGACCATCTACTGTCACAATGCAAATGCTGAACAAATCCGGGTTTGCCTTTGCCAGTTCAGGAATGTATTTTGCGACTGCACCCTCCCGCAGTGACTTGTACTGGGAATGCAACTCGTTGAGAACAGCTTTTAATGGCGATGGTTCTATTTCTAAATCTCCTTGATTTGTCATTAGGCTGATGGCATTTCCCAAAATACTTACTATATATAGAAGAGATGCAGCTGTACATCCCTATAGTTACAAAGATTTTGTCAAAGATAGTTTGCTTTCAAAAATCATACTTGAGCAATTACTGAGGTTAAACAAAATATACTGTAATATATAATACACAAAATATCTGTTATCTAAGCGATCGCAAAGTTTTCTTAATTTTTAAGTCATTAATCTGGAAAAATATTAACTTGAGTATTGCCCTTTTTTTTATACTCAGCAATACTGTAATGTCAAGTTATATTTATCACCAATATTAGCCTAGTTGTGGAGAATAAAAGTAATGATTGATGTAAGTAGAAAAAACTTTGAAAAAACATATTAGACTCAAATTAATTTGCATAATTATTTAAGATGTAACTCCTATCACGACTTATTCATAGTTAAATCTAAATATTTCCTTAAATAAATTATTTTAGGTATTTATGCCGTTGCTATTTAATTAAAGTTATATTAGTTACTGAAAGTAGATAGCAAAAAAGCATGTAGTATAGAATACACGAGTAGTTGCGAGCCTTTACAACCGATGTGAATAGGGTATCGCCACTTTGGCGTGAAATAAACATAAACTTTTTTGAAGAAATTTTTGACTTACACAAAAAAGCGTTACATAGTCAAAGTCCGCTTTTGAGAAAGGTTTCGCCCTTCAAATTGGAATTGGAATTTGAGAAAGCGGGCAATAGTTACGCTAAAACCCTGATCCCCAAGCCAAAAGGTTCGTGTTAGTCTGTTGCAGTTATAAAAAACAAAGTGAAAACGGAACGAGTTCGAGTTTTTCAAATAGGGAAATCACTTTCATTAGTGAAAAATCCCGCAAGTTATAAAACTTAACTTCTACAGTCGCTTTCAAAAACGGACGCATGAATCAAAGACATTTGTGGACTATTGTTGCCCTGTTTATGGCTATTTTGGGAGTACCCTCAGTCGGTTGCACTCAAACCACCAAAGGAAATGCGCTAGCATCCCAAAAATCACCCGCCCCTGATGTCGTTAAGGTGGGAGAGTACCAATCAACAGCAGGGAAACAAACCTTGGATGCTGTGATTACAGAAATTCATCCTCACAATATTAGAGGACGTAAGGCGGCAACCCTTTTTATCAGAAATATACCTGTTCTCACCTTTTTAAGTTCTGTATCAGATACGAATTTTGAAACTAAAAAAGTTGGTGCAATTGGCAATACTGGGGGCGTACAATCGTACGCCCTTATTACTAGCAATTCACCAAATGCATTGAATACTGGCAACGTAACAGATGCGAGTAACCAGATTAGCTCCGCTGACAATGACCCGGTTGAGATAGCTAGTGTAATAGCCGCTAAGATTAACCAGTTGAATCGGGAAAACGTGGACGCGAGTAAGATTACCGTCAGTTGGAAAGCAGGGGAAAAATCTACTGCTAATCAAGCGCAAAACAAAAGCGCCCCTGTCCAACAAGATGGCGATCGCTATGTAATCAAAATTAATGGCGAAGAGTTGGTAGAAATCAACGAAGGTACGCGATTAGCAGGTACTACCAACGATCTAGCACAAGATGCATTGCAAGCAACCAATCGCCTGCGGAGACTACTAGGCAATGCATCTCCCCTAAAAGAAATTGCGAATTTGCCAGTACGCCAACCAGTATCAATACCAAAGCTGCCTCAACAGATTGTCGTCGGAGTAGTGCAAGCTACCTTGATAGGCATGGCTTCTTATTACGGTTATGACGGTTCTGGTAATCGTACTGCTAGCGGACAGAGATTCAATCCAGAAGAAATGACTGCCGCCCATCGCAGCTTACCCTTTGGTACGCAAGTACGTGTAACTAACACCCGTAACGGTCGTTCTGTAGTGTTGCGGATTAATGACCGCGGCCCATATATTCGTGGTCGAATCATTGACGTGTCTGCTGGCGCGGCTCGGATTTTGGGAATGATGGGCAGTGGTGTTGCACCAGTAAATATTGAAGTCTTGGGGAAATAATTATTAGGGACTGGGGATTAGGGACTGGGAACAAGTTTTCCTAATACCCAGTACCCAATCCCTAATCCCTAATACCCAGTACCCAGTTCCCCATCCCCAGTTCCGTATCACTTAATTTCCCTAGTTCAATCAACTCTTCCCTCTATTTCAGATATAAACTAACGGGGGAGGGATCGATAAGAACTAGGGGTATTTTTGTGCGCCTGCTGACAACAGTTGCAGCTTTACGCTGCTATTTAACTAAACACTGCTCACAAAACAAGCTGATTGCAGTTACTGAGGATCTGAGATTAGATGAAATGACTGCTTGGTATCAGACGGCAGTCGGTCTGGTGCCAACGATGGGAAATTTGCATCAAGGTCATTTAAGCTTGATTCAACGGGCGCGGCAAGAAAATTCCACGGTGATTGTGAGTATTTTCGTCAATCCCTTGCAATTTGCTCCTAATGAGGATTATCAACACTATCCTCGCACTTTAGAGCAAGACCAAAAACTTTGCGAACAAGCTGGGGTTGATGCCATTTTTGCACCGACTCCGGAAGAAATGGCAGTTTCTCAGAAGAGTATACAAGAATCTAAGGTTACACAAGTTATCCCCCCATCTGCTATGATAACAGGCTTGTGTGGTCGTTCTCGGCAAGGTCACTTTCAGGGTGTCGCTACGATTGTTACCAAACTTTTCAACTTGGTACAGCCTGACCGTGCCTACTTTGGTCAAAAGGATGGTCAGCAACTAGCAATTATTAAACGCTTAGTGGCTGACTTAAATTTGCCAGTAGAAATTGTTGCTTGTCCAACAGTACGGGAAGCGTCGGGTCTTGCTTTGAGTTCTCGCAATCAATATTTGACGGCAACGGCAAAAGAGCAAGCAACGGTGTTATATCGGGGCTTGCAACGAGCTAAAGCCGCATTCATTGCAGGCGATCGCAATAGTAACAAGTTGATAGCAGTGGTACAGCAAGAAGTGGCAATGGTCAGCACGGCCTCAGTGGAATATATTGAATTGGTTGAACCGACTACGTTGATGTCTTTAGAAAAAGTTGAGGAGGAAGGAATGTTGGCGATCGCAGCTCGTTTTGGTGCTACACGTTTGATTGACAATATCATATTGCGCGATCGTCAACCCATTATCGCTATTGATGGCCCAGCTGGTGCTGGAAAATCCACAGTGGCGCGGCAAGTGGCAGCAAACTTGAGGTTAGTGTATTTAGATACAGGAGCGATGTACCGTGCTGTCACTTGGTTAGTATTGCAAAAGGGGATTGCTATTGAGGATGAGTGTGCGATCGCCGAATTAACTAACCAGTGTAAAATTGAACTTACTCCCACCGAGGATTTACAATCATCCGTGCGGGTTTGGATTGACAACACTGATGTTACCCAGGCAATTCGCACCATTGAGGTAACATCTCAAGTATCGGCGATCGCGGCACAAAGCGCAGTCCGTCAAGCACTGGTTAAACAACAGCAAAGGTGGGGCAAAAAAGGTGGTTTAGTTGCTGAAGGTCGGGATATTGGTACTCACGTCTTTCCCGATGCTGAAGTGAAAATCTTCTTAACCGCTTCTGTGAGTGAACGCGCCCGTCGCCGTCAGCAAGACTTTAACACCCAAGGTCAACCGGAAGTGAGTTTAGAGCAGCTGGAACACGACATTGCCGAACGTGATTGGAAAGATAGTACACGCAAAGTTTCGCCTTTGCAAAAAGCAGTAGATGCGATCGAAGTGCAAACTGATGGTTTAGCCGTGTCAGAAGTCACGGCAAAAATCGTTAACTATTACCAGCAGCGTTTATCTCAGTGTTAATCACTGTGATTTGCTGTTAGTTTTTTAGTTTAAAAGGGTGGTGGGTGAGTGATTTATTCATTTACCATCCTCAAAATTGTATTTAAAAACAAAAATATATAATTTGACTATTGATTGACTATTTTTATTTTAAAAATCAAGCTTGATTAAATAATTATAGATAAATTTAAGTGTTAAATTTATCTCGCTTTCGACTGATTTATTATATTACAATTAATCCTACTCAAGGTAGAAGTATGAAAGCTTTAATTGCTAAATGCTAATTAATTATTGGCCTTTCGCTATGAAATATTAGCCATTTTTATTTACAGTCATGAATTTCTAGTGATTTGACTTATCACCGAAGTACTTTGTTTTCGTCTTCACTTTGGTAGTAGAATGACGATGTTAAGTTTTATGTTCCACGATTAAAGACATAAAACCCCTAAAAATAAAAGCTATTAATGTCCCAACCTTCTGCAATAGCTTAAAACTGGAAACCGGTAAAGAGAGGATTTGACACAATGGCATTTGTACAGCCCCCACTACCCTTTGAAAAGGATGCTCTAGAGCCTTATGGCATGAAAGCTGAAACTTTCGAGTATCACTATGGCAAGCATCATAAAGCTTATGTAGACAACCTCAACAAACTTACTGAAGGTACAGAACTTGCTGATAAGTCTCTGGAAGAGGTGATCAAAACTTCCTTTAAAGACTCCTCTAAGGTGGGAATCTTTAACAACGCTGCCCAAGTTTGGAACCACACTTTCTTCTGGAACTCTTTGAAACCAAAAGGTGGTGGCACACCCACAGGTGAACTCGCAGCCAAAATTGATAAAGATTTTGGTAGCTTTGACAAATTCAAGGAAGAGTTCTCTAACGCGGCTGCAACTCAATTTGGCAGCGGGTGGTCTTGGCTGATCGATGATGGTGGTACGCTGAAAGTGATCAAAACACCAAATGCAGAAAATCCCCTAGCTCATGGTCAGAAAGCACTCCTAACCTTAGATGTTTGGGAACACGCCTACTACATTGATTATAGAAACGCCCGTCCAGCGTTCATCAAGAACTTCCTAGAAAACTTGGCCAACTGGGACTTTGCTACAGAAAACTTGGCTAAAGCTTAATCAATTTCAGTTTTGAACTGAGTGCGATGCCTCTTAGTAAACTGCTTCTTATTTTTTGAGAATGGCAAAGCTAAATACGTCTACGCCACTTGTGCCAGACTCTGTAAAGTAGAAGCAATAAGTTAATTTACAAAAGTTGAAGCAGAAAGCCAATAGGAAAGGGAGAAGTTCTTTTTAATTTCTCCCTTTTCTGTTTTCCAGTAGTGGGACAGACATCACCTAAATAAAAGTAGTGATATGAAAATCAAAATATAAAATATATGGATAGCAAAGAACTAGCGCAATACATCGAAGCAACAAATAGCATCTCTAAACCTTGGGTATTGGTACAACTGCGCCTCAAAAAATTGCAAGAGCGTCGAGCCACGCTGACAAATGATGCCTACATCAAAGAATTAGAAGATATTTACCAAGACTTGATGAATTTGGGGGAATGGTGGCGTGGTATTGAAGATGAGGTATTTTGAGGTATTTTAAAGTGAGGAGTTATGAGTTGTGAGTTATGAGTTTTCCTAACTTTTAACTCCTAACTCCTAACTTCTAACTTAAAACGCAACCTGATGGCTCAAGCTCTCGATCAAGTCGATTACGATACTCTCGATGCTGCAAAACGACGCTTCATCGATGCCGCAAAACGCACACTTGGCTTTGCAAGCGCTTATGGCATCGTGCCCGCATCAGGTCTTGGAGCAAGTGCTAACGCTTTCAGCTTCAACCTCGCTCCGTTTCTGGAGGTGGGGGCTAGAGAACTTTCTATGACACTTGTCCCCGAAGGACTGGGCACCGCAGACGATACCCGCCCTGATGATCTTTCCGAAGAAGAACTTAGACGATTCTGGTGGAATATTGGGATCAAGATCATCTCGTGTCTGACGAACGATGCCGCAACTTCAGGTATGCAGACTATACTTCTCGGTCTTTATCTGCCGTCGAGTACTCCTGAAACAATCTTTACCCCCGCTTTTGTTGATGGGTTTCTTGATGGAGTAGTTGAGGGCTGCAAACAAGTGGGATGTGTCTATCTCTCAGGGGAAACTCCTCAACTAAAAACCAAGATGATTCCAGGGCGGCTCGACATCGCCGGCTCGGTTTTTGGGGTTATGCCGGCTGGTGTTGCTCCCATTGATAGCTCGCGTCTGGATGCCGGCAATACCATTGTTCTCGTCGAAAGTTCGGGCCCCCATGAGAACGGCTTTACCCCATTGCGAAAGCTCGCTGAGTCGCTCCCTAATGGTTATAGAACAAAACTTTCTAGTGGGCAGGAGTTCTGGGAAGCGATGAATGCTGCTTCGTATCTTTACACGCCCCTTGTACAGGCCGTGCTTAGTGAGGGAATTCGTCCCACGGCGATGGAGAATATCACTGGTCATGGCTGGCAAAAGCTGATGCGGTCGGTGAAACCGCTTCGGTATGTCATCGAAATGATGCTCCCAGTGCCGGAGATATTTACATTTGTTGAGAGTCAGCTTGAGGGCGGGGCTGAGACGATGCTTTCGGTGTTCAATTACGGTGCAGGATTCGCATTCTATACAGAGTCGGTGCAGGATGCAGAGAGAATTGTCCTGCTTGCAAGAGAACATCAACTCTCGGCTGTGATTGCAGGAAGGGTTGAAGCGTCCCTTACCCGCGAAGTGGTGGTAGAACCCCTTGGAGTCACCTTGAAGGGAGATTCTTTTGGAATTGCACGAGGGGTATAATGATTCACCTGACTTTTCACCTCATCTGGAAAAGACCACGAAAAACATAACCCTTTTCCCGACACTCTAAAGGGGAAAATTCCAAGTCTGTAATGCGATCGCTTGCTAATACTGTTGATTCTCCAAACTGGAAGGCAAATAAATCTGCGCCTTGGTCGCCAGTTAAAGTATCAGCACCACCAAACAAAGGATCATTTCCGAATGGCACTAAGTTAAGATACAATGCTTGTCCTCACGGGTTAAGAGCCTCTAGGCTCTTAACCCATTCTGGGAGGCTCCGCCTCCAGTGGCTTGACCAGAGGCAGAGCCTATGAGAATACATTCCCAGCCTCCAAGCTGGGAACGAGGCGACACGAGCTTTTGAGGTTTTCTTAGTGCCAGTCTCAACCAGCCAGCACTCAAAATGCTAACTCTGATTGGGACTCAGCCATCTAATAGACAGCTAATAGCTGTATAGTTGGGGTAAAAATTATTTATCATCAGATTTCAGAAAATTTACATGAAAAAACTATAAATTTTTCATGTAAATTTTCAGTCGATCAGTGTAAGCTTATTACATTGATATCAAATGCCCATTGATTGCGTGAAAACACTTCAGTACACATCTGTTCTCTTGTTTCGTGTTCCCTGTTCCCTGTTCCCTGTGTACCGCAGTAAATTCAGGAATAAAATCGCGTTTGTATATGCTTCTGGCAAAAGTCTAGACATCTTTGAAAAAGAATGTAGAGACGTAGCACTGCTACGTCTCTACAAGGGTTCTGGGTAAAGCATATTTAATTTCTGGAGATGTCTGTCTCTTAACCACTCGCAATCATTACGCTCTCGGAGGTGTAATAAAACTTACATAATTGTTTGAACGTTAGCTTAAAGATGCTAGACACGGCTAGAAAAAGATTAACTTTGGTATCTTGCAAGAAAACCAAGCAGTTATTGTATTTTTTCAGTGAGAGTTTAGTTGACTGGTAATAATATCTTAAAAAGATGTACTTTCTAGTTTTTCTTGTCTCTTTACTTTAAATGGCTCGAAGCCAGCTTTTTAATCCTGGAGGTTAAAGGCTTGAGACTGAAGCTACTCCCGCAGGTAGTATGCCTGTTTCATTGGATCAGGTAAAGGTTTTATTAAGACTTATGAGCGTGAAATTTGGAGAAGTGGGAAAAATAAAAATTACCCTTTCAACAAATTTAAGTGCCTTTGCATAGCCTTTTGCAGAGAAGTCATAGACATGAGAATAATCAGATCAGATTCTTGAATCACCTGATTTTTTCGTGTTAGACGCTTATCAAGTTAGTGCTTTTTAGGCAATTAAATAGCTATGCTCAAGATAGTATCCCAGAATCAGCGAAATTCCAGGACACTACCGAGACCTTAAATGCACCTCGTGTAAACCTCTGATTAACCTTTTATGGTTAATCATATAGTGCAGTTGTGATCTTTTTACTGTCAGGTATTGATCACACAACTGCTATGGCTTCCGTTTGCCCATAATTTACGACTTAATACAAGGTAGATACAATTATGTCACACAATGTTACTAACGACAAGGCTGTTGACCACAAGGCTGTCGAAAAGCGTCAGGTTTTATTCAAGAGCATGGAAACTAATTTTCAGTCAGGAAATTTTGCTCACAATTAACATCTGGATAAAATACCGGGGGCTGGTGATTGGGATTCGGGAGAATTTACACAGGGATCAACTCACGAAAGCTTTGATCTAAAAAGAATTCCTTTTACAGCAGATTGCGATCGCTCCATTCTCAAATCAGCGTTGTTACCAAGACACTTTTCTGTTTGATGGGACTATTAGTAAAAACATTGCGATCCTCACATTTATCATAAGCTTTGCGCTCGCATATTTCGTAATCTTTACCCAGAAGAGGTTTCGATACTTTTTGGTGGCTAATAATTTGGGCACAGTCCGAAACACATAAATCTAGGTTTTATAAGGCTTTGAGAGATGTGGTCAGGATATCTTGGACTCCAGTACCGCAAAGATTGTCGTCCTAATATTGCAGCAGCTGTATTTGCTGCTGCACCACTACAATCTCTCAAACCGATTACGACAAATCAGGGGAGGTATTTATAGATTTAAAAAATACCAGCGTTGATGGTATTTTCTAATTATAAATTTAATAGTTTTTCCTTTTTAGCATTTTGTAAATGCATTTAAATGGTGATATTTAACGTGATTTAAAATTAATTTAAATCGTTAAAACTCTTTGTAGGCATGATTAGTATTAAATTCTGTCTGATTTTACTATGCAATATTTGATGGTTATTAAATGATGCATATATAATGAAAAATCAATAAAAGCATATTAATTTTTAAATCAAAAATTATTCAAAAAAAGATTGACTTTCCGGAAAAATAACCTATAGTATTGATGTAGGCAACAAAACAAGTTGATTACGACAAAAAGACCCAAAAAGATTACAATTCCCAGGAAAAACTCAAATGATTATTTCTGATCTAAACTACTTGGAAAATACCTCTGAAGAAGTTATTGGTGGGTTCAATCGCAGTAGTTCTTCTAATTTCAACGAAACATTAACAGTTAAAAAAACTGTTGAGTCTAACTTAACCGTAAAGGGCAACTTAGCTACTTCTGAAGGCGATGCTAACGCAATTGGTTCAAACACCGTGACTCAATCGATTCTTGGCGCGTCTACCACTCCGCGTTCTTCTAATTCTGGTGGTTTCGTGTTAGCTGGTACCAATTAGTCGTTAAACTCTACTTACAAAGAGTATTAACTCCTGCAAATAGAGTTAGGCTCGAAAGGCTAGTAGATTCATAAATCGCCGAAGGCTCTTTGCTCATTTGAGCCTTCGGCTTTTAGCTAAAACACATCTTTGAAAAGTATCAAAGCCTCTTTTTAACTAGGTTCTAATGAGAACCACCCAAGACTAAATTAGGCGCACCCATTAAAATAATTAGTAATTCGTAATTTGTAATTAAGTTTTGTGACGAACGCGAGAGCGTCTCTAAGAGTTGAGTGCTGTTGTGGGGACGGTTTGGGTCCACAAAACTTCTCTTGATTTAGCTGAGGCTTCAATTCGCGCTACTTACAGCACTTTGCAAGTAAATGAAGTACACCCTTCGCTTGCTTGGGGCTATGGTGAATTACCCCCCTTAAAACAATTCGCTTTTTCGCCCATTCGCAATTACGTTTTGCGACGGGAATTTAGCGCAAAGTTCCTCCTCTTGGGGTCTCCCCAAGAGGAGGAACTTTGCAAGACAGACACCGACCCAAAACGGGCTGCCTGTCTTGCTGGGGACTTAAACCCCCAAAGTTCGTTAATCCCCCCGTTTATTGGGGGAAAAAGAAATCTAGTTCCCTCCCCAATACATACCTACGGTGTACACACAAGTACAATTA
>NZ_CAXTTT010000054.1:0-50613 GCF_964247315.1 uncultured Nostoc sp.
TACCTTCTCATGCTTTATTTACCTTTTTTTAAATAATAAAAAGTGGGATGCTCCCGTTTGAGACTGGCAGCAATAAAACCAAGAGGATTATTCATTTCGTGAGCGACACCAGCAACTAAGTTGCCTAGTGCAGACATTTTCTCACTTTGCACCATTTGTAATTGGGCGTTTTGCAAATCGGTTAGCGCGATTTCTAAGTCAAGTGATTTTTGCTGCAAGGCAAGTTCAGCTTGTTTGCGTTCGCTAATATCTCGCATCACAACTACTGCACCGAGTTTATCACCCGAAGCATCGAAGATCGCTTGTCCGCTAGCTAACAAAATTCTCGTAAAACCATGCTTCGGCGCAATTACCATTTCGGCATTTTCGACAATTTCCCCTTGCAAGGCGCGAAACAAAGGAATTTCCGTTTTTGATAGGGGTGTTTGACCATCTGGTTGATAGAGTGAGAAGTGTTCTGCCCATTGTTCTGCTGGTAATGATTCTACTGGTAGACCATGAAATTCACGAGTTGCTTTGTTAAATAGAGTCAATTTGCCAGTACCATCACAAACAACAATCCCATCGGTAATATTGTGAATGATGGCATTCAAGAACTCTCGTTCTTTAGCTAGAGATGCTTGTGCCTGTTTGCGATCGCTAATATCAATCACCACCCCATCCCAGATGATTGAGCCATCGGCTTGTCGCTCTGGCCGAGAAGCAGATTGAATCCATTTCACGGTTCCTGAAGGCAGGATAATCCGCCATTCTTGCTCAAAGGGTGTGAGATATTGGGCAGAGTAGGCGATCGCTTGGGCAATAGCTGGGCGATCGTCAGGATGATTCATGTCGTAAAGGGTATGCGTCCCTGCCATCACCAACTCTGGCTCTAACCCATATAAATCGAAACAGCCAGAGCTAACATAAGGTGTTGAAGTTGAACCGTCAGCCGCCAGACGGAATTGGTACACCATACCAGGAATATTATTCGCCAAATTTTGGAAGCGGGTTTCACTAGCCTGCAATTTTGCTAGAGATTGTGTTAACTGTTGAGCATAGTTCTGGGAATTTCGATAAAGTCGGGCATTTTCCAGAGAAATTGCAGCTTGAGCGCAAAGTAAATTTAGTAGTTCGACGCGATCGCTTGTAAAGGCTTTGGTTACTAAGTTATTTTCCAGATACAAAATGCCCAGCAACTTACCCTGATGCAAAATCGGGCTACACAAGATACTTTTGGGCTGCTGTCGTTGAATATATGAGTCATTAATTAATTGAACATGCACCCTAGCATCAATAATCACTGTTGGTTGTAAGCTGCGTTTGACGGTATTAATTAAACCAACTGGCACATCAGATGAGTCTTCAACAGACTGTGGGTTGAGCAACATTGGGTAAAAATCGATTTTGGCAGCCTGGTTCTGTACACCGTCTAAGGAAAGCTGTGCTAACGCCTGAATTAGCAAACGATCTGACTCCAAAAGCATGAACACACACTTATTGGCTCCCGCATTTTCAATGACGATATGCAGTAATGCTGAGAGCAGTTTTTCGAGTTCGATTTCCCCTGAGATAGTTTGATAAGCTTTGAGAATGGCAGCTAAATCTAAAGCAACAGAGACGCTGCTACTGCTGGAAGTGGCAAAACTGGTGGAGGTGACACTTTCCAATGTGAAGATAGTTTCGTGAGTGGAGAGGGGAGAACGGGTTTGCTCAAGGATGGAGGCGAGGAGTTGCGGATAGCATCGTTCCAAGTCGGCGACTTTGGCTTTAGCGCCCCAACGAGCATAGCCATAGTAGGCTTCAATTATGTATTCCCCAGCTATGCGCTGTTTGCTCCAGTCGAGGTAAAATTTGGCGGCTAGTTCGTTAGCAAGTGCTTCTTCTTGGGTGTAGCCGTGTTCTTTAGCAAGAGCAATGGCGCGATCGTATAATTCTATTGCCTCTGATTTATGTCCCAGAACCCGATATCGTTCTGCTTCAACCAAATAAAACTTGTGTAAATGATTGGCTGGAATATAGTTAGCCCAAGTTTTGATCTTTTCCTGATTTTTGCTCACCCGCTCAAGAATGTGTTGTTGTTCTGTTGCGGAAACTTGGGAATAAATTGCCAGATGAGCCAGAGAATCATAGGTGTGGAAGATTGGAACCACAAATAATCCGATGACACCGCCGAGATAATTTTCAGTTGCGATCGCAGCTTCCACTGCAAGTTCAAACTTCCCAAACAGATAACCAAGAAAAAGTTTACTCACATAGAAATAGCACAGCGCAGTTTGATCGCCTGATTGCTGGAGAACTGGCAGCATTTGCTCTTGATTGAAAGCCTTACCAACCAATTGCCATACTTGGGCACAATCACCGTTTAAATTCAAAATCGATTGCTGAAAAATCTTCAGCTGGTTGAGAAGTCCTTCTTGTTTTAGTTGAGTAAGTTGAAGACGGAAAGCATCACTCTCTCGGCTTAACTCTCCCAGTTCTTTACCAACAAACAAAGAGTGCATGACGTAAACGACTGCACAAATGGTAGCTGATTCTAAATCTCCCGTTTCTAGCCCAACTTGATAGCCTTCCCAAAAAAGCGCTAAGGTGTTCCTAAGCGGCTCCTTCCAATGCAATACACTACAGCATACTCCGACATAAGTTCTGGCTTTCAACTTTTTGGCATTAAAATGTTCGAGTAATTTGAGTGCAAGTTGTCCAAACTGATAGCCACATTCAATATCTCCTACCGCCCCACAAAGCAGCAGTCCATAGTAGGCATAACCATTTGTAGAGTCTGAGGTATTGCCGTACTGAACAGATAAATTTACTTGCTCAAGGACAATAGATGGTAAGAGTGTTGGAGCGGCAACAAAGGCAGAAGAAGAGACACTTACGAGAATCCGGATAGCGGCTAATTTGTCTAACTCTGTCATCTGATGTAGAGCCATTAAATCTACCGCTTGCCTTCCAGCTAAGATGGATTTGGTTGCTTTGAGAGCCGATGCAATATCTGATTCATTTGGTTGCTTGGGAAAATGAATTCCTAACTGCTCTAAAATCTTGAGAGCTAGCTCCACGCCCTGTAGAAATTGATGTTGGGCTTGAGCGGCTTGAATTTGGATTTCATAGACTTTAACAGTATCTAATAAGGTTCTAGCATTTGACAAAATGACTGCTGCAAATTGTGCCATCTGCTCAAAATTGCCACTTAGATAAGCTGCTTCGGTGGCAGCTTCATAAAGTGTCAGGGTTAGTTCATATTCTATTTGCCACCGATCTTGTGCAAGCATTGCAATACCTATAGTGGTATACTCAAATGCGGCGGCGTATGCTGTTGCAGCTATTGCTTTTTGTGCAGCTTGTAAATTGAGTTGAGCGAGTTCTATTTTCTGAGATGGATCGACAATTAAGCTATTTCCTATATTCAGTTGATTAACAATCTCAAATAGTTTTTTATCCTGTTCTGCAGCTGGCGTATGATTCAGCAAAAGTTGCCCAATTTTCAGATGAGTGACCTGTTTTTGCTGGTTGGGAATTAGAGAGTAGGCTGCTTGCTGTACGCGATCGTGCAAGAATTTGTAAACTGTCATTTGTCCTTTGGCATTTGTCATTTGCAAATGATCGATGACCAATGACAAATCTTGATAAAACTTGTAAACCTCATTGATGGGAACGATCAATCCTTCTTGCAATGCTTTCCACGAGTCTGAGGCAGTTTCCATCTGCGACTTTTCAGAGACGATCGCTAACGTCGTTAAATCGAACTGATTGCCAATACAGGCTGCCAGTTTCAAAATATTTTGAGTGATGTTGGGCAATTTCTGAAGCTGTTGTGCCATAAATTCCACCACATCATCGGTGAGAGCAAGCGATCGCACTTGCCCTACATCACACTGCCAAAAACCTAACTCCCAATCAAAGGTAATCAGCCCATCCTCATGGAGCGCTTTCAAAAACTGAGTTGTGAAAAAGGGATTGCCTTTGGCTTTTTGATGAACTAACTCTGTTAACGGTAATGCCTGTGCCGTTGTACAACTGAGGGAGTCGGCGATTAAATGGTTGATATCTGCTTGACTTAAGGGAGCTAGGCTCAAGGTTTTGATCGCAGAAGATGCCTTTTTGATTTCATCTACCGTTAACATCAGTGGATGAGCCGCAAACACCTCATTATCGCGGTATGCGCCAATAATGAATAGATAGCCGCAATTGCTCTGAGACATTAACAACTTCAGCAAATTCAGCGATGCCGAATCTGCCCACTGCAAATCATCCAGAAATATTACCAACGGATGCTCTGTTGTCGCGAACACCTGAATGAACTGTTGGAACAGCAGATTGAAACGGTTCTGGGCCGCACTGCTTGAAAGTTCAGCGATCGCAGGCTGTTTGCCGATCATCTGCTCCAGTTCAGGAATCACCTCGATCAGAAGTTGCCCGTTCTTACCAACTGCCGCTAAAATCTTGTTTTGCCATTGCTTTAGTTGAGTATCGCTTTCACTAAGCAACTGTCCCATCAGATCGCGAAAGGCTTGGACAAAAGCAGATAGAGGAATATTTCGATTAAATTGGTCGTATTTGCCTTTGATGAAGTAGCCGTTCCACTGGACGATTGGCTTATGCACTTCATTGACAACTGCGGTTTTGCCAATGCCAGAGAAACCTGCTACTAGCATCAGTTGGGAGTCACCATTAGCAGCATGACCAAATGCTTCCAGTAACGTCTGTACTTCTGATTTACGTCCGTAGAGTTTTTCTCTGATGAGAAAGCGATCGCTAATATCTCGCTGTCCCAAATCAAACCAGGTATGTTTGCCTGTTTCTCGCCACTGTTCTAAGCAGGTAACAAGGTCGTGTTTAAGTCCTAGCACACTTTGATAGCGGTCTTCGGCGTTCTTCGCCATCAGTTTGCGGATAATCTCGCCCAGCATCAACGGCAATTTGGGGTTGAAATCGCAGACGCAGGGTGGAAGTTTCGCAATATGGTAATGCACTAACTCCATCGGTTCCTGGGACTCAAAGGGCAATTTTCCACTCAGTAGTTCAAAGAAAGTCACACCTAAAGAATAGAAATCGCTGCGGTAGTCAATGCCTCTGTTCATCCGTCCGGTTTGCTCTGGCGACAAATAGGTTAGCGTTCCCTCCAATCCATTGAGGCTTTGGATTTCCTGGGTTTCTCGTGGTAAGAGGGAAGCAATACTAAAGTCAATCAGCTTGATTTGTTTGGTGTCAGGGTGAATCAAGATGTTGGCTGGCTTGATATCTTTGTGAATGACGCGCTGTTGATGTAACTGGTGTAAAGTGTCTAGCAGTTGCAGAGCAATGGGTAGGAATTGCTCTAATGTCAGTGTTTTTCCTAGACTAAATTGCCGCAGGGAAACACCACCAAAGTCTTCCATGACTAGGGCATAACCATTGTGATAGGCTTCCAGGCTGTAGGGTTTGATAATGCCAGGAATATCTAAGTTTTTAGTGATCGCATATTGGTTGCGAAACTGTACTAATTCGCTAAAAGTTGGGTATTCTCGTTTTAAGAGCTTGATGACAACTGGTAGGCGATCGCATTCTCGAATTGCCCGATACACTTGAGTACGAGAACCTGAATAAAGTTGCTTGATGATTTGGTAGCCAGCAATCTTTAAAGTTCCATCAACTTTTGCGCTCATAAATTTTGACGAAAATTTCTTTATACTAGTGTTATAATTCCCACTACCATATCTTGGTTAACAACCGTTAGAAAAGTTGCATTGAGTATGGGACACTAGTACCGCAAGGCAAAAGTCAAAAGAATTGTATTTCAGGCTTTTACACCATTTGAAATGGTATGTTTATTTACGCCGTGCTGTATTAAGTCGTCCCAAGTTGCTCTGGTATCAGGGGGAACACATTTTTACAGTAATTATGTGCTACTAGAAGAAATCATATTGCCTGCGCTATTTTAGTCTGGTTTGGGACTTCTAAATAAAAAAATAATCAATCGTTTAGGTAAGCTGTTCTTGAGCAGGGGAAGCAGGGGGAGAAGAAATTGGATACTGGTGTTGGATGCAGGAATTGAGTAATTTAATTCTTGGATGTCCCTTTAAGCTCAAAGATTTAGCTGATAAAACTGGTCAAACAATTTATCAAATTAAGCATAGATTATTGTCAAA
Organism: uncultured Nostoc sp.; assembly: GCF_964247315.1. GTDB lineage: Bacteria > Cyanobacteriota > Cyanobacteriia > Cyanobacteriales > Nostocaceae > Nostoc. The sequence continues at coordinate 6,111 of NZ_CAXTTT010000054.1, forward strand.
TTATTTAGTTCGGTAATTAAAACGTCAAGACATTATGATGTTTATCGCCTAGTTATTTGGAGCGTAGTGCGGTGTGGCTGCGCCATTATTTATGACAGTTACGTAAGTCCTGTCACAAATCAAATAGGTTTCCTATATATGTAGACAATTTACAGAATTTTTACTCTTTGAATTTAGATTTAATTGGGTGGTAATTCTAAACTCATTTCACCCAACAATCCCTTGCGAAAATCTGTTAAAAGTTGCCTTGCAGCTCGCTCTATATCACCTTTGTAACGATGTTCTGCTAAGGCGTGCAAATAAGTATCCCCAGTCTCTGATGTCGAATCGAGTTGGTAGCGAGACTGTAATGGTTTTTTTGGTAATAAATCTGCGGCTACAGCTTCTAAATAGTTGAGTAAATCCACTAGAGCTGCTGCTACTAGCTGGTTATCGTAAGATGCTTCACCGATATCATCACAAATAGCTAATTTCAAGGCTGCATCTTGGTTTTCTAATCTTAAAGGGATGACACCAGGAGCATCTAGCAATTCCAAATGTTCGGAAATTCGCACCCAGCGTAGTTGGCGAGTTACTCCAGGACGGGCTGCACTTTCCACGACTCGCTTTCCCAACAGGCGGTTAATTAAAGCTGATTTACCGACATTAGGAAAACCAATCACCACAGCCCGCACTGGACGGGGTAACATGCCGCGATCGCTTCTTCTTTGATTGAGTTCTACCCCAGCAGCTTGCGCTGCCCGCGCCACTTCTGCTATACCTTTACCATGTTGAGCGTTGGTAAAATAAGGGACTTCTCCTTGACGTTTAAACCAATCGATCCACAGCGATCGCATTTGCGGCGTAATCATATCTACTCGGTTAAGTATCAACACCCGTGTTTTACCTTCCACCCACTCACCTATTTGGGGATGGTGAGTCGCTAAAGGAATCCGAGCATCTCGTACCTCAAACACCACATCTACGCGCTTTAGCTGTTCTTTGAGCTTCTTTTCAGCTTTCGCAATGTGACCTGGATACCATTGAATCAGGTTTAATCTATAGTTTTGAGTTATAGCCATTTGTCCTTTGTCCTTTGTTATTTGTTATTTGTCCTTTGTCCTTTGTCCTTTGCAAATGACCAATGACAAATGACTAATGACTCTCTTTAGGAGCTTGATGTAAAATCAGACGGTTGCCATCAGGGTCATAGGCATAGATTTCTCTGCCGTGGTCAGCAATGGAAATGTCTCCTGGTGGAGGATAGCCTAAAGCAGTTAGATGAGCGATCGCATCTTCTAAGTTACTCACCTCTAAACACAAACTTATCTTACTTTTAGGGTAGAAAGAAAGTGGCTTGTCGTCAGACATCGCTTCAAATTCCGATTCGTTTGTGTTCTTTGGTTTAAAAATACCTAATCGCATACTAACCAAATTAAACTCAGCATAGACATTCGGAATCAAAATCACTGGCTTTTGCCCCAGCAATCTACTATAGAAATTCACTAAATTCTCACAATTAACCGATGCTATGGTGACAAATGCGTTAGTGTACTGAAAAACCATATAAGCTTTAAGTTATTTAATTTTTTTAAGACTCTCATTTTTCTAAAGTTCTTACACTCAGCACTTGCGGTGGTGTCGAATCTGGTGGATAAATCACATCTATCTGTACTATCCGCTGAGTTGAAGGTGGAAGTACAAGCTGCACCAATGGTTCTAACACCTGACCAGTTCTGTGCCATAGATGTATGTAGCGCGTCTTTTGTTGACCTTGGTCATCGAAATAGCGTAGCCGCACTGTACCACGGAAGAAAGGAAAATCTAGGGATGGTTTGCGAAAACGCACACTACCTTGAGATAATTTATCTTCCTTCAAAGGTGTTTCTAAAGTAACAGTCACGGTCTGGTTTTGATTAGTATTGTTACTTAAGGGTAAAGTGAGTTTATATTCCACCCCATAATTACCATGTGCTTCATAAGCCGTATCTGCATAACGTACCAGCATTTTGGCCGTTTGGATTTGTTGAGTGCCCAATCGACCACTAAGCAATGTGTCTAAAGCATAAGAAATAGCTTTGCCACGCTGGGGAATAGTCAGATATTTAGCTTGGGGATTATCTACCAACTTTGCTTGCCATTGGGAGCCACTAGACACACCAGCTACACGCCCATAAATTAGTGCACCACTGGTAGCATCTGGAGGAGTAGGGGTTTTATCTCGCGGCCCAGCGAAGTTGCCGGTATTTAGTAAAGCTTGCCATTCTGCAAGAGTTGGTGGGCGTTCTGTATTATCAGAATTTTTCTTGGCAAACATTGCTAAACTTGCTGCATAAACTCGATCGCTACTACGCAGCCGCATAAAGCTAGAGCGACCATTCACTGGCTTTTCTAGATTTCGTACAGGAATCGGATGATTTAACAACATCCGGCTTTCTCCTGGAGGAATTATCAATTTTGCGGGAAAATCTGCTTGTCGAACACCCCGGAGTACGTCACCAACAGCGCGATCGCCTGGGCCTGAGTAAGCCTTACCATCATTATTTTCTATATAAGGGGGTAAGGTGACAAAGGGCGCATCCTGCATCAAATAACTTGCCGCTTGCAACACATCTACTGTTACAGGTTTTTTACCAGGGTTATATACAATTACACCCAGGTATAGCGTTTGTAAATCCTTGGGAGTGTGGCTGTAGTGGTGGGCAAATAAGTCAAAGCGTCCCTGAAAGGGAAAATTAAGATGCGCTGCTGGAACTTTTTTACCGTTTGGAGGAAAGGTAGAAAGTAAAATACCTTCAGTTTTAATCCATTCTGGGCTATTGCTGTTAAAAACGGGTATTTTATCTAACTTGCCAGGTAAGGCTCGAACTTCTCCTGGTTGCACAATTTCTTGGGGCGCTGGCTTTGGTGAAGTTTGAGCGATCGCTGAATTATCTTTTTGAGTTGTGCATTCAAAGGTTTGAGTTATGGCAAGTCCTAATAAAAGTGTGAATACAGATAATGGGAATTTAGCCAGCATAAATTTGAGCATCGAGAAAGCCGTAGTGTTAAAGATCGGAAGTTATTACTACAAGTTCCTTGAAGGGGATTTCTGATCGTGCGTAGGCATAGCCCGCCGCAGGCATCGCTATTAAATTGTAAGCATAGTTCCAGTAGCCCACAGCCGCAGGGCTTTTTGTCTTTAAAGAGAGTGTTGATGGTTTAAGCGAATTTGAGAACGTTCAGTGATTGTAGAAATAAATCAAGATAATCAGCGATTTATGCAAAAATCTGCTGTAAATTTAAAACAAAACCAGGGAGAACATCTTCACCCGATAAACTTGTGGGAGATTGTAAAACTTCTGGTGCAAGATTTGGGCGATAAATTATTACTTGTTTATCTTTAGGATTAATTAACCAACCCAGTTGTAAGCCATTTCTTAAGTATTCCTTCATTTTAGCTTTAGTATCTTCCACATCATCAGTTTCAGAAACTAATTCCACTGCAAAATCAGGACACAAAGGGATAAATTTCTTTCTTTGTTCTGGGGTAAGAACATCCCATCTTTCTATCCTTACCCAAGAAGCATCAGGTGAACGAGTTGCCCCATTTGGTAATTTAAACCCAGTAGAAGAATCAAAAGCTTTTCCCAGCTTAGTTTGTCTGTTCCAAACTCCTAAATCAAGATATAGTTCAAAATTACGGTTTCCCGTTTCTCCCCCAGTCGGTGACATGATAATTAATTCCCCTTCAGCAGTTAACTCTAGTCGTAATTCTTTATTCACGGCTACAATTTGTGCAAATTCCTCATCACTAAATTGCAGATTAGGAGGTAATTGTAAGGTTAAAGCAGTCATAATTAATTGCGCTCCACAAAAATCCGAGTTGCATCAAACCCATACGCTGCTAAATAGGGAAGATTTAGCCTCTACCTCTACTTTAGGAATTCCCCTTAACAAATGCGACGTTGTTTTATTTTTTAAAAAAGTTCGGGGTAGGTATAGGGGTGAGAGACTGAATGAGTTAAGAAAAGTTGTAGGTTGGGTTAAGCAAAGCGCAACCCAATAAAGCCCCGGAAATGTTGGGTTTCGTTCCTCAAACGCCACTTGCTTCTCCCAAGGGGAGACGCTGCGCGAACAAGTCGGGAAACCCGCCCAACGCAGTGGCTCCCCAACCCACACAGTTTAAGGTTTTTGGCTAATTTTTGTATTCCAGACTATCCATTGCCATTCTTTCTCAGAGTGTAAATTGGGTTTATCCCATGAGAGAAAATGACACATTGATTTTATGGTTAGTCTTGCAAAGGTAACGAGCGCGGAGGGATTTGAACCCCCGACCCACAGAACCGGAATCTGTTGCTCTATCCACTGAGCCACGCGCCCTTATTCTTCAATATTATAGCACGTCTGTGATAAAATTTGCAGCTTTAAAGATAATTAGCTGGGTCTACGGGTGTACCATTCCGACGAACTTCAAAGTGGAGGTGGGGGCCAGTTGAAAAACCAGTGGAACCGACAGCAGCGATCGCTTGTCCGCGTTCAACTGCTTGTCCCTCAGAAACATACAACTCGCTGGTATGCCCGTAGAGTGTAGTCATGCCATTACCGTGATCGATAATTACCGCTCTGCCATAACCACCATACCACCCAGCAAAAATTACTGTTCCCGAATCGGCTGCCCGAATTTTACTACCATAGCTGGCAGCAAAATCTAACCCGGCATGAAAGCGACGATAGCCAAGAATAGGGTGTATCCGCCAGCCGAAGGGACTGCTAGTAGGAGCATCGCTAGGATATGCCATTACACCAGTTCCCCGAATGATGATACTTGTTCGGCTGTTGGTTTTTGCTTGGGCTTCTGCTACCTTTTGTTGAATCAAGACTTCCAGATTTTTCGATTCTCTTTCTAGCTGATTTTGCGCTGCTTCTAAGGCTAGGCGATCGCTATTCAGGCGTTGAATCAATTCTGATTGTGATTGCGTTTGGGTTTGATAATCAGCTTTTTGTGCCAACAGTTGCTCACGAATTAAGCCAATTTCGTTTTTTTGCTGTTCTACTTCCGTTTTTTGTTTATCGATTGAGTTTGCTTGGGTGTTGAGTTTTGCTAAAATTTGTTGGTCTGCCTGAAACACCAACTTCAACTGATGACGACGGCTGAAAAAGTCGTTGATATTTTCACTTTCAAGCAAAACCGCCCATCCTGCAAAAGCAGGCGATCGCTGGAGGTAACGCAATCGTGCTACTGTTGCTATTTGCCGCTCCTGATACGAACGTTCTGCCACATCTAAATCAGCTTCCAACTGCTGGAGGCGTTGGGTAGCGAGTTGTAATCGTGATTCGCTCTCTTGAAGATAGCTATCTGTAGTTTGCAGATTTTGCTTTAAACCAGTGAGGTGTTTTTGGGCCTCTTGTTGGAGATTTGTTAAGCGATCGCGATCGTTAACCACACCCTGACGCTGCTGGTTCATTTGTTGCTGCTGTTGTCGCAAAGCATCAATAGACCCTGTAGACGTTGCGTGGGCTGGAATTAATGCCAAACAAATCCACAAAACACAGCAAAATGCAATAGATAAACAGCAATAAATCTGCTTTTTTTCTAGAAATCGCCCTCTCATAGTGCGAACCTAATTAAAAGGATACTTTCAAACACTATGAGGATTATTCCCAAAATCTAATTCATCCACACCAACACATTATTAAATTGGTCTGCCAAGTTGTGACACAAGGATTGCAGCTATGTCAGCATTGAGCCGGTATGTGAGTAGGTGAGATGCATGAACACACGTATAGCAATACTCAGCACTCAGCACTCAGCACTCATTAATTATGATTAGCTTTCCAATTTGCCAAATCAGCTAAAGAGCGATCGCGGTAACGTCCATAACGCTCTGGTTTGCTTTTGATTTTCATTCCTAAGTCGGGAAAAATCCCAAAATTAGGCGGCATTGGTTGGAAATGCTTGGGCGAAGCAGAACTAATAAATTCTAATAACGCACCGATCATTGTTGTTGGTGGTAAAACCAAAGCTTCTTTACCCAAGGCTAATCGCGCTGCATTGATTCCCGCCAAGCAACCACCCGCAGCCGCAGCAGTGTAACCTTCAGTACCAATCAATTGTCCAGCGGCTAACAATGTCGGACGCTCTTTAAATTGTAAGGTAGGATGCATTAACTGGGGAGCATTAATAAAAGTGTTGCGGTGCATTACTCCCAGCCTGACAAACTCTGCTTTTTCCAAACTGGGAATTAACTGAAAGATTCGCTTTTGCTCACCCCAACGCAGATTTGTTTGAAATCCTACCATATTCCACAGCTGACCAGCTTTATCTTCTTGTCGTAACTGCACCACAGCATAAGGACGTTCCCCTGTGCGACTATCTGACAATCCCACTGGCTTCAGAGGGCCGTAGCGCATGGTATCTTCTTGGCGCTGTGCTAGTTCTTCTATGGGTAAACAAGCTTCAAAAAACTTCGCCGTTTCCCGTTCAAAACCCTTGAGTTCTGTTTGTTCCGCTTTACAAAGTTCTTCTCGAAACTGCAAGTACTGCTCTTTATTCATTGGGCAGTTGAGATAAGCAGCTTCACCTTTGTCATAACGTGATGCCATAAAAGCAATGTCACGATTAATCGATTCTCCCACGATAATCGGACTAGCTGCATCAAAAAAGCTGAGGTATTCCATCCCTGTAAAGCGGCGCAAATCTTCTGCCAAATCGGGACTGGTTAAAGGCCCGGTTGCCAAAACCACAATCCCTTCGGGAATTGCAGACACTTCACCCCGGCGGAATTCAACTAAAGGATGACTCGCTAAAGTTTCAGTTAAATCTTGGCCAAATTGTCCCCTGTCTACGGCTAATGCCCCGCCGGCCGGAACGGCGTGTTCATCAGCTTTTGAGATGACGATAGAACCTAGTTGGCGTAACTCTTCGTGCAATAATCCCGCCGCGCGATCGCTTGCCATTGCTCCAAAGGAATTACTACACACTAATTCTGCTAAATGTTCTGTATGATGAGCAGGACTAAATCGCTTTGGACGCATTTCATGCAGAATTACTGGCACTCCTGCTTGCGCTATTTGCCAAGCTGCTTCTGTCCCAGCTAGCCCACCTCCAATTACTTGTATCGGTTGTATTTCCATAGTTAAATTTTTTATCCCTATATTATAAGTATCAATCAGCATTACAGAAGTAAAATTAAATAAAAAGTCATGTTAAACCACAACAAGTGCAAATAAAGTATTGGGCCAATTGTAACGTTGAGACTAAACTCTCAAGGTTTTTTACAATCAATTTTGCTGTAACGCGAAAAGCCACCATCAACGGTGGGCTTAACATTTTCCAACTGGCACACTGCCAGCAAGTACGAGCGCGTCCCAAGCCCTTGCCTAATTGCATTAATTAAAAAAGTAGCAAAATTAGTCATCAAACTAGGATATTTTGTATAAACCCTTGATTTCTCATTTTTCGAGGTGATACATTAAGTAAGTATTCAATGATTAGTTAAGAATGGGTTGATTAGGACGTGATTTATGACTAAAAACAAAATCAAAGATAACGTCGATTTAAATCAAGCTCCAGTTATGTTTATTAAGGAAGTAACAGATGATGAGGAATTAAAAAGTGTATACGGTGGCGTAACGCCTCCTGTTTCACGACTCAGCCCTGAGATTATTGCTGCTCTTGAAAAGCGCGGTATTATATTGACTAACGATCCTAACAACCCAAATATATTAACAGAAGAGGCGTTATCTGCTTTAAAAGAAATTTTGGGTAATAAGACGTAGTAGATACAAACGATTTCCATTAACTGTAGCGATATGCAATACTAGGACGTGTTTTCAAACACGCTGTATTTAAAAAAATAGATTAATCTAAGTAATCTTGGAATTATTCTAATGGCTTATCAAAGTTATTTAATATTGCAATCAAATTTTTGACACTATCAAATAACAGCAGTTTTCACTCCTTCCATGCTTGGGAGCGTGTTCAACTTTGGCAACAGACAATCAACCCAACAAATGAACAAGTACAAGCTTGTCTGAAAGAAAAGCGATCGCTATCCCCAAAAAAAACTTAACATTAACCTTAGAAGTGTTAATTTTTCATCATATAAACTCATGGGTTACTACATCGCTCCCCGCTTTTTGGACAAACTTGCTGTCCACATCACTAAAAACTTCCTGAAGCTTCCTGGCGTGAGAGTTCCTGTGATATTGGGTATTCATGGACGCAAAGGAGAAGGCAAAACATTTCAATGTCAATTAGTCTTCGAGAAAATGGGTATCGAAGTCACTAACATATCTGGTGGCGAATTGGAAAGTCCAGATGCCGGAGATCCAGCGCGGTTGATTCGGTTACGCTATCGGGAAACAGCAGAACTGATCAAAGTACGCGGCAAAATGTGTGTACTGATGATTAACGATTTAGATGCCGGTGCTGGACGCTTTGATGAAGGGACTCAATATACTGTAAACACCCAGTTGGTGAATGCCACACTGATGAATATTGCTGATAATCCCACAGATGTGCAGTTGCCAGGAAGCTATGATTCCACACCTTTACATCGCGTGCCGATTATTGTCACAGGTAATGATTTTTCCACCCTCTATGCACCGTTAATTCGAGATGGACGGATGGAGAAATTCTACTGGCAACCAGATAGAGATGACAAAGTGGGAATTGTCAAGGGGATTTTTGAAGAGGATGGACTGTCACAAAAGGAAGTTGAACAGCTAGTTGATACTTTTGTCAATCAGTCCATTGACTTTTTTAGCGCTTTGCGATCGCGCATTTATGACGAACAAATTCGCAACTACATTCATAAAGTAGGTTTTGAGCAGATATCCTTGAATGTGGTTAACAGCGTTAAAGGGCCACCAGAATTTAAAAAGCCAGATTTCAGGCTGTCTCACTTAATCGAGTCTGGTAACTTTCTGGTTGGCGAACAAAAACGGGTGGAAAATTCCCATTTGGTTGATGATTACAATCGACTAAATCGAGGTAGAAATTCTCAATCTGCACCACCTGCTGTTGTAACACCAATTAGTCAGCCGTCAAATGGCGCAACTCAAGAAGCAAAAACTAATGGATTCCAAAAACAGGAAGCATACAGTCCACATTTGACTCTAGATACACAAGCTCAAATTAGGGAATTATTATCTCAAGGTTACAAAATTAGTATTGAACACGTAGACGAGCGCCGCTTCCGCACAGGTTCTTGGCAAACTTGTGTTCATAGCCACATTGATGCTGATACTGATGCAATTTCAAATTTGGAGGCAACTCTGGCAGAATATAGTGGTGAGTATGTGCGCTTAGTAGGTATCGATCCTAAAGCCAAGCGGCGGGTGGTGGAGACAATTATTCAGCGTCCAGATGGAAACAATTAGGGGCAGATACAGCAGAATCCGAGAGTTAGGAATCGGAAGTTAATTCGACAGTTAGAAACTGCGTCTACACAGACAAAACCCGCGCAGGCGGGTTTAAAAAAGCTTTATTTTCTATTAGCTCATATCATTTCTGGGTAATTAGCTGCTAAAGAGATGATGTTTTAGCTATAGCAATCCCAATACTGTTTGGTTAAGGTAAGAGAGGCGATGAATCGCCGTCTCTACAAAGCCAATTTTAAATCATTTGCGAACAACAAGAAAACCTTAAATCCCCAACTTCTTAGGGATTTAAGATTGCAAATTCGATTCGCCAGGGTTGTTGTTAATTCTTAAACAACTGGAAACAATATGTTTCCTCAATTTGGTAGCTGAATTTTTTCTTTTACCTACAAGTCTTGGCTGAAACTGAGGTCATCGTTCTTAAATCGCCTGTAAATGCGGCTGTGTATTGATAAGGTGATGAACCAGAGCAATTCATGGAATTTGTATAGGTGTTACGGGGAGTCCACCATGACTGACCTTTCACAATCAAATTTGCACCATTCCATGATAGAGACTGGACAAGTAAAGAGTTAGTTTGTCCATTATCTGGCTTTTTAGAAGAGAAAAATGTGGCATAAGAAACCTGGCCATTATCTGGATTAATCCGGGCTATAACTGCGGCTTTTGGCCCGCCTCCACTACCATAGCTAGACAACCACCGACCACTGGCAAAGCGGCGAAAATCATTACCTGTCTGAGTGCCTGTGGCAGAGTAAATGCCATATAAGACATCCCTTCCATTCCAATACAATCCGTAACCTGTACCATCGTCATTTGTTGTCTCGTAATCATTACGACACCATGCTTTTATCCCATTATTGAAGCGGATAGTTACAGGGTTTTTGTTATTTGAGAGTTGCTCATAGCCAACGTAAATTCTTGCTGTTCCATTAACTACTTTGGGGCCATTTTTAGCTTTGATTGTCGCTTCACTATCATTGCAACTGAATGTCACAGCATTACCGATCGATGTATTTATGGTTTCGGCTAAAACTGGAGCAGTTTTTTGTGTGAAAACTAAGTCACCTACTAAAATTACAGACAAAGAAATGCCCGCAAAATACTTTTGTAATTTGCCAGAATAAATCATGTTATGAATCTGCCGAGACAAGGAACGAAAAACACCGTATCACTATAAACTCTAATTAGTATTTAGACAAGCAAAATGGTTGAAAACACCATGTAGTATGACTCTCAGTATTGCAAAATATTAGACAGGACTAAAAAATCCCCGCTCTAATATGTATGATGATGCATGATAGTAGCTGTATATAATTATTGTTTATCAAAGAGTGGGAGTAAATATAAAAAATTGCAATAGGTTATGCTTTACCATAAACAATTGCAGTAGTTGAGAAAATGATTTTAATCAGCAAAGTAGCCTTTGTTCATTCCCTACATCCGTTGTAAGAAGATTGCTTTGGCTGTGTCTTATGCTTTTATCTGGGCTGTATTAGATAGGTTTAGGATTTTCATCTGATACTTCTCCAGCAACAGCTTTCAGGCGGCTCAATCTGCTTTTACGAATCCTTTCGCTATCGCGAACCCCACCCGCCATTTCATATTCGCTGCTATCTTTGCCATATTTAAAAGCAACCCCTCTTACCATCTTGTCTGTAAGATTACTTAAAGTTTTTTCCATCGCATCAATTTTAGTTTTGGAAGAATCAATTACAGTTAAAGCAGTGTTATAAGCATCAAGCATAGTTCTTAACTGCTCAATTGCTTGATTCAAGTTTTGCAAATCGCAATCATCACCAAAACTCATGTTTGAATCAATTGCTTTTAGTCCAGCGGATCTCAACTTAGCTTTTTCGAGAACACGGGATGTACGTTTTTTACGAGACATCAATATACTCCTTAGAGAGGTTTCTAAAGCTACTTTGCCTTACTAAAGCTATTTTTGGGTTCAGTAAAATTAGTGAATAATTATATTTGTTAAAAAAATCTAAACCAATTTAAGTAATTTCTCTAGATTTGCAGTTTTTATCAGTTTTTATTTGCAATTGCTTTAATCTTGATGAGAAACATTGCGATGTTGATGAGGAGCATTGCAATGTTGATGAGGAGCATTGCGATGTTGATGAGGAGCATTGCAATGTTGATGAAGAACATTGCAATGTTGATGAAAAATATTGTAATGTTAATGAAGAATATTACAATGTTGATGCAAATAACAACCGACACAATCTATCGGTATACATCCATTACCTAATGTTGAAAATTCTTGCCTCGATAGCCGCCATTAACCCAAATTGTAATTAACTGACGGCAGAGATGCCTACAGCAACGCATACATCAGATAAAAACCCGGATTTCTGACCACATCATATTTCATGTAGAAGAAAACTTATGAGCGTAAGGCTTTTACTGGATCGATTTGGCTAGCCCGCACGGCGGGAAGCAAACTAGCTCCCACACCCACCAGTAGCGCTGAACCCACTGCCAGCACTGCAATTTTGCTATCAAACTTATAGGGCAAGTTAAAGGTATCAGTAATTACAACAGTCAATCCATGCACTACTCCCAGAGCTGCTGTTCCTCCTATTAGACTTAAAAGCACCGCCTCTAGAATAAATTGCAGCATGATTTCGCGTTGGGTTGCACCCACGGCCCGCCTCAAACCTATTTCAGCAGTTCGTTCATTTACCGAGGCAATCATAATATTGGCAATCCCAACACCGCCAACTAACAGCGTGATCGCTCCTACTGCTGTTAGACCTTGAGAAGCCATCTCTAGAGTTTTCTGCTGCTGTATAATATCTGATACATTATTCCAAAATTTAAATTTGTAACCTGGAAATCTTTGTAACAGTAACTCCTCTGCTTGGTGGCTTAAGTCTTCCACATCTGCAAGTGCATAAGGGCGCATTTGGATGCTCCCAATGTCCTGGCTACCAGTCGAAGCGTTGTAAATAGATATCGGCACATACAGTTGACCCGTCGGAGGTGCATTTTCATTTAGACTAGTTTTTACCACCCCGATGACGATATAGGGTCTGTTCCCAGCATAAATCAGCTGCCCCACAGGTTCTTGCTCGTGGAAAAGTTGTTCTGCCAGCAATTGATCGATTACGATTACCGGGCGGTAGTTGGCAAAATCTTCAGACGTGAAAAACCGTCCTAACACTAATGGTTTCCCTGAAGTCAGCAAAAAATCTTGGGAAACAGGTGACAAAGTTGGAGTAAATTCCTTGTCCCGAAATACAGTTGGCGTAGAACCAGCCCAATTAAAAGAACTGATCGCCTGTAAGCCCACCATTCGCTGTCGTAAGAATTCCATATCTTCCAACTTGAGTTGGGTAGCTTGACCACCAGAATCCCAATTTGGATAAACTGAAACTTGAGGCGCGCCTCGTTTTGCTAATTGTTAAGCGATCGCATCTCGGCTAATATTACCAACCTGAAGTGTAGCGCTGACAGCAGCCACACCCATAAATACCCCTAGAGTAGTTAGAGCAGAACGCAAGGGGTTTCTACCTAAAGAGTAAAAGGTAATATTTAATAAGTCAAAAGTTGAAAGAGCCATAATAATCGCTTTGCTCTAGCTTGGGGATTGGACAGAGGGGCAGAGGGGCAGAGGGGCAAAGGGGAAAAACTTACTGCAACTTCTCCCCTGCTTTCCCTCTTTCCTGCTCAAGAGCCTTAACTGGCAGCCCTGGCTTGAGTTTCGACTCAACGGGCGGCAGTATGACTTGTTCGCCGGGATGCAAACCAGAGGTTACTTCTACATTCATTAACCCCTCCAATCCTAGATTAATAGGGCGTTTTTGGGCTTGATTTTGGCTATCTAGAACCCATACAAAGGGATGTGCTTGCGATCGCACTATTGCCTCTGTCTTCAAAACTACTACGTTCTGCCGTTGCTGCAACACAACCTCGACATTTACCCTGCTACCAGGGAGCAGTGTGCGAGTCGGGCTATCAAGCTCAACCGTTGCGGGTACTGTTGATTGCTCTGATTGTTTTGAACTGCTACCATCTTGTTTTTGGGCTTCCGGGCTGAGTGCTTGAGGATACAAGCTTTGCACCCGTCCAGAGAATTTCTTGGCATTCGGCCCGATTGCATTAATGCGGGCAAGTTGGTTGACGCGGACTTGAGCCGCGTTGAGGGTAGAAAGCTGGAGTTTCACTAAGACTTTTCTGGGATCGCCCAAAGTGAGCAGATTGGTACGCAACTCGACCCCATCACCGTTTTCTACATTCACACCCAAGACTACGCCATTCAATGGTGCTGTTACAATATTATCCTGGAGTTGCTGCTGAATAAGTTGGCGCTCCAATTGCAAAGTCTGAATTTTGAGGGCGGTTGTACGTGCCTCTGCTTGACTATCTCGCAGACTAGCACGAGCAACGCGTACAGTATCTTCCTGTGTTTTGGCTTGTTCTTGGGCGATAGCTCCTTCTCGCACCAAGGGAGCAAGCCTCTGGAGTTGTCGTTCCTCGGCTGTTAATCGTTCTTGAGCCTCCATAATTTTCTGGCGACTACGTGCTAGGTTGATTTGCTCTTGTTGAATTTGCAACTGCTGATTGGTAAGAGCAATTTTTCGCTCAGGGTAGCGCAGGGTCAGCAGCACTTGACCAAGTTTTACCCTTTCACCAGGTTTTACCATGACTCGTTCGACTGCACCCTCTTTTGGGGACTTCAAGATTCGCTGTTCGCGTAACTCAACAGTACCGCTCTCATTGATTGTGGTTTCAATATTACCTCGCTCCACAGTTAGCAAGCGTACTGCTACTGGTTCGGGAGGTTGATTCAGAGCTAAGAAGTAGGTCAGCCAACCGCCAGCGCTAGCTAAAGCTAAAACTCCTGACCAGGCTAGCCATCGACTTGGGATATTAAATTTACCTTTTTCATATTTCCAGTTCATGACAACTCGATCCAGTGAGTTTGCAGTTCATTACAAGCGATGTCTACGACGGGCTATGCCTACGTAATTAAGTAGGTGGGTGTAAACATTTGTGGTTGGGATAAGGCAGGGTGCAGCAGGAAAGAGAGTTTTATTCTGGCGACGTATTTAATGTTGGAGAATCTCACAGTCAGAGAGCGAACACGACGAGGCGACTGTTGTCCAAAACGCGGCGGAAATTTGAACTGAGATAATTTCGCAGACCAGAGTAATAATCAAGCCACCAGAAGGCCGGCCATGCAATGACCATGAAACTTGCTCCCGCTTGGCGCATTCTTTCAAGTTCTTGGATGGCGATCTCGTCATCCAGTGGCGCTCCCCAGTACTGACTGTCATGTTCTAAAAAGGGCAGAGCATCGAATTCCGGCAGCATTTCACAACTCCATTGATTTTCATCGACCAAAATCAAACGTTTCCCGGCTGGAATCACAGATGCAATTTCCTGCATAGCAATCTGTAGGCGTTCTGACCAACTCAAATTAAGTTTAGGTATCAATTCAGACGTGAACTGACTGCGGCGCATATTTATATGTAATAGACGCTCTGCTAGCCACTGACGATAAGATGCATCCTCTGCACGGGGCGACTTTAACAAATAAGCGATCGCATCAGTACGTTCTGCCACCACAGCCAGCGATCCCAATCCTCCAGGGGAGTGAAAGCTAACTTGGGAATCCTGTTCAACATGGAACCGGACTTGAGCCAGTTCTTTAGCAATAAAGAAGAAATCGAATTGCGCTGCCATCCGCAAGTATAGATTCAAGTCTAGCAAGTACTTAGAGTGCGTTATGTCGAATCCCCCAACCGCTCTGAGTGCATAAGCGCGAAACATCACTGCACTGGTACGCAAAATCCATTTTCGCCCATCAACAATTTGATGGATGAAGTCTAGACCGGAGATTAGCCCTTCTGGTAAATGATCTGAAAGTTCTATACCTGTGACATGCAGTGTAGCACCGTTAATGTTAATAAATTCAGGTAGGCCAGCCGACAGACCAGCATGAGGATGGTTGTCCAATGCTAGGACAGACTCGTGGATGAAGTTGGGCAGCAGTACATCATCATCCGATAAGATGCTGAGATAGGGGCTAGTGTTTAGCTCAACACTTCGCTGCCAATTGCCAAATATGCCAATATTGACTTCGTTGCGTACATAAATAATTCGCGAATCTGTAAATGAGCGGACAATCGCCTCTGTATCATCATCAGAAGCATTATCTAATACAAGAACTTGGTAATCTTGATAGTCCTGTGCTAATACGCTCTCAAGGCTAGCTTTTAGTAACTCCGAGCGATTGTAGGTTGGGATTGCGATCGTAACTTTGCTTTCAGGTTTCATATCGTTCGGTAATAACGGACAGGCGGTATCAAGCTAAAATGCGTAAATCAAAGACAACCAAGCGCTCATTTTCCAAAACACAACGAAACCTAGTACGCAAATAGCGAGTAAATTCAACATAGTAGTCAAGCCACCAGAAGGCAGGCCATCCAAATACGATGAAACTTGCGCCTGCACCGTCCAATCGCTCGAATTCTTGAATCGCGATCGCATCATCTGCTGGTGGGCCCCAATAGAGACGATTTTTTTCTAGAAAGGGGATTGACTGACTATTTTCAAGTAGTTGATGTTGCCCGAATTCATTCATGTCAACTAAAATATATTCTTGTTCTCCTGGAATGAAAGGTTCTAGTTCTTGCCCCAAATCGACCATACTTTGCAGAGATTGATGATAAGAACCTTTCCAGTGTTCAAAAGCATCATCGATTTCAATGCCCTGCTCTTGTAAATACTCGCGCAGAACTGCCACTTCATTGTGATAGTGGTTAAGTCGCCAATTGTAAGTGCGCTTGCTAGTGCCATTGCAGGCATGAATGCGATACAAAGCTTGATATTCAGGAATGCGCTTGATGCTGCCAGAGAAGGGAGCAAGAATTGCTAGGTAGGAATCGGCATTGAATCGATAGCGGCTTTCCGGCAAGGGCAAAATCTTTTCTAAGTAGCTGCGCGACCAAGCATTGCCACTGGTAGGAGCGAAAATATGACCTTCTATACCACCTTTAATCTGGGCATCACGCAAATCTCCCTCTGACAAAGGATCTTCGGGAATTAACTTTCCTAACAGCTTGCCATGAGCGTCAACGGCAGACAGAGGCCAATGTACCTTAACCACATTTGGATCGTGCAGTAGTTCAACTGCTTTTCCAATAGCAGTAGGCAGTAAAACATCATCCGCATCCAAGAAGCAGATCGTTTTACCTTGGCTAATCTCAAACCCCGAATTGAATGCAGAGCCTTGGCCGCCATTCTCCTTTAACAGAGGGATAATCCGTTCTCCATAATCAGCAACGATCTGCCGTGAGTTATCCGTTGACCCATCATCAACCACAATTACTTCTGTCGGCTGATAATCTTGATTTAAAGCACTGTCTAATCGCTTCAGGCAGAAAATGCCCGTAGTTGTAGTTATTGATAATAATACTGGCTAGAGGTTTTTGCATGAGCGGAGGTCGAATATAATCACACAGTCATTTCGCAACACACAGGTTTGACGTAAATAGTCATAAAATTCAACGTAATAGTCCAGCCACCAAAAAGTGTGCCAAAGGAAAACGATCGCACTAGCACCTGTTTGATGCAGGCGGTTGAATTCTTGGATAGCTGTTTCGTCGTCTGTTGGTTGCCCCCAATACTGCCCGTTGTGTTCCGTAAAGGGGATAGTTTGGAAACCCTTGATGATTTCGTTACCGTTCAGGATGTCCTCATCGACCAAAATAAAGGATTCCTGCGGTGATATCAGAGCTTTGAGTTCTTCTCTAATTGCATGAAGCTGACCGATGCGATTCCGCTCCCTGACAAAATCTAAATCTGCGGTTACACGAACCAGATTCCACTTTTCTTGAATGCGATCGATCTCGTTGGTAGCTTGTTGAAGATCCCATCTTTGGCAAAAATAGTCGAGTTCATCTAGATGGGGAGGATAAGGATGCCAAAAATGAATAACAGATTTTGGCTCAAACACAACTGGAATTTTGGCATTATATAAAGCCAAACTAGAATCAATCCAATCTAGATAAATAACATCTCGATCGAAAGGATTAACTTTGTCAAAAACACTCCGGCGATAAAGCTGACAGTGAGCCTCTCCAGACAATTTTATCGTCCGGCGATCGCAACCTCGATCGAGTTGGAGATCGCCTGTAGGTGGCAGAATTTCCCATTTAACTCCATTGGTTGTTTGCACTGGCTGAACTTGACCCAGACCAGAGTCCCAGTGAACTTTTGTTTCTCCTGGAGGCCCTTCAATAATACGTGGTATTGCCACATCTGCGGGATGCTCTTCACAGGCGGCGATCAGATGGGATAACCAGTCATCCTCAACCAGAACATCATTTTCTATGAAGCAGACAAAATCATCTTTGGTTTCTTGAATCACCAAGTTTTTTGACTGGTTAGGCATTAGGTAATCATTCGCGTGAATGATTTTGACATTGCTACGCCCTTGTAGCACCTGTTCTATCTGCTGCCAATATACCTTTGGGGTGTTGCAGTCCACCACAATCAGGTTAAAGGGGATAGAGGTGTAATCAAAAATCCTCTGCAAAGATTCAGCAGCTAGGGAAAATTGTTCGCGAGGAGAAAAGCCAATAGTTACTGTTGCCATAATTAATATCTCCTAAACTCAATGGCAGTTAGTTCATTGCCGCCTCTAAAAGAGACGACAGAACTTTATCTGAGTCAAAATATTCCTCTGCTAACCTTCGTGCTGCATACTGATGTCGCTCATAGTCAGCGTTGATGGCTTCTACACCTTTGACTACCTCCTGTTGGTCGCAAAAAGTTAAAATTCCTTCTCCGATGGGCAGCCAATCGCTTAAGCCTGTGTCTTGAACTAGAATTGGCTTACCGGAGGCGAGGTAACAAACGCTGCGATCGCTAAACCAGCCACCTTTGGTAACGACATAACCTTGTTTTGCGACTCCAAACTCAGCGCGTGATGCTTGAACGAATTTCTGGTAAGACTCTGCTGTAAAGGACGCCAGCCATCCGGGAATCACCTCCCAGCCATACTGCGATAGTTCATCAGGGAAGCCGCCGCTTAAGGCAATCCGAAACTGCTGTTTAGTGAGTTGCGGTATATCTATAAACTTTAAAAACTCTTTATCCTTATTGCCGTAGGTGATTCCTTCGTATACTACTTCCCGATAACTGTGCCATTGCATAATCGAACTGAAGTGGGTGGTGTCATTGTCTTCAATTACTGGCCAGTAAGGCAGTGCTACTGGAGGTAATGTTTTGAGCCAATGCCTACCCTTTGTAGGGATGAGACAATCTTCAGCATCAATGCGTTGCCCAATTGTGAACAGGCGATCGCAATGTTCGATGGTGTTGATTAATTCCCCATGACCGCAAGCAATGTTAATCTGAGTGAAACCGGGATCGGCATCAATATAAATGCGGCGCTGCGGCAAACCATATTCCTCTCTCCAGAGAGAAATTGGTGAGCCACGGACAATCATCAAATCAGCTTGGGAACAGATGTCTTTAAACTCATCAACCTCCATGCCAACAGAGCGATCGCCTGCGCGGTAAATCCATTTGTTTGCAAAGCCAAGCGGTTCCAGGCAGTTTCTTACATAATTGGTGGAATAGTCTAACTCGGTTGTGAATTCCTCAGTCTGCCAGTTATAAACCCACGACTCTAAACCGCATTCTTCCAAGTAGAAAATATCATGTCCAAGGGCACGCAGACCCAGAAGGTATTGTAGGTCAGACCAAGCGTTGCCCCCTATGGGAAATCGACCGATAGCACTAGCAAAAATTATAATCATCGTACCTCAGCTCTTTCTAACTCGTTTTGAACTGTAAATTCCAGTTCGTGCTGGAGATTGAATACAACAAAATAATTGTTTTCTAGGATGCAATCGAACTTTGATCTTAGATAGTCGTAAAACTGGGAATAGTGATCGAACCACCAAAATGAAGACCAAGCGAAAACAATAAAGTTGGCTCTTAATTGGCGCAACCGCTCTAGTTCCTGAATGGCAGTGCTGTCATCTGCAGGTAAACCCCAGTATTTTCCTTCGCGTTCCAGAAAAGGTATAGTTCTCCACTTGGCAAAAGTCTCTTTACCGAGTCTGTCCTCATCAACGAGAATAAAGGTTTCTTCTTTGGAAATAATGGTTTCCAATTGTTTTGTCGATTGTCTAACCTGTTTTAGCCAGCGTGCTTCAGAGCCTTTGCGATAAGCTTTGGCAAGTTTTGAACCAATAACAGGTAAGTATTCAGTCGCAACAATCAAATCGCGCCCCAAATTTTGTTGATGATTTTTCGCCCATTTGGCTAGTTCACTGTAGCAAAGTAAGCGATCGCGCCAACTCAAAGGCGCTCGATTGATGCCTGCCATATATTCGGCAAACATCCTCCAGGATGGAAAAATCAGCTTTCCAGCCATTTTTGGGTCGAACCAAACAATAGCTTTATGAGGTTGGCGATAATCAAAGGCCCGCGAGCCTCGCTGACTGTGGTCTCGACTGTAGAAGAGATATTCAGGAATTTGATAAAATCTTCCATAAAGACTTAATTCCGCAAGTAAAGGCAGATCGTGGGCTGGATAATTTCCCAGCAAAGGAGTTTTGTTCAAAACATCTGCTCGAATTAACCCTGATATGGGATTAGAAGACTGAAAAATTTCCTCGCTAATAAACTCCCGAAATCTTTTGTAGGGAATTGTTGAATTGATTTCTGCGTTGGATTTTAATTGTTTGAAAGGTTTTCCTTGAGCATTAATAGTGATTGTCTTGGCATGACACAAGATAATTGTTGGTTCTCGATCGAGAACTTTGACACATTCGGCTATAAAAGTCGACGCACACACATCATCGTGATCTGCCCATTTGAAATATTCGCCAGTAGCCATTTGAAACACACGATTGAAATTGTCGGCAGCTCCAAGGTTTTCTGAATTACGAAAGTAACGAACTCGCCGATCTTGAGCTACATAGACCTGACAGATTGCTTCAGTTCGATCGGTCGAAGCGTTATCCGAGATGATTAATTCAAAATCATCAAATGTTTGATTCAGAATAGAATCAATCGCCTCTTTGATAAAATTTTCTCCGTTATAAACAGGAAGACCAATACTTACCTTTGGTGATTGAGTGTTCATTTTTTATTAATCTCTCATATTTATTTGAAATTTGTTAAATGCTTTGATTAGCTGATGATTTCTCTTTCTCCATAAACAGTCAGGGAAATGAAGATATATAAGGTATATTCGTGGTTAAAACTGTCTCCAGTAGTCGAGGTAACACCACTTTGTAACTGAAGAATTGCTCGGCTAATTCCCTTGCTGCCTGACAGTGAGCCAGATAATTTGTATTGACGCGCTCGATGCAACCTACCGCTTCTTCCAAGGATGAAAACGCCAACGCACCGTGCCCCGTGGGGAGCCAATCGCTAAATCCGGTATCTTGTAAAATGACGGGACGACCAGCAGCGAGATAGCAGACGCTGCGATCGCTAAACCAACCGCTACGGGTTTTTACATAAGCCTGTTTGGCAACGCTAAATTCTCCACGAGAGCTAGTCAGATAAGTTATGTAGGTTGACAAACTAGCGCTAATTTCCTTACCATCTCGAACTAACCAACCTGCTGCCTGTAGAGATTTCGCAATCTCTGCTATTTCTGCGTCCTTGCCAGCAAGAGCGAGTTCGAGTTTCTGCGAACAGTAGCTAGGGAGTTCCAGCAGGCGCATGAATTCCCGATCTTTTTGTCCATAATGCTCACCTTTGTAAGTCACGCCTCCATAAGCATTCCAATTGGCAATTGTCGTGAATGGTAAATTTGCGCGTTCTTCGCCACTATCTTCTGGAGTAAGTATCGGGGTTTTCCATATCTCTGGCACAACAGGCGGTACAGTGGAGAGCCATTTAATTCCATCACTCGGTATGCCGCAATTGGGTTGCCCAATATTAACGCCATAACTAAAGTAGGCGTGATACTCATTGCGACCTTCGGCAGCGAATGTCCCAATCTGGGTAAAGAATGGGTCCATATCGATTAAGACTCGGTGTTTACATAAAAGAAATTCAGATAACCAGCAAACTCCACCGATATTTAATAGCAGATCCGCCGTTTTGAGCATCTGCTTTATTTCTTGCCAATCTGCACCGTGGACAGTTCCTGTGTCACGATTTACATAGCACACTGTCGCATTTACCCCATAAGTGTTTATTAGTGTCTGGACTGCCTGCAAACCAAAGTGGGGATCATCATTGAAATTGTGGTTGATCGGGTTATAGCAGGACTGAGACCAGCCGCTTTCCTCCAGGTATAAGACTTCATGCCCCAGATTATGTAGCCCTAACACATAGTGAAAGTAGGCTAAGAGATTGCCAGCTACTGGATGTCGAATCATATATCCGCAAACAACAATGCGTGCCATGCTTATAACCCCGCTCGCTCCATGAGACTGCCAATCACTTTCTCTGCGGCAAAGTACTCTGAGGCAATTTCACGAGCTGCTTGGCAATTGCCTTTGTAGTCGCTTTCGATCGCGTCCACTGCCTCCAGAATATCTTCCATAGTGTTGAATGCAAATAATCCCTTCCCCGTGGGCAAGAACTTGCTAAACCCTGTTTCTTGGGTGATTACAGGACGCCCTGCTGCCAGATAGCAGGCAGAGCGATCGCTAAACCAGCCACTATGCAATCGCGTGTATTGATCCTTAGCTACAGTGAATTCTGAGCGCGATCGCTGGATATAATTGCGGTAAGAATTCAGATTTTGGGAGAGTTCCATTGAATCTACCTGGCTCCAACCGTGTTTTTGCAGCAGGTATCGGACATCCTGACTGACATCAGCAGCCGCAATCTCAAACTGCACTGAGCGCTGGTGCGGCAGATCGATAAATTTTTCAAACTCGCGTGCCTTTCGCCAGTAATAGGTTTCACCCTGATAGGTAATGTCTTTACCTCCCTTATTGTCCCAGGTAGTAATGGTGTTGTAAGCGATGCCTGGGGTGTTATCTGACGTGTGCCACAAGTCCATCACAATCGGTTGACGAGTCGGCAACCACTCAAAGCGAGCAATTGGTATTCCACAATCAGGCGCACCCAGATTTTCCCCAAAGCTAAAGTGTGTATCATGGGCTTCTAGGTCAGCAATTAAGGTTTCGTCTCCCTGAACAACCCGAATTTGAGATCCAACTGGATCAGACTCAACATAGATGCGGCGACGACAAGCTAAATGTTCCTCACGGATTTCTTGAGCGCCAGTTACATTCAAGAATGCGTCTGCTTCGCTATATAGCTTTAAGATTTGGGCTTCGCTCATCCCATAACACTCACCCCCTGGATAGTGGCCGCGAAATGCCCAACGCTCTTTAAAGCCATAGGCCTCCAAAATTGGTGCGACTCGCTTAATGTTCTCGGTAGCGTCTGGAGATAAATCGTTGATTAGGGGGTTGTAAATCCAGCGTCCTGAATCTTCGATGTAGTAGGGGTCATAGCCGAGTTGACGCAGCCCAAGCATATAGTGGAGAAATTGATAAGTTACTCCTGCTAGGGGATACCAGAACAAAATCCCGAAGACAATAATTTTTCCCTTAGTAGGGGGTTTACAGTTCATGCTTGCTACCTCCAGCCTCTAACTGCCGAACGATCCGGGCAGGATTGCCAGCCACAACGGTGTACGGTGGAACATCCTCGCTAACAACAGATCGGGCACCGACGATCGCCCCTTCACCGATTGTCACCCCCGGCAAAATACAGGAATCAAATCCAATCCAGACGTTATCTTGAATCCAAATTGGTTGGGCTGGGACATCGGCGCTAGAGAATTGAGAAAGTTGAGACGATGCTCGTTCTAAAATTTTTCGTCGCTTGGCAATGTCGAATGGTAAACGGTAGGTATCCATTAGGACAACTTGCCAGGAGATCAAAGCATAATTGCCAATCTTCAGTTCGGCATCGCAGACGATACGGGCACCGTGAATCAATGCATATTCCCCCACCTTTACCTGAGCGCGGGAACCTATGTCAAACATAGTATCTTTGTATACAGCAGAACCTTTACCCAATCGTAGCCCTACTGGCAATTGGCTGCGGTAAAGTTTAAAGCTGAGGCTAGTCTCAATATAAGTGTCGTCTCCTAAAACAACATTGTCGGGAATTGTTCCCGGATACCAGTCCCAAGGCAATGTTCGTGTGGCATCCATTAGGCTTCTACCTCCCCAATCACCTGGGCTGGATTGCCCATCACCCTGCTACGTGGTGGTATATTCCGTGTCACCAATGCCCCAGCCTCAATCCAAGCTCCGGCACCGATGCGAACTCCTTTGAGGATCGTGACATTAGGGCCAACCCAAACATCATCCTCAATGATCACCGACTGGCATATCACAGGAGGGCGGAGCCGTCCTTTTCCCAGAGGAGAGCAGGCGATCGCATCTGCAATTCTTTCTGCTGGTGCGATCGGATGAAAGTCAGTGTCAGCGATCGTGGTATTCCATCCCAAAACCACATAGTTGCCGATGCAAATTTCCTGTTCGCAAAGCAGGATGACACTAGTAAAATAGCAATAGTCTCCAATCTCAACCCTAGCAGTTTTGCCCAGCGCAAAGTGTACATAATCCAACGTGCAGTTTTCTCCAACGAGCAACGCGGGGTTGATGCGGCTCTGGAAGCGAGCAAAACAGCGCTCATCATGGTTGATAACACTGTTGAGTCCCACCTGGACATTGGATGGAAGAGCTATTGTCTGGCTAGGTAAATCATTCACAAATTCAGAGGAGCGCTGCATGTTGTAATGCGAATCAAGGTGGGTTGGTAAACGGTCTGTTAGATTGTGAAAAACGAGTATAATTTCGTCATAAAATTAATCAATATATCAGTGTTTTAATCCTCGGATATTTTTGACAATTGCTGTAATTACCTCTTTTAAAATGCTTTAAATTTCTAGGCTGATGCTGGTTGTGTTGAGCCGAAGTGTAATTTATATAGCCTGTTGTAATAACCACTAACTGCTAGCAACTCCTCGTGAGTTCCCATCTCTACTACTTTTCCCTGATCCAAAACTACGATTCGGTTGGCTCGTTGAATTGTCGAAAGGCGATGGGCAATAATAAACGTAGTCCGTCCTGCCATCAGTCGCTCTAATGCTTCCAGCAGCAGAAACTCGGTTTGAGCATCCAGGGCGGAGGTGGGTTCATCCAGAATTAGCACTGGAGCATCTTTGAGTAGGGCGCGGGCGATCGCTAACCGTTGTTTTTCGCCTCCTGAAAGTGTGGCTCCGCGCTCACCAATTACCGTGTCATAACCTTGAGGTAATCGTTGAATAAAGGTGTGAGCATTCGCAGCTTGGGCGGCTTTGATGATCGCTTCGCGGCTAGCATTATAGCAGCCATAGGCAATGTTCTCTGCGATCGTTATCGGCAGCAAAAACGGCTCTTGCAGCACTAGGGCAATCTGCTCGCGCAGGCTTTTCAGTTGCACACTTTGGATATCCACGCCATCAAAGAGAACTCGTCCCTGCCAGGGGTCAAAAAAACGCAGGATCAGCGAGACTAGGGTAGTTTTGCCAGCACCTGTTGCACCTACTAGTGCGATCGTTTCTCCGGGTCGCGCTTCTAAGGTAATTTCTTGGAGAACGGGATAGTTAGGTTCGTAACCAAAGGTGACTTTCTCTAAACATACGTGTCCGCGTCCTCCTGCTGGATGAGCAGGCAATGGTCTGGCAGCAGGGGCATCTTGCACCCCATCTTTAGCATCTAAAACTTCTAACACTCTACGAGCACTAGCAGCCGCTGCCGCAAAACTGGATGATATATAAGCTAGAGTCGCCATCGGCACGTACAGGGAGGCGAGATAAGAGAGAAAGACCAGCAAAGAACCAATTGAGAGTGACCCATCCAAAACCTGGAAGCCACCATAAGCCATGATTGCTGCTGTTCCGACTGCGGTTACGCCTCCTACCCCAACTTTGAATTGCATTTGGGCAAGGATAGAGCGTACATAAGCTTGCAGGGCTTTTTGACACAGGTAGTGAAAGCGCTCATCTTCGTGTGCTTCACGTCCGAATGCTTGAATAATCGGTAGCGCTGTCAAGGTCTGCTCACTCAACGCCACGATCTCACCTTCAAATTGTTGATATTGATAGGTTCGTTCAGTCATGGGCTGGTTAAAGACCCAAATTAGTAACATTATTAAAGGAGCAATCATCAGCGAGAGCAGTGAAAGCAGGTGATTAATCTGCCACATGACAGCGAACATTGCTACCAAATTCACCAGGGAAGTAAGCACGGGCAGAAAAACCCCCATCGCCAGATTCTGAATGCAGATGCTGTCAGTCATGACTCGTCTGACCAGATCGCCAGCTCGCTGTTGGTTGTGGAATCTCAAAGAAAGATGCTGTAAGCGATCAAACAGTGCTGCTCCCAAGTCATAAACCATCTGGTTGCCAACACCAGCTCCAACATATTCCTGTATCAGCCGAACCCCCTCACTGGATAAAAATAGAATGATTGTGGCACCTGCTAACCAACCGAGCAACTGAATGTTAGATTCACTGCCAGGCAAGGTTTTGAGCCAAACAACGCTATTTGGCAGCGATTGGTTGTTCAAGACGCAATCAACGATCAACTTCAAAGGCCAGGGCTTGAGTACATTCAGCCCTACATTAATCAGCATTAGCAGCATGACAAACGTGAGTCCGTGCCAACGAACCAGGGCGTAACGTGCCAGTCGCAGCCACCACAGTTTCATAAAACGACCTCCTGCGGCGGTTTGGAAAACTGCAAGGAGTGCAAACGATGATAGAAACCACCGACAGCCAGTAACTCTTGGTGCGTTCCAATCTCCACAACCTTTCCTTGCTCCAGAACCACAATTCGATCTGCTCGTTGAATTGTGGAAAGTCGATGGGCAATGATAAACGTAGTCCGTCCTTCGATCAGGCGATCTAAAGCTTCCAGCAGTAAAGTCTCAGTCTGGGCATCCAGGGCAGAAGTAGGTTCATCGAGAATCAGTACTGGCGCATCCTTGAGCAGGGCGCGCGCGATCGCTATTCGCTGTCTTTGTCCCCCAGACAGGAGCGCTCCTCTTTCGCCAATCGGGGTGTCATACCCTTGGGGTAACTGTTGGATGAAGTCGTCCGCCTTGGCCGCTTTGGCTGCTGCGACAATCTTCTCTAGGCTTGCTTCTGGACACCCGTAGGCAATGTTCTCTGCCACCGAGAGCGGCAGCAAAAACGGTTCTTGCAGCACCAGGGCAATTTGCTCGCGCAGGTTTTTCAGTTGTACATCTCGGACATCCACCCCATCAAAGAGGACTCGTCCCTGCCAAGGGTCAAAAAAGCGGGGAATCAGGGAAACTAGTGTACTCTTACCAGCACCTGTCGCGCCTACTAGTGCGATCGTTTCTCCCGGTCGCGCTTCCAGGGTAATTTCTTGGAGGACGGGATAGTTAGGTTCGTAACCGAAGCTGACTTTCTCTAAACATACGTGTCCGCGTCCTCCTACTGGACGAACTGGCAATGGTCTGGCATCAGGGGCATCCTGCACCCCATCTTTAGCATCCAAAACCTCTAACACTCTATCTATATTGGCATCTACAGACTTTAGGCTCCCATAGATGCCAAACAGACCCTTAAATGCTCCTTGTATAGACTGTAGGTATGCGAGGAAGACGAGCAGGCTGCCGATACTCATAGCCCCCAATAACACCTCCTGCCCGCCCACATACAGAACGATCGCAGTACCAATCGTTGTCACAGTACCATTTGCCACACCATAAACACTCTTGAGCAGAGTTTCGCGTTGTGATAAAACAACTGCGTCTGCCGCTAAATGCTCAAACTGCCGGGTATTGTAACTCTCTCTACCAAATGCCTGGATCATCGGGATTGCTGTTACCGTTTGGTGGACAAAGCTGGTTAGGCGCGACTGAGCTTCGCGGTTAAGTTTTGTCCGGCGCTTGAGTCGAGAACCAAAAACAAGGGCTGAACCACCCATCATTGGTGCTACGAAAAGCGAAAGCAGCGTTAGTAAAGGACTCAGATTCCAGGCGACTATGCTAATAGTTGCTAACGTCAGCAGGTATTGCACAGGTGAAATCAGCAAAGCACCGCTCAAGGTGTAAACACAATAGGTATCTCCAGCCAGACGGCTGAGGGAATCACCCACAGTCCGTTGGTTATGGAACAGCAGTGAAAGGCGTTGCAAACGATAGAACAGTTTTTGGGCCAGTTCGTAGACCATACTTTGTCCGGCAGCGCTCCAGGCCCAGCTGAGGCTAGTTTCCAAGGTAGCGTTTAGAGCATAAAGTCCAAGGCTACAAACAGCGGCGACAACAACCAGTAGCGGCGGTGTGAACGTCAAGTGAAAAGTCCCCAAGAATGAGTGAACCAGCGGGGGGATAACTGCCTGACCGAAAGCATAATCCACCAGGATTTTCATTGGCCAAGGTTGAAGTGTGGCGGTGGCTGAAGTGCCAGCCGTGAGACCGAGGATTGCGATTAAGGTTCGCCACTGGCGCAGCGGATATCGGAGCATCTGCCCGTATCGATGCATTATTGCTTTGATCTCTTGCCTCACTTACAGATTTACCTCTCGTCTGGTCATTTGCTTACTGGAGTACGAAGACGTTCGTCATGGCTGTAATATTGCACTTTCTGCGACAGACTTGTTGCAGGTGGGTTGTATTGGCAGCAAGTACACTCTTTTGGCAACAATCTCTAGTACTTGATAGAGAATACGTCCTAACTGGAGGTTTTGGTATAAGATGACACTGATGTTAAACATAGCTACTGCGATTGTGACTGTTGCTACTTCTGGCATTCCCAGAACGATCGCCACAATTGTGAACAGACAATAGCCAACCATAGCCATAGTGGCTAACTGTGACATTCTCAGGGCACACCGCACCCTCAAAACTCTTTTATTACCTCCATGATTTTCAGTACATACTTTGAGCTGAACTTTTGACCAAATCCCCTGGTAAATCTCTAAATCCCAGTCGCTCCAGCCTTGATCCATCGCAATGAAATACTTGCAAGGCAGGAGTAAATCCATTACCTTTTGCAGCAGGTTCTCTTTCTCTATTCCTGCTTCTGTCCAATAGGACAACTCGTAGGCGCGATCGCGCCAGGAAATATTTACTTTGCTGGCTGGCGAATCAAATTGAATTAAATCTGCTTGAGTTAGTGTTTGAGTCATTTTTTTAGATGCTTTTATTTTTCTTTACAGCTCATCAAACTTTATCGGCTCCGCTTTATTAAGTTCCTTGATGCGCCATTTGTATCGCTATATACTACGTACAAGTGGCCCCAGGTAAATCAGCAGCGCCACCAGCAACCGCGCCCTTCTTTTGACAAAACGAGAGTCAATTCGCGCTTGTATAGCACCAGCTACACACCAGCTAAAAGAGATGAGGAACATTGCTGCACCCAACCACGGGCGATCGCCAGACAAAAGTGCAGAGATAAATAAGATTAAAGCTGCGACATTCCACTCCAGTGTCAGGGGGAGGTAAGAAATCACAGAGGAGGAAGGCTCGTACAAGGTTTGAAACAGACCACGACCAAACACCCCAGAGTAGATAATTGGTTGACCAATACGAAGAAATGTAGATAAATCTCCGTAGATTCTCCCCAACCAAGAGGGCTGCCCCAGAAGGTTAAAGCGGTAGGGATGCTTAAAATAAACGAGTGCTTCTGCCTTGCCATAGCCTTGCTGCTGCTTCAGATAGGCAGCTACTGTGTTACGGCGAAAATGCCATACGATTGCCGTTGGGCTAAAACCAATGGTGTAACCTCGATCTTGCAGTCGCCAACAGATATCGACATCATCACCAGCAGTACGAAATATCGGGTTGAAGCCGTTAATTTCTTCTAGAATCTCCCGACGAAAAGCCATGTTGCAGCCAGCAATATGTTCGGCTACCTCATCACTCAAAAGTATGTGAGTAGGTACGCCAGGAGAAACAGCAACGCAGGCGGTAACAAGAGAGTCTTCCCGGGGAGATAAGTTTGGCCCACCTACTGCAGCTACACCAGAGGAAAGAAACTTGGCGACCAGATAGGTGAGCCAGTCAGGATCTACCATACAATCAGAATCGGTATAGGCCACAATCTCGCCAGTCGCGGCGGCGATCCCGACGTTGCGGGCGACGCTTAATCCCTTATTTTCTTGGCTAATGAGGCGTACATAGTCGTAACTCTGAGTAATTTCGAGAGTGCGATCGCTCGATCCATCATTAACTACAATGACTTCATAGTTGGGATAGTTGAGTTCTTTGAGAGAAGCTAGACAACTATCCATCGTGCGTTCAGCATTGTAAGCGCATACAATCACTGAGACTTTGGGATACTCAGGTAGCGCTGGCGGTAAAGGCGCTGTGTAATACTGCTGAACTGTCAAGAAGGCGGGCTTTTTGAGCCGTTCGGCGTCAACTAGACCAAAAGCCCAATCCTGTATGGCATGTCCACCGGTAAACCATTCATCCGTCCAAGAAAATATTATTGTCCCGGCTGCTCCCATTTCAAAACTAGATGACAGCTTTTGAGAGAGAATTTCGGCTTGAGCTTGGGTTCCTTCACGCATTGAGTCAACGCCAAACTCACTCAGCACTAAAGGTTTATCCTCGGCTAGATTATGGAGTCGTGAGAGGTAGCGACGAAAATCTGTTTCCCGATGCAGGTAAACGTTAAAGCATGAGAAATCAGTAAAATCAATATTTAAATACTCTGTAGACGGGTAATTGGCATAACTCACCAAACCTTCAGGATCGCTGTCTTTTGCTACCACCATTAACTCTTTAATAAAAGCCCGAACTGGTTTTGCTCCATGCCATCGGACAATATCTGGAGGAATCTCATTACCTACCAAATAGGCAAAGGTAGCAGGATGATTCCGGCAAGCTTTAACTCCTTGAAAAATGCAGTTACGGATTTCTGCTTTTACAGCAGAAGAATTAAGGAAGGCAATATGCTGAGACCAAGGTATACCAATTAGCAGCCTTAGACCATAGATTGCAGCTAGATCCAATAACCAATCAGGTGGAACAGTATAGGTACGCAGGCAGTTAACTCCCATTTCTGCCATCATGGCGAAATCTTTCTCCACAACTGATTTTTCTGGAAAGGATTCACCGTGACTACCGATGGAGAAAGGGCCGTAACTCACTCAGGGCAAACGCATCTAAATTACTCTTGATCACAACCAAGGTTAAGAACCAACGAAAAAATCAGCATTTATCGTTTGGTTTAGTTTCCCAAGCTCAAAGTGATCGCTTCAACCTGTGTCAATAAGCAACAATTAATGCGACTATTTGGGAGCTTATTGAAAATACAATCCTTTTGTTGACATGATGCGGCCGCCCTGGTAACTCACTCCTTTGAGAAAAAACTTTTTATCTTTAATAAAGAAAAACTTACCTTTTACTGTGACTACCTCGCTTTTTACAAGTGGTTCAGCACAGAAGCCAAAAGGTGTTGAAGTCAAGTTTTGCAAATTACCCCCGACAATTCACTGAAAATTTATTTCCTTGCTGCTGAAACGCTACGTCAGTTTGCTCAAAAACAGAAACACACATATACTTAGCTCATTAATGCATTCGCAGCATAGTTTGGCGTTAGTACCACCACAATCGCTATCAATTAACAATTTAGTAATACTTAATACTATATTAGAAGTGCGTTTGCGATCGCGTTTACGGAAATGTATGAATTAACGTATAGTTTCAGTCTACTTTTGTATGCAGTCGGTCAATCAAATTCAGCAACGTCAATTGCTGAGTCAGCTCCAAAATTTGCAGCTGAATATATAAGATTCAGGGTTCAATTTCAGCCACTGGACGAAATTTTGCAACAAAGTTAATACTACATATACTTATTCGGAAAAGAGTAGTTTTAGCTTGATAAACCCACTATCTGCTATATCTCATCAATATTTTAGAAGTAGGTAACAATAACGTTGCTAAAATACTCTCTGCTACGATAGGAGTTGCTTTACAAGGACTATTAAGGCAATCTACCAATAACTGGCTAGCAGTATAGTACTGCTTGAGTATTTCTTTTTGCTGCTCGGTAAAGTGCCATTGATGACCAAAGTTGCGAGACCGAATTATCAGCAATCTCAGTTCATTAGCCCAAATTTGACCGTTAGTATTCCACCATTTTTTTAATTTCTGCAATGAAGGTTTGTAGATCGAGGATATCTAACCATCTTCGACTTGTAATATTATTCAGAATATTGGTGCCGACATATATTTCTTCTAGTTGAATTGGTTGATCGATATCTAATAACCGCGTAGTAGCATATTGAGATTTGATCTTATCACTTAGACGCGATCACAACATTTGCACTAAGCTTTCCACATCCTGGCAGTTTTCCCATTCTTGGTTGTTTTCTGTCAATAGCCTCTGATTGGGTAGTTCAGCTATGTCTTGCCAATCTAAACCAAGTCGAAAGCATATCTCCATAAAGTTCTGACGCTCAATCGGTTTACCTGTAAAAAATTTCCAGATTGGCTGTCGAGTCTCAAGTCCTACTTCACTAGCTAAATACTCTTGCGTCCATTCTCTAATTTTAAAAGCTCTTTTTGCTTTCTCAATACCTACAATAGATGCTTTTAACGAACGTCGTGCCATAAACTAGTTTTTTAATCTCCAGTTATTAACTTCAAGAAGCATTTAATAAATTAATTATTAATGATGTCACTTTAAGCTTTGAATTACATTAACTTTTTTTATTATATCTGAATCCAATTATGTAAGTAATGTCATTAATGTAGTATTGTTAATATTATCTAATATGATTATTTTTATAACTGCTTTTTAAAATTAACTAATTTATTTCGAGGCTTTCTTCCCTCTTATGGCTTATATTTTATCTTTTTATTGAAAAAACATTTTTTAGCATTTCATTATTTTAAATACGAATTAAAAGGTGGGAAAGGTAGGAAAAGTAGGATAGATGTACAAATTAAAGCAAATTCATCTGATATAACTTATACGTTAAGTCATATATTCTCCTGAAAGCGATCGCAAACAGACTTATTGGATTAATCGCATATTTAGAAAAACCTTGCTACTAGGTATCCCATAATACCATTTCTTTATGAAGATGCACAGAATATTAAACGAACCGCCAAGTACGCCAAGAATAGAGAGTTACTCATTTAGTGCAGCTTCACATTAAATTGGTATAAGACAGTTACTAGTTTCGCCAGTATTTAATATAAACTTTCAGACTCAGACTGTTTTTAGATGCGATCGCCCAAGTTGATGAAATTATCAAAGGTTTTACCTTAAAAAGCTACGCCAACGCCATCTTTAGCAGTGCTATCTGCGAAACTTTCTACCAAAAGAGGGAAGCAAAAAGCCTAAAAACCTCTCCCATCTGCATCTGTGCGAAGACACGGTATTAACTGGCGATGCCTATGCAGGTAAAATTGAAGAATTGCTGATTCTATCACAAGCTGAACCAAAACAACTCTTTGATCCTTTGAGTTACGTAACCTCATTGTGGGTGCAGCTATTTTTGTTGGTTTTAAACTCCGACTACTTACTGAAGATTTACATCTCTTTCTCAATAACGAAGATCCGGCTATAACTGCTATATAACAACTTTGTCTAGAAGTTGCACTACTACCAAGAGAAAACATAACCTGGCAAATAAAACCTCTTGCTAAAAAGTTTGATATAACTACATATTAGATATGATTTAAAAAAGAATATTATGTAAAGAATAAATTGCATAAATATGGGGATAAAAATTAGATGATTGGAGTTGTGATCGCAGGCACTGGATTTGGTCAAAAAGTCCACATACCAGGATTCCAAGCACATCCTCACACTGAGGTAGTTGCTGTTTATCACCGAGATATAAATAAAGCCAAATCCATAGCAGAATCCCATAATATTCGTCACGCTTCCGACTCCCTTGCAGATATTGTGGCATTACCAGAAGTGCAAGCAGTCAGCATTTCAACACCGCCATTTTTGCACTATGAAATGGCAAAAACTGTACTGCAAGCTGGAAAACATTTATTATTAGAAAAACCGACAACTTTAAATGCAGTTGAGGCGAAAGAACTTTATCAGTTAGCTAAAGCAAAAAGCGTGATTGCGACTGTAGATTTTGAATTTCGCTTTGTACCAGCATGGCAGTTGTTTGCAGAATTATTGTCAGAAAATTATGTGGGTGAGTTACGCTTAATTAAAATTGATTGGTTAGGTTCTTCTCGTGCTGATACTTCACGCCCTTGGAATTGGTATTCTGACAAAGATAAAGGAGGTGGTGCATTGGGATCTTTGGGTTCTCACAGCTTCGATTATATTCACTGGTTATTCGGGCCAGTGCGTAGATTAAACGCCCATTTAACTACTGCTATTCCTACACGAGTTGACCCTGTTAGTGGGGAATCTAAAGCGGTGAATTCAGATGACAACTGTATATTAACGCTGGAATTAGCGAATGGTACACCTTGCCAACTTTCTATCAGTGCGGTTGTTCATGCACCGAGAACTCATTGGGTAGAAGTATATGGCGATCGCGGTACATTAATAGTGGGCAGTGAAAATCAAAAAGATTATATACATGGTTTTCGTGTTTGGGGTTCCCAACCAGGTAAACCTCTAACAGAAATAGAAATACCAAGTCGGTTAATTTTTCCCCAAAATTATGCTGATGGGCGCATTTCAGCATTTATCCGCGTAGTAGACCAATGGGTGCAAGGAATTGACCGCAATCAGGAAATTACACCATCACTACGCGAAGGAATTTATTCTCAGTTATTGATGGATTTATCTCATGAATCGCATCAAAAATCAAGTTGGGTAGACGTACCCAGTTTAGAAGGATTTCTTAGTAACTAGAAAACAATGAGCAAAACTCCCCGCATTCATATCCCACCGGAAGTTAAAAAATATGTTTTTCAACGCGACCAATACCAATGCCAAAGCTGTGGTAAAACTAATGTAGAAACTAACCTCAGCATCGACCATATCATTCCCCTGACTCGTGGAGGTCAAAATGATATCAGCAATCTTCAAACTCTCTGTTTTACTTGCAATCAGCAGAAAACAGATAATATCGATCCACGTTTCCGGCAATATTTTCAGCTTTAGGTTAGGATGGTATAAGCTATTAGTTTCTCCTCATTTCTATGCCTCAAAATCACAATAGCAATTCCCAAATATTTCCCAACATTAAAACTACGATTCTCTACCTCTTTACAGTTATAGCTATTTTAGTAATAGCCTTTCCCTGGTTATATGAGATTAAAACTAAAGCTGGGATCGATATATTACCTAGACGCCATGCAGGAACATTTTTTGAGAAACATACACGCGGACTCTTCAAGTGTGAGTGGCTTTATCCCTATCATTGCGATCGCTCCCACCTTAAGTAAAGTAAGTTAGAGCAGAATTCAGAATTCAGGAGTTAGAATTCTGAAATAAAACAGGCTACATTACCTGGACTTGAGACGAATCGTTGTGTACTTCACTAACTTGAAATTTACTGTAAAAAGAAAAGGTGATAATTATCCCCTTCTCTGTGTGTGAAATTTTTATCCAAAAATTGACCTCGTTCCCAGCTAAAGACTGGGAACGAGGTTTTGACTTAAGTTGATACTAATGTACTGCTGTAAGTCCCTACATCTACCCCAACTGATTTGAGATCGAGCTAACATCAACGGCTAACTTTTTACCCAGCTTGAGCAACTGAAGACACTGATTATCTGCTTCATTACCAAAGCTAGTGATGCACACTGGCGCTATTTGACTTTGCAGACAACTAAAATATAGTTCCTGCGATCGCTGTAGGGAAATATTAATATTCAGTTGATCCCCGACATCAATCAATCGCTCCAATAGTTGGATATCTGCATTAAAGCTGCCATTGGCATCGTGCAACAATTGCCAAAGCGATCGCGCAATTAACTGTTCTAACATCTGCTTACCGTCGGGAATATTCAGCCGACAACGCAGATGTTTTGCTTCAGTCGCGATCGCCTCCAATTCTAATATGTGACTCCAACTCTTTTGAGGATCGGCAATCTCTTGCTCAAGCGATCGCAATGTCATCAGACAGCGATGCCCTAAAGCAATATCTGCTGCAACCTGCAATTCTTGCGGTACTGCTATTTCATCACGATGGAACGCCATCAGCACCCCATAATTATCACGGTAGGCTTGAGTGTACAACTGTCCTAAACGTGTCAGTGTTTCCTGACTCAGCAACCGCATAATCCGGTGGCGTTCTTCAGCAAATAGATTTTGCAAGCTGAAAGCTTCTTTTTCAAATAGCTGGGTCATCGCCAAAATAGTATGAGCCGCACTAGCTTGTTTGAGTGCCCCAAACAGCTTTTCTTTGATTTGGCTGTAGTCACGTCGTCCAGTAAATTGTTGAATGCAACAGTGGAAATCCCAGCCTCCTAAATGCAGAACCGCAAATACCAAATGCTCACTTTCCCAAGTAATCTCTGATACTAGCTTTAAATTTCCCACAGCCAGAGTTAGCGATCCCATACGTTGCAGTTGGTAATCTAGCTCATTAGCAGTGTAGCAATAAACCCGCTTATGGTAACGCTGAGACTGTTTGTCAGCAGCATCTTTTTTAGATAGGGAATTGTGCGTCTCTGCTGGTTTCTGATTGGTAAACAGGGAAGTAATAGCGTAATGGGCTGCAACTTGCTTAAAGCCCAGCTGGGCAGTTAACACAAGTTGCCGATAAATTTCCCCACCGTGTTTGAAGTCATCCACATTACTGGGGGCTAAACCAAGACGTTTGACGAAGCCCTTTTCCAACTGCACACCGGCCACTTCCCCTGCCAATTCCAAAGCACGGGCGGCGTAACGCAGAATTTGTGTCCCTTCTGGACGAGAAATTTCTTCAAAAAACCAACCGCAACTAGTAAACATTAATAAAGCGTGACGCTGCATTTCTAACAGGCGCAGGGCGTCTACTTGTTCGGCTGCGGTTAGTTTGTGGGTTTGATGACGTGAGAGGAAACGGTTAACATTGCTAGCAGAGCGATCGCGCATCACTTGGATATATTCATCTCGTGCTAGCCAGGGATCGCGAAATAACTGTCTCCCATGTTCTGCATATACTTCAGTTAGCTGATCCCGCAGCCAATTTAGGGCATCCCGCAGTGGACGACGCCATTTCTGATGCCAAACTGAGCCTTCCCCACCACAACCACAGTCATCCTCCCATCTACCGACACCGTGGGCGCAACTCCAGGCTGTGACTGACTTTAATTCCACTTCCCAACTGGGAGAATTTAAGCTTAGGTAGTGGGCGAAGTTTGTCACCGTCCAACCCTGTTGAGGAAACTCTTTGGTAAACGCATAAGCTAAAGTTTTCTCAGTTCCCTTTTTGTGGTGTCCAAAGGTTTCCCCATCCGTCGCCACCGAGATTAACTGTGCCAGACGATGATCCCCACGTACCGCCGAACCGATACGTCCGCCAAAGTGACTGGAATTATAAACGACATCACTAAAACCCATATCCCGCGATATCGGCCCATCGTAAAAGAAGATATCAATGTAGGGTAATTCTTCTGTACTACCATCCTTGGGGCTAGTGGCGATCGCACTTAAAGGTGAAGATGAACTATCTAGTGTGGGCTGCAAATAACAACGATAGGGACGGGTGGAATCAATCTGACTACCACCGACTTCGATCCATTCAGGATGGGGACGATCTGGAGTCGGGAGGGGACGGCAACGCAGCGCTTGAGACGGTGCAAGGACAATGAAGCGAATACCCTCAGCAACAAGAGCTTCTAGGGTGGCGTAGTCTACAGCAGTTTCTGCTAACCACATGCCTTCGGGATCGCGTCCAAAGCGGGAGCGGAAGTCTTGTTTACCCCAGCGAATTTGGGTATATTTGTCGCGCTCATTCGCCAGAGGCATGATGATGTGATTGTATACTTGCGCGATCGCATTGCCGTGACCATGCAAACGTTGGCTACTCTTGGCATCCGCCTCTAAAATCCGCTGATAAACCTCCACATCGTAGCGTTCTAGCCACGACATCAGCGTTGGGCCAATATTAAAACTGAAATACTCGTAATTATTGACGATCCCCACCACTTCGCCTTGGTCATTTAAGACTCTGGCAAAGGCATTTGGACGATAGCATTCCCAATGAATCCGCTCATTCCAATCATGGAAAGGTGCAGCGCTCGGTTGGCGTTCAATTGCGTCCAGATAAGGGTTTTCCCTTGGTGGCTGGTAAAAATGACCATGCACCGTCACATAAACACCATTAGCCTTTCTCAGGGGATCAGTTTGTTTGGTGTTATTGGGATCTGAATGTAATGTTAACGTTGAGCCAGAGCTTGCTGGTATTTGGTCAGCAGAAGTCATGTATATTTATCCAAAACAAAAAACTTGCAGTTGCAGCAAAACTATTGTGCGTAAACCTTTCTCCAATAGTTTTCACACAAAATCCGGTATAAACAACAACTATGGAATCCAACTAAATTTTTGACAAAGCTGTTTTATTGTAGTGGGAAATCTGCGTTATCGCACAGTGCAAAGTCCGTTGGGCGGCTCTGCCGACTTAAAGGAACTTTGCAAGACAGCCCTTTCCCTGAAGGCTCAAAGTAATTAGCCATTGAATAGGGCCTCAGATTAGGGGTTTTCTCTTCTTGGGCGCAAATCAAAATTTAATTGTCTTTTAATATATTAAACCCCATTTTTGATGTAATATTTTGGCTCAAATTCATAGTTTTGCAACAAAAGATTACAATAACTCATTATATCGCAATCTAATTTCACATACACAGTAGTGAACTCAAAACAGTAAAATTTCTGAATTGCTGTACAAGCGGTTGAGAGTATTATGTCGGAGTGCTGAGTGAAAGTGATTGTTAATTCAACACTCCAAATTTAAAATTTAGGATTGCTCGCTGTGAATGATACCCTCAACCCAAAACAACAAATGTCAACCAAAAACATTATTCTTTTCGTTTTACTACTGTTTATCCCGGTTTCTGTAGCAGCCCACTTTCTGGAATGGGGAGATTTGATAGTTTTCATTACAGCTGGATTAGCAATTCTGCCCTTAGCAGCTTGGATGGGTACAGCCACAGAAGAAATTGCTGTCGTAGTCGGGCCATCATTGGGGGGCTTGTTAAACGCCACCTTTGGCAATGCTACAGAATTAATTATCGCCTTAGTGGCGCTGAATGCTGGGTTAATAGATATAGTCAAAGCTAGTATCACGGGATCGATTATTAGCAACTTACTGCTGGTAATGGGTTTTTCCATGCTTTTGGGAGGACTGCGCTACAAAGAACAGACATTTCAGCCAATTGTGGCGCGGGTGAATGCTGCTTCGATGAATTTGGCGGTGATTGCGATTTTGATGCCAACGGCGATGAATTACACATCTGTTGGTATTAACCAACAAACACTGCAAAATCTTTCTATTGCTGTTGCTGTAGTATTAATCTTGGTTTATGCCTTAACACTGCTATTTTCAATGAAAACTCACTCTTATCTTTATGATGTGGGTGTAGCGGAGGCAGAATCCGAAGTTGAGGAAATATCTCATGCTAAACCAAATATGGCTTTGTGGGTTGGCGTGCTGCTAGTATGTACCTTGCTAGTGGCAATTGAGTCAGAAATGTTGGTCGATTCTCTGGAAGTGGCTACATCTCAGCTAGGTTTAACGGCGCTGTTTACAGGCGTAATTTTGGTTCCCATCGTCGGTAACGCGGCTGAACACGCCACAGCAGTCACCGTGGCGATGAAAGATAAGATGGATCTTTCCCTGTCGGTAGCTGTGGGATCGAGTATGCAGATTGCTTTATTTGTCGCGCCCGTGTTGGTAATAGCAGGGCGGGTATTGGGTCAACCAATGGATTTGGATTTTAAACCCTTTGAATTAGTCGCTGTAGTTGTGTCAGTGTTGATTGCAAACAGTATTAGTTCCGATGGTAGGTCTAATTGGCTGGAAGGTACTTTATTATTAGCTGCTTATACAGTGTTGGGATTCGCCTTCTACTTTCATCCAGTTATGGAAGGTATGGGATAGTTAGTAGTGCATAGGCGTAGCCCATCATAGACGTCGCACTTGATGATTTGAGATTTTAGAATTGCTGAGAATTGCAGATTGAAAACAAGCGATCGCTTTTTCTAAATTGTTCTCAGTTACTTGGATAATACCTAAATATTATGTGTAATAGCATATTTATGGTTAATTGTCAATGCCTGTTTGTAAGCCAGAACAGTTTGGTTAGTTTGTCCTTGATTGTCCATAATTACCCCCAACTGATACCAAGCGGGAGCATATTGGGGATATTGGGCGATCGCTTCTGTAAATTGTAGTTGTTTTTGTAAAGCTAATGCTTATTGGTAAAGCTTTTCTGCAAGGGGGATAAGGTGGATTTTACTCTTTTATTCCTGCTTGTCATACTAGCTCGATAATCAGTATTTTTACTGTTGCTGACTAGTTGTATTTTGCATATTTTCCATACAGATCAGTTCTTTAAATTACTGAAAACGTATGGTAATAAGCATTAACAACCTCAGCAATTCATCATATACCAAGCAGGGGAGTGCATTAAATCACAGGCTAATGAGCAATCATCTACTTCAGATATATCAACCAACACAGCATCAGATACTACTGAGCTTACTGAGAGCTAATTTAATAGAGAAAGTGTAGTTATTGAATGTTAATTACTGATTTAATCAACGTTCCAGAGTGGATTGCTGCCAAGAATTTATTATGCCTAAACGTAAATCGCAGAAGACGAATGCTTCACCATCACAAGAAGAAGCTGCGCCAACTCAGCTAGCTATTTTGCGTGTTGTCAAGCAAGAAGATACTACCACTGACTCTAATAATCCTGTACAATCCCAATCAGCATCAACTGATGAGAGTGAACCTGATTAGTAATAAAAAATTGTCTTTTACTAGATAGGTATAATCAAAAGAAGTTTTCCGTCTATCAACATTTTTTAATTGTGTTGTTTTCTAATTTTTTTACGTAAAGCAATTACTGGCTTCTCAAAACAAAAAAAACCTATTCCTGAAAGAAATATAGAAGTTAATAGCATTACCAGTATCCACTTAAAATTCCAGTGTATCTTTAATTGCTCAAACTCAAAAATAACTAAATAATGAGATAAAAATAATCCGTAAGAGAGATTACCAAAAAAATCATCTAAATATGTTCTTTTAATTTTTATTAACAGATGTATAGATATAATTCCTAATATTAATCCTGTTAAAACTTCTCTATTAAAGGCTAATATCAAACGGGAATTTAAAAAAGTTGCTGCTAATAATAAGCAAGAAAAAATTAATGTAAACTTAACTGGCTGATTTGTATTAATATTATTATTTTTATATAAAAAGCTACCGCAGATAAAGATAAATATTGTTCCAAATATTAATCTATAACCAAAATAATCTGTGTGAATAATTCCCAAATAAGCCATCAAGAAAATTATATAGGATAACCAAAAAAAAATTTTTTCTAACTTATATATTAATATAAATGGAATTAATAAATAAAAACATCCTTCAAGACCTAGCGACCATGCTGGAGGAATAATCATAAATTTCTCTCCTACCCAAGGAATCATATAAAATCCCATAGGTATTATCAAAAGATTTTGTAATAATCCAATTTGTGAAGGTTGACTGAGATAATGTGAGTTTAATCCAAAATTATAATAAATAATTAAAACTGTTATGATGTTAAATAAATACTGCGGATAGATTCTAAAAATCCTATCAAGATAGAACCAAGCAATTTTTTTTGGCTCAAAATAATTTTTATATATCAAGGCTGTCATTACATATCCACTTATAATCAAGAATGATATTACAGCTATCACTCCGGGGTTTAAGCCGTTTATAAGCACTCCTGCATGACTTATGGCAACAAAGATTGATAACAAAAAACGATAGATTCCCATTGTTATTCCTTTTATTTGAGAAAATATGACGGTAAAGCTCGTTTCCGTTCTTTATTACTGTGTGTATCTGCATAGATGCGAAGCGGCTTGCCGTTCGCGTAGCGTCTCGTAGAGAAGGCATCGCTTCTTCAATTGCCTCTTTTGGGATAGCTGTTTCTAAGGCTTTGAGTACCGTACCTGATTCAACTACAGGTGAGATCAGTGATAATTCTTGTAGTTGCATTCAAGCTTAGTGTACTTGAGTAATAACCCTCAGTTTATCTGGTTTTTGCTTTAACCGAACTTTATTGCTGTATTAAGTCTGGCTACGCCTACGCATAATCTTAATACACATCATTATTATTACTCCATATATTCAGTATAAAAGTTAAAATAATACGTATATATTAATACAAATTTAAATATGATTACTTTAAGCGTAATCACTGCTATATGGAGGTAATATTATTTTAATTTTACACGGTTATCATCTGTGTATGATGTAGTTATGATGTTGTCTTCTGTTTTCTTCCTGGAGATAAACACAATGTCTTTTGAGCTTCCCCAGTTGGGTACGTCTTTTAGTGATGTGCTGTCTAAAAACAGCCTTGCGCCTGTCTTGGACGAAGGCAGTTTGACAACTTCTTTAACGGGACTGGGACGATCCAACCAATCTCTCTTGTTTGTCGATAAATCGGTGACAGACTATCAGCAGTTGCTGGCAGGTGTAACTCCGGGCACAGAGATCCATGTACTTGACCCGGGGCAGGATGGTGTTACCCAGATTACTAATACCCTGCTAGGGCGGCAAAA
This sequence comes from uncultured Nostoc sp., assembly GCF_964247315.1. GTDB lineage: Bacteria > Cyanobacteriota > Cyanobacteriia > Cyanobacteriales > Nostocaceae > Nostoc. The sequence continues at coordinate 48,151 of NZ_CAXTTT010000054.1, forward strand.
CATCGGCAGTTTGCATATCGTTTCTCACGGGGAAGCTGGGGGAGTGGATTTTGGCAGCAGCGCCCTTAACTCGATTGATCTACCTCAGTACGCAGCCCAGTTAAAGACCTGGAGCAAAGCGCTGACCAACGATGCAGATATTTTGTTCTATGGCTGTAACGTTGCTGAAGGTCAACTCGGTCAGGCGTTTGTCCAAAATATCAGTCAGGTTACTGGAGCCGATGTTGCTGCCTCCAATAACCTGACAGGTAACAGTTCTCTAGGCGGCGACTGGAATTTGGAAGTTGCAACAGGAACAATTGAAAGCTCCCCAATTTTCAGTGCTGATGTTCTAAACAGCTATCAAGGAACGCTGGGATACACTCTCACTGTTTCTGACACCAGCAGCTATACAGCAAATGCTGCCGCTGGCTTGGTTGCTCCTAACTTGACCGTGACTGACTCTGACAGTGAAGGTCTCGACGGAGCTAGAGTCTCGATTGGCACTAACTTTGATACGAACGATCGACTTGGCATTGCAGGACAAAACGGCACCAGTGGCACGATCAACGGCTTGACCTGGAGTTACAACACCACTACGGGCATTCTGACCTTCACGGGTGTCGCATCGGCTGCGACTTACCAGGGGGCACTACGACAAGTAACCTACAGCAATATCAGTGAAAATCCCACAGTGGGCGATCGCGCCATCCAATTTGCATTGGGCGCAAACCTGGCAAACCCCGATAATGGTCACTTCTACGAATTCGTCAATGCTGGCAGCCCCATTTCCTGGACAGCGGCTCGCGATGCCGCCGCAACTCGCAACTATTTTGGACTCCAAGGCTATTTAGTGACTGTTACATCTGCGGCTGAAAGCAGCTTTGTCTCTAGCAAGCTTCAAGGGCAGGGCTGGTTGGGAGCCAGCGACGCGGCGGTAGAAGGCGAATGGCGCTGGGTCACGGGTCCTGAAGCTGATCAGCAATTTTGGCAGGGACTCAGCCAGAATGGTTCTCCAGTGGGTGGAAGATATAACAACTGGAATTCTGTACAGCCAGACGATTCAAACAATGAAGATTATGGTCAATTCCTGCCGGACGGGAAGTGGAATGACCTATCGAACAACCCTGGTTCCATTTCCGGTTATGTTGTTGAATATGGTGGGCTTGAAGGCGATCCAGCTCTGCAATTGACTGGCAATGCCACCGTCACCGTTAAGCCATCCAACCAGGCTCCGACGATCGATCCCTCTATGAGCGTCACCGTCGTAGAAGACATGGCCACTGCCATCACAGGCATCAGCTTTGCCGATGTCGATGCCGGTGATGGCAACGTCACTGCCACCTTCAGCGTACCAACAGGAACCCTGGCTGCTATGGAGAGCGGCGGAGTCACCGTCGGCGGCACACCAAGTAACCTCACCCTGATGGGCACGATCGCTAATATCAACACCTTCATTGTAGCCAACAAACTCACCTATCTAACGGCGCCGAACTCCAACACCAGCCTCACTCTGGGAATCAACATTAACGATAACGGCAACACACCCGAACCCGCCAAAACTGCCAACGCTAACCTCACAATCAATATTACCCCCGTTAACGATGCCCCCAGTTTCACCGCTACCAACCCGGTGACGACTCTGGAGGATGGTGGACTACAAACCGTGAACAACTGGGCTACCTTTAACCCCGGTAACACTGCCGAAACCGGACAAACTGCCACCTACACCGTCAGCAACCTCAGCAACGCTAGCTTGTTTACTATGGCTCCTACTGTTGCAGCCAATGGCATCCTCACCTATCAAGCAGCCGCTAACGCCTTTGGTATCTCTACCTTCGATATTCTCGTAACTGACAACGGCGGCACTGATAACGGTGGCAAGAACACCTCAACGAGCCAAACCTTCACCATCACGGTGAACCCGGTCAACGATGCCCCCAGCTTGACTGGCAATGCAATGCTGGCAGCCGTAACACAAAACGCCACCAACCCCAGCGGTAGCACCCTGACTAGCTTATTTGGCAGTCTATTTAGTGACATTGATACAGGTGCCAGTCTGAGTGGGTTGGCGATTGTTGGCAACACTGCCGACAGCAACACACAAGGTCGATGGCAATACTCAATTGACGGTACTACCTGGGCAAACGTCGGTACTGTTGCCGATGATGGCACCGCTCTGGCGCTCTCTGCTAGCACACTGGTGCGTTTTGTCCCAGCAATTGGCTATAAGGGCACTCCCTCTGGCTTAACAGTACGCGCCCTTGATAACTCCTATAATGCTGGGTTTACGAATGGCAGCACACGAGTCATGGTCAACACAATGACCAATGGTGGCACAACGGCGATCGCTGCTACAACCGTTGCCCTCAATACCAGTGTGACCCAGAGCTTGCCCAATATACTGTGGCGCAACAAGGCAAGCGGAGAGAATACCATCTGGGGGATGAATGGCTTCTCTGTGCAAAGCAACAACTTGATTAC
>NZ_CAXTTT010000055.1:0-50519 GCF_964247315.1 uncultured Nostoc sp.
AAGTTTGCGCTCCAACAACCTCCAAAATTCAATGAACGACTGCCCGAATTCAATATAGGAACTTAGCAAATTTGCTTTGATTAAACACGTAAGCGATACCTACGGTAAGCTACGCTAACGCCATTGTCTGCCAGATAACTAGAATCAGCAAGCGATCGCTATTTGTTTCCTACCCTTCTCCTTCAAAGACGCTACGCGAACGGGAAACCACTTCGTGTCTATGCGCCCTACCCGCAGGGTAGCCGCTTTGCGTCTATGCGGTTTCTTCCTTATATAATTTGGCGCATATTTATATAAAATTGCTACAGGAGGTTCGAGGTTTCGGATTTAGGATAAATCTATCTCTCCTACCCGGAATTTCCTGTCTTGTTACTAACGAGAGCATCCCACTTTGATGAGTTTCCCTTGCAAACGATAAGTCACTGCTCCACAGGCAATACCTGCCGACTCAGATTCTACATAAGACCGTGTTGGTGGATTTTGTTTATCTAACCGCGATTTCCAATCGCCAGATATTTTTTCGAGAGTGGGATACTTGCTTAAAAATTGAGAGTCTGCAACAATATCGTGAGGCCCCTTAACATTTATTTTAGAACTATTAATGTAGATATTATAATCATAAATAACGTTTTTATTTTTAGTCTTATTATTAATATTTTTCCCAGGAAAAGCATAGAGAATGTTCCTGATAATTTTGACATCAGATGACGTATGAGCAAATATTTGTCCGCCATTAAGTTCTGGACTCTGATTATTTAAAACAGCTGTGTTATTTACAATATCAACATGCTCGCTTAAAAATGCATGAATACCCGATCCACCATTATTAAATGCAAGATTATTTTTAACTAAAGTATATCCTTTATATGCACCCAATTTTGAGTTATCTTGATTTCTTGTACTATCGATAATAATGCCATTACCATCTGTAATCTTTCCGACTGCAATCCAAGGGATGTACATACGATTGTTGTAGGTTTTGTTGTTAGTAACAAACATCTTGTATCCCCGCTTGTTGTCAGAATTCCAACTATTCAAAATCGAAATGCCACTGCAACCATAAACACTGTACCAGGCATTATCGAACACTTCGTTATTATCTATTGTCACGTAGTCTGATTCAATCGCGGAAATGCCTGCTCCTCCACACCCGTGTACCTTGTTATTGACAATATTTATATGATGACTACGACCATCTTTTCGGCCATCTACATTAATACAGTTTCCATTCGTTAGCGGGTTTTGTTTATTAGTTTTCTGACTGATTGCATAATCAAGGGTTATGTTGGCATTGTTTCCTATCACCTCCAACCCATTTATCTCAATATATGACGCTGCTTTGTGAATGAAAATTCCCTGCCATCCATTGTGTTGAATTTTCGGTCGATGTCTAGGATATGCTTTAAACTTAATCCATGCATTTGCTGTTCCAGAGCGAGTAATAGATACTACGTTCCCACCTGGTTTTGCATTCCTGTACACTCCGTTCATAATCAATACTGTATCGCCTGGGTTAGTCAGATTTGCTGCCTTTTGAATTGTTCTAAAGGCGGATGAACTAGAGAGTCCGCTATTTTTGTCATTTCCAATACCACTAACATAGTATGTTTTCGGAGTTGCCCTACTGCTGATTAGCTGATGGCTAGATAGGATAATTTGTTTGTTAGTGAATATCTGAGGAATGTTTTCAACTAAATATACTTTTATCCTTTCTCGCTCAACCAAAAGACCTAATACCACGGGAATTGCAAGATATGCGCTTAACCTGAAACCTCGAATTACCACAACAAAAGGCTCCTTTATAGGCACTACTTAACAAAAATATAATATCAGGATATGTCAGTCCTTTTAAATACTATTTGGCATCAAGGGTATGATAGAGCCGACTTTTCTAGCTCCCCCGATTTCTATCTTGTCCATAGGCTTGCCAAGCTAAGTCTACCAATCCATCAACGATCGCAGCTGCTACAACTGCATTACCTTTGCGACTCTCGATTGTAATGTGAGGCACTAGAGAGTCTTGTAAACGCTTCTTAGCTTCATCAATATTTACAAATCTCACTGGAGTTGCGATTATTAAAGCAGGTCTAATTTCCTCAGCTTCAATTAAATCCACGAGTGCAGTCAGTGCCGTTTGCGCTTGACCCACTACAAAAATACCCTCTGGATAACGCTTTGCTAACGTTTCTATTCCCCATGCTGCGCGAGTTTTTTCTTTTTGAGGGCGTGTTAGAGCTTCCATGCTGCAATACACTGGATTCGCAAAGGTGTTTTGAATGTCGTAGGCAATACCTACTTGTACCATCGGGACATCTACTACAATCGTGGTACGTGCGGCTAGCGCTGCTGCTCCAGCTTGCAAGGCACGCTCAGAAAAGCGAATCAAAGACTTATACTCAAAGTCAGCTGTGGCGTAGATTACCCGACGCACAATCTCATACTCTGCGGGTGAAAAGACATGATCGCCAATTTCACTATCAATGATTGCTAAACTTTGAGCATCAGTTACGTGCCATTCCATTTTTGTTGAGCTTCTCAAATATTAGCTTTCAGCTTATCAGCTTCAGAGAGTTTAGAGTTAGGAGTTAGAAGTTATGAGTTAATTAAACTACTCACTCCTAACTACTCACTCATAACTCATTACTAGAAGACCGACTGAAAATAGGAGATAGGTAGGCAACCAAAACGCCAATGAGAAACCCAGAGATATTGCGAACTAAAGGCAACCAGTCGCTTGTGCGTGTCACAACTGGCCCAATGCCGAAGGCAATAAACAATATTCCCCACAAAGGTGAGAAAATCAAAGCCCATTGCCAAGCAAAAACTTGTCCTTTTTCGCGGGGTTGAGCTGCAAATCCACAAATCACCCCACCAATAACTGAGGTAATCAAGGTGAGAATCCACTGCTCTCGTGGTAGTCCGGGGACAACATTACAACCCCCTTTGAGCAAACAGCCTTTAACCGATTCTAAGGCTTGCAGAATGGCTTGGTCTTCGCCTTCTTCTCGGACAAAGTACAAATTACCGAAACGGGTTTGCAGTTCTATCCAGAAAGTCCGCGGTAAAAGTTTATAAACAGCATCACCGACGCTAAAACTGAGGATGTTACCGCCACGAGAATCAGCAACGAGCAGAATGCTTTTGTCATCCAAACCCCAATATTTGATAACTGCCCTACCTGGGGTGCGGTCATACTGGGTTAAGACTCGCAATTTCCAGCCCGTGTCAGCTTCAAACTGCTCTAAATCTTTAACAAGCTTTTCTTCTTGCAGCACAGGCAGAGATTTAGCTAAATCTACAACTGGGGTAAAGGTGTCAGGCAGTAACTCAGGATTGTCATAAGCCAGTGCTGGGGGAGAATGCATGACCCAAATTGACCCAGCCAGGAAAAATATTGCAATAGATACTAGAATTCGTCGCCAAAAACAAGATTGCATGGACGTTTTTATACAAATATCAACGGTAAAAGCGAACAAGTTGTTTTAAAAGAGTACTAGAAAAATGATAGTTCTTTACACTTGTTTACTTTACTCTAATCTAGGGGATCAAAGCAAAAGGTTTTTGGGGTGTGTGGAAAATGTGTAAAGCAAAACGCGGATTTTGTCAACTACTTAAAATAGTCACAACATCCTTAATTAAAATGATAATCGTGTCTGGGGAGAGGGGAGGCTATAGACACTAGAATCATCCACCCTCTTTTTAATTATTATCGTCGAAGTTTTTAACAACTCAAAATTGACTAAGCCATAGCGGAGTTCCCCATACAATAAAAGGGGAATGATTAGAGGTGAGAGATGACTAACAAAGAATTATTAATCCAAGAAATAGAAACTTTACCGCCAGAGTTGCTAACAGAAGCACTCGATTTGATCCGTTCTATTAAGGTTAAATATACACAAAAGGAGTTAGAACCAGATACGCTTAAATTTATCCCTTTAAGGGATTCTACAGAAACTTCTACTGATAAAGAGCAACTTACATACCGTCCGGCTTCTGGACGCTCCATCCTTCGACACGCTGGCACTTGGGAAGATGACGACTTTGAAGAATGCCTTCAAGCAGTATATGCTACTCGTGGTCAAGCTAAATTTAATGACGAAAACCTATTTGAATAATGTATTTACTTGATACAAATCATTGTAGTGCCATTATTTTAGGCGATCCCAATATTGTCCGTCGCGTGAACGAAGTTGGAGAAAATAACATTGCTACTTGCGTAATTGTCCCTGCAACAAGAAAGATAAACAATGCTCTACGCCCTTTTTCTGCTCAATCTTCATCATCGAAATTGTTTTCCCAGCTAGTGGCATCGTTATAATCGTCATTAACGCGGTATACCTCTGCTTTGCTCCGACGATTTTCTTGCCTCAGCACTTCTCGTTCTCGCAACGTCAGTGGTGGTTTTTCATTACTTGGCAAGCGATCGCTCATCCGCCTTGCGGGTTTTTGGCGCGTGAAGTTTCTCCAAGCAGCTTTCGCGCCAATAAAGATGCTGCGTGTACCTACTTGCAGATTTTGAGCCTGAATTCTTGCAGTATCAATACTTTGGTCAACTTGTTTGGCGACTTGACTAGCACTTTTTACACCTTCGCTGACATCACCGGTTAAGTCAGTGATTTCTAAGCCCGTCACGCGGATAGCTTCTAAAGTGGGTGGTAACTCCCGTGAGAGGGTATCAAATAGCTTTTCTGCACTGCGAGCCGCGCGTGCTAACTCCTGCAAAGCCGGTATCGCCGCCACTAAAACCGCAGTTAAGCTTGTGGCGACTAAAAGTAAAGAAAGTCCCAACCAAAACAGGGGTTCAATCACGGTTGTATCATTTATGAGCGTTCTCATTGCTGGGCAAGTGAATCTGAATCTTCAACAGATGTTTGTCGCTTCAATACTTGGCTTTCTCGCTGACTGGCATCTATACCTGCTGCGATCGCTTCCCGTAATCTATCTAAAGTGTCATCCCAGTTTCGTAATGCGCTAGCAGAGAGACGATCTGCCTGAATTTGCACACTCATTGATAAATCTTCTGCCAATTCTGGGATAGCATTGGCAGATTTTTTCAAAATTTTACGCGTTTCGCGCCCTGTGCGTGGAGCTACGAGTAAACCGGTTAAAGCACCGATGGTAGCTCCTAGCATCAAACCGCCAAAAAATACTCCAGAACGTTTATTAGACATCTTGTTGTTTCTCTCCTTACAACCATTTTAGGTGGGTTTTCTCCCCTTGTAAGACTCAACTGATTTTATAGAGTTAATCTATGGTGACAAAATATCACCCAGAAATGTTGCTTTTATTAATTAATATCAAAACTATTAATTACTTATAATTCAAAACTCCCCGTATTACCCAAAGTTTTGATACCTCCAGTAAGCCTTCTGGCGGGCGTCTTTTTGTATTACATCTTGCTCCGGTTCCGTATCGGGTATTGCTAACTTGTTTAAGATTAGGTTATGGAAAGGGAAAGCGATGCCTGCGGCGGACTATGCCTACGCCACAAGCCAATACACCCTATGGGATCTTACTACGGACTTCTCTCTATGTACCACCGTCAGCCCTAATCATAAATGTTCATCTGAACCTGAAATAACTCATTTTGCAACTGTTCTTTTCCCAGATATTAACTCTAGCTTCAGAAAATAACGCTGCCAGATTTGCCGCCCTAGCAAAAGTAGACTGATAATTTGCCGCACTTGTTGAATTTGCATTTGTAGCGCTTGATTTCTCTGCCGTAAGTTATAAATATTCTGTTGGCTGAGATAAATATTTTCGGGTGCTTTATTCAGGGCTGCATTAGTACAACTTTCATAGGCGGTTAACCTATCTGCTATGTATGCTAGCTGCTGCTTAAGTTGCCACACCCGCCAAGCCGCATAGAGTAGTACCAGTGAAATTAGAGTGTTAATTATGACAACTAAAATTACCATTGTTTATCTTGACCAATATTAGCTTTGAGGAATTGTTATATATACTTGATTTGGCTCTTATTTAATGATGAAGAAACTAGAGGATAAAATTTATGGCACAAAGTACATCCTGAATTTTGGCAATAAAAAGTAGTTAGATGATGCTCTCAGCGCTATTGAAAGGTTTTACTAGGTGAAAATTAGTGTAACAAAGGCTGATGCCTAAAAAATCCCCAATTTGCCAATTTTGTAACAATGATATATCCACACCTCGCAAAACCACAGCTACAATTGCCTTAGATTCACGACTCGGTTTGCGAAATCAACCCGTATGCTCGATAAGCCCGATCGTTACTACCTGCCACTCCTTAACCCGATCATTCTAGTCAATTTGCGACCTTTGTGCGATGTAAGCACAATGGTATAGACCCTTCAACAGATGGTAAGAGAACTACACTACACTCCTTGGAAACTCCCCAGCATTACCTTTATTATTGTGCTCCTAGCTCTACCAGTTTTCCAGCCCGTCGTGTGCAGTTAACTAATATTTTGCCTATAAAAGAGAACGAACCGCAAAGGACGCAAAGAGCGCAAAGGGAGAAGGAAAGAAGAGAAATTGAAATTTGATTCACCTATCAGAATTAGTGGGAGAGACCAATAGTGGTTCACTAACCAAAAATTGCTAGGTGTGGACTGGGAAAACAGACAAGTGATAAAGGAGAAAGTCTATTAATTCCTCTTCCCTTAACCTTTACCTTTTTGTTTGCCGAAGGCTTCCCCGTCAGCCCTTAACCTCTTCCCTGCTGAAGACCTTCCCCTAGTATTTTACTAATACTTTACCAATAATGATTATCTTTTTTTATACATCCAGTAGGAGTTGAGGATGTCAAAAAAATCACCATTGAATAATTTCTTCCCAGTTATTTTTGCTGCCTTGACGATTGGATTTGTTGGGTGTGTAAATCAAGCTGTAAGAACTACATTCACTCAGACTAACACCCAGGTAAATGAGAATCTTCCTCAAGTTGTCGCGACTACAAGCGTACTGTGTGACTTAACCAAGCAGGTTGCCGGAAATACAGTTAACCTCACCTGCTTAATTTCCCCTACTGCCGACCCGCAATTTTATAAACCAAAACCGGAAGATCGTAAAGCCATTGAGCAAGCTAATCTTATTCTTTATAATGGTTATAATTTGGAACCAAATCTGATCAAGTTAATTAAAGCGACTAAAAACCGTGCACCGAAAATAGCTGTCGGTCAACTGGCAGTACTGAAGCCACAAAAATTTCAGGCAGGTGGTAAGAATGTAAGCGATCCTCATCTTTGGCACAATACCAAAAATACTATCAGAATGGTGAAGGTAATTAATAGTAATTTGATAAAAATACAATCTAGTGATGCAGAGGTTTATACTAGTAATACCAAAAGAATTACAAATGGACTCACTCAACTAGATAGCTGGATTAAGTCAAGAATTGCCAGCATTCCTACTAAAGAACGGAAGTTAGTTACAACCTCTGATGCACTGAATTATTATGCCAAAGCATACGGTATTTCATTGGCAGGAGGATTGCAAAGTATTAGTACTAACGAAAAGCTGACAGCCGAACGAGTGAAAAATTTGGCTACAAATATTAAACGGGCTAAAGTGTCAACAATTTTTGCAGAAGTGGAAAATAATCCTAATTTGATTCAATCTCTAGCTACAGAAGCTGAAGTGAACATTTCTGACAGAAAGCTGTATGCTGAGGGACTTGGCGAACCAGGAAGTGAGGCGGATACTTATCAGAAAATGATGATTGCCAATACACGCACAATTGTAGAAGGACTAGGAGGGACGTATTTGATGTTTGAAGCGAAAGCTTCTAGATAGCTATAACATCAATTTAGTAATCCTAAAAACTCCGTTTATTTAGTAGTAGGTTGAATTGAGCAGCAAAACCCAACATTTAATTCTTATTCATGTTGGGTTTCACTGCCATATCCTTAGGGGAAAGCAAGCTAGAACCCAAGTTACATTGACTCACCATCCCCAAGTACCAGGAGCGCCTTTAAATGGCCCAACAATATCACTAGTTACCCAACCGCCGTAGAAGTTACCTGGTTGTGGTTGCACTTCTTCGCCATTAACGTAGCATTTATCCATTAAATGAGCATAAAAAGCTACATAGTCCTTGATAAATTCAAAGGCTGGTGTGGGCTTGGGGTAAAACCAAGCAGCATTATGGACTTCTTTATCACCAACTCGAATTGTGTAGTAACCAGCACTTCCCTTCCACTCACAAAAGCTAGATTGCGGAGTCATCTGTAGATATTCCATTTTGATATCCTTTGGGGGAATGTAGTAAGAAGGAGGATGACTGGTTTCTAAAACACGTTTGGCGCTATGAGTATTTACAATTACGACTCCGTTAAAGATTATTTGGATATGTTTGATTGTATCCTCTAAAAGAGGAGGACGCGGGTAATCCCAAACTGATTCTTGTCCGGGAGCGGGTTCGATGCGTTGAAAATTAACCATTATCAAGAGTGCTGCGTGCTAAGTGCGAGAGATAAAAAATACTCAGTACAAATGTATTTGGTGAAGGAGCAACTTCCTTAGAGCCACTGCAATCTTTTAACTCAACTCTCTTCATCGTACCTGTTTAAGAGCATCAACTTGCTTGGTAAACAACTCAGTGAATAAACTAAGCACAGTCCGTTCTTCACGCACTTTTATATTGGCACTGATGGACATACCTGATTGCAAGTTAACTTTTTTACCCTTAATCACGAGGGATTGCTTATCTAATGAGACTTTTGCCGGAAATCTGTAAAATTGATGGGTTTGGTCTGGCGGTAATGCGTCTGAACCTATCCCAGTCACTTCTCCCTTGATATCGCCAAACTCGCTGTAAGGAAAGGAATCAATTCTGACATCTACCTTCATACCTTTTCGCACAAACCCAATATCTTTGTTAGTGATGAAAACTTCAGCGATATAGTTTTCATTGGGGACAATTTGCAACAGTTTTGTAGTTGGAGTTGCGACAAATCCAGGATTTTTTGCTTGCAAATCAAAAACTGTTCCAGCTACAGGTGCGCGTAGTTCTTGATATTTAACGTTTAACTGTGATTGAGATATTTTACTATTGACATCTGCCAAACGCTGCTCGTTATCCAACACAACTTTCATGAATTGGCTATCGATTGTGGCAATCTGCTGTTTATTCTGAGCTATCTTATCCAAAATGTTTTTATCAGAAACAGCAACCGTATTGCTTAACTCTTGTTGTCCTTTTTCTATATCAAACTGGAGGCGTTTCAGTTCCTCACCTAGTTGCGCTACTTCCGCTGTGCGGTTTTGAACTTCTTGTTTCTGGTTGAGATATTGAAGTTGAGAAATACCACCTTCTTCTGCTAATACCTTCAGTTTATTTAAAATCCCTTGTTGAATAGCTAAACTTGCTTTACTATCTTCTAGTTTAATTTGATTTTGAGTAAATTGTTTTTTGGTTTTTTCTACTTCTAATCGTGCTGATGAGGAGCGAGAGTCTAATTCTTGTTTGGCCACTCGTAGAAGTTGTTGTTCATCAATTCCTACTCCCGAATCTTGACCAGAATTCTTTAATTGAGTGCGGAATAATTCATTTTCTGCTACTAATGCTACCCGACTTTTTAGTAAAAAAGCAGTTTCTTGTGGCAAATTACCACGCAAATATAACAGTTCAGATCCAGTAGCCATACTTGCACCCATCAATCGGCGATAAATCTGATTTTCTTTCATTAATGCAAGGCGAATTTTAATCAAAGAATTTAATTCGGCAACAGAGGCTATGGAATCAAAAGTTAGCAGTAAATCACCTGGCTTCACTTCTTGGCCATCTTTTACATTAACTGTTTTCACCACTCCACTAACAGGAGCCTGAACTTCTTTGACTGTTCCTTGGGGTTTTAATTGCCCTGTTGCTGGCACTACTTGCTCAATTTTTGCAAAATAAGTCCAAGCAATTCCAAAGCTGGCTAGCCCCACTAGTGTAATCATGATTGTACGCGACCAAATTGGAGATTGGCGCAAGACAATGGATTGCTCAAATTCCTGAGTGTTTGAGTTAGTTAAAGACTCTTGAGCAGCTTTGTGTTGTTTTGTCAGTACCTGTGAATCGTGCTTCACTCCATTTTTGTGATTGCCATTTTTATGATTGCCGTTGAGATGATTCCCATTAAGTTGAGTCATAACGATTTTGGATTTTGGATTTTGACTTTTTTGTAAGGTGGGCAATGTTTCCCGATGCCAAAAACCTTTGCCCTCAAGAATGACTAATTACAAGTTTACATCTTGTTGCTGATAGAGGTAATAATAATGACCCTTAGTAGCCATTAATTCTTGATGGCTACCTTGCTCTATAACCCTGCTATTATCCATTACAACAATCATGTCTGCATTACTTACAGTGTTTAGTCGGTGGGTAATAAAAAATACTGTATCACCCTTGAATGCTTTAGCTAAGTTGAGACCTATTTGCCGTTCTGTGGGATAATCTAATGCGCTAGTTGCTTCATCTAAAACTAATAATTTTGGTCGTTGTAAAACAGAACGAGCGATCGCAATTCTTTGTCGTTGTCCACCTGAAAGTGCAGAACCCCGTTCTCCTACCCGCGTGTTGTAACCGTTAGGTAAGTTCATGATAAACTCGTGGGCGCACGCAACCTGAGCCGCTTCGATAATTTCTTCGGTTGTGGCATCAGGATTGGTTAGGGCAATATTTTCCTGAACGCTGCCGTCAAACAATAATGTTTCTTGGGGAACTACGCCAATTTGTCGTCGGAGTGAATAAAGTTCGACTTTGGCGATATCATAACCATCAATCAAAATTCTGCCAGACTCAGTTTCGTAAAGTCTCAACAGTAATTTCATCATCGTACTTTTACCAGACCCACTTTGCCCGACGATGCCGATAAATTGACCTGGCGCAAATTCGAGGTTGACATTAGAAAGTTGCAAAGGGCCACTTGTGCCAAAGCGGAAGGAAACATTTTCATATTTCACTGCTCCCTTAATCGTAGGTAAGGGTATATTGTAGCGGTCTGTTTCTCCTTCTTGTGGGGTATCGACAATATCGCTCAAACGCTCTAGGGACAAGGCTGTTTCTTGGAAGCTTTGCCAGAGTTGAGCTAAACGTAATATTGGGCTGGTGACGTAACCCGATATAATCCTAAAAGCAATTAATTCACCTAAAGTTAATTGTTGTTGCAGTACTAAATAAGCTCCTACCCACAAAACTAGTAAGCTGCTGAGTTTGTTGAGAAAGTTGCTGGTAGAGTTAGCGAGGGTAGAAGTCACAACTGTTTTAAAGCCAGCGGCGACAAATCGGGCGTAACGCTCTTGCCAAGAAAAGCGCGATCGCAGTTCGATATTTTGCGCTTTTACTGTTTGAATGCCTGACATCACCTCCACTAAATAAGATTGAGTTTCGGCGTTGCGTTCGGCTTTGGCACGTAACTGTCTGCTAATAGTGGGAGAAGCAATTAAGGTGATCACAACAAACACGGGGATTGTGCTTAAGCCGACTAAGGTGAGTTGCCAACTGTAAATCAGCATCACACCGATATAAACCACCGAGAATAGAGCATCCAACCCCACTGTTAAGGCAGTACCCGTGAGGAATTGGCGAATATTTTCTAATTCGTTGATGCGAGTGGAAAGTTCACCCACCGGTCGGCGTTCAAAATAGCGCAGTGGTAGACGTAGTAAATGGTCAATAATTTGCGACCCTAAACCCATATCGATCCGATTAGTGGTATCGACAAATAAGTAGGTTCGTAAGGTAGTTAGTACTGCTTCAAATAGCCCAACTACTAATAGCAAAACCCCTAAAATATGTAGTGTACCAATACTATTTTGAGTGATAACTTTGTCGATAATTAACTGAACGACTAGGGGATTTGCCAACGCTGCCAACTGCACGAAAAAGGAAGCGATAAAGACCTCTATCAGGACTCGACGGTGGCGTGACAAATAGGGTATAAACCACCGCAAACTAAAACGCTCTTGCGGCGTTTGATTGGTAGCAGTGAGCAGTAATACCCTAACTTGGGGCGGAAAGTTGGTTGGATCGACATCTAATTGTTCAACCAGTTGAGCGGGTTTGCAACGCACAATTCCTTTGGATGGGACACCTACAACTACAGTATTTGCATTTACTTCGTATAAAACGGCAAAATTATCGCCATAACGAATCAGCGCCGGTGTCGGAATGCGCGTCACTGAGGCGACTGGTAACTCTATTAACTGCGCTTTAAGTCCAATTAATTCTGCCAAGTAAGCAGTAACTTGAAACGATATAGTCCCCTGACGTTTGATTTGCTCAGTTAAGATGCGGCGAACCACCTCTCGACGAAACGGCATTTCTAGATGCTTCGCGATCATTTGGAAGCAGGCGAAGGCTGTATTTAGTTCTCCCTTACCGCCAAAAAATGGGTATTTTTGTTTTGACGAATTCTTTGAAGTTTGGGGGGCTGTCTGTGGAACTATTTCGTCTGATGCGTAGGGAATAATATCTAAGTCATCACCGCTATCTCTATCTACTCTGGTTTCAGTTACCGCAAGTTCTATCTGATGACTATCTTCTAAGATCAAATCTGACGGATGTATACCAAGCAAGCGTGCGGGATTTTGACCGATGACCTGGATCTTGTCTCTGTCATCGTCTGATTCTAGGCGATCGCTAGGTGAGAAATTCGCGACTGTACCACCGCCACTCATAAACCAAACGCTTTTACTATCCAGTTGGTTGAATGAAGTTTTTCCTAAAGGGAGATAATGTATTTTTGCCTGGGGTAAGGCTTTTTCTGCCAGTTCTCTGAGATTTAAGGTAGCGATCGCTTGCTTTTGCCAATAGGAACTGAGAATATCGAAAACTTCTACCAAATAACTGCGGTTCTTACGAGCTTCGGCAAAAGCTGGGTATGAAGCCAGAAAGCTAAAATATGCTGATGCACTCAAGGTTAAACATACTACTTCGGTGGAAGCGATCGCTGTTTCACAGGCGACATCGCGCAACAAACCGATTTCGCCGATAATTTCCCCAGGTTGCAGTAATTTTAGGGTGATTGGCATTTGCGTCTGGGGATCGTATCCCAACAGGCGCACTTGTCCTTCATAAATGATGGTGATGCGTTCCGGGAGACTTTCTTTACCGATGATTTTCTGTCCTATGCGATAGCGCCAGGCTTGCAGTTGTTCTGATAGATTCGCGATCGCCCCATCTGGCAACTGCTCAAACCCCTCTAGGGCGGTGAGAAATTCGGGAAAAGTGTTCTTAATATAAGTCATATAAAACAAGTAAAAGTGAGGAATTAAGTCGAAAATATTAAGGGCTATCTCTTTTACTAACAGTGCCAGTGTTTGGTTTTATGCCAGCAGTGACAATACTTTTCTGGAATTCAGGTGTTTAAATGTGTAAAAGCACAGAGGGAAGGTTCGTCTAATTGCAGACCTATATTTATATCACACGGTTACGATCGTTATGCGTTTTTCAAAACCAAGCATAGTATAAATAGATTGAATACAAGTTATCACTTGGTTAACGCCACATGATTTACACAAAATTAAAATCAATATTTAGCATTGCAAGTATGCAAGATGGATACTAATGATCAAACCAAGACACATAAACGCGGTTGTTAAATTTAGTATTGCATATTTTAATTTATGACAATCAACATGAAAATATCATAGATGCCTTTCTAAGTAAATACCCTAATAAAAAATTATGTAATAAAAAAAACTTTAAATTTCTGAATTATTTTTTACAAATTCTCGAATATAGAGATTGACAATATCACTAATGGCGAAAGACAGGAGCTTTCCTCGTTAAACATCACCTGTACCTAACTATGAAAGAATTCTCCATCACTTTTTTGCTAGCTTAATTTAATAAAAATTAACTGGAAAAGTAAAGGTGAAGATTTTTTGTCACCTTAGAGGAATCAACTATTAAATTTATGAAGAAAAGACAATAACTGCCTTCAGTAAATTTACTAATTTAATTAATAGCGAGTCCATTTAATCACCATGCATAAAATAACCTCATGCCGCAACCGGGATGAGGTTGTTTAATTTTTCTAAGTAATTACTCGTCTTTGATACTAGGCAAGATTGGTACTCAAATTTACCTGCACAATCATATCGTTGTAATCTTTGTCACCACCATTTGCTAAATCTTCAAAACCAAAGGTGTTATTTCCCAACAGCCGAATGTGATCTACCTTATCTGAATTAGCACCCAAAAATGTAAAGTAAACATTTTTATTGGCGTTGCTATTCAGAATCGCATCAGGTGTGCCATCCACAATAATAAATGGTGCAAATAAAGAATTTGGATCGAAAGTGCCAGTGTAATTTGCAGTGCCTTGGTTGCCTACCGCCAAATCAATGCCTGCAACACGCCCACGCACAGCAGCTTCGGCGTAACCAGCCTGGCCAACGAGAATATCTGCTGTGCCATCACCGTTGGTGTCAATACCACCATTTTCATCAGCCACCTGATAGAAGCCGACAAAGTTATTGTACGATGCCTCTCTGTTGACTGCAAACTCAGCTGTTAGTGATTGTGTCACACTCCGTAAATCAATCAGTTCGCCTTGATATTTGCCTTGCAGTCCAGTACCTAAAGATACCTCTTGATTGGTTGGCTGAATATTTACTACCAAATTCTGAAAATTAAGAGAAAACCCTTCATCTTCTATGTTGTTATTTGTACCTGAGGAAAAAAGCACACTTGATAAGGGGGTTTTTCCAGACTGTACATCCTGAGTAGTACTATTGGATACCAGATAAAATTTGAGTTTGGTATCAGAGTCGAATTCTAAAATGTTTTTCAGGTCGGCAGGATTAAAACCATTAGGCAGATTGGCAAGAGCAGAGAAAACCACCTTTGAACGCAAAAGAGCCGCTTGCGTATAGCCTTCTGCACCAGGGGCTATGCCGTTAATCGTACCTTGTTCATCGTCAACAGTAAATACACTTAGTTCATTCACCTCTTCAGAGGTGTTGTTTTGAATCTTGACTGAGAGTTTTCCTTTATCACCTTCAATGTTTAGCTTAGTTTTGACATTAAAGATATCGCCTGTAATTTGTGTGACTACAGCAGTATTGTCAGCAACCGCAAGTTTAAACACATCACTGGCTTGCTCTCCAGCAACATCCTTAGCTGTGACTTTGATATTCAAACCACCTACGTCCTCATTCTCAGGAGTACCACTGAAGGTAAAGGTAGTAGGATTGAAGTTCAACCAAGTGGGTAGTAAGTCATCATTTTCCAGAGTTGCAGTGTAGGTGAGGATGTCTCCAACATCCGCATCACTAAAGGTGTCAGCTGGGACAGTGAAGTTGAAAAGTGTGTCTTCAGTAACTTGTTGGTCTGCAATTTCTTTTACCAAGACTGGAGGATCGTTGACATTATTAATCGTGATTTTAAACACATCACTGGTTTGCTCTCCAGCAACATCCTGAGCGGTAACTTTGATGTTTATACTCCCTACGTCCCCATTCTCTGGAGTACCACTGAAAGTCTTGGTAGCAGTATTGAACTTCAACCCATTCGGCAGAGGCTTATCGTCGTCCAGAGTTGCAGTGTAGGTGAGGCTATCTTCGACATCTGGATCAGTGAAAGTGCCATCTGGTACAGTGAAACTGAAGAGAATACCTTGAGTGGCTTGTTGGTCTGCGATCGCCTTGGACAAGACTGGAGGAGTATCAACAGTGAGTTTAAACACATCACTGGCTGTTTCTCCACCAACATCCTTAGCGGTAACTTTGATGTTTAGACTACCTACGTCCCCATTATCGGGAGTACCACTGAAAGTCTTGGTAGCAGCATTGAACTTCAACCCATTCGGCAAAGGCGTATCGTTGTCCAGAGTTGCAGTGTAGGTAAGGCTATCTCCGACATCTGGATCAGTGAAAGTGGCATCTGGTACAGTGAAGCTGAAGAGAATACCTGGGGTGGCTTTTTGGTCTACGATCGCCTTGGACAAGAGTGGAGCAGTTAGTACTGAAGCGTAGGCTGCCATTACTTTTGGCTGAAACGCCAGAGCAGGAACAATTGCCCCCGTAGAAACTTCCAGTTCCCAGTCACCACCTAATGCAGTACTCCCCGTTAAGTCATTAGATGCCGCTACTACTGCACCTGTCAATTCACTCAGGCGCTGTACAAATGCTTTACCTTGCTCTGTTTTCCCGACTTCGCAACCATACAACAGCAGTTGTGCATCTGCACTCAAAACATTTGCCCAGTCCATGAGTTGCCGAGCATAATGGTTGAGGGTTTCGTAGCTGAGTTGACTATTCCCCAGGTAGACTTGCCCTGGTGCGCCATGAGAAACAATGTGTAGGCTGTTGATTTCCCGATGAGTTGCCAGCACTTGGCTAATTTGTTCAATGCCATTCTGGTCAGGGTCTAAGACTACAACAGAGGTGTTCGGCAATACACCTGCTACCAGACTTTGGTAGTTCTCAACCTGTGGGTCTATGAAAACTAAGTGAGTAGCAGGTATTTGCTCATACAAGTCTTGAGTTGGCTCTTTTGCGATCGCGATCGGGATGGTGTCTGACATAATTACTCTTATTAATTAATAGTTTTTTGGTTACACCCGTTACGTGTTATATCCTGTAAATCACGTAGAAGCAGGATTTTTTTTGGCATAGTAAAGGAATCAATTATTAAACTTATATAAAAGGCAAATAGTTAACTCCAGTAAATTTACTGCCTAAACCTGCGGATCAATATTACCATTGCCATCGAAAATAACATCAGCTCTGCCATCAATAACAATAAATAGTGCAAACAGGGAATCAGCTTTGAAAGTCGCGGTGTAAAATGCTTTCCTTATTCACCGTCAAAAAATGCCTGTAACACGCCTACACACTGGTTTAGGACTGATGCAAAGGCTTTATTGGCGATCGCATTTACACATCTATACAAGCCGCTAGTTAAAGTTATTACCCGTGCATAAAACAACCCCATCCCGGAAGCGAGATGAGGTTAGAAAGCTATCACTAAAACAGAATTCAGAAATAACTTTGATCGTCTACTTAAATTTTGAGAGTCACAAGCAAAACAGGCTTTATATCTGGCTTAAAGACTTAAGTTTTGTACCTCACTGAGTTAAATATTCCTATAAGTCTAGAAAGATTTAGGTTTCTGCAATAATTTCATCTATGCAAGCCTTCATTTTTTCGGATACAGTTCGTACATGGGGTTCTTTAAAAATGGAATTATGAATCCCAGAAACATCATAGATATCCACTCCTCCTAATGCTAATTTACCCCAACCCATTTTAGGATCGCCCTCCTGTTGTTCAACTACAAGACTATCTTCTGTTCGGAATACGGTTGCTCGACCTGAGTAAACTTGTAAAACATACTTTCTGAGCGCTTCTCTAGTGGCCTGTTCCACCATGAATTTCCGGTTGGAGTAAGGTAAGGGGCGTCCGAGAATCAGGTGAAAGTAAAAAACAATCCGCCAGAGTATCTCTTTGATCTGATACTTAAGCAGCTCTGTATTTCCTTTTACCTGCTTAATAACATAGTTAGATGCAGTTGCGAAAAGACTCTTCCAATTACGAGAGATTGGTTTTTGCAATGGCACAGATTCAATATTTCTGGAACCGTAGGTATCAAATAAAACTAGCAAAGCGACTTTCTTACCTTGCATGACCAATTGCCGAGCCATCTCGTAAACAATTATACCCCCAGAAGAGTATCCGCCGATCAAATAAGGCTCATGGGGCTGAATAATCTGGATTTGTTGAATATAGTGTGCTGCCATGTCTTCAATCCGGGTATATGGAAGCTGTTTTCCATCTAACCCTTGTGGTTGTAGTCCATAAAATGGTTGATCCGATCCTAAATGCACTGCCAATTCACGGAAACGTAAAACTTCTCCACCAAAACCATGTACACAGAAGAAAGGAGGCTTAGAACCGTTAGGTTGAATAGGTACTAAAGATGACCAAGGAATTGATGTTTCAGACTTGACATCAGCTATTGGTGTTGCTGCAATCCCAGGTTTTGAGCATATTTCTCGCTCAATAACATTAGCTAACTGCTCAATAGTTGGTGCTTGCAAGAGGATAGATAGAGCGAGATTTTTGCCTGCGATCTTTTCAATTTGAGAAAACAGACGTACTGCCAGCAGTGAATGTCCACCTAAATCAAAAAAGTTGTCTGTTATTCCAATCGGATGAACTCCTAAAACATTTTCCCAAATTTCTGTTAATTGAAGTTGTAGTGGATTTTCTGCTGTAGCAAATGTTTTTTCTCTTTTAGAATTAGTTAAATTGGGCACAGGTAAAGCTTTGCGATCAACTTTGCCATTAGCATTAAGTGGCAGAGAGTCTAGTATGACAAAGGCCGCAGGCAACATATAATCGGGCAGTTTTTGCTTGAGAAAGCTGTGCATTTCATCGCTAACAATAGTTTCACCTAACTGAGGAACAAGATAAGCAACTATCAATTTATTGCCAGGAACATCTTCTCTGACAACAGCGACATTTTTCTGTACTCCTGGGTGTTGACCCAGTATCGTCTCAATTTCTCCCAACTCAATGCGGAAGCCGCGAATCTTTACTTGATGGTCTAAACGTCCGATAAACTCAATATTGCCATCTGGTAAGTAACGAGCTAAATCGCCAGTTCTATATAGACGATCGGATTCAAATTGGGAATTTTTAAAGGGGTTATAAATAAACTCTTCGGTGGTTAATTCTGGCCGTTTGAGATAACCCCTAGCCAAACCATCACCGCCAATATATAACTCACCTGGGATACCAATCGGGACAGGTTGCAAATTGCTATCCAATATGTAAGTTTGTGTATTGGAAATAGGTCGGCCAATGGGAATAGAACCATTAATTTTAATATTGCTGTCTAAAGAATAGCAACAAGTAAAAGTTGTATTTTCCGTTGGCCCATAGCCATTAATCAGGTGACAATCTCCGCCTGCTTGCAAAAGTTTTTGGATGTGAGGGACAGATAAAACATCTCCACCAGCTAAAAGTTGTCGAACTTGCTTTAAGTCTTCAACATACTCATCTACCATTAAGTTGAAAAGACCAGCAGTTAACCACAGTATCGTTACACGATAATATTTCAAAGCTTCTGTTAGTTCTGATAGCGATAGTGCGTGAGGTGGCATGAGCACTAACTTTGCGCCGTTGAGCAAACATCCCCAAATTTCAAAAGTGGAAGCATCAAAGGATATGGGCGCTAACTGTAAAAACACATTTTCTGCACCCAAACTAATGTAATTGGTGTCTTTAACTAAGCGCACGACACCCCGATGTATGACCGTAACACCTTTGGGAATGCCTGTAGAACCAGATGTGTAGATTACATAAGCCAAGTTTTCAGGGGTAGTTTGGCTAACTGTATTCTCTTGACTATGTTGAGCGATCGCTTCAGCATCACTATCCAAATAAACCACCTTTGCTCCACACACAGGTAATTTTTCGAGCAGATGTTGTTGAGTGAGCAAGATTTCCACTTGAGCATCTTTTAACATCAAGCTAAGACGCTCTTGGGGGTACATGGGATCTAAAGGAACATAAGCTCCACCTGCCTTGAGAATACCCAGTAACCCGATTACCATTTGGAGCGATCGCTCTGCACACAATCCCACCATTACTTCTGGCCCTACACCCAGACTTTGCAAGTAGTGTGCTAGCTGATTAGCTTGTTCATTCAACTGTTGATATGTTAGTTCTTGTCCTGCAAATACGAGTGCTACAGCATTGGGTGTACTTTCGACTTGTGACTCAAACAATTGATGAATGCAAGCCTGCCGGGGATAGTCAGTTTGAGTATTGTTCCACTCTACAAGTAACTGCTGCCGTTCGGCTGGCGTTAATAGCGGTAACTCTGAGATGCGTTGCTCTGGGTTAGCAAGAATACCTGCAAGCAAAGTTTGGAAATGTCCAAGCATCCGAGCGATCGTGGCTTCATCAAATAAGTCAGTATTGTATTCAAAAGAGGCTCTCAATCCTTTGCCTGTATCACGTATCATCAGGGTTAAATCAAATTTTGCCGTACCGCTGTGGGTGTATCCAAAGGTGGAGGCAATTTTCAAACCTGCTACTTCTCGTGCCCCCTTTGTCCAAGGAGGATTCATGGCGAACATTACTTGAAACAGTGGTGAATGACTGCCATTGCGTTCTGGATTAAGTTCTTCCACCAGTTTTTCAAAAGGTAAATCTTGGCGATCGTAAGCACCTAAAGCTACCTGACGCACTTGATCGAGTACTTCCCGAAAACTGGGATTGCCGGAAAGATCAGTCCGCATGACCAAGGTATTGACAAATAAACCCATCAATCCTTCGGTTTCTATCTGGTTGCGACCGGCAATTGGGGAGCCAACAAGAATATCCTCTTGTCCTGTATAGCGATGGAGCAATACCTTGAAGGCTGCTAATAAAGTCATGAACAGTGTAACTCCTGACTGCTGACTCAAAGCCTTGAGGGCATCAGTTAACGTCTGCGGTAGCATCTGGCGATAAATATCGCCTGAATAAGTTTGGACGGGTGGCCGATGCCTACGGCGAGCTTCGCTAACGCTGGGTAGCTCTAGTATAGGTAGGTTGCCACCTAGCTGCTGCTTCCAATAATCAAGCTGAGATTTTAAGACTGCATCTTGTAACCACTGACGCTGCCAGTGAACGTAGTCAGTATACTGGATAGGTAATTCCAGTAGTGGGGAGGGTTTGCCAGCAGCAAAGGCTTCATAAAGTGTTGTGAGTTCTTGAAAGAAAACCTCTGAAGACCAACCATCTGCAATAATATGATGCAGGTTCAGGAGCAGCATATTCTCCTGTTCAGTTAGGCGTAGCAGTTTAAAGCGAAACAATGGCCCTTGCAAAAGATCGAAAGGTTGTTGAGCTTCCTGAGCAGCCAGTCTTTTTTCTTCAATTTCTCGCTGTTCTAGAGGCAACTGACTCAAATCGACAAGCGGCAGATTCAAGGTTATATCTGGAGATATGACTTGGCTGGGTTGCCCATCTATAGATGTAAAGGTAACTCGTAGGATTTCGTGACGGCGGACAATTTCAACTAGACATTGCTCCAGTAGTGCTACATTCAGTGAACCTGTGAGGCGATAGGCTAGAGGTATATTGTAGACAGAGTTACCAGGATCAAATTGCTCTAAAATCCATAAGCGTTGTTGAGCAAAAGAAAGAGGGAGTTTGCCATCTCTGATGTTAGGTAATATATGAGGAAGATTATTACTACCAACAGAGTTAGCTTGGAGGAGAAATTCTAAGATTTCGGCTTTCCGTTCTCGCATCTGCTCCAGTATATCTGGTGTCAGGCTCTCCTTAGCAGCGCGATAGCGCAGGCTACCGTCTTCGATCCATAATTTCACATCTAGATGACGTAGTTCTGATAAAAACTCATGAATGGTTTTCATAGTTGTCCCTCTTCGTAGTCGCCGATCGTTTCAGTCACAGAAGCTTGATAATTTTGCGCTGCCCATTGCAGTGTTTCAACTCGTTCAGCTAAATCAGCTACAGTTGATACTTCAAATAAGTTGAGTAAAGGTATTTCTACTTGAAAGGTTTGACGCAACCGTGAAGTGACTTGAATCGCCAGTACTGAATGTCCCCCTAACTCAAAGAAGTTGTCATGAATGCCGATATTTATTAAGTTGAGGACTTGTGCCCAAATGCCAGCAATCTGCTGTTCAACCAAGGTGCAAGGTGCAACATAACCTTCCGTCAGTTCTGGACGAGCAAAATCGGGTGTTGGTAGAGCCTTTCGATCTACTTTGCCATTAGGAGTAAGGGGCATCGCATCCAGTGTCACAAAGGTAGTGGGCACCATATAATTTGGTAGCTTTTCCTTCAAGAACTGGCGTAATTGTGAGATTAGCTGATTATTTCCTGTCTGCTTCTGTATGGGGCTATTGGCATAAGCATCACTTAAAGTCTGGTTTTGTAGAGATTCTGATTCAGAGAGTAAGTCCGACCTTTGATTCCAGGCTTGAATATGTTGAGTACTGCTAGCAGACTTTGCTGAAGACTCAACTTGCGATGGTGGTTTTGGAACTAGATAACCAACTAAGATTTTCTCATCGGGGATATCTTCTCGCACAACAACGACAGCTTCTTTCACAGTCGGATGTTGAGCCATCACCATTTCAATCTCACCCAATTCAATCCGAAAACCGCGAATTTTAAATTGATTGTCAATTCGTTGCAGATATTCAAGGTTGCCATCGGCGAGGTAACGAACTAAATCACCTGTTCTATAGAGTCGAGTATGAGGTACTTGGCTGAATGGGTTGGAGATAAACCTTTCTGTAGTTAGCTCAGGTCTATTCAAATAACCCAACGCTACACCTGCACCGCCGATATAAAGTTCACCAGGAACTCCTACAGGTACGGGCTGCTGATAAGCATCTAATAGATAAATTTCAGTATTTGCAATGGGCTGACCAATCAGAGGCATTCCGTCTGCTTTAATTTGATAGCAGGTAGACCAGATTGTTGTTTCAGTTGGCCCGTACATATTCCAAATACTGTGGGCACGATTCACCAGTTCCTTAGCTAAAGTAGGTGGTAATGCTTCCCCACCGCACAGAATCTTGAGTTGTTTGGAACCTTGCCAGCCAGCTGCCAGCAGCAATCGCCAGGTTGCAGGAGTGGCCTGCATGACTGTTGTTCCTGAATGGTTGAGAGTTTTGAGCAGTTTCTCACCATCCGTAGCCACCTCACGGCTGACTATCAGAGTAGTTGCCCCCACGATTAACGGTAAGAATATTTCCAGAACGGCAATATCAAAGGAGAGAGTGGTGACAGATAGCAAAACATCTTGCTGAGTCAGCCCTGGTTGCTTACGCATACTTCCCAGGAGGTTGACAACATTTTGGTGAGAAACTTTTACTCCCTTGGGTGTTCCTGTGGAGCCAGAAGTGTAAATGACGTAGGCTAGATTCTCAGCAGTTACTAGGTAAGCAGGTTTGTGAGTTGGATAATGGGTAATTTTTTCTTTATCTGTGTCCAAACAAACTACTTCTACCTGATTTGGTAACAAATCAAGTAGGTTGGCTTGGGTAAGTAACACGGATACTTGAGCATCATCAAGCATGAAGGTCAAGCGTTCTTTGGGATAGGTGGGGTCTAAGGGGACATAAGCACCACCTGCCTTGAGTACAGCTAGCAGAGCGATCGCTATTTCTATTGACCGTTCCAAGGAGATGCCAACTAGCACTCCCGGCTTGACTCCCAAGGTTTGGAGATAATGAGCAAGCTGATTGGCACGCTCCTCAAGTTCTAGATAAGTCAGTTGTTGATTTTGAAACACAACAGCGATCGCATCTGGTGTTCGCTCCACTTGAGTTTCAAACAGCTGGTGAATGGATTTATCTTGAGGATAAGCTGTTTGAGTATTGTTCCATGCTGCTAATAACTGTTGCTCAGTTGTTGGCAAGATTGGCAATTTGGCAATAATTTGATTGGGGTTAGCAACTATACCTGCTAAGAGAGCCTCAAACTCTGCCATTCGGCGACGGATAGTATCAGCATCAAATAAATTGGTGTTGTACTGACATTCCAGAATAAGCTGACCACGTAATTCTGTAGCATTGATAAATAGTTCAAAATTCTCAAATTCGCGAGGATTGAAGAAACACTCTACCTCCAGCCCTGCAAATGGCAAACTGTTTCCGTCCAAGCCCTGCTCGATATTAAAGGTGATTGGTACTAAGGGAATACGACTAGAATCCCGTGGAAACACTAGTTTTTTGATTAGACTGCCAAAAGTAAATTGTTGGTGGTCATAAGCATCTAATACAGCCGAGCGCCGCGTTTGCAAGTAGTCAATAAAGGATTTTTCTCCATTGATGCGGCTACGCAGTGGTAATAAATTAACACAGTGTCCTACGAGATTATATTGACCTAAAGCAGCTTGTCCGGCGGCGAAAACACCTACAACCAAGTCGTTCTGTCCTGTCAGGCGGTGGAGCCACACCTCGAATCCTGACAAGATGGTAGTCATAAAGCTACAACCAAGTTTTGTTCCTAGTTGTTTGAGGTTGACAACTAGTTCGGGATTTAAATGCCAATCTTCACGGGCAGCATTAAAGGTTCTGAATAATGGACGTGGGCGATCGCTGGGGAAATCCAGTACAGGCAAAGAATCAGAGAATTGATCTAACCAATATTTTTCTGTGGCGATCGCTTCTGAACTTTGGGTTTCTTCTTCTTGCAAGGTCGCATATTCACTGAAGCGATCTGGTTCTTCCAATTCAGGAACAATACCCTGTTGCAAACCAGAATAGAGTTTACCCACATCTGGCAACAACACCGTCCATGACCAACCATCGCAAATAATGTGATGGGCAGTCAAAATTGCTAGATGTTCTTGCAGATGTAATTTGACAATTTTTGCCCGAAATAGAGGGCCGTGTTCTAAATCAAAGGGTTGTTTTACCTCTTGTTGCAAGATACTAGCTATTTTTGTTTCTTGCTCCTGTGACTCTAGTCTAGAAAGATCGATGATGGGGATTTCTATTCTCAGGGAAGCAACAATGCAGAGTGTATTGCCATCTGTGCTAAAGGTTGTCCGTAACGCTTCATGACGTTGGACTAACTCTTGCATAGCAGACTGGAGAGCTTCTACATCCAGATTTCCTTTTAGTCGCAGAGATTGGGATTGATTATAAGCACAATTGGCACCGTTTCCCATTTGTACAGAAGCCCAAATTTCTTTTTGAGATTCGGTTGCAGGCGCAGTCAATAATAACTCTCCACCTGAAAATGGATCGAAATCAACAGATGTTAATACAGATTGTGAATTCAAGGGTAATAAACTCATAAAAAACTTTGATGTTCTAGCTTTTTTTTAGTGGCTAAAAAATGGAGATATTTAAAATGAATGCAACTAACAATGAAACAAATTACTTAGCTTGATTGCTGATTTTTATAAATTATTCAGATTTTTACTCCTGAACATAATAATTATTTTTTGACACTTAGATAAGATTCCCAGTGTTAAGCTTTTGGCATAATCTTTGATTGTAAATTAATTATATTGATCGGTTAAAAACCTAATTTTTGGAGGTAATTGACATATCAATTTTTTACTAAATATTTACTAACCCTGCTTCAGGAAAAACTGGCAACTTGTAGATATTTGCCAGGTCGCTCAGTATCAGGAATATACCAAGCGGGGTTCCCTTGGGGATCTCGTCCTAATTTGGCATCAGGTTGAGGAGGACGATTGCGTAAGCTGTTATTGGTAACTTCTGCTGATTCTGTGTCTTCCGATGCTGATTCTTTGCTGGTTTGGGTTGGGGGAATAGATACAGCATTTTGTGGCTTGATATTATTATTTTGAGATGTTACCGCAGGTATAACTGGAATTGTTGATTGGCTGTGATTAGCCAATAGTGCTAATTGCTGGCTCATAATTTGTAGCTGCTGATTAATCACATTTTCTAGGAAACTAGATGCAGCTGGTTGGGGAGAAATCTGAGGTGCAGATCCATTTGTATGAACTTCATGGACTACCAAAGTGGGTGATGTGGTTGCAGGTGCTGGTGATGGTACTTCTGGAGTGGGGTCTGCAACGGTTTCTGTTAATCCTAGTGTGGATAAAGCTTCAGAAGACAAGGCTTGATTGATTAAGTCAGCTAGCGTTTCTAAATTCGGGCAAATTTCTAGTAACTGCCTAAGTGTTACCTTGACTTGAAATTTTTTCTTCAAAGCTAACCCGACTCGCATTAGAGATAAGGAATCTAATCCCATTTCTAAAAATGTTGTCGAGTCGTCAACACTAGCGATTTCCAATCCTGAAGTTTCTTCGATAGTTTCTTTGAGCAGGGGAATGAGTTTTTGCTGAGGAGATGTTGTCAGAGTTTTGGCCTTTTCTAATAACTGGGGATTTGAAAGTTTGGGAGTTGCTGCACGATTGGGATGAGGTAGAGGATCGATCCAGAAGCGTTGGCGTTCAAAGGGATAGGTAGGCAGAGGAATTCGTTGTCGCGTTTCTCTCTGATAGAACTTGCTCCAGTCAATAGATACTCCTGCTAGCCACAGTTGTCCTACCGCCTTGAGTAATGCTGTCCATTCAGCTTCGTTCTCAGCGTTATCACTTAGAGAAGGAATCGCAATCTGTTGTTTAATATCTTTTGCTTGTTGCCGGGCTAAGGTCGTCGTTGTGATTCGCGGCCCCACCTCTAACAGCACTCGTTTTGGCTGCTGCCATAGGGTTTGTACGCCCTCAGCAAATCGCACAGTTTGGCGTAGATGCGTAGCCCAATACATCGGATCGGTTGCTTGCTGGACTGTAATCCAATCGGCGGTAACTGTGGATACAAAGGGAATTTGGGGAGGCGATAATTTAACTTTCCCAACTACCTCAGCAAAGGGAGCAATGATGCTATCCATCATGGGAGAGTGGAAAGCGTGGGAAGTGTGTAAATGACGACAGACAAATTCTTCGCTTTCAAGTTGTTTTTGCAGAACTGCGATCGCCTCTGTGGGGCCAGAAACTACACACAAGGAAGGGCTATTAATTGCGGCGATCGCAAGTTCTGCACTCAATCGTGGCTCTAACTCTTTGGCTGGTAGGCGCACTGAGAGCATAGCCCCTCCTGGTAACTCCCACATTAAGCGACCGCGAGTTGCAACCAACATCAGCGCATCTTCTAAGGTAAGTACACCCGCTATACAGGCAGCGACAAATTCACCAATACTGTGGCCAATCATGGCTTGGGGTTTAACTCCCCAACTTTGCCACAGCTGCGCTAAAGCGTATTCAATAACGAACAATGCTGGTTGGGTAAAGCAGGTTTGCCGCAGGGAGATAGCCGCAGTTTCACGATCGCTCGGTACAGGATAGATGATTTCTCGTAAATCCCTGCCCAGTAAAGGTTTAAGGATTTCAGCACATTCATCTACTACCTCCTGAAACACAGTTTCGCGGTTGTAGAGATTTAGTCCCATGTTCACATATTGCGATCCTTGTCCGGGGAACATGAAGACAACGGCTGGATTGCGGACTTCTGTATGACGGGTATTTACTTGATTTGGATCTAAAGATTGGAGGGCTGCGATCGCATCTGTGATATCGTGACAAACTATACTGCGTCGGTAGTTAAAAGCTTTGCGCCCTTGCTGTAAAGTATAAGCTACATCAGCTAAGTTAATTTCGGCATTGTACTGTAAATGCTGCTGTAAATTCGCTGTTGCAGCCTCTAAAGCTTTACTAGTTTTTGCCGAGAGTAACAATAGCTGCTGTGGACGCGAAGATCCTGAACTTTGGATTTGTGGCGCTTCTTCTAGAACTATATGAGCATTAGTACCGCCGACACCAAAAGAACTCACACCAGCTCGCCGCAAAGTTTCACCCTCCGACCATTGGGCTAGTTTGGTATTGACATAGAAGGGGCTGTTGGTAAAGTCAATTTTGGGGTTGGGAGCCTCAAAATTTAAACTAGGTGGAATCTTTTTATAATGCAGGGCAAGAGCAGTTTTTATTAACCCTGCTACCCCAGCCGCCGCAACTAAATGTCCGACATTGCTTTTAAGAGAGCCGATCGCACAAAATTGTTTAGCATCTGTATGTACGCGAAATGCTTGCGTCAGCGCTTCAATTTCAATCGGGTCGCCTAAAGGTGTGGCTGTGCCGTGAGCTTCAATATAAGAGATGGTTTCTGGGTGAAAGTTGGCATAAGCTTGCGCCATCGCAATCGCCTCTGCTTGTCCGTCTACACTGGGAGCCGTAAAACTTACCTTATCAGCACCGTCATTATTGATACCACAACCCCGAATTACTGCATAGATGCGATCGCGATCGTTGAGTGCATCTTCTAAACGCTTGAGGACAACCACTCCTGCGCCATTGTTGAACATTGTGCCCTGAGCGTTGGCATCAAAGGGACGACAATGCCCATCACCAGATAACATACTGTCTTCTTGAGCCAGATAACCACTGTTTTGAGGTGTAGTCATAGATACACCACCCCCCATAGCCAGATCGCACTGATAGCTGGTTAAGGCTTGGCAAGCCTGAATGACTGCTACCAAAGAAGTGGAACAGGCTGTATTGACACTGACAGCCGGGCCTTTGAGATTGAGTTTGTAAGCAGCACGGGTCGTCAAAAAGTCTTTTTCATTTGCTAGCATCGTCTGGAACTCACCGATGCGATCGACAATTTCCATACGTCCAGAAATGTGGTTAGCAAAATAAGTATTTTGACCGCAACCAGCGTACAAACCAATCAAACCCTCAAAAGACTCTGATTCATAACCAGCATTTTCTAGGGCTTCATAAACCAACTCTAGAAAAACTCTAGCCTGTGGATCCATAACTACAGCTTCCAGGGGATTAATACCAAAGAATGCAGCATCAAAGGTTTCTCCCCCAGAAATAATTCCTTTAGCTTTTACGTAGCTAGGATCTTTGCAAAGGTTCGGATCAATACTGGGATCTAGTTCCTCATCTTCAAAAAAAGTCGTTGACTCTAATCCCTCACACAGATTGCGCCACAACTCATCGACATTTCCAGCGCCAGGAAATCTTCCTACCATGCCAATAATGGCAACACCATCAATAGGATCTTGGTTCTCGGATGCTTGCATATTTACCATTGCTTAAACACCTTGTTGATGATAACGGCGACGAGTACGAGCGGCTTGTTGGCGTTGGGCGCGATTTTGCAGCTTGTCAGAAGACGGCTGGCTATTCTGGTTTGAATCCAAATAATTTGCTAAAGAGCTAATCGTTGAATACTGAAATAGCTTTACAGTAGGTAACTCAATACCAAGTTCCTGTTGTACTCGCACAGCAACTTGTAAAATTGAGATTGAAGTTGCTCCCAAATCAAAGAAATTATCATCAATCCCAACGCGATCTATTTTGAGCAGTTCGGATAAAATACCTGCAAGCAGTCGCTCTAAATCGCTTTGGGGAGCAATGTACGCTTGTTCAAGTTGCGGACGTTCTCTACTTGGTGCTGGCAATTTCTGTCTATCTACTTTGCCATTTACAGTCAAAGGCATTGATTCTAATAACACAAAAGCTGATGGCACCATGTAATCAGGTAGTCGCTGCTCTAAGAAGCTACGCAATTTACTAGATATATAACTACTGTTTTGATGAGGAACAAAATAAGCAACTAACTGCTTTTCGCCTGTTTCTTCTTGTCTAGCTAGAACGACAATTTCGCGAACTTCAGGATGTTGAGCAATTTTTCTTTCAATTTCTCCTAGTTCAATTCGGAAACCACGAATCTTCACCTGATGGTCAATGCGACCGAGATATTCTAAGTCTCCATTGGGTAAATATCTTGCTAAATCACCCGTTTTATAAAGCTGCGCCTTCGGATCGTTACTTAAGGGGTTAGCAATAAAAGCTTTCGCAGTCAAATCGGGCCGATTGAGATAGCCACGAGCTAAACCTGCACCTCCCACATAGATTTCACCAGGGACACCAACAGTAACTAACTGTCTATGCTCATCTAGCAAATACAATTGCAAGTCAGGAATTGGACAACCAATCACACTACCTGCTCCTCAGGGCAAACGCATCTAAATTACTCTTGATCACAACCAAGGTTAAGAACCAACGAAAAAATCAGCATTTATCGTTTGGTTTAGTTTCCCAAGCTCAAAGTGATCGCTTCAACCTGTGTCAATAAGCAACAATTAATGCGACTATTTGGGAGCTTATTGAAAATACAATCCTTTTGTTGACATGATGCGGCCGCCCTGACCTGCTCCTGGTCTCAAGTCATCTTCTGTGATTGGACGATAGGTAACATGAACAGTAGTTTCTGTAATACCGTACATATTCACCAACCTTGGAGACTCATACCCGTAACGAGTAAACCAAGGCTTTAAACTTTGAATTTCTAATGCTTCACCACCAAAGATTACCCAACGCAGAGCTAAGTTTCCAGAATCAGCAATTGTCTGTGTGGGGATTAATTGTTGGAAAGCTGAAGGAGTTTGATTGAGAACTGTAACTTTTTCTTTGCAAAGTAATTTATAGAAGGCTTCGGGAGAACGGCTAACTAAATATGGCACTATAACTAACCGTCCGCCGTAAATTAATGCACCCCAAATTTCCCACACAGAAAAGTCAAAGGCAAAGGAGTGAAACAGCGTCCATACATCATCTTGGTTAAAGTGATACCAATGTTCGGTAGCTTTAAATAAGCGCACAACATTGAAGTGATTAATTAATACACCTTTAGGCTTACCTGTAGAACCAGAAGTATAAATTATGTAAGCCAGATTTTCAGATGTTACTGAACTCGTGGGGTTTTCTGAACTGTATTGAGATAGGATTTCTCTGTCAGAATCAAGGCATAAAACTTGAGTATAGTTTTGAGGAAGATTATTTAATAAGTGCTTTTGTGTTAATAATACTGAAACTTGAGCATCTTCTAAGATAAAAGCGAGGCGCTCAACTGGATAATTTGGGTCAAGTGGCGCATAAGCTCCACCCGCCTTGAGAATACCCAACAATCCCACTATCATTTCTAAGGAGCGTTCTACACAGATGCCAACGAGGACATCAGGTCCTACACCTAAATTTTGTAAGTATTGTGCTAGTTGATTGGCTTTGATATTCAACTCACGGTAGGTTAACTGTTGGTCTTCAAACACAACTGCTACAGTCTCAGGTGTAAGCTCTACTTGTGCTTCAAACAACTGATGAATAGACGCTTGCTCAGTATAATTATACTCGATTAGTAGGTCTTTTTCGGATTTTTTCAAGATAGGTAATGTTAAAGTATCAGGTTCTAAGTTATTTTCTGATAATGAATTTTTGCACTCATCTGTCAATAACTTATTTGTATTTTGAGCCAATGAATTAGTTATTGATTGCATATTTCATTCCTGCAAAAAATATATTATTTTACAAAATGTGTGGTTTTAAATGTTGCTGCATTTTTCATTCAAGCAATTTATGGGTTAACGATGCAGTTAATGTAACTACTAAAATATATAAAATCAGAAGGATTACTGACTGAGAAATATTAAAGTTTATTCAAAAATTTACATTAAAGACACTTTTGTATATTAACGATATAGATTTTTCGAGAAACCAGTGAACTATATAAATTGAGTACGATATTGTTCTGAGATAAATGAGTAGCGAATAATTGGGTATATTTAATATTTGTATAAATAAATAAAATCAAACTTGATAATATTAGGATCTCCTGATAATCATAATACATAATAATTAACACCTATCAGAATAAACTTACAGTAAAGTGAAGATTTAGATATTTCCGATAATTACTATTTAAAATTTTCAGTATAAATATAACTTAAAATAAAAACTCTCAAAATAAGGAAGAAGTCAACACATAAATATCCATTAATTAAAAAAATTACTATACGAAGTTATACTCTTAGCTAAATTAGGTATAAGATAAGCAACATAATGATGTATGAAAATTAATATAGCTGTAACACCACACAAGGATACTAAAGCTTTTATATACTTTAGTTATAGTATTATTCCTTACAAAGTATAGTTCCGTCGTTAACTTTGAAATTAATATTAAAAGACGAATTTCGCAACAAATTATGTCGCAATTTTACAATGTTTGTACGAAAGGGCACTGGTTCTAATATTTAATTCTCCTATTTTGACTTATTTCTTCAAAATCGTAGTTATTTCCAATACATCTTCATCGAAAATTAAAACTTTAGAGATGTTTGCAATGGGAATATTAACTGTACGTAGGCTTATTTTGAGAGAACAAGAATAATTAATACCTTGAAGAACAAGAAATACAGCGATTTTAGCAATTAATAAGTAATGTAACCTTTTCGAGGTAGGTTGGACTCCAGCGAAACGACAATAGGGTGGGCATTTTAATGCTCACCCCACAATAACGAACTATTTGCTGTAGTCTACGTAATTGAAAACCGCTGTTTCAACTGATAGTTATTTCTGCCAGGCTGCGCTAGCCGCACAGACTAAGCTACAACACTAGCAGAGAAAACAAAGTCATTTGCACTCAGGCTAGTTGAGGTAATTTGCAGTAATGAAGCCAACTCTATATTTCCGGTTTTTATGATAGTGTCAGCACCCTGTTGCAATAGGGTCAAGGCACTAAACTGAGTAACGCCAATACCGCCCAGCCCGATTTTATCAATTCCGATCGCAAAATCGGTCACAATATTCTTGCTAGTTGGCAGACTGGCGTTAGCAATCCAGAACTGGTCAGCACCAGCACCACCATTCAGCCTATTACTACCCTGTTGACCAGCAAATAGCACGTCATCACCATCGCCACCAAAGAGCGAATCATTCACACTAGAGAAGAGTTTGTCATCTCCAGAGCCACCGTAGAGACGGTTATTGCTACCATTACTGGTGAGGGTGTCGTTACCTGAACCACCGAATGATAATTGACGCGAACCTTCAATTACTGTCAAATTATCAGCACCCGCGCCTCCAAATAAATTATTACTACCATTGGCTTCAACTACGGTAACTTCGTCATCACCAGCACCACCATCAGCACTAGTATTGCTAGCAGGGCTGTTTGCACCAATCAAGATTTGATCGTTACCCTCTTTTGTGGACACCGAGGAGTCACTACCGACTACCACCGTGTCATCACCGCTTCCAGTCTGGATTGTGTTACCTTTAGTACCGTCTATAAAGTCTGCTCCGTCACCTGTAAATAAGGTTTGATTTGGCTTGAGGGTAACATCATTACTACTGGTAGATCCAAATTGAAGGTCTAGTGTTGTTAGTCCAACAGTGCGACCATCAAACCCTGCGGCTGTAAAGTAATGAGTATTATCTACACTTTGAGAATCGAGAATTGTTGCTTGATCATTAGTAGTTTCATCCGAAGTCAAGACTTCTTTCGTCGAGGGAACTACATCCGGGCCTCCCACCAGTGCTTCTGTAATGGCACGACCTTTCAAATCGCCATTACTGGGAATTTCTAACCCTAAAATACGAGCAAGTGTAGGTGTGACATCAGCATTACTGACGGGTGCATAGTCCACATAACCTTGTTTAAAATCAGGGCCAATAGCCTCCATATTATTGAAGGTATCACCTCGGCCAAAGCTGCCATGCATCCCCTGCCCTTGCTGCAAAGTTGTATCAGCAATTTCTACTTGAGATTGAGGGTTGTTGGGGTTATTTGGGTCGGTGCTAAAAGTTTTGAAGTTGATCACTATAGATGGAACTGGTGTTTGAGCATCACCTTTTAGCCCGATCGCACTTAATGGTAAAGCACCTGGGATGTTTCCATAAGCATCGTCTACAAAAATACCACTGATGTAGTCTTTTTGCGAAAGCAAATTCACTACCTGTTTAGCTAAATCAGCATTGCCATTAGGCAGATAAATCAGGTCAGAACCACCATTGGCAGCTACAACTATTTTTGCACCTGGGTCAAGCTGGCCATCAATTACCTGACCTGTACCTCCAATTACACCATTTCCAGAAATAGGACGTTGACCTTGTGTAGCATCAACAGTGGCATATTGGATGTGGTTCAGGTCTGGGGGAAGAGTTGTAGGGTTTGGATCGTATAGAGGTAGATTTAGATCGTGAGCTAAATCAATCGCAACAAAGCCTGCGGGTAAAAATCCTGGATTTACGCCTGCATAAGTTTGGGTAGCAGCATAACTTGTAGTTTTTGTACCTTGGCTATCAATAGCTTGTTTGCTGATGGTAGAAAAACCGTGGTCGGAAGTAACAAAGACATCAGTAGTCTTGTCTAAACCTGTACTCTTGAGATAGTCAAGAAGTTGCTTTAAATTATCATCAGCATTTTTGACCCCAGCTTTGGAAGTAGGGCCGTTAATACCTGGTGTCAAGGTGTTTAAGCTATCACCTTGATTATGTTGAGTACCATCGGGATCTCTTGACCAGTAAACTAATGCGAATGGTTTACCGTCTTCCTGAAACTTGGGTAAAATTACCTTGGTTGTGGCATCTGCAAAGTATTGTTGTTGAGCCACGTTGGCATTCAGGGTTCCTGGAGTTGTGTTGTTACCAGCAGGCTGGACTCGCGGTGTCGGTTTGACATCTAAACCCGCAGCTTGTAAGCGATTGACAATATCTGGCTCGAGTGGAACACCAGAAGGTGAACCGGCGGCTGTAGTCGGCGGTGTTGCACCATTTGTAGTGTCATCAATAATAATTGTATCTGGAGTAGGAATAGTACCCGTGGTACCACCTTCTCGATTAACTTGTGTAACATCTTGGATGGCAACAGGCCCTAATTTACCAACGGCTG
The DNA here is from genome assembly GCF_964247315.1 of uncultured Nostoc sp. Lineage (GTDB taxonomy): Bacteria > Cyanobacteriota > Cyanobacteriia > Cyanobacteriales > Nostocaceae > Nostoc. The sequence continues at coordinate 34,176 of NZ_CAXTTT010000055.1, forward strand.
CGGTGTTGAAACCCTGCGATCGCGCATAAGCTAAAAGTGACTCTTCATCTAAAAAGTTGTTACCGGGGAACTTTTCATCGATATCCCCCAAAACCGCATCATTTTCGATGAATGGCGTGACACTACCATTGGCATTAGGGCTAGGAAAACCAGTGTAGATAGTGTTACTAAAGTCACCTGTATCACCAAGATAATGTCCCGTGGCGATCGCAGCAGCATTCGGGGTGGTAAATGTCGGAAACAGCGAATGACTATTGGCGAAACTAACTCCTTGCTGACGGATGCTATATAAAGTTGGGGTATCAATGGGGTTTACAGAACCGTTACGCAATCCATCTGCAACAAAAATAATCACATTTCTACCGTTGCCGTTTGTATCAGCCATACCGATTACTCCTTAAGTATTATGAGCTACGAGCAATGCCTACGGTTGGCTACGCCTACGCAGCAATTGTGTGTCTATATGAGCGATTAATTACACTCAACCCAAGCAAAAAATTATTGGCTACAGAAACCTAAGTAGTATTTGGCGACAAAATGCTTAGTGTCCACACAAACTAGTGCAGACAATTAAATGAACTTAACTTTGGTTACTGTTTCAAAAGATAGTTTTTCAATGTTTAAGGAAAGTTATAAACAAGTTAAGATTTCGGACAAAAGTAGAATAATTTTTAAAGACAAAATTACTAATAGATATAAAAAGCGAGGGAATATGATTCCCCCGCATTAGCAAACTCGCTACAGCTTAACTAATGAATGAATGTTGAATTTAAGCTGTAATCATCTTTTAGCTAAACGACACTAGCAGAAAAAACGAAATCATTTGCTGTTAGGCTAGTTGCTGTAATTCCCAGCAACGAAGCCAACTCTGTATTTCCAGTTTTCACGATAGTATCACTACCCTGTTGCAGCAGTGTTAAAGCACTAAATTGAGCGATCCCAACACCGCCAAGCCCGATTTTATCAATGCCGATCGCAAAATCGGTCACAATATTCTTGCTAGTTGGCAGACTGGCGTTAGCAATCCAGAATTGGTCAGCACCAGCACCACCACTGAGGCGATCGCCACTCGATTGACCAGCAAATAGCACATCATCACCATCGCCACCAAACAGGGAATCATTGATATTAGAGAAGAGTTTGTCATCGCCAGAACCACCGTAGAGACGGTTAGTGCTACCTTGACTCTTGAGAGTGTCGTTACCTGAGCCGCCGAAGGATAATTGACGCGAACCTTCAACTACTGTCAAAGTATCATTACCTGCTGCTCCAAATAGATTATTACTACCATTAGCTTCTACTACGGTAATTTCATCATCACCAGCATTACCATTAGCACTAGTGTTGTTAGCAGGGCCATTTGCGCCAATTAAGACTCGATCATTATCGTCTCCTGTGGACACCGAGGAGTCACCGCCGACCACCACAGTGTCTTCACCATTCCCAGTCACAATTGTGTTACTTTTAGTACCCTCTACAAAGTCTGCTCCGTCACCTGTGAGTAAGGTTTGATTTGGCTGAACGGTAATATCATTGCTGGTAGTGGAGCCAAAATTAATTTCTTCAGCTTGAGGTTGTCCTAAGCCAGGAGCAAGGTTAAGGGGCTTCTCTAACTTCAGTTCTAGAATCTCATTGTTGTCTATAACTGGATTTTGAGGATCGTTCCCAGGACGACCTGTTGAGAAAGGATAGTTGTTGTCATTAGCTAGCAAAATGGTGTTTTTGTCAATAACTAAAACATTTTCAATTGTTTGAAAAGGGAAGTCAAAGTTAGTTTTGCCATCTCCATTGAGGTCTTTGGGGTCTTGGATGTTTAACAAGTCTGCAACTTCTTCTTTAGCTACATAGCCATTAGAATCTGTTTTAGACAAGTCTATTTTGTAGATCCTCTTAAATTTAGCCGCAGCCCCTTGATTGTTATCCCGTTCAATGACTAAGTACTCATTATCATTAATGACTGCTAAATCCCCGATGGAATTTGACGGATTATCCAATCTGTAGTAAAGCTTTTTATCAGCGTACTCGTGACTGGCTAAATCAAATTCGTTAATCCGCAAAGCACCAGGAGTATCACCTTGGACTGTCCCTTCTAGCAGCATATAGAGCTTGGTTTTGCTGGCGTTGATTGCTCCACCTTCAAAACCTTTGGAGCTAGCCAAGTTAGCAAAAGCATCTCCTGAAAGTACATCGGGGTTTTGTGGCGATCGCACTACATTATATTGAGGATCGTCTCTAAGTTTATCCCGTACTTCATCCGCTATATCTGGGAAATCTGAGAAGAGTGCATCTACCCCTAATTGATAGAACTGCTGAATTTCTAGTGCTAGCTTACCTTTGTAATCTGCTGCTAAGTATTGATCTTCTGCCCGGAAAGTGTAAGGATGAACCTGCAACCCTGCATTGTGAGCATCTTGAATTAAAGTAGTGGGAGGTGATGTTGTCTTATCGGCATCATTAACTACTCCATCGTTATTGACATCATCGACTTTACCATCATTGTTAGCATCAGTACCTTTGACGCTAACAATCATCCGCTTCCAAGGGCCAATGCCATCAGCATAAGTAGCAACTTCAGCCAAGCCTTTTGGAGTTCGTAAGTCGCCATAAGTGCGAGTGTCACCACTGACTTTTAAATCATAAGGCTGACTCTCGATAATCTTGCCGTTGATGTCAATGTCACTGGCATCTAGAAGTTGGACAAGTGGAATATCTACCCCTGCCGCAGGCATAATGCGATCATGCAGTTCTTTGAGGTTACTCACTTCAAAGGACTGGATGAAGATGCGACTAGGGTCAGTGAAGTTATTTGCTTTGAGCGTATCAATGAGTAACTGACTGATGTTTCTGTGTATTTTGTCCGTAGTGCCTACATAGGTGGCTTTATCAGCTAAATAGGTCGGATGCTTAGTTTCCGGGTAAATGCCAATCTTTTTACCTGTTTTGGCTTCCACATCCTTAACCAAATCGATGATTTCCGTGAAGGTAGGAATTTCAAATTTATCGTCAAAGGAATGATCGCGGAAAGGTAAACGTTCTTCTGCTCGTAGAGTCTTGATTTCAGCTAAGGTGAAATCTTCAGCAAACCAACCTGTAATTGTGTTTCCATCTAAACTTACTGTTTTTTTGCGATCGGCAAACTCTGGATGTTTGTAAACATCTGTGGTTGTATTGTTGAAATTAGCAGTACCATCAGCATTCAAAACTGCTAAAGCAGGCTCATGGCGAGCAATTAGCACACCATCTTTTGTTACTACCAAATCAGGCTCAATAAAGTCAGCGCCTCGTGCAATTGCTTGCTTGTAAGACTCTAAGGTGTGTTCTGGACAATAGCCACTTGCACCTCTGTGACCAATAACTTTAGGCGCTTCTCCATTTAAAGTTTTGAAGCGGTCGGGTGTATCAATGGGAGCTTCTAATAACTTACCAGTGGCATCAAAATGCAGCAAGTAGGGCCCAAACTCGTCTCCAATCCAGATTGTTCCATCTTTATCAAAGACGAATGACTCTACATCAAAGTCTGCACCAGTTAGTAATCTGTCATTAGTTCCTTCGTTAACAATTCCAAAAGGAACTTTGTGGTTAGGGTCAGACAGTTGAATGTAATCTAAAACTTTAACAGTGCCATCGCCATTTTGTCTTCCCTTAAAATTCGGGTCTAGACGATTGATTCGCAGCAGAAAGTCTTCACTATTATCTTTGCTACCGTAACCATTGTCTGACAGGAAGTAGAAAGAGTTGCTGTTAGCAAATTGAACACCACTAAAGCCTTGTATTGGCTGTCCTGGAAAAGGCCCTGTTCTACCATTCGCTGAAACATCTTTACCAGAAGGTGGCCCATCACTAAAAGTATCAGCGGGTAAAGAGGCAAAACCGACTAATTCAATTGCCATAATTAGAATATTTGTTAGATGTTTGATTTGAGAGCGATCGCCAGTTATACAATTTCTCTAATTGCATTAACTCTGCTGGAAAAAATCAATCATTTTTTCATGCTATAAACCGGGATTACGGGTAAATGTCAGAGTTAGAAGAATATAGTTTGCTAAATCCGTTAAGTCCGATTTTGTCAATAATATGAAAATACATTTACAAAAAACGTATTTTCTCAGAGTTATCGAAAACTTGAGTAATGAAGTAGAATGTCAACTACTAATCTGTATTAGTGAGTAAAAACGTCAAACACTTAGATTCCAAATCTAAAGCTGTCGATAGTAGTTATGAGACAACTTAGCTCGCATTAAAGATGTTTTCATTAAAAGATTAAGAAAAAAATAAATTAAACGACAGAAACGATTAAAATATGTTTATCTTTAAAATATATTTTTTTAAATTTGAGAAAAATAAATAAAAAATAATACAGCATTTTGCATATAAATAAAGTACATCTTTACCCCCCTTAATCCCCCCGATGTATTGGGGGGAAATTCCTAATATAGTTCCCTCCCCTTTCTCAGGAAAGGGTTAGGGAGGGGTATTTTTATACTTCATTAACTTGCAATCTGCTGTATATTAAATATTTATGCTTGAGTTTGCAAACTATTTTTGATTCTTCTAAAAAGATAAAAATTAAATTTTGCGGTTTCAATTGGCTAGCGATCGCATTATTTCCTATCAAATAAATAGGCTGTAGGGACATACAGCTATATGTCCCCAAAAATGACTTTTTGATGAGAAGCTAGGCGAATAAATTAAGCCACGATACTAGCCGAGAAAACGAAATCATTAGCTGTGAGGCTAGTCGAGCTAATTCCAACCAATGAAGCTAACTCTATATTTCCGGTTTTCACCAAAGTATCACTACCCTGTTGCAATAAAGTTAAACCACTAAATTGAGTGATACAAATACCACCAAGCCCGATTTTGTCAATACCAATTGTAAAATCAGTAATGATGTTCTTGCTAGTTGGTAAACTACCATTGGCAATCCAGAATTGATCGGCACCAGCACCACCGCTAAGGCTTTGGCGCAGCCCCCCGTAGGGATCGCCACCTCCTTGACTAGCAAATAACACATCATCGCCATCTCCACCAAACAGGGAGTCATTGATATTAGAGAAGAGTTTGTCATCGCCAGAACCACCATAGAGACGGTTATTGCTACCGTTACTCGTGAGGGTATCGTTACCTGAGCCACCGAATAATGATTGACGAGTACCTTCAATTACTGTGAGATTATCATCACCTGCTGCTCCAAACAAATTATTGCTACCACTGGCTTCCACCACGGTAATAACATCATCACCATTGCCACCATCAGCACTGGTATTTTGAACTGAGCCATTTTGACCAATAAATATGCGATCGTTACCATCTTCCCCGGAAACTGAAGAGTTACTGCCTGCAAGCACTGTGTCATCACCGTTTCCAGCCAGGATTGTGTTACCTTCAGCACCTTCTACAAAGTCTGCTCCATCACCTGCACTAAAGAATTGTCCTGGTTCAAGATTGACATTATCGTTGTTACTAGAACCAAAACCGTTCGGGAAAGTAGGCTCTACAGTTGTCAGATTATTAGGTAGTTCGAGAATGCCGAGTTTTTCAGCAGCCGTATTACCTGTAATGTTGAAATCGTTGTCGTTAATCAAGGCTAAAGTATTGGGTGCTACCAATGCTAGACCTTCTAATTTTTCGATTCCTGTGTAACCCAACTGAGCAGCATTAGCAATCAAACTCTTGCTGACAGGGGTAATATTGGCAGTAGCTAACTCTGCAGAGGTAAGTTGTTCAATAGTCTTACCAACTGGCAAGGTAAAATTAGCAGGGTTATTGATGTTGGCCGCCTCAGCTAAATCAATTTGGTAAATTAATTTATTGCCAGCAGATGTAGCATTGTCATCTCGCTCAACTACTGCAAATTTGCCGTTACCCAAAGAAACTGCATCGCCAATCTTATCGGTTCCTCGTAGACCTTCTAGGCGATATAAATACTCTCCTGTCACCTGCTTGCTGACAATATCAAACTCTAGAATTCGTAGGTTGAGAGAAGCTTTAGAAGTCGCATCATTGGCGACATCTGGATTATCGATCGCACTCTGAATAAAGGCATATAATTTATTACCTTGGAGTGCTACAGCTTCAAATCCTCGGTTATTGCGGCGTTGGGCATAAACTGCTGGTAATACCTCAGTACCAAAAGTTCCGGCGGGTTGGTCTGGGTCGAGTGCAGTGGCAGTTCCTTGAGGAATAAAGCGGTCAATTAGCTTACCATTACTATCAAAGTGATAAATTGCTGGACGGTACTCATCCACCATCCAGTAGTCACCATTTTGTGCAACTGCAATTCCCTCTAAGTCTGCGCCCAAAGGATCTTTAGGAAGAACATTATTATTTAAGTCAACGCCAATTTCATCTGTGTAAGCTAAACCGTTTCCTACAGCTTGCAAGTTTGGTAGTCCTGTTAATGGCGTCGTTCCATCTTGGCGAAATAATCCTGTTCTGTTGGTGATGGTGATTTCACCTGTGGTGCGATTGAGTTCAAAGCTGACTATTTCTGGCTGGAAGTTTGGTAATAAATATGGTCTTTTGACACCATCAGCATCTCCATTGGGGCCGCGGTCTGTGTTGGTGACAAATTTCAGGTTGCCATTTGCTGCAAACCCTTGGAAATACAACCCAGAAAAACCACCCAAGAAAATATCTTGACCTTTGGAGGTGGTGCCTAATTTGGGTAGGTTGTCAAATTTATAGATAGTTAGCTTGGGTTGGGCAACGGGATTGCGAGGATTGTAACTAGTGGTATCGATATTTAAAGAATTGGGTAAGGTATTGGCTATATTTTCCCAAGGCACCAGCTTAAAGTTCGAGTTGACGTTTTCGCCATCAATGGTTTTGGCAGGTTCATTAGACCCATCTTGAGTAACAAATAAACCAAATGGGAAGTTAGGCCCCAGTGGCACATTAATTACATCGGCACCATCTGACTCTTGGACGCTATCAATTGATCCATTGTTACCAATGGCAAAGTTACCCACGTATTCGTTATTACCTTCACGAGTGTAGGCAACAAAGGTACTATCGCCTTGGCTGGATGCTAGCAGGTAGCCTGTACCGTTTTTGCCGTAGTAAATGGTCAACCCTTCGACGTCATCGGTGAGATGAGAACCACCTTCAAAACGAACGCGATCGATTAGTTTACCTGTTCTGCCACCATCTGGTTCTGCGTTGAATTTCCAGATGCCCACATCTTCTTGGGCTATGTAGAGAAAGCCGGTTTCTTGGTCAACCACCATACCTTCTGTTTGGGGAGAACGTTCTGCTGCGGTGGGCGAGGGGATGGTGAACTCTCGCACCAGTTCAGTACCGATTTTGCCATTACCTTTGTCGAGCAATTTGAACTGAGCTATGTCTCCAGTTTGGCGACGACTGGTAAAGACATAGTAATCATTAGTTTCGGGGCTACGGTATAAGGTAAGTCCGTAAGAACTGCGAGTTGATGCAGAATAGGGAGGTTCAAAAGGTGATGCTTGGAAAATAGTACCAATATTGCTATCGGTGATATCTTCCAAGTATTGTCCGCGAGTGGTGGAGTTGGGGTTAATTTTGAAGATTGCTAGTTTATCATTTTGGCGATCGCTAGCTAAGGCAATATCAATAGATTGATTGCCTAATTTAAAACCGTATTGCAGGTCAATGTTGTTGTAGCGAATACCACCGGGATTAACTGTTTGCAATAAATTACCAGACAGGTCATAAACCCGCAGTCCAGCATTTTTGACTGAGGTTAATACTAGGCTATCAGCAGCATTTGTCGCATTAACATAAATAGCAGGGTCATCAGCATCAGCATTTTGATCTACAGCAGGTAGTGCTGGATCGTCATCGTCAAATAAAGCAGGACGAGTTTCTAGTGTGGGTGCAGCAGTGGGAACTAAGTCTGCACCCAAGGTAAGGATTTGGGTATATTGAGTGCTACCAAAGTTGTTATCACTCACTAACACAATGGACTGACGACCATCTGCTAGTTTGGGGCCGAAGGCAATACCCTCAATGTTATCCACTCCTGTAATCGGGTGGTTTACATCAGTAGGCAGATTCAGGTCAGTTAAATTCAACAGTAAGCGCTTTTGAGCGGGTTTAATACTAGCTAGTTTTTCAGCACTCAAACTATTGAGAGAATTGTCGAAACTAATGTCAGTTGCACCTTGCAAAGAAACTTCGTAGATTTTGATCGTGTTGCCTACACCTTGGGCAAAGGAGCGTTCCAACGCTAGGAAAGTGCCACGATTATCTATTGCTAGTAAATCTGCCAAACCATTGTCAGCTGAGCCTGTGCTAGGGTCAGGCGATTCGGGTATTGCATCAGTAATGTAGAGGTATTCTTTTTCTGGTTGTCCAGTAACTAGATTGTATTGCAGAATTCGGGAAGGGCTGCCACTGGTAAGTGAAGCTTTTAATCCATCTTGGGAAAGGGCGTTTTCGGTGGCGGTGAATAGGGTTTTCTGGTCGGGTGTGATCGTGAGGCTTTCAAAGGCTAAGTTATTGTAAATACCTGATGTCTGCGTATCACCTATATCTACAACGCCGTCATTATTGGTATCTTCAACTACTGGTAGGAATTTGCTGGGGACAGGTAGCGATCGCACTTCTTGCCCTGTAGTCAGCGAAAACTCTTTAATAAAGGGATTAGTAACACGACCAGCACCAGGATTAACTTCGCCTTCTGAAGAGATAAAGACTGTGCCATTGTTGGTTAAAGCAATACCTTCTGTATCGAGGCTGTTGGTTGCAAAAAAACTGCCGTTGGTATCTTTTAGGGGAGTAACATTAGTAAAAGTCACCCCGGAATCGGTGGCAGTGAAGGTATAAAAACGGGCAGGGGCAACTTGGGAGCGATCATCTGAGATAGCGTAATAACGGTTATTCGCAGCATCATAAGTAACACCAGATAATCCACCCACTGGAGTCTGTACCCCATTTACAGTTCCCGCCGCGCCAGCAGGAATAAAGCCAGTAACGAAGGTAGTTTGTTTTAAAAATCCTATACTGGGAATGGTTTTACCTGCTTCAGTTGGCCCAGTTTGTACATCTGCAAATACCAAGCGATGGTCAGAACTGGGGAAAGGAAAAGTACCTACCAAGGGAAACGTCGAATCGGTATTTAGAGGCCAAAATACTCCTGAGTCGGCAATTGTTAGATCAGTTGAGGGTAGCACATAGTCAGTCCGCAGGTTTCCGGGAGTCGTATCGGCAAAATCTGCCGTGTCAAAGCTAGGATTACCTTTTTGACTAGCGTTTGCACCAACTTGTAAGTCTGTTTGTTGGAGACCACCCAGACTGATAGGGATGACATTAGTATTGATATTAGGATTTTGCAACAGTTGGCGAATAGCGTTGTCAAAACTATCACCATCCAAAGAATCTGCATTTTGGTCGCCCACAATCACAAAGCTTGACCCAGCATCAATACCACCCGTTCTACCCTCGTCATCATAAATGTAATTGCCTTTACCAGGGGTAACATAGTCTGCCCAAAAGCGGATCTCGTCATGGTTGCGCTTACCGTTGCGGTCTTCCGCACCATCAAAAGTTGGGGGTGTGGGGTGGCTGGCGAGGATGTGAATTGTCTCGCCGTTTACCTGGATGGGTACATCCCAGTGACTTTTAGAAGAAAGGCGTAGAACTGCCAATTCCTCCTCAGAATACCAATCATTTGGCTGTGGGGTTGTCGGATCGTCGGGAAGTAAGGCATTGGGCATATCCTTCCACAGAAAATTTTGGAAGGTGCGAATGTTGGCAGTGTGAATGGGATATTTGGACAGCAGCAATATCCCATATTGACCAGAGAAATTTCCGAATCCAAAAGCATCATCGGCGTATCCTGCTGCACCTGGGCTTGTAACTGCTGTACCGTCGTTGTTTAAGTCAAACCCAGAGGCAATACCTGTATTGGAAGGAGCGATATAAAAGTAGGGGTAGTCAACGGGAGTTGTACCATTCTGGCTAACGGCTAAGTAATTTTGCCGGAATAGTTGAACTGCCTCTGGGGAGTAGTCAAACTCGTTAATTAGCAATACATCTGGGTTATTGCGCTGGATAATCTCAGCAACCGCCTTTGCCTGAGCATTGTCAGGAGTAGATAAATCACTAACTAACTGACCTTCAGCATTACGGTTTAAAGAAGCGTTGAACTGGGAAAAGCGAATTGTATTAGTAGTTACCATGTTTAATTGTGAAATAGATTCCAGACGTGAATGAGACTGTTTTGAAAATTGGGAGTGGGGAATAAGGAACCGCAGAGTAAACAAAGAAATCGGAGTTTGAGAGCTATTTTGCGTAAGTCCTATTAAATCTGCGTTAAACAAAGACGAAACGAGTATCTGTTGCCAAATTTGTATTGCAATTTAACCCGTTTTCCACAACAGCAATCAATTCCACTCCATTGTTGGTGAAAATGCCCACAGCCGATCTAACTGACCCTAGTGAGTAATTGTTAGCAACTCCCTTAAGCTGAATTTGATCGCTTGCTTGGAAGCTGAAAATATCGGCATAATCATTGTTGTGAGAACTGGTATAAAAAACTGAAGCAACATCACCCAGGATGTAAGTATCTGCACCCTGCTCGCCGTTGAGGAAGTCGATTTCGTTTGTGCCACCCCCCCAACCAATCAGACGGTCATTATCATTGCCCCCAAAAAGTCCATCATTGCCAAGCCCACCTAAGATTGTGTCATTGCCATCGTCGCCAAGGAGTACATCGGCGTTTCCCTTACCATCAAGGTAATCGTTGCCCGATCCATCGTCGATTAACTCATTGTTATTAGTGCCGATGACGCGATCGCTCCCAGCTAGAGCATGGACTATGTATTTTTTAAAATCAGTAAGTTCGCTGACAAAGATGATATCGTTGCCAGATGTCGCCTTATTATTGGCAACAGTCAGGTCAAAGGTATCGCTAACATTACCACCTTGGCCATCAGCAGCTGTAACTGTGACTCCGAAGATACCAATTTGGGAGATAGTACCAGATATCACACCTGTATTAGCAACAATACTAGATCCAGTGGGTAAGCCCGTAGCACTGTAGATCAGGGTATCGCCATCGATGTCTGCAAATTTGTTACTAACGTTGAAAGAGAAGGCTTTGTTAGTAGAGATGATTTGGTCATCAAGCGGTTGCACTGTAGGGGCATTGTTTTTAGCCAGATTAAACCGAGCTACGCTAAGGTCATGGTCGCTATCTTGATCGGCAAATTCTGAGTTAACGTGAACTACATCATACCTATCTAGCTTGCTGCGTAAGTTGTTGCTAACTAAAACGTGGTCAAGGGTTTGGGCGTTGCCTTGAAAGTTGTAGGTATAACGCTGATTTTGAGGTAGGGTTTCAATTAGAGAAGTCAGTCCAGCGCTTTCTAAAATGCTGACGGGGTTGGAGAACTCAAAGTCATTTAAGTCACCTGCTACTACTATGTTGGCATTGGGGTTAATTGCCAATATACTCTCAACAAAGTTTTTCACCACCGTCGCTTGTTGTTGACGTTGTACTTCACTGGTGAGGGTTGGCGGTTGATTTGATCCGTATAGCGGTTGGTCGCCACCCTTAGAATTAAAGTGGTTGCCAATTATATAAACAATCAAACCAGGACTATTAGAAACTGTAGGAACACCAGAAACATTGCTGACTGTGGTGTTGGAAGTGGAAGTACCACCGGGGCGATCTACAAAGCTGACACGATTGGGATTAAACAAGAAACCCACTCGAATATTTCCACCAGGTTCACCGCCATTCGTATCGTCTACTGGGTTAATTTGGCGGTATTGATATGTGGGGCCACCAGCAGCAGTAATTGCATCAATTAATGTTTGGAAGGTGGTGCTGGCATCAACTACGCTATCATTCGTCGGCCCGTTATTATCCTGAATTTCTTCGAGACTAATGATATCTGGTGCTTTGAGATTATTGACAATGCGGCTGGCAAGGTTGTTAAACTTGGTTGCACCATCGCCGGGGTCAAGGTTTTCGACGTTGAAGGTAGCAACTGTCAGTTGGTCATTGGTGGGAGTTAAATTAGTAATTTCTTTGGTTAGCGTGTTAGAAGTCACTGTCACTGAGGTGGGCAGAACTTCGTAGTTGCTGAAACTATAATCAACCACACCCGTAATCGTGCTGAATGTAGCACCGACATTAACCTGGGGTGAGCTACCAGAGGTAAATAGGGTATCATCAATTTGGATGCGCTCTGGATTGAAATCATTGGGACTAATCGCGACACCACCGCATGCTGTGCGTCCGGTAGCATTAACGCCATTGTCTGCCAGTAACCAAATCTCCCCAAAAGAATTAGTCGGACTAACTGCTACAGGATTATTTACCTGTACTCGCATTGCTTCCAAACTTTCGTAGAAATCAATGCCATCTTGGGCAGGGTCAAAGGTGGTCGTTCCAGTTTCGATATTACCAGTGGTATCGTTATCAATTACCGACGTTGGAATAGTTCTACCGCCATTACCCAGAATTGTGGCAGTTGGCAAAGCATTGCCACTGGAGAGTTTAGCAATCGTGAGGCTAATAATTTCAGTAGTAGTCAGATTGGCGCTGGTAGCACCACCAGGACGGAACTCGCTCACTGTACCGTCAACTAGTACAGAGTCACCCACTTGTACAGTTGGTGCTGATGAGGTGAAAACAAAAATACCTTCCGAGGTGCGATCGTCGCTATCTGGGTTTGGGTCTTGCAAATAAAAGCCATTAGATTTTAGAACTGTGACAATTCCCGCGACATCAGCGACTTTTTGCCCATTTAACCCAGAGATGTGAGATGCGCCCTGGATGTCGTGAATGCGAGGAGTGAAAACTACAGCGCCAAGTGTAATACTATCGGTGCGAAACTTTTTGAAATTGTTCTCTGATAAATCTTTGGCTGCTGTACCGTCGTTGTAGAGAACGCTGTTGCCATCATCGCTGACGAATTGAATTTGAGAAGTATTTGTTAAGTTATCAGGGATGTTAATAATTCCTTCTGGGTTGAAGTTGGCAGAAAATGTTGCTGCACGCAATTGGGGTTTGCTGTTGGGTTTGCCATCCCAAGTTGTCCCGCTAACGGGAATAGCTGTAGAAGCATCATTCGTACCCGTTAAAAATTGAGTTGTGGCAGTACTATTATTCGCCGATGCTGAGTATGCGATCGCATACTCAGCAGTACTAGTACCATCACTGACGGTAACTATAATATTTGCATTACCAACACTTACAGGATTAATTTTCAGATTGCGGTTGACTCCAGTGCCAGTTAGCGTTATATTCCCGTTAGGAACCACTGCGGTATTACCGCTAGTGACTGTAACGGTCAAATTTTCTACAGGGGTATCGGACTCAGCGATCGCAAAGTTTACGCCCACTGTCTTTGCCGGATCGTTGGCATTGCCAATCACGCCGCTAATTGCCCCTGTTCCTGTGGCGGACAAAGCACTATTCGCATCTAAAAGGTTTGTGGTGCTGGCTGTATCTAGTTGAATAGTTGGGGCTTGTCCCACTACCAGATCGTTATCAGTAATGGTGATGTTTTGAATAGTAGTGCTGCCAAGGCTGATACCAGGGGAAGGGTTGCTGATGGTTAAAGTAGCGGTTTCTGTACCTTCAATCACAGCATCATCGACAATGGTGAAAGCGATCAAACCTGCGGTTTGTCCGTGAAGAATTGCGATCACTGTGTTGCTGAGGTTGTAATCTGTGGCTGTGATGCCAGTTCCCGTTACAGCCAAGTTAACTGTTTGATTACCAGAAACAACACTAGAAGCAGTAGCAGTGACAGTAATTTGGGTTGTCCCGGACTCAGTTCCTGAGTTAGTGTTGACCGATAAGTTGACTGTGGGAGTTCTACTGGCGATTGCAAAGTTTGTGGTGTTCGCAACTGTCGTAGTATAGTCCCCATTAACGGTATCGACTGTCCAATTGTTGACGTTGTTAACAGAGAGTTTATAGGTTGCAAAACTGGACTCTCCATTGCGTGAACCATTGTATACACCATAATCAGCGCTACTATTGAGCAAAATTGAATTAGTCCCAATCGTTAAACCCGCAGCAGTTAAATCAGTTGTTCCTTGGCTGTTAGTATCATTTGATATGCCTGACAGGAATACAGTAGGACTATTAGCACTACTGCCGAGATAAGCATAAATAGTATCACCAGATGCACTCAGACCGTAGTTAGAACTACCAGAAACGCTAACTCGGCTAAATGTACCGATTGACGCTGCTAGATTAACAGCATTGTCAATTGCGCTGAAGCGAATTACAGTACCAGCATTAATTGTATTAACTTCTGAGTTCCACTGAAAATATGACTCCCCAGTGTTAAAAGCGGTAAGGCTAGTAGCTTCATTATCGGTGAAGTAAATGGTAGTATTCGGATCTATATCTACAAATGTGACAATAGACCAGCCATCTTCATCGGCATTGAAAGAGATAAAAGCAATATCGTCTTGTGTCAAAGCCATTAATATACGTCTCCTTCAATTTATTTTGTATTGCTTAAGAACCCCTTGAAAAGCCGATATTCAGGAATAATTTGCAAACATAATGAAGTCACATTGACAATCGCAATATCACTATCAAAAAAACTATTTTTTAGTAAAAAAACTACGTAATTTACTAGTATTAATCTATATTCAGCAACCTCAAGTTATCTTAGGAACGTTAACAAACCGCTAGCAAAAGGTTAAAAGAACAAATATTTGGTAGTGAGTTGCCCTCAGAATATACAGTTGGATGTTATATCATGTCCGGTTAAAGACTTATCATTATAGCGGTTCTCGCTTGAGTGAAATACAGAATGTGGGAGGATGAACAAAGTCAACAGCAAAGTGCATCTCAAATGAAAGCATACTCCATTGACCTGCGCCAAAAAATAATTGATGCGTACAATAATCAAGAAGACTCCCAACGAAAACTGGCAAAAAGATTTAGCGTGAGTTTAACTTTTATCCAAAAGTTACTAAAGCGATATCGAAGCAGTGGGACAGTCGAGCAAAAGGCGCATGGTGGAGGTAATACAGGTAAACTAAGTAGTGAGCAAATGGCAATAGTTATCACCTTGGTGGAGGAAGACAACGATGCAATTTTGGTTGAGTTGTGTTCTCGATTGGAGGAGCGAACGGGCGTTGTAGTCAGCCGAGCAACGATGGGAAGAATCACCCAAAAGCTGAATTTGACACGCAAAAAAAAACAATCCACGCCAGTGAGCGATATACAGAGCGAGTACAAAAACTCAGAGCAGAGTATTGGACAACCATTGGCTTTGTGAAGCTAGCTGACTTGGTATTTATTGATGAAGCCGGAGTTAACATAGCGATGACTAGACACTTCGCTCGTTCGCCTCAAGGTAGTCGTGCTTATGGTGAGCGTCCTGATGGGCGTGGAAAAAATGTGACGATGATTGGAGCAATTTCCTTAGAAGGCATTATTGCTGCTATGACTTTTACTGGTGGTACCAATGCATCAGCTTTTCAAACCTATGTCACTCAAGTTTTGGTTCCAAGTCTTTGGCCAGGAGCGTGTGTAGTCATGGACAACTTCAGTTCTCACAAGGTTACAGGTATAAAAAAAGCAATTGTTGCTGTTGGAGCAAGGCTGGTATACTTGTCTCCTTATTCTCCTGATTTTTCTCCGATTGAAAACTGTTGGTCGAAGGTGAAAGAGTTTTTGCGATCGCAAGCTGCTAGAACATATCAAGAGTTAGACGAGGCCATTACAAATGCCCTCAATGCAGTAACGAAAAAAGACATTATTGGATGGTTCACCCACTGCTGTTACTATATTGCACCCAACTGAGAACCGCTATAAGGCAGCAGAGGAGCAGGGGGGCAGAGGGGCAGAGGGGAAGGGTTTTTGGGTTTCTGCATAGATTCGGGAATCATAACTAATTAGCCGGACTTGATATTAGACCTCGACTTATTGTAATGGCGTTGCTGAATAGAGGGATGAATTGATTTATGTAGGTACAATTTGATACTTTAAATAATGAAATAATAATTTAATTGAGTGTCTCAGCATTTGTTCTGATTTGGAATAGCATAAAGTTTTTCTATGAAGGCGTGCAAGATAATGACGTAATCGGGTATTTTCATTTTCCACTCGCGTCATATATGTTTTACTGACAATTTGGTCTCCATTGGGTATAAAACTGGGATAAACCTTCCAGCCATCGGTCACATAAAAATAGCTTTTCCACTGTTCAACAATTTCCCATAATGGCTCAAATGTTTCTGCACTGTGGTCTCCTAAAACCCAGGCTAAAATACCTTGAGTAAAGTGATTTACTGCTGTCCATAGCCAGATTTTGTTTTTTTTGAACCTATGAATGTCTCTAATTCATCCAGTTCTCCAACTTCTGGTAAAATGTCTTCTTT
>NZ_CAXTTT010000056.1:0-50489 GCF_964247315.1 uncultured Nostoc sp.
GAGGGTTAGGGAGGGGTATTTTTGTACTTCATTAACTTGCAATCTGCTGTAGCTTAAGTTTTAGTCATGGTCTGAGCCTCGACTTTATCCATTTTTCCTTTATTGCGATACTTGTAGCAAACCGCCAAAGCGCCTACGCATAGGCTGAAACCTTTATTGATTAAGAAATTGGACTTTTTCAATTTCACCAAAATTAGTCACAATAGAAAAAGTTTCACGCCTTAAACCAAAACTTTTACCCAACAACGTCGTTTACTTTCCTTAATTGGATAAAGTCGGACTAAGCTGTTGGAGAAACTCAATATTCAAATCTAGTTTTTCTCCTAACCATAAGGAATGAACTGCGTGGTCTGCCACAGCATTCCCGGTCTCAGGATGGACGAGAATATCTAATCCCTCACGATTGAGCATTAACCAAGGAACGACTTTATCAAACTGATTCGGTAAGAAAGCAACTTGATACATCGCTTTTGGATGTGGCCCGATGGGCTTGTCAAACCAGCGTCCGAGTCGTACGTCAAACCTAGCGCCTAATCCTTCGCGTACATGCGCAGCTACATCCCGACTTGCAGGATCGAAGTAAACATGAGCATGAAAACCAACGATCTCGCTAGTATCTTCTTTCATAGATCCCCTTTTCGCTCTTAACTTTAATTTTGCATAGCGTCACGCCGAAGTATTACCCACCCTAATTATGCAAGTTAGATGTGGAATAGCTTAGTAGTTAGTTAACGCTGAAAGCGCTTGTAGTTTCTTTGACAACTTCATCTATTTTAGGAGTAACTAAAAGATGCACAACATGCACTGAACAAGGAGCATGGTGAAGAACGTAGTTACTCACACTACCGAGAAACAGTTCCATCAACCGAGAATGACCCCGACGCCCCATAACAATTAGATTAGCGCTACAACTATGGGCTAAATCACAAATAATGCGACCAGGATTACCAACATTTTGTGTAAATTCCGTAGTGACACCTGCTGTGTTTGCTTGAGCACAGAAAGATTGCAACATCTGGATTCCTATATTTTTAAAGGTATCCCACTGTTGTTGGTATAACTCAAAGCTTTGATTGGTCAATCCTGGATAGTAGTCCATATTAGACAGCATAGGTACATAAGGACTACCCTCTTCTTCCGAAGATAGGACATGAAGTAACATTAAGCTAGCTTGTGTTAACTTTGCTAAATCCAATGCTTCCTTAAAAACCTGTTGCCCTATTTCCGAGCGATCTAATGCAACTAGAATCTTTTTAAACATCATATAGACCTCCGATTTTATTCATTGGTAATTGGTCTTTACGGTTTCGGGTTTCCAGATGCTGGATTGTCAAAAATGACTAATCCCTCAACTATATTTAGCGACTTTTGAATTTTAAATCTCTTAAAGGTTTTCGCCCTATATTTATATTTATAGCAAAACAATTTGAGAAACTTGTGAGGAAAGTCAGCATTTATCTTTGAGCATCAGGGAGCATCCCATTTTGGAAGAAATATTTATAGGCCCTGAGCCTAAATCCCTCTCTCAAAGTTGCTATGCATTAGTTACATTTTTCTTAAGATTGCTGTAAAGAAGTCAGGAACAGGATTGTAGAACAAGGCGATATGTGGATATTTGACAAAAGCAGAAGAATGTAAATGACGAAAATTTTATCGGCGATCGCTAACCACAAACTGGAGAATTTGAGTGGATAACTATCAATGCTTTTGCTCTTGTTTTAAGTAAGTTATATTTTTGTTGAGAAAGATCAGGGTAATGGATAGCCTAAAAGGAGAGAGATCAATGTATTGCATACAAACGAAAAGGGTAAAGCATTAAACAATCCGGTTAACAATTGTCCACACTTCTCCATCAGAGCGGACATAGGGAACGGAGATTGTCTTAAAGCCAGTAATAAAGGGCTTGTAATAAATCTGCCAATACATTGGACTCAGTTGATTGGCGCAAGCCTTAAGAAAACGGACTTCTGCGGCCAGTTCACTTGCTAGTTGATTAATGCGTTGAGCATGAACCTGAGCCACTTCTTTGGCTTCCTCTAGCTGCTGCTGTTGGATAAGTTGTTTGGATTCACCTTGCCAACGCACTAACTTACCTTGTTTTTGTTTTATCTGGGCTTCCAAGGCGGCGATCGCTGCATCTATGCCTTGGAGTTCAACTGATAATTGGGCATTTTCTCTAGCTTGACGGCGGTAAGCTTCCACCATCGCCTGGGGTGAATCATTCTCGCCAGAGATGACATTATTAATAGTGAGTGCAGCGCGTTCTTCTAAAAGAGCCTGAATTTGAGAGTTAAGCGCCGCTATTTCAGCCTGAGTTTGCTCCATAAATCGAGTTTTAAGTGCTGAGTAAAATATTAAAAGCTTTTTGCGCCTTGGGTATCTAGAGAAAGCGATCGCACCTCGGCTGTAATTCCTTCTTCTTGCCAAGCAGCTAACATTGCTGCCTCCACTGCCTTTGAGTGTAACTTATCCACCAAAGCTAACAGTGTCGACCCCGCACCACTAATCACCATACCATAAGCACCAGCACTAACAGCTGCGATGTTGAGAGCATCATAACCAGGAATCAAAGCTTTACGATACGGCTGATGCAATCTATCTTGTAAAGCTGTCTTTAACCATTGTCCGTTACCAGTTTCCAAGCCGCGCAACAATAAGCCCAAATGGGCTGTATTGAAAATCGCATCAGCGCGACTCACCTCTGTTGGCAGAACGCCCCGCGCCTCTGAAGTGGAAAGTTCAAAATCAGGAATAGCCACAACTGGTACAACATCTTTATGCCAGGGAACATCACAAATTTCCCAACCTGCGCCACTGGTAGCTGCGAGACGACATCCTCCCAACAAAGCTGGAACTACATTATCAGGATGTCCTTCCATTGCGATCGCTAACTCCATCACCTGCGACTGACTCATAGGCGTACCCTCAAGTTGATTAGCCGCAACCAATCCACCAACAATTGCTGTCGCCGAACTACCCAAACCCCTCGCTAAGGGGACACCTAACTTGATCTCTATTTTCACAGTCGGCGGTGTCTGCTCTATATGTTGATAGAACTTGACAAACGCTTGGTAAAGGAGATTATTCTCATCAGTTTGGACTCGTTGGGCTTCTGTACCAGTGACATCAATAGTTAACCCACCTTCTTGGCGAGTGAACTTGAACTCGTTGTACAGCTTTAAAGCTGCACCGATGCAATCAAAACCAGGTCCCAAATTCGCAGTTGTGGCGGGAACGGTAACAGTGATGGCAGAAACAACAGACATTGGCAAAACTCACTAATCATCAACCAGCATCCCATGTAAGTGGTTGATTTGCTCATGAATTATGGTAATTGTCTGTAAATTAGTAAGCATCAAGCTCATTAATCAATCAGACTGCTACTTTTAATAACCCAATTTTCTACCCTACGAATAAGAGTATCTACCCATTCTTGGGTTAAGCGTTTTTCATAGTATCTTGGCAGATGGACTTTACCCACAGCTTTGTACAAAGCTCTTTTCCAAGCCGTGTATTCATAAACCGCTTCCTCATCTCCTTTAGCTGCTTTCATTGCTATTTGGAAGAACAGGATGTTAACCTCGTTTCCTTCTACACCGTTATACCCACTTTTTAAATCCCAATCTACACCTTTACACATTATGGCTGCATATTGTATTTGATCCAAATAAACCTGTTCATAATATCGCATTGGACAGTAATTACGATTAAATTCGCTGCGATTTTTTAAGTCTATAATCTTCTCTTGAATATCTTCATATTTTTTTATCATTGATTCAAACATAGCCCTTTAGTTACGATTAGGTTCCATCAAAAAACTTATCTTTTCACCATTTTCTTCTGCTCTATAAATCCCAGGTGGAGTAGGAAATAAATTGTTAGTCCATAGTCCTAATCTATATTTTTTTCTAGCAAAGTATTGAGCATCTAAGTAGCTGGCTTCAATTTCTATAGTTAAAAAATCATAATAAGCCCAAGCATTGCCTGTTATGACCATAAGCCAGCTTAAGGAATAACCATTTATAAAAACATCAGCAATATGACGTCCATGTTTTTCGTCAAGAGCAATAAATCTTATGGCTATTACAGACGCTGTATTTGAGAACTGATTGTCTAACCATTTTTTTGAGTCTAATCCATATTCTTGATTATGCTCAGGTGCATCGATGTAAGCAAGACGAATATTTAGGCTCTCTTCACCCTTACGGACTAGTAAACCATCACCATCTATAACTTTTATGACTTTACCAGTTTCTAGGTTTCTATACGAGTCAGCATGGATAACTGAGAAATGTTTTTTAACAAGCAATAGGAACTCAGTATTTTTCTGATATGATTCAACCATAAGTATGTTTAGTTACACATAAATATAATCTGTTGTAGCATAGTCTTTGCGCTTTACTCTAATTTAAATAATTGACACTTAGCTACAGACTTAGCACGAAAAATACCTGCAACCAATATAAAAGTGGTAGCGGATTAAGTAATATTAAAGCTGCTTAGATGCCAAAAATTCTTGAAAAAACGATCGCCATATTTTCAAAATTTATGGGTTTAATAGCTTTACTTAATAACTTCCAAAACAGTCTTCGGACGGTGGGTTACACTTTGCTAACACACACCCTACGTGTATGTATTTCAAAAATCAAATATCAGTCCTATAACACTGATTGGAATTACGAATTACGAATTACTTTGACTTACCCTCAATCTGCATCCAGTTTATCCAATAGTTTTTTTCCATGAATCACTGCTGCAATAGTTAAAGTGTCACCCTGAATTCGATAGATGACTCGATAGCTGTATACAAACTTTTCCCTAATATTATCATCGTTAAACTCTGCTACTATTCGACCTGAGAAAGGAAAGTTGCTCAAGTGACGAGTTACATCAATTATCCTCTGAACCATTGCCGCAGCATAAGCAGTCGAATCACGAGATATATACGTGGCGATGTCTTCTACATCTTCTAGTGCTTTGGAAGACCAAACTACTTGATAAGCCATTTGCTCAAACGTTCTTCAGCTTCCTCTTGTGCGATCGCTCCTTCTGTGTCGGCTGCTTCTAATCCACGACTAACTTTCTCAATTACATACAGATGGTATTGGATATCTTCGATTGAGCAATCATCTGGCAATTGCTTCAGCAGAGATTGAATTTTTTCTTTTGTGGTATTCATAGCCTGATTTTTAGTTCATTAATAACTACCGTACAGATCATGACGCTACTGAACGCTCTGGTCGTTTGTGGAGTCCCCCAGTAACATGAGCATAACTTAAATGAGTTAAAACTGAAGTATCCAACTTTTACAAACTACATTAATCTGTTATGGCTTTTTACGTATTGATTCTAAAAGAAAAGGAGGATAAGACTGGCGTTACTTACCGCTTTGGCCCACATGAAGATCGTCTCGGCTCTTTATGGATAGATAAATTGAGTGGAGAAATTAAGGAACTTCAAGAAACCCCAGAGCAGAACTCGCAGGCATTTTTTCAACGAGCAGCAGTAAAGGTTTGGCAAAATTGGAAAAAAGGAGCTTTTCCAGAAAAAACATCTTGGGCATCCTGAGAATGATTTGGCATTGATAGCCTATCCGCAGTGATCGGCTATCAATACTCTGTTATTTCTCAGAAATATACCTAGCTTTGGCTCTTTTCAACAAGTCTATTGGTCAAAAAGCTTACTTCAAAGTTCCCAAAACGGGCGTTACCTCAACCTCTGAAATTTGCGGAACCAAGAAACCTTTGGCATAAATCTGGGGATTGCTTTGCGAGACTATGGCATAAGACTGGCGAAGATTAGCATTCACTGCAACGGTCTTCACATCGTACATCTGCATCGCCATTTTGGGATAGAAACCAATACCAATAATCATCAGCAGAAAACAGGCGGCGATAAATACCTCACGGGGTCTAGCATCCTCGTAGACTGCATCTTCTAGCACGAGACAGTCTGTACCAAAACAAACTGTTCCCTCATCTTCTTGATTTTCTAAGCCTGCATTATTAATATCGCATAGCAGTGCTGCGTCTTTACCATAAAACACCTCTCGCAGCATGGAAAGTAGATAAATCGGTGTAAGGATAACTCCAACTGCGGCGAGAAAAACTGTTACGGTGCAGAAAGTGGAACTGTAAACGTCACTGCTTGTTATACCAACAAATACCGAGAGTTCGCCAGCAAAGCCGCTCATACCGGGAAGTGCCAGAGATGCCATCGCGCCGATTGTAAACAGGGCAAAGACTTTGGGCATAACTTGACCAATACCGCCCATATCTTTCATTACCATTGTGTGGGTGCGATCGTAAGTAACACCTGCTAAGAAGAACAGCACCGATGCTATCAAACCATGCGAAATCATCTGCAACATCGCGCCGTTGATTCCCAAATCAGTGAAGGAGGCAATCCCCAGCAGTACAAACCCCATGTGAGAAATCGACGAATAAGCTAAACGCCGCTTCATATTGGTCTGAGCAAAGGAGTTCAATGCACCATAGATAATGTTGACAACACCGAGAATGGCTAGAACCGGCGCAAAATAAATATGTGCATCGGGAAGCAACTCAAGATTCAGGCGAATCAGTCCATATCCACCCATCTTCAGTAACACACCAGCCAAAATCATCGATACAGGAGATGATGCTTCGCCGTGAGCATCAGGCAACCAAGTATGCATGGGGAAAACAGCAAGCTTGACACCAAATGCAATCAACAATCCTGCATAAAGTAGCAGTTGTAGACCAAGGGGATATTCCTTCTTGGCGAGAGCGGTTATATCAAATGTCATATCACCGCCGCCATATAACCCCATTGCTAGGGCTGCCACTAAAATAAATATAGAAGCAGCTGCGGTATACAACAAAAATTTCGTAGCCGCATAACGACGCCTTTGCCCACCCCAAATGCAGACTAGTAGGTAGACGGGAATCAGTTCTACTTCCCACATGATGAAAAATAGCAGCAAGTCTTTAGCAACAAACACCCCTACCTGTGCCGAATACAGCACCAGCATCAAAAAATAGAAGAGGCGGGGTCGGCGATCAACTTGCCAAGCTGAAAAAATCGAGAGTGTGGTGACAAATCCGGCTAAAAGTACAAGTGGCGCTGAAAGCCCATCGACTGATACCGCCCAGTTAAAACCTAACTGAGGCACCCAGGCATAATTTTCCACCATTTGAAAGCTAGCACTGCTGGCATCGTAATGCTTCCAAAATGCGTAGCACATTAATGCAAAATCTGCAATACCTACACCCAGTGCATACCACCGCACGCGCTTACCATCTTTATCAGGTAACACAGGGATGAGCAGGGAAGCAACAAGTGGCAGTAAGACAATTGCAGTAAGCCAGGGAAATTGATCCGCTATCATGTATGTATATAAAAATACTTATTTAGTCAATTATGTCATTCTACTAAACTTTGTAACAATTTCTTCATAAATATTTGTCCCAGTTAACTGCTTTGACTGAAAAACAATTGACTGGAGACTGGGAAAGAAATATTTTTATTTGTTAAGTGTTCTTGTGTACGCACTTGATGATGGTTACTTACTTGCTCACGGTACTAATCCCGCCCGCAAAGCACGGACAGCAGCTTGTGTCCGGTCAGCAACACAGAGTTTATTGAGAATACCTCGAACATGAGTTTTGACAGTTCCGACTGTTAGATAAAGCCTTTTAGCAATTTCTGCATTGTCACAGCCAGCGACAATCAACTCTAAAACATCCATCTCTCTATGAGTTAAAGGATAGGTGACTATACTTTTCTCCACATCTGGGTCAATACCTTCAATCAAAACTCTTTTTCCAGATGCGCCTCTGCTACCGTCGGGGAAATCTTGACGTATTTGTTGTAGTACAAGGTCTGCGATCGCTGGATCGATCCATGAGCTACCTGCATAAGTCGTTTGCACAGCCTCTACTAATTTCTCTGTTTCGATATCCTTCATGCAATAAGAATCTGCACCTGCTGCAAATGCTGCTAAAACTGCTTGTTCGCTATTTTGCATCGTTAAAATTAACAGCTTTGTTGTGTAGTCCTCATTCTCTGCCTGATATTGCCTAAATATGCGTGTTAGCTCAATACCATCCATGTCAGGCAAACCAATGTCAATAGTAGCAACATCCGGCTTAAGAGTTTTCAGAAGCTTAATGCCGTCGGCTGCATTGGCTGCTTCACCAACAATGTTAAACTCTGCCTGGGTTTGTAAAGCAGACCGCAAGCCAATTCTTGTCAGATTGTGATCTTCAATTACAAGGATCTTGATTTCACTCATAGTTGCTTAACTTTACTGTTATTTATCTAAAGTACAGATTAAAATAATCTCGTTCTTCTATTCGGGATCTTATACAAAAAGCAAGGCGTTTGGTATTATTCCCGGAACTTCATCTACCATTAGACATAGATAACCTTATCTTGTAAGCCTTTCTAAGGCAAGAGTTTCAATATGACAATATAAGTAGGTGGGCGTAAATATTTGTGGTTGGGATAAGGTAAGAGCAAGAGGGAAGAGGGTTTGAGCCTCGTTCATTTTTGTTAACATAGTTTGGCTTTATTCTGCCGACCTACTTAATTTAATCAAAAAATATTTCTATACATTAACCTGACGCTTGATGTTTTATGCTAAACAATTTTTCATCAAAAACCTGGTAGCCAGCAAAAGTAGGTGACTATTAAGTAGTTATTCTTGCTTTGAGTGGCATTATGCACAGAAAAGGGACTAAAATAACTCACCAGGAAACTCCAAAAGAAAATGTTAATCCTTAATAATCTCAACGCTGGTGAAGTAAGCTATTACTAGATTTGCTAGGGATAGCCAAGCACTTCTTTTTTATTTAGCCATGTCTTTACCTAAAACTGTTAAAAAAGATAAAATTCTCGTTGTCGATGATATTTTTGACAATCTACTGGTCTTAGAAGCAGTCCTAGAAGATGAGGACTATGAAATTAGCTTGGTAGAAGATAGTAAAATTGCTCTGGCTATGGTTGAAGAGTCACCGCCAGACATAATTCTTTTAGATGTGATGATGCCGGAGCTAGATGGCTATGAATTTACTCGGCGCATCCGACAGAATCAAGCGTTGCCATTT
Organism: uncultured Nostoc sp.; assembly: GCF_964247315.1. Lineage (GTDB taxonomy): Bacteria > Cyanobacteriota > Cyanobacteriia > Cyanobacteriales > Nostocaceae > Nostoc. The sequence continues at coordinate 9,090 of NZ_CAXTTT010000056.1, forward strand.
ATCCCGATTCTGCTGCTTACGGCTCACTATGAGTCTAGCGTTGTTGAAGGACTTGACGCTGGTGCAGATGACTTCATTCGCAAACCATTCGATCCTGATGAACTACATGCAAGGGTGCGATCGCTCCTGCGCCTCAAGCATAGTATCGACGAACGAGATCAGATGGCGAACCTCCGGGCAGATTTCGTCTCGCGTTTTACTCACGATTTACGCATACCGCTAGTAGCCTCCAACCGCGTATTAAAATTATTGCTGGAAGGCAGGTTTTGCGATGTTTCGCCACAATTGCGAGACATAATTGATACCATGATTGGCAGCAATCAAGACCTGCTGGAAATGGTAAATACCTTGTTAGAAGTTTATCGTCATGAAGCGGGCTGTAAAACCTTAAAAATTTCTCCCTGCAATATTCAGGAATTAGTTAGTGAAGTTTCTCAAGAATTAACTCCTTTAGCTGAAGAAAAAGGATTAGCTGTAAACATTGGTCGAGGTGAAACTGCAAGCACCATTATGGGCGATCGCTTAGAACTGCGGCGAGTTTTGACAAATCTCATCGGCAATGCTATCAAATTTACAGACAAAGGCTCTGTAAATATTCACTGTTATCTGACTTCGGTAGCTGTGAATATTGATATCCAAGATACAGGGCCAGGAATTTTTAAACCAGATCAGGCAATATTATTCGAGCGATTTCGTCAAGGGAAACACCAACGTTCTGGTAGTGGTTTGGGACTATATCTCTCTCGCTGTATTATTGAAGCACATCAAGGCACAATCGATGTGACATCTGAACCAGGCAAGGGTAGTACATTTACTATACGTCTACCTTTAGCTGACAAAAACTAAAAGTAAGCAGACAAAAAATTATTACCGATCAATTTCTGGAACAATATCAGGACGCTCTTTATTAAAACAGAATTCAGGAGTCAGTCGCCAGAATTCAGAATTGAATTCTGAACGAAAAAGCGGATGAATAAATGGGTTTAATACCCCTACCAAATCATAGATTTGGTGGTCTACAATCAGTGGCGGGTCTGAATCCCTCACTGATTTATTCTGACTCCTGACTTCTGAATTCTTCTTCAACTTCCCAACCTACAAGACGTTTGGAATTGTACCAGGCAATCAATCCTATAGTCACAGCAGCGATAAAGCCTAATCCTAATAACGCTGTTAGTACAATAGAATAAGTAGAGTTACCTTATGATGTTGAGATGTCTGTTAAAAGATAGGTAAATAGAATATTAATTATGAATTAGTATCTTTGAAAAAATCAGTAAGAGATTGAAAAAATGTTTTGCGATCGCTATTTTCAAAATGGCTGAAAATCTTAGGTAAAAAACAGAGTAAATAAAGAGAGAAGGTTCAGTAAATAATTATTTAACTTAAACCTTCTTCCTAAATAAAATTTCACCTATTACATTACCACCAAACTCTAACTCCTTGAACAACTTGTTACAGCCAGGAAAACCTCTATCACGCTGTACTATTCTAAATTCTTTTTAACTTCATCTTTGATATTCTCAGCGGTGTGACGGGCTTGAGCTTCAGCTTGTTTAGCTTTACCTTCAGCTTTATCTTTAGGATCGCCAGTTACTTCGCCAATTTCCTCTTGTACTTTTCCTTCGATGTTTTTAGCAAAAGCTTTTGCTTTATCTTCGATACTCATATTTTTTGTTCCTAAAGTATGTTAAGTGTTGATTACTTCTTGCTTGCTCGGAAAGCGCTGCAATGTTTGTAGATTACTTCTAAAAAACTTTTAATTCTTCTATCTGACGATTTTTTTATAACAAATCTTTGTATCCATTGTACATAGTTATTTAACCTTGAAATTCATCTTTGGAAATTAAAATAATATCCAAAAGAGGGAAAGGATAATTTTATTGTTCTATCTTCAGACAAAATTATTTATTACTTCAGCTAGACAGCCATGATCATAAACTGCAACTTGGCTTATTACCACTGGATATGGTAAATACAGCGCTCTTTATCTAAGTCGAGTACACTATCCACCCGCCCCAATACTTCTCAGTTAAGGGGAAAAGGGGAAAGAGAAAGGGGAAAGAAAAAACCTTTAACCCAAACCCAGTAGCCTTTTCCCAAAACCCGATTCCGAATTAAAAATGCCTAACCGAGAAGTATTGCCACCCACCCTATCGGGCACTCCCCGATAGCTTGGTTATACATTAGTTACATCTTTCTTAACAGTCACTTATGAACTTGCAATCCGCTGTATATTGCTTCTGCAACTCTGACTACTTAAGCAAGTATTAGAAATAACTGGCACCAAAAATAGTTAAAATCTCAGTAAATACTTTAGAAGTAGTAGCTTGCAGAACAAGGATCTTGTCACAAAATTTAGCAGAAATCAACATAATTTTTCAGGTTTTAACTGAAGAATAGTTTAGCTAGTGCAAGAAGGCATAGAGAAGTCTAAGCAGCGGCTTTGAAGTACCTAATAGAACTTGTGACTAATTTCTGCTCAAAGACAGCAGGAACAATTATCCACGTTTTTTATAGCTTCTTACTTGTAGTATTTATGAAGATATTTATGCAATCAAATTCTAGTACTCAACCAACTCCCAACTCCCAATATATAGACTCTAGGATGCAAACTGATTCATCTGTTAACATTTTCATCGGATATTCTATATTGATTCCAATGATTGTGTTTGTAGGGTTTAATCTTTATAAGAAACACCGGGCTGCTGTTTTCTGCCGACAAGTTGCTTCTTTAGAGAAACTGTGGCATTTGAATATTAAAAAAGAGCTTGAAGAAAAATAATAATGAAGTACTGATTTCTAGTTTGGCTGCTTATATTCTCTTTAGTCGCTCCTAGTGCGGCGATGTCTGACAAAAAGCCGCTTCTCGACGAGAGTGTACACCAACACGTCTATGCTGATGTAAAACAGCCATACAACTTAATATCTGGACTTGGCACAATCCCCCATCCAGTTTCTACTTCTAAGGGACTTCCAGTTAAAAAAAACATCCCATTGTAGGGGCGCAAGGCCTTGCACCCCTACAAATATACAAATAATTTGGGATAATTTATTTTTTGCAAGTCCCTAATCCCCAAGCCCAAGAGTTTTTCGATCAGGGATTAAATTTAATTTACGCTTTCAATCATGATGAGGCAGTGCGTTCTTTTCAATATGCTGCCAAACTCGATCCGCATTTAGCGATCGCATATTGGGGTGTTGCTTTAGCCTTGGGGCCCAACATTAATTCACAAATAGACCCCAATCAGGAATTAGCTGCTTACCAAGTTGGGTTAATTAGCCGAATATGATATTACGCCACTTACTCCTTTTTTCCCAAAGGAGAGGCTAGCGCCAAAGAAAAAGACTCGCGTAGCTTGCCGCCGTAAGCATCGCAGTTGCTTTCACAGCAGGTTCTCCAAAAGAGTACAAGTCACAATAGTTTTATATTTGTTGCCTGACTTTGCCTTTCGTATTAAAATTTTGAAGTAATGCTTCATGGTTAATGCAGTCAAACGTTCAATTCGGATATTAAAGATGCACCCCTGCATGTCTGATTTTCTATATCACCCTACAGAATTTATCTTCTTCCATTTCCAACCCCTTTTTGCGGTGGACTGTACTTAGGGTATGCGGGGGCGGGCGATCGCACCTAAGCGATCGCGTCACTGGTTAACTATCTACTGGGTGCAAAGAGTTGGCTCGTGTGTCATCCTAGATTTATGAGAGTTAATTCAGTGATGTCTTTGGTTTTAGTATTGAAAGGCTTTTTCCTTTTAGTATTTACAGACTTCTGAGAGAAATTAAAATCTCTACACAGTGATGATTTTGGAGAGAATCGATGTCAATTTATGTAGGTAACCTCTCTTATGATGTTACACAAGAAGATTTAAGTGGTATTTTTGCAGAATATGGTACTGTAAAGCGCGTTCAAGTACCTACTGACCGTGAAACAGGTCGTCCACGGGGCTTTGCCTTTGTGGAAATGGGAACTGAAGCTGAAGAAACTGCTGCCATTGAAGCTCTCGACGGTGCTGAGTGGATGGGTCGTGACCTGAAAGTGAATAAGGCTAAACCCAAGGAAGACAGAGGTGATAGAGGCTCCTTTGGTGGTGGTAACAGAGGAGGATACGGCGGTGGCGGCGGTGGACGTGGCGGACGCTACTAATCTTGGAAACAAAAAACTTACCAAGAGTCTTAAGGTCAGACAAACAAGAGTCTGTCTTTTTTTTGTAATGTTAGCGCCTGCATAGCCATTGATGAAGTCAACTTAGTAGGAGAAATAATGACCCAAGTAATTGTAGGTGACAATGAACACATTGAGTCAGCCTTACGACGATTTAAACGAGAAGTTTCCAAGGCGGGAATTTTTCCAGACATGAGAAAGCATCGTCATTTTGAAACACCCTTAGAAAAACGCAAGCGCAAGGAAGTTGCCAAGCACAGACAAAGTAAGAGAAGTTTTCGTAATTAAGGGCTGACATACAGCAGAATTCAGGAGCAAAGCCGGAGACGCTCCGCCAAGGCGTCAGAATTCAGAATTCAGAAGTAAAACAGGCTTTATATCTTGTTTTGACAGGAATAGTTGTGTACTTCACCTTCTTTGAATTCTGTTGTAAATATAAACGAATGCCCTCATAAAATTTATGAGGGTTTTCCTTTTGTCTATTTTAAAATCAGGAAACCTAAAGAAACGCTAAAATCAAGTCAGCCTTTGTATTGTAGCGGTTGTGTCCCACATCACTCAGAGTGCGGTTCACTGCATAAATCCTGATTGTCAACGTCCTTATCCTCAGCCTTGGGGAAACAAATTTTGCAACAGCTGTGGCGCACCGCTAGAGTTGTTAGACCGCTATGTTCCACTTCAGCCCTTGGGATCGGGAGGATTTGCTCAAATCTACACAGTTTGGGATGAAAAAACTCAAACAGAGAAAGTGTTGAAAGTATTGGTAGAAGATTCGCCCAAGGCACTGGAATTATTTACCCAAGAGGCAGCAGTTTTATCTAGCTTGCAGCATCCGGGTGTTCCTACAGTCGATAACAATGGTTATTTTCAGGTACAACTGTTTAACCCCAAACCGCACCAATTGCCTTGTCTGGTAATGGAAAAAATCAATGGGCGGACTTTAGAGGAGATATTAAAAAAGTTTCCCCAAGGCTGTCCAGAGGATTTGGTCTTAAACTGGTTTGCCCAAGCTGTGCAGATTTTACAAGAATTACACAAACGTCAGATTCTTCATCGGGATATCAAACCTTCTAATTTAATGCTGGGCACTTCTTCGCTATCTGTAACCCCGTCTCAAGGGCAAGCAGAGGGCGATCGCTTGGTACTAATTGATTTTGGCGGGGCAAAACAATTTAGCGCCTCTAAACTGCGTTCTGTGTCTAGTTCCACGCGATTATTTTCTTCTGGCTACAGTCCACCAGAACAAGTGACTGGAGGTATTGTTGGGCCAAGTGCCGATTTTTATGCCCTTGGTCGAACGGTGATTGAACTACTAACAGGCAAATACCCGCTAGAGTTGGAAGATCAGCAAACGGGTAAATTGCGCTGGCGAACTGCGGTGAATGTCAACCCGCAACTAGCAGATTTGCTGGATGAGATGGTGCAGGAGGATGTGCGATCGCGTCCAGCAAATGCAGCTATAATTCAAAAACGTTTGGCGAAGATTTCTCAACCATTACCGCCAGCAGGGGTATTTGCTCAACTGCGAGACAAAGTTAAGCAAACCTCAACGCAAGCTTCCCAGAGACTTACACTGATAACACAAGCTATTGAACAAGTTTTAGCTAACTTTAGCCAAGCTGTTACCAAAACCGTTATTTTTATCGCTCAGACAATTATCAAAATTTTCCGAGCTTGTTTGGCGACGATTTGGGCAATGATCCTGAGTAGTATCGGCGCTTGTTTTGGTGCGATCGCTGGTTTTATTTTGGCCTATCGCACCAGCTTGGGGCGTCAGGTTGTGGAATTGATTGGGAGTCAGCTAAACCAATTAGTACCAAATACTCAACCCGTCTTTGGGGCAGATATTTTGGTGTTCGTCGCAGCAGGCTGGGGAACCGCATGGGGGCTGACAGTATCCGGGTGTTTTGGTCAACGGCGGCGGTTTTTAGTGGCTTCCCTGATGGGCATGATTAGCTATGGCTTTGGCTGGTTAATTTTGCAATTAATCACCCCAAAAGATAGCGGCGAGGGCTTAGTGGCAGTGATTTTAGTAGTAGTTTGTCTACTCACCTTGAGTTTAGGACTTCGCAGCCATCATCTAGTGTACGCAGTGTTCGCGGCCTTTGGCAGTGCGATCGCCTATGCAGTTTTGATTCTTTTGAAGTTAGCACCTCCAATTTTCCAATTTACTAGTCAACCAGGCTGGTCAGAGTTATACTTGCCTCTGACTTTTTTTGGCTTTGTAGGCTTCTTTACCAGCTTCTGGTTAGGAGTGAGTTATTACCTAATTGTCCCTGGACTGCGCCTTTTAGGATGGCGATGAAGAAAGCAGAGGAGCAGGGGAGACGAGGAGACAAGGGGACAAGAGGTGAGAACTTACTTGCAACAAGTCTTTTTCCTTGTCCCCAATGCCCAATGCCCCATTCCCAATGCTCAATGCTCAATGCCCCATTCCCCATGCCCAATACCTAAAAACAAGATCCCCCTAGTCGTATTTTTAATCGAGCTAGGGGGATCACATATTTGGTAGTCTATAATTGGTTCGGTATAGTTCCTTACGATTTGATTCTATAGCCTATATTTCCGTTTGAGTAGTCTTGCTATTATAATTTATAGTATTTTTACAGCTTCTTAATCAATGCTTCATCCCTGCACTTCCTTAGAGAAGCAGTATATGTAAGGATGACAATACGTGATGTTCGTAACTTGTCATTTTTGTAAATATCAGTAAAAAGTATGAAACTTAAGATTGTTGCCACCGTCTCCTTGTTAGCTTGTTTAGGGTTTGCAGAGCAGGCTCTTGCATTAAATCAGCTAGACTTGGATCAGTTGAAAGCAACAAGTGCCTGTCCTCGGTGTAATTTGAGTGGCGCTGACCTAACTAAGCTGAATTTAACTGGAGCAAATTTGCGAGGGGCTGACTTGAGCGGCGCTACATTATCTCAAGCTAATCTCATGAATGCCGATCTCACCGGTGCAAATTTAGAAGGTGCGGTTTTGAATTCGGTTAATCTCAGTGGTGCTTCCTTAACAGGAGCAAATTTGAAATCAGCATCTCTGGAAAATGCCGATCTGTCTTATGCCGGTTTCATCAGTGCCAATTTAGAAGCAGCGAACTTAAAAGATGCCAAATTGCAATTTACTAATTTTCGGGGGGCTAACTACCGACTAACAACTTTAAATAATGGTGTTGTCACCTCCGACAAACCTTATGGTTGGTCGTTAGAGCGTCAAAATCCCAGAGAATGTAACGAATACAAACCCGAAAATACTTTAGCCACAACCTGCTACTCAAAATAAACTGGGGCATTGGGCAAAACAGTTCCGTTAGCGGAAAGCTAGGGTTTAGCCCGTTTCGAGTTCCTCGGCAAGCGAGTAAAGAAGTGAGATTCCCCACTCAGCACTCAGCACGGGCTAAACCCTAGCTTTCCGCTAACAGCACTCAGCACTCCTGAAGGGCATTGGGCATTGAGAAGAGACAAGGTAGCAAGGAAGAGGGGGGAGATAAGGGAGAGACTTGTTCAATAATTCCCCCTTGCCCCTCTGCTTGTTCTCAACTATCCTTGTATGGCAAAGAGCATTTTGTTTGTTAACATTTCTTTATCATGGGAAAAAAGCCTATAGATTAATTAAATCGATGCTTACCCGTATTAAAGACTTAGCAGCAAAACTAGCGCCCCGCTTAATTGAAATTCGCCGCCACATCCACTCTCACCCAGAACTCAGCGGTCAGGAGTACCAAACAGCAGCCTTCGTAGCTGGTGTTTTGTCTTCCAGTGGTCTGCACGTACAAGAGGGAGTTGGTAAAACGGGCGTGATTGGAGAACTACAAGGCACTAGCCAAACTGACCGTTTATTGGCAATTCGCACTGATATGGATGCCTTGCCAATTCAAGAGGGCACTAATTTAGAATATGCTTCTCGCGTAGATGGTATTATGCACGCTTGCGGTCACGATGTCCACACCACAGTGGGGTTGGGAACGGCAATGGTGTTGTCCCAAGTCGTAGAGGAGTTGGGTGGTAAAGTGCGGTTTTTATTTCAGCCTGCGGAGGAAATTGCTCAAGGGGCAAGCTGGATGGTGAAAGATGGAGCGATGGAAAACGTCTCAGCTTTATTAGGGGTTCATGTTTTCCCTTCTATACCCGCAGGCTCTATTGGTGTGCGTTATGGGGCATTGACAGCCGCCTCTGATAATTTAGAGATTCTGATTATGGGAGAATCTGGGCACGGGGCGCGTCCCCATGAGGCGATTGATGCGATTTGGATTGCTTGCCAAGTGATTACTGCACTGCAACAAGCTATCAGCCGCACACAAAATGCCTTGCGTCCTGTAGTATTGAGCATCGGGAAGATTAATGGTGGCAAAGCGCCGAACGTCATTGCGGATAAAGTGCAGTTATTAGGAACTGTGCGCTCGCTCCATCCTGAAACTCGTGCCTATCTCCCAAACTGGATTGAAAACATTGTATCTAATGTTTGCCATACCTACGGGGCAAAGTATCAAGTCAATTATTGCCAGGGCGTACCCAGCGTTCAAAATGATTATAACTTGACGCAATTGTTACAATCATCCGCAGAAGAAGCTTGGAGTAGCGATCGCGTTCAAGTTTTACCCGAACCCTCTCTTGGATCTGAAGATTTTTCTATTTATTTGGAACACGTCCCCGGTTCCATGTTTCGCTTGGGTGTAGGCTACAAAGAAAGAATCATTAACCACCCATTACACCATCCCCAATTTGAAGTCGATGAATCTGCCATTATCACCGGCGTTGTAACTATGGCTTATGCCGCTTATAAATACTGTCAGCAAAATTTGTAAACAAAAACTCCCAGCGCTGATGTGCTGGGAGTTTTTGTTTAACTAACTTTTTTTAGCGGATATAGAAAGCTCGAAAGCATCCTACGCATTGGATTCGCTAACAACGCCCAATTTCTCTTGAATTCGGGTCTTAGCGGCTTTGAATTCAGTAGCCAGCTGCTCGGTTTGCTCAGTGCTTAAGTTGTTGCGAATGGCAGCAAACATTGTGCTTTCTTCTTGACGAATATGGTCGCCAACAGCTTCCATAAGCTGTTTGACTCGATCTTTGAATTCAGATGAAGAAGGGCTAATAGCCTTAATTTGGTCTAACACCCGCTTCATTTCAGCTTGTTCATCAAACAGTTCTTGGGTGTTATCTTGACCGTAGAAAGGACGTACTTTTGGATAGACAACTTCTTCTTCAGCTTCAGCGTGGGCAGTTAAATCCTTGTAAATTTGACCGAAGTACTCTTGGATCTTTTGTGGATCGTTGCTTTGTAGTATTTCGGTGAATAGGGTATTTACCTTGTTGTGATCGAGGCGGATGACATCTTGGATATTTAGATCCTTTTTGTCGCTGTTTTGGGTGACAGCACTACCTACTACACCACTAACTGCGGCCAAAGCGTCTTGAACACGTGCCCAAATTCCTTGATCTGCATCTTGTCCTGTGAGTTCGCGGACACCCAGAATTTCCAGAATACCTTTGAGTTGCTCTTGGTGAGCGCGGTTCTCAAAGTTAATCGTATTCAAAGGTGCGATCGCTAACAAAACATCAGCACCAACTTTTTGAGCAGCTTTGTGAACTATTAAGCCACTCATTACTAATTGATGTTTCAACAATTCATGCTGAGAGACTTTTTCATAGAGGCTCAACTCAGAGCTTTTGAACATTTCGCGAGCTTTTTCAATGAATTGTGTGATATTTTTTTTGGGTTCAGCTTGAATCCCATACTGAACAATTACAGTTTCTAAAATACCAAGATTTTTTTGATCGTCATTGATAAAATTTCGGAGACGATCGGCAATTTCGGCATCAAGTCCTTGTGTCAAAAGCGATTGTTCCTTTTCGATAGCTAACTGTTGGAGAGCTTTAAGAGTTGCAAGTTTTACAGCAATTGCATTGCGTTTCGCATCATCTAATGTAGCTACCATCCGTGTTCTCCTCGGCAAAGTGTTCGTAATTCTTACTGATCTAACCTTGACACAGAGATTAGGGAGATTCCCTCTTTCTTTTGAGCGATCGCTCTCACAACTCTGGGTAGATAAACAAAACTTTTCATTAGAAAAAAATAGAAGCGATCGCTTCTATTTTTGATTGCAATTAAATCAAGCAGTTTAGTATGACATTCAAATTGTATAGATTACCTATTTGAAGGCAACCTATATCTTTGGAATGAAAATTAAATTAAAAAAACTACTTCTTATTTAAGAGGGCAAAATCGTAACCAGTTCCACTAGAGCAAGACTCACAACGCTCAATTTTGACTAGCATTGCTTCTCCTTGACGCTCACCGGAGGGCGAAAACTGAATCCTTCCAGTTGCTCCAGATGTTGAAAAATTGGGATTAGATAATACCCTTTGTAATCCTTCGCGGGTACTGTCTTGTTTTAAGCCAGTAATAATTGCTTGAAGCGCATCATAAGCTCCCGCCGTTCTCTGATTTACTTGTGCATTCCAAAGCTGAAAGGCATTTTTCGCAAAGGGATTATTTTTATTAGCATCACGATGCCAATATACAGGTAAAACCATTCCTTCAAGATCCTTACCATTTTGTAAAGTTGTAGCACTGTACATAGTTTCAGAAGCAAACAGTGGCTTTCTACCTTTAACTTCTTGTGCTACCTTGGTGGCAAAGTATATATTTCTGATTGAAGGCATTAGTAAAAAGCCACTTGCATTTTCTGTTTCTATGGCTTTATCTACAAAAGCTTTAGGGTCAAAATTCTTATCTGCTAAATTGCAAGGTGTACTAATAACGTTGCTGCCATATTTTTTGATAGCTTGAGTGTACTGTTCTACAAGTATCTGATTTGATGAAAAAGTTGAATTATCTCTTGAACTACGAACATCGCCACAAATAGCGACATTTCTTGCTTGTCGAGCAATGTAGCGAGAATGAGTATCTATTAAATTATCATATAGCGGATTTACATGAAACAAGTAGTTAGTGTTGGAATTATTTAGCTGACTATTTACTGTATTATTCTCTAATTTTTCTGGATTTTCTGCTTGATTTGGTAGCTCGACGGGCAATACTAAAACCAAACCTTTCTCTTTATATATTTCTGCTTTACGTCTAACACCCACAGCAGCTACAAGGCTTTTATCTTGAACTAATTCATTATCTAGCCGGGCAGAATCTTCTCTATTATCAGCACTTGCAATCACAATTTGCAATTTTTTACCATTAATTCCTCCTTGGTTATTAACTTCATTTTGAGCTTGAGCTACACCACGTAAAATTTCCTCTGCTAAACTAGGTTCAAAGTTAATTGGTGCGACGATCGCAACTTTTATAGCTTCTGAATTATCTCGTGCTATTTTGGCATTGTTTAAATAAATTAAAGTTTCTGGGTCATTGCGATTATTTTTCAGAGAATCAGTAAATTTTTTAACGGCAGTACTGAAATCTTTCTCAGCAAAAGCTTTAACTCCATCTATTTTTTCAGGGGATGTTTGCACTTTCACCAAAATCCTTGTACCTAAATTCATTAGTGAAGGCTTATTTGTAAATGAAGACGAAGTTTGTGTCGGGTTTGATGGTGTTATTACGATAGTAGAAGAAACTTTGCTAATTAACCATAAAATAGCTGCTACCATTACCCCAGCTAGACCAAGAGAAATAAGCAGTCTCAAGTTTTCTTTTTTATCTTTCATGAATAATTACCAAAATTTTACAAAGCTTATCTTAAATAAATAGATTTATGAAAATTGAGTAAAAGCAAAAAATTAAAAATATTTAGCAATAATTTTGTTGATTATTTCAGACACACCTAAAATAATAACTGTCAATAAACCTGCCAAAATAACTAGCAATCCTACAAGTAACAGTCCATTTAAACCAGATTTGAGAAGATTATTGGTTAGAAGATTTCTAAAAATCCAGACAACGAGTAAGTTTGCGATGATAGCAATAATAATTAAATAAGCTTTTTCTAGAAGCGGGCGAGATTGAATAAAGACTAATCCTCCAAAAATTAGCAACCACAGTCCCGAACTAATCCAAGTAGTTCCAAGAAAACTGATAAGTGCTATTGCTAAAAATGAACTACCCGATCCAGCTATTATTGCTCCAGACAATAATTTACTGTTAGAGAATTGCGGTAGATATCGAGTTGATTTATGTTTATTTTGTGGTTGCGCTCTTGATGGCATAGTAGGTGGAATAACTGTAGAAGCTAATGTATACCTTAGCGGTGGCAACTTACTCAAGTCTTGTAAGACAGCCTGTGCAGATTGATAACGCTGTTCGTGATTTTCTTGTAGTGACTTATTAAGAATCATCTCTAATTCTGGACTTATGGGTTGCGTTAAATGCTGCCGCCAATTAGAAGTCCAACCATAGCCTTGTTTCATCCACAAACTCGAAGGAGAAATATTGATCAGCAGTTGAAAGCAAGTTATTCCTAAACTATAAATATCACTAGACAGAAAAACTTTACCCGTTTGCATTTGCTCAATCGGTGCATAACCTAATGAACCAATAATTGTCCCTATCGTAGTGTTTGTAGGTTCCGTCCTTTGCTTTGCTACCCCAAAATCAATTAGTACTAATTTTCCATCATTTTGACGGCGAATAATATTTTCTGGCTTAATATCTCGATGAATTACTTGCTGTTGATGTATATCTACCAGTACAGATAATAAATTATTTAAAAAATCTCGAATCTTGGCTTCATCAAAAACTCCCTGCTGTTTTAACTCTTGCAACAGATTTTGCCCTTCGATAAACTGCTGCACTAAATACAGATATTCAGCTTCCTTAAAATATGCATATAAATTGGGAATTTGGAGATGTTCTCCTAGTTCTTTGAGACGTTTGGCTTCTCGTTCAAACAACTCAGTCGCTTTTTTGTGTGCCTGACTACCCTGACTGCCATAAAATTGACTTAGAACCAGTTGCTTAACAACACATCGTTCATTGAGTTTGTCTATATCTTCTGCGATATATGTGCGTGCAAACCCTCCTCTTCCTAATGGTGTGATGATTCGGTAACGGTTTCTCAATAGCGATACCAACTCTGTGCCACAACTGAGACAGAAATTTGCCCCGTCAGGATTTTGGGGGTTCTCGCAATTAGGATTTAGGCAGCAGACCATATAATTATCGCTGTCATTTTATTAGTTTTTAGAATATAGCTTAAATTCCCTAAAGGCGTTACATTGTAAAGTCTCTACATAGATAATGACGTAGGCGTAGCCCGTCGTAGACATCGCTTCTTGCTCTTCTAAACAATTGACCTAACTCTACATTGTGATAATTCCGTGTAAGTTGAATATTTTTGTAGAGATATCCATCCTATTCTAGTCAAGAAAAACAAGGCTTGGCGATCGCTTATCTTTGATCCCAAACAGGAAATAACCTGACTTTTAGCAGCCAAAAACTTTATCTCTATCAGTCAAAGATTGCACTTTTCATCAAAGCATTTCTATGACTAAATTCCTCTATACGAATCAACCGCAATTCTCAAAACCAATACTGCCCTTCAGGTGACACCTGTTTGTCACAGAAGCTTTTTTTTATCCCACCAACGCGGTAATTACCACAGATATCCATTGTAGGGTTTACAAAACTCCCCGCAATTGTGACGATTACGCTAGAATTATTAAAGGTTCTTTACAGAATTTGCCGATTATTCTCAATTCTGTTAAAACAGCCTAGCATTCAAATGTAAATCTTATAAACCCCCTCTAGAGTTCACCAAAAGCTTCTATGACGCTCCCAATTCGCAACGTCGCCATTATCGCCCACGTTGACCACGGCAAAACCACCCTGGTTGACGCACTCCTCAAACAATCCGGCATTTTCCGCGAAGGCGAAGACGTTCCGGATTGCGTTATGGACTCCAACGCCCTAGAACGGGAACGGGGTATTACTATCCTGTCCAAAAATACGGCGGTTCGCTACAAAGAAACATTAATTAATATTGTTGATACTCCTGGACACGCTGATTTTGGTGGCGAAGTTGAACGGGTACTCGGCATGGTTGACGGATGTCTTCTGATTGTCGATGCCAATGAAGGCCCCATGCCTCAAACACGCTTTGTTCTGAAAAAAGCTTTGGAAAAAGGGCTGCGCCCCATCGTTGTGATTAATAAAATCGATCGCGGCCAGGCTGACCCCCACGTTGCAGTTGATAAAGTCTTGGATCTGTTCTTAGAATTAGGGGCAGATGAAGACCAGTGTGATTTTACCTATCTGTTTGCCTCCGGTATGGGAGGTTTTGCCAAAGAAAGCTTGGAAGCAGAATCGGTAGATATGCAACCCCTGTTTAATGCGATTCTGCAACACGTTCCATCACCAGTGGGCGATCGCAATAAGCCTCTACAATTACAAGTTACAACCCTAGATTATTCTGAATATCTGGGACGAATTGTGATTGGCAGAATTCACAACGGTACTATCCGTTCAGGACAGCAAGCAGCTTTAGTAACAGAAAACGGCACTATTGTCAAAGGTAAAATTACCAAGTTGATGGGCTTTGAAGGACTCAAGCGCGTAGACCTGGAAGAAGCAACCGCAGGTTATATTGTCGCAGTAGCTGGTTTTGCTGATGCTTATATTGGGGAAACGATTACTGATCCTAACGAACCCCAAGCTTTACCACTAATTAAAGTGGATGAACCGACCTTGCAAATGACCTTCTGGGTGAATGATTCGCCCTTTGCAGGTCAAGAAGGTAAGTTGGTGACATCAAGACAAGTGCGCGATCGCCTATTCCGCGAACTTGAAACCAACGTGGCTTTGCGCGTCGAAGAAACTGATTCTCCCGATAAATTCCTCGTTTCCGGTCGTGGTGAACTCCACCTGGGTATCTTAATTGAAACCATGCGCCGGGAAGGCTTCGAGTTTCAGGTATCTCAGCCACAGGTAATTTACCGTGAAGTCAACGGTCAACCTTGCGAACCTTATGAACTCTTGGTGTTAGACATTCCTGTTGATGGTGTGGGTAGCTGTATTGAGCGCCTGGGACAACGCAAAGGCGAAATGCAAGATATGCAACCAGGTAGTGGCGATCGCACTCAGCTAGAGTTTGTCATTCCCGCCCGTGGATTGATTGGTTTCCGGGGTGAATTCATGCGGATGACTCGTGGTGAAGGCATCATGAACCACAGCTTCTTAGACTACCGTCAACTCAGTGGCGACATTGAAGCCCGTAACAAAGGCGTTTTAATCTCCTTTGAAGAGGGTGTTTCTACCTTCTACGCCATGAGGAACGCTGAAGATAGAGGAGCATTCTTTATTGTTCCCGGCACAAAGGTTTACAGAGGCATGATTGTCGGCGAACACAATCGTCCGCAAGATTTGGAATTGAATATCTGTAAGACCAAGCAGTTGACCAACCACCGCGCTGCTGGTGGCGATGAACTAGTTCAGTTGCAAGCACCAATAGACATGAGCCTAGAGCGTGCTTTGGAATACATTGGCCCCGATGAATTGGTAGAAGTTACACCCCAATCGATTCGTCTGCGGAAGATGTCGAAGAAGTTGGCAAAACGGTAAGTCAAGCAATAACTTAATTGATTTAGAAAGCCCGCTCATGCGGGCTTTTTATTTTGTGGTAATAGGAAAATGAATATCTTGATACCTGAGTGGGTAACATAACACTGTGTAATTCATTGTGTTCACTGTCTAGTGTGTATATATGTCGTGGAATTCTACAGTCTTTAGTATCTGTGCTTCAGGCAATTCTTGGTTATGGGCTGCTTGGAGTACCATTGATGATGCTTATAATTTTCTAGAAAAGCCGGAAAAACAGTTAGAGATTGATTGCTTGTTTTTTGCTGAAGCTCCTTCTAAAGAAAATGCAATAAAAACAGCTCGTAACCTATTGGGTACTCACATTAAACAAATAAGCAACGAATGGGCAGCAGAAGTCTGTAAAGAGATTCACAAGCAACCTCACATTAATGCTAATCAACCTGAAGTAGTCACTAATGAGCTTCAGCTATGTTTAGATCAACTTCATTCATTAACTGGATTAAGTGCTGTGAAATCTACCGTTCAAGAGTTGGTAAATATTGCAAAAGTAGCCCAGATGCAAGCTCAAGCGGGTATAAAAGCTCCTTCAATCACTAGACACCTCGTATTCACGGGAAATCCTGGAACAGGCAAAACCACAGTAGCTAGGATTTTAGGTGAGATATACAAAAATCTTGGTGTTCTATCAAAAGGCCATTTTCTTGAAGTAGACCGGACTAATTTAGTTGCAGAATACTTGGGACAAACAGCACCCAAAACAGCAAAAGTAGTTGAATCTGCTCTCGGTGGTGTACTTTTTATTGATGAGGCTTACTCCCTTGTTCCAGACGGGCGTGGCGATATGTACGGACAAGAGGCAATCAATACTCTTTTAAAAATGATGGAAGACCACAGAGAGGATCTGGTAGTTATTGTTGCAGGATATAAAGGGGAGATGTCTCGATTTGTTGAATCTAATCCTGGTCTAAAGTCCAGATTTGCAAGGTCGATTCACTTTGAAGACTATTGTCCGTCCGAGTTAACCGAGATTTTTAAAGTCAGGTGTGAACAGCACGGCTATCTGTTCTCAGAGAAGACTCTGGAAGCAGTGCGTCTCTTAGTTAATCAATTTGAACATCAAATAGGAAAACTTGGAAATGGTAGATTTGTGAGAAATATCTTTGATCGTTGTATTGCCATTCAATGTAACCGTTTAGCAGCATTAGCCCAACCATCAAAAATAGACTTAAAAACCTTTCTACCTGTTGATGTTCCCACTCATGAGCAACTGGCGCAGTATCTTCTTTAAGAATGTCAGAGTATCTAGTACCACCTAGCTTCGTCATTAACTCATTGAATTTTTGTGGACATACATTTAGTCAAATCCTTGAGTAAAAATGAAGAGGACTGAAAAAGGATTATTCCCATGACTATTCGTGAAACTGCGATGCCTTCGGCGAGCTTCGCTAACGCAAAATTGCAGCAACTTTCCGAACCACTCCTACAAGAAGTGACTGATTTCATTGATTTTGTTATCCACAAACATCAAGTTAAAATTGCTGACAGTCAGCCTGATGAATCACTCGTGGAAAAATGGTCACAATGGTTTGAGGCTGTGGATTCCTTGTTTCTTTAATAAACTTTAACTGAACGAAAAAGCAGGGTGCGTTTTTTAACTTAAAATGGTGAATAATCTGAATACAGGTTTTCTATGAGCATCAGTCTCACACCCGATCAAGAACGCTTTATTCAAACCAAGCTCCAGTCTGGAAAATATCGCTCCGCAGAGGAAGCCCTTGAAATTGCCTTACGGTTGCTTGATGAATACGATCGCGCCGATGCTGAATGGGTTGAGGATGTGCGAGAGAAAATTGATGCGGCGATTTTAGCTTCAGACCAAACGCCACCTATTGATGGAGAGACATTCGTAAACCAAATTCTAGAGCGGTTTCGACAAGGACATCAGGCGCAAGCATGAATCGCTACGTCATCAACATTCTTGCCAGCCGAGATATCAATGAAATTGCCGACTACTTTGCTGAAACTAGCGTTGAAGCAGGAGAGCGATTTTTCAGTGAATTCAACCGCAAGTGCCAACAACTTGTTGCCTTTCCAAACAGTGGTAAAAGTTACGCAAAAATTCGTCCAGACCTCCGAGGTGTATCTTTGCAAGGCTATATCGTTTTCTACAAAGTAGGTAGATGATGGTATCGAAATTCTACGGGTTGTAAGTGGTCGTCGTAACTTTCCATCTCTTTTTGAGTAATCCAACTAAAAGCTTTTTTGGCAAACTCCTGAAACACTGTGAATTTTTGGTGGTGTTGGGTTAAAAAAGAAACATGAAAATCATTAAACCCATTACCAATTGGTTAGAAACCCGCGCCAGTGCCCCTGCTTATGGCGGTTGGGTACTGGCGGCAACGGCTATTTGTTTTTTTGGCGCAGGTATCAATACGATGGCTGGTTGGCTTTACGCCATTAGCGGCATTAGTTTTGCCCTTTTGGGTGTAGCAGCCATCTTACCGCCGCGATCGCTCACAAATCTATCTATCACCCGCCGTCCCATTCAGCCTGTGTCAGCAGGCGACGATCTAACGGTGGAATTAGAAATCTGCAATCAGACACAGCAGCCTGTAAACTTGTTGCAAGTTGAAGATATACTGCCCTTCGTCTTAGGGAAACCAGTACAAAAGGCAATCGAAACAATTCCTAGCCAAGGCAGTTACCGTTGGATATACTACCACCCGACTCAACGCCGGGGTGTTTATCGTTGGCACACAGTCGAACTTGGTTCTGGTGCGCCTTTGGGATTGTTCTGGTGTCGCCGTCAGCGTGATTGTGCTGCTACAGCGATCGTCTATCCTACAGTGTTACCCTTAGCTACCTGCCCCCTAGTGGATGAAATGGGACAAGAAGAGAGCAAAAGGGGCGATCCTCGTGGTAGACCATTGCAGACAGCAACAACGGGGCTAGTGCGATCGCTCCGTCCTTACCGTCTAGGAGATCCCACCCGTCTGATTCACTGGCGGACTAGCGCCCGTTATGGCGAATTAAGGGTGCGGGAGTTGGAAATGGTAACAGGCGGACAAGAAATAGTTATTGCCCTAGACAGTGCTAGCAATTGGGAAGAAGAAAACTTTGAACAAGCAGTAATTGCCGCAGCATCACTGTATTTTTATGCACAGCAACAACAATTACAGGTGCAATTGTGGACAGCATCAACAAATTTAATCAAAGGCGATGCCTACGGCAAGCCCGGAGGTCTACGCTTTGTTCTAGAAACCTTAGCAGCAACCAGAGCCTTAGAAGATGCCAGTTCAGTAGTTCCTAAAAGCTATCCTTTGATTTGGCTGACTCAAAACCCCCTTAGCCTTACTACTCTTCCTCAAGGCAGTCGCTGGGTTTTGTGGCCAAATATTTTCTCACCAGCAGAACAACAGGTAATCAATTGGGATCATCCTGGTATAGTTTTGCAAAGTAATTGCCCACTGCAACTCCAACTACAAAAAACATTACATTCATAAATCAATTCAAATTTTATAATTTCAAAGACTGCTGACAAGTTAAACTTCTGCGATTTCTGAGATTTTCTCTGATCCCAGTACACCGGACATATCAGCCTTTGAGCAAAGGTTAAGATAATTTGAGCAGGTAAGGTTGGGGAAATACACCCAGTAATCCCTTAGTGAGGCTGAGGTACAATGCAAAGAAATATTTAAATTATGAGCGACATGATCACATCAGAACATAACACAAAATCCAGCGATAAAAGCCTAGAGGCAATGCGGCATTTTTCCGAACAATACGCCAAGCGTACTGGAACATACTTCTGTTCTGAACCTTCTGTCACCGCAGTTGTGATTGAAGGACTAGCCAAACATAAAGACGAACTGGGTGCGCCTTTATGTCCTTGTCGCCATTACGAAGATAAAGAAGCTGAGATTCACGCCACATATTGGAACTGTCCTTGTGTACCAATGAGAGAACGCAAAGAGTGCCATTGCATGTTATTCCTCACCCCTGACAACGAGTTTGCTGGAGACAAACAAGAAATCTCTTTGGAAACAATCAAAGAAGTACGAGACAGCATGGGATGAGCGAAATCATCCCCCAAGAGTTTTGGCAAGGCGTAGAACAGTTCAATTCTGGACAGTTCTACGCCTGTCATGACACTTTAGAGGCTTTGTGGATTGAAGCTGGCGAACCGGAAAAAACCTTTTATCAAGGAATTCTCCAAATTGCTGTGGCACTCTATCATTTAGAAAATCGGAACTGGCGAGGTGCTGTAATTCTATTGGGAGAAGGCAGCAATCGCCTACGCCGTTACCCATCTACTTACGGCGGCGTTGACGTAGATGAGCTATTGAGTCAGAGCGCAGTTTTGTTGACGACTTTACAACAAATAGGGCCAGAGAAAATTACATCTGGTGAGTTGGGTGAAAATCAAGTCTTATCTTTGCCTAAAATTGTGCTGACTACTGATTAGACATCTGGTGAAATTATGCGTTGCCCGAAATTCCTGGTAAGCACAATTCATGTAGACGTAAAGCGGCTTAAGGCAGGGTATTGTTATATACGTCATTTTTACTCAGATGTCAATTACCTGAAACCTTAAGGTTGGGGGTAGCGTCACTATTTCAGCCAGTAGTTATCGGAAATCACTCCAGATTGGATATTTCATATCTGGATAAAGTACTTGAGATAATTAGAATGCAAGCTGAAATCCTAAATCCCCAATTGCTATGATGCCCTGCTATCAATTGCCCTTATCCCAAATACGTCGCTTTGGATTAGCTTTAATGCTGCCAGCTGCACTCTTGGGCACTTTTGCTTTCCCTACCCAAGTGCAAACCGCTACTGCACAAACATCTCAGGCAAATCGCCCCCTGACTATCCGCGCTGATGTGCAAGAATATGACGCGAAAAATCAAATAATCACCGCTCGCGGTAATGTGCAAATGTTGTATCCGGCTCGCCAAATTCAGGCAACATCTGCCCAAGCACAGTATTTTAGTAAAGAACGCCGAATTGATTTCAGTGGCAATGTCTATATTTTGCAACAGGGTGGTAACAGTATTCGGGCGGAGAAAGTAACCTATTTAATTGATGAAGGGCGATTTGTCGCTTTACCCCAATCCAACCGTCAGGTAGAGTCCATCTACATGGTGCAGGAGTCAGATAATAATGGACAAACTGCGACACCTGCCCCAAAGACACCACCTTTGAAGCCTTCTAATTAGTATTCACCACCAATAAAGGGTGCTTCCAGAGTGAAAATTGTTTTAGAGAATATTCACAAATCTTACGGCAAGCGAGTAATTGTCAATCGTGTCAACCTTTCTGTTGCTCAAGGTGAAGTTGTTGGTTTACTAGGCCCCAATGGGGCTGGTAAAACCACAACCTTTTACATTGCCACAGGTTTAGAAAAACCCAATCTAGGAAAAGTCTGGCTGGGTAATGTAGAGGTAACGGGAATGCCAATGCATGAAAGGGCACGACTGGGTATTGGCTATTTAGCACAAGAAGCAAGTGTTTTTCGCCAACTCTCGGTAGAGGATAATATTCTGTTAGTGCTAGAACAAACTAATGTGCCACGATGGGAGTGGTCAAGGCGACTCAGAACTTTACTGCGGGAGTTTAGGTTGGAAAAATTAGCTAGGAGTAAAGGAATTCAACTTTCTGGTGGTGAGCGACGGCGGACGGAATTAGCAAGGTCTTTAGCTGCTGGACGAGAAGGGCCAAAATTTTTACTTTTGGATGAACCATTTGCAGGAGTCGATCCGATCGCAGTCTCAGAAATTCAGCAAATCGTAGCACGACTGCGCGATCGCGGTATGGGAATCTTAATTACAGATCATAATGTCCGTGAAACTCTAGCTATCACCGATCGCGCCTATATCATGCGTGAGGGACAAATTCTCGCTTTTGGTGCTGCTGACGAACTCTACAGCAATTCTCTCGTGCGGCAATATTATTTGGGGGATAATTTTCAAGTCTAAATTAATAATTATTTAGTTAATAATTTCAAAGGATATTTTGATTTTTGATTCTTCAGCATGAATTTATTAGTTAGCTTTTAGCCATTAAGTATTTAATTTTGATAATAAATACAGTAGAGATACTTTGCTTTCCCAGGGTTGCCAATTTTTAACTTTTAAAATTGCTTATGATATCAAAGAAGCTCACGTCTTTCAACAGTCTCTATTCGCTGCTGCCTTTTACGCTCATGGATCGCTACCTTGCCAGCGAATTGTTAGCGCCGTTTTTCTTTGGTGTCGGAGCTTTTTCATCAATTGGCGTCACCATTGATGCTGTATTCGATCTTGTCAGAAAAATTGTCGAATCTGGGCTACCCATAGACATTGCTATTCAAGTTTTTTTGTTAAAATTTCCCAATTTTATTGTTTTAGCTTTCCCCATGTCTACGCTGCTGGCTACTTTGATGACCTACAGTCGTCTTTCTAGCGAGAGCGAACTAATTGCCCTACGTAGTTGTGGCGTCAGTGTCTATCGTCTGGTGCTAACTGCTGTGATGTTAAGTCTTGTAGTCACAGGAATAACATTTGTGTTTAACGAAGAAATTGCACCAGCAGCAAATTATCAAGCGGCGATGACTTTAGAGAAAGCCCTGAAATCAGACAAGCCAACTTTTAAACAGCAAAATATTTTCTATCCTGAATACCAGGATGTTGCCCAGCCAGATGGCTCTAAGAATCGGATATTGACACGCTTGTTTTACGCCGACCAATTTGATGGTAAGCGGATGACAGGATTAACAATTATAGATCGCTCAACAAAAAATCTGAATCAAATTGTAGTATCAGAATCTGCTAAGTGGAATCCTTCTCAAAATGTCTGGGATTTTTACAACGGTACAATCTATTTTGTTGCTGCCGATCGCTCTTATCGTAACATCGTCAAATTTGAACACCAACAACTGCAACTACCGCGTACGCCATTAAGTTTGGCAGAAAAAAGCCGAGACTACGGTGAGATGAATATTTCGGAAGCACTACAGCAACTAGAAGTGGAAAATCTTGGTGGCGATCGCCAAAAAATTCGTAAACTTGAAGTGCGGATTCAACAAAAAATCTCTTTGCCGTTTGTATGCGTGGTTTTTGGCTTGGTAGGCGCAGCGATGGGAAGCATACCCCAGAGGACGGGGAGAGGTACAAGCTTTGGGATTAGTGTCCTAGTTATATTTTCGTACTACTTAATTTTCTTTATTAGTGGGGCGATCGCACAAGCAGGTGTCGTCTCTCCCTTTATGGGGTCTTGGTTGCCCAACTTTCTTTTTTTGGGAATAGGTTTATTTTTATTGATACGAGTTGCCAGACGGTAAATCGAGGGGGATGCAAAAGAATAATAATTGTTTGCTTGCTCTCCTAAAAAACAAGGCAGGAGGCAGAAGGGAAGAGGATTTGACTTGTTTCTTCCATCGATAACGGAAGCAAGCGCGTCCGTAAACAGCTTCCATCTCCCCCCGATCCTCATCTCCCCACTTCAATTACGGATGATAATTTCGACATTCTGGTGCATTAGGGTTTTCCTTGCAGTATTCTTCAAAAGAGACTTTAGCTGATACCATACCCTCAGCTTTCTGATGAGCTGCTTCTGCCTGAAGTTCTTCTACCTCATCCCAGGCAGATGCACAGCGTTTAGAATAAGCGCCTTGTTCAGTACAAATAGCACGAGCCTGCTCAATTGCTTTTTGAATTCTCTCCTCTAGCAGTAGCGCTTTTGGTGCTTCCACAAAGTCGCTTTTAGTCAAAATGTCGGTAATCGAGATGATGCCCAACAGCTTACCTTGAATTACAGGTGCGCGATGAATACCAGTATTAGCAAATAACCGCGCTACATATTCCACACCCAAATCGGGATTGACTACGATGCAGGGCTTGCTCATAATTTCATAAACCCGCACTTGCTTTGGATCTTTCCCGTAGGCTGTTATCTTATACACAATATCCGTTTCTGTGACAATGCCATAAGCATCATTGTCATAGCGACGATCCACAACCAGCGCCCGCAATCCTTTATCCTTCATTAGCCCCACCGCTTCAGCGACAGTTGCCGAACCGCGAATAGTAACTACGTCTTTGGTCATGATATCTTCAGCTTTCATCATTGCTGTAGTCTCCTGGTTAATAGTCCGGTGCAACACAGCGCCCTCATAGACGTATCGAAGCATTGCAACGCACAGTTGGCTAACTAGAAAGTAAAAAAGTTGAACTTTTGCCCCAATACGGTTCAGTTAGCGCCAAAAGCCTTAAAGTGTGTAGGTTGGGTTGAGGAACAAAACCCAACATTTCCGGGGCTTTGTTGGGTTGCGCTTTGCTTAACCCAACCTACAATTTTTCTTAACTGAACCGTATTGACTTTTGTCCAGCTACAACAATAAATTAGACCAGTTGTCAATTTATGATGTTATCCAATGTAACCAATGCCCAAAAACTAAGCATAAATTGTGTTGAAGAAGAATCCAGAAGTCAGAATTCAGGAATCAGAACAAGAAAGTGGGGGATTCAGACCCACCACTAATTGTAGACCGCTAAATTTTCAATTTAGCGGGGGTCTGAAACTTCCTTATTCATCCGCCAGTCGTAGAGAATTTATGCTGAATTCTGACTCCTGACTCCTGATTTCTATTTATTTTTTAATTGCCGAAAATTGCTGCATTTTCCAGAAATAGCTAGAAATCCAATTGGTAATAATATGAGCAACAATCGGCACTAACAAGTTGCCCGTGAGCAGGGCACTATATGCCAATATCATCCCGACAATCGTTGCCCAAATTACATAAGGCCATTGTTGGGAACCGCTAAAATGCAAAATGCCAAAGCAAAAACTGGATACAATTACAGCTGTAAGATCGGAGCCTAAAGCTGGTAGCATCACACCTCTAAATAACAATTCTTCACTCAACCCTGGTAGCAACCCCAGCCAAATTAAATCTGGTAAGGTTAAAGGCTTCAGTACCACTTCTAAGTAATAATCTGCACTTTTACGATAGGCAGTCCACAGGCGATAAGTGAAGCCACTTAACGCAGTGATGAAGAATCCCAACCCTACACCTAATAGCAACTCTTTTTGGTTCAAATCCCAAGAAAATAGTGAAAATTTGCCAAAATATAACGAAAGTTTGGCGACTATCAACAAAATGATTGCAGTCGCTCCCATTGCCCCAAGTATTTGGATGCGTGTCAGGTATGGAATTTCTGGCTCTTGCTTTTGTTGTTCAATCACAGGTTTTTAGAGAAAGTGGGGAGTGAGGGGTGGGAGAGGTAGAGGGAGAATTAACTAATGACCAATGACTAATGACTAATTGACTGCAAAGGTAATAATTTGGGACAGAGAGCGGAGGGATTGATGCCTGCTTTGTGTGCTACCAATACACCTATTGCTTCTAAATATGAGTTTACCTGTATAGATTTGATCCCCAGTGGTTGAGGAGGAACTTTTATGAGAGTTTTATTTTCTTCTACTGTAATTATTTGGCATCGTCTTTGGCTTAAACTCAGTAAAGCACTGCTACCACAGGCAGTTGCAGGTACGATCGCAGCATCCACTTCATCTACCCAAATATCTTCTTGCTGCGATCCGATTGCTCCTCTCTCTACTATAAATTGTGGGGCACGACTTAATCCGACTAGGACGCAGGGCAAAAAGGTATAGCCCAATTCTTCGGCGGCGGAACGGGGTGATAAATCAGGTTCTGGAGGTGCGCTCAAAAGGGCGGGAGAATGGGCGCAAGGAATTTGAAAGGTTCGCACTAGCAAATGACTAATTACGGCTTCTGCACCCGCTAAAGGATCTACGCCTTCACCTTGGCGGTATTTTTGTACTGCCTCTTCATCCATATCATCGGGGAAACGGGCAACAACTGCGATCGCTTCTGCCCCCGCTTTTTTAATTAATATCTCACCTGCTCTTAACAAGCTATCCGGGTTGCCAATTGTTCCCCAACTAGCTCCCGATGCTGTAGTCCGTAATTCTACATTTAATGGTGCATCTGTAATTACATAATCTGTTAAGGTCAATCCCAGAGTTGCTCTGACTGCATCGGCGGCTTGTATATGTCGTAGCCGTAACTCTGGCTCAATACCTTGGTCTAAAAGCAAACCTACTTTGTTAGTGCGAACTTGACGTAAACCCCAGCATCCAGAGGCGAATTTGTCAAGTCCGTAACCTTCAACATACAAAGCATTAGGGAGATTCCAATACAAACTTGCGCCATTCAGGACATTGGGGTGAGTAATTAGGCGATCGCAAACCTGTGCTATAACCTTGGCAACAGGTAAAGCATCTCCTGCATAACCCCCAATGGCAGCCCCAACGCCAGTTGGTACAATTAAGATAGCGGTGTATGGACGCATATTGAGTGCTGTTAGCGGTAGCAAGGGGTTGAGCCAGTGCTGAGTTATAAATCAAAAACCATTAAATACTAACTCCTCATTCCCAATTCTCAACTTTACAACTTCCATCTCTCAACTCTCAACTTTTAACTCACTACTCAGCACTCACTACTCAGCACTCTTTGTCACCACTGCTTCAACTGTCGCTTTTTGTTCGTCAACATCTACAGAGGTAACAGCCCAACGCAGGGGTTCGCCTTGTTTTTTCAACTCTGTTTCAATTGCTTCTAGTAATTCTGCCGGAGTTTCTTGTAAATCAATTTCTGCGGTAATAAAATGAGTTGTCATCTTGGTAAATCCTGTTGATTTGTAATTTCTAGAATAGCTGATATAAGTTGCGATGAAATACTTATGTAATTTATCAGATTTAGTAATCTGAGTGAACAGTTATTCAGTTATGAATAATCATTCAATCTCCTGATAACTGTTCGCTTATTATTTACTTTTACCAAATTGCAACTGATAAACTACATCTTCTTTTTCTGTCTCAAGTTTCAAATCAGAAAGGGGTTTGGCAACACAAAGCAATACGTAACCTTGCTTTTGCAAATCTGGACTAACGCCCATGCCATCAGTTTGATCCACAGTTCCCTTAGATAGTTGACCGGCGCAAGTTGTACAAACACCAGCATTGCAAGAACTCGGCAGTTCCAAACCAGCAGCATCGGCAACTGATAAGATTGTTTTATCTTCAGGAACTTGCAAGGTATGAATTTCGCCTTGGTGATCAATTTCTACGGTGTAAGTTTTGGGCATATTACAAAATCAGGTGATGCAACGAACAAATTTATTATTTTATCTGAATTAGTTAAAAATCTCTAGATACTAGCATAAAAATTTAGGTTAAATACTGAGATTATAGTCACTAATTCGGAACAATTTTTAGACTAGTAACATTAATTACTATAATTAGAACTATTAGTTAAATTTACTATAAATATATATGCGCGATCGCGTTTCTTTAGAGACTGTATCTGTAAGTCTGCCTTTTGGCATTGGTTCGATGTCTTGGAAAGTTGACACCACACAAAAGAAGGCGGCTTGGTCGCTTTATGTGGAATTGGTGACACGGATTGCTGTACAACCTTTGGAAGTTGACCAGGGTTTGGTACGAGAAGCGATGAACTCTCTTTATAGTTTATTTGGCACTACCCGCGAAGTTCTCAAAGCAGCCGGGCCGGATGTGGGTGCTTCTCGTGATTCTGTGGGGGGAATTGCGTTGGCGCAGCCCGCCGCAGGCATCGCAGTGTTGAATAATGGGTTAAGACCGTTTTTAGCTAAATGGCATCCGTTGTTGCAAGCGTGGGAAGCTAGACGACCTGTGGGGGTGAGTCCCAAGGAACATGAGCAGAGTTGGTCGGAGGAACCCAAGTTGCGAAGTGAGTTGGAAGTTTTGCGCGGTGGGTTGGAAGATTACGCGAAGGCGTTGGCAAAAATTGCTGGTGTGGAGGAGTGATAAATGCAACAGCCTATGTTTGATGTGTTTCTTGCTCACAATAGTTTGGACAAGCCGGAAATAAGGATTATTTATAAGTATCTAAAAGAATTAGGTTTGAATCCCTGGCTTGATGAAAAACAAATTAGACCAGGGCAACTTTACCAAGATATTATACAGAAGGCAATCCAGCAAATCCAATGTGTTGCTGTCTTCATCGGGACAACAGGTTTAGGAAAATGGCAAGCCCTTGAACTTCAGGGTTTTATAAGCCAATGCGTAGAAAAAGACATTCCGGTAATCCCAGTTTTATTACCTGGAGTTAAATTTATTCCAGAAAATCTAATTTTTCTGAAGCAGTTTCATCAAGTTTGCTTTGAGTGTGAAATTGAAAAAGACTTTGAAGCTTTTTGGAGATTGTATTGGGGTATTACTGGAGAAGAACTGAAAATAGATAAGACAGTTTTTTCTCAACTCGTTCAGCCACACACCTCAGTAGTTCAGTCTATAGAGATTCTTAACTCGAATCCTGTTATTCAGTCACCACCTCAAACAGATGACCTAGCCTCGGAAAAAGGCATAGACTACACCAGACTACGCCACTTACTAGCAGCAAAAAACTGGAGGGAAGCCGACCCAGAAACCTATCGGGTGATGATTCAAGCTGTAGGTAAAAAAGATGGCGACTGGTTTGAGGAAGACGAACTCTTAAATTTTCCTTGCACTGACTTACGCACAATTGACCGCTTGTGGGTAAAATACAGCAATGGACACTTTGGCTTCAGCGTCCAGAAGGAAATTTACTTGAGCGTATTCGGCGGTAAAGCAGACGGCAAGTATTACGAAAAAGCCTGGAAAAAGTTTGGCGATCGCGTAGGATGGAGAGTGGAAAGTAGTTTGATCGATTACTCAGAAGTAACTTTTGATACCTCTTCCCCAAGAGGACACCTCCCGTTCTTGTTGGGGGGTGTGGGGTGTGTTTTGTTTCGGTTCGCTTAAGGCTGGTGGTGGTTTTCTCTCGCATCGAGACTTGTAAACTGTAACATCTAAGGCTTTCAGACATTTATAAAGATTTCTTACAAACCCCAGATGAACGCTAGAATCAACCTTCCCGAATTCCGATACCTGGCACTGCGGGGTTATAACAGTTCGCTTGAATAAACTTTTCTGCTACCTCATGCACCTCAGTATCTTCAGTGACTTTCTGCTTATCCCAAGGTAAACTTATCTGTCCCGGCGACTTCTTCTTACCCTTATTCTTCAAAGAAGGCAAAAAACGACTACCCCAATGATTCCTTGTTTCAGGCTTGGGCTTTGGTCGATATTTCTTACAAAACTGGCGATATCTAGCGGCACATTCTTCCAACGTCCTCCCCAATTGCAAAAATGCCAAATGCCACTGAGTGATACCATCATTACTCAAGCGGTCATGAGTGCCGTAATTGCTGAAGTCGTAGAAAAATCCCTGCTGTATTCCTGCGGCTTTCGGATTAGCGTGGATATATCGCAGAGTATTTAATGCACGACGTTGGTCTGTATTGGCAAAACCTGTACTGTGGTAGCGCTTTTCCCAAAAATGCCCCGTGCGGTTGAGCATTCGGTTAAAACACATAGCAGTATACCAATTTAACCAGTGCATAATTTTCGGTAAATCTTCTGGTTGTTTTGGTTCCAGCAGATAATGCACATGATTGCTCATAATGCACAAAGCATAGAGTTTAAACTTATACTTTTCTTGTGCCTTCTTGATGGCATACAGAAAAACTTCGCGGCATTCTAAGCGCGTTAGACGAAATTCGCGGTTATTGCAGCGAGTAGTAATGTGGTAGCAAAAGCCAGGTTGAAAGTTACGTTGAGGGCGAGACATGAAAAAAATTGTTAAAATACTACGCTTGCCATAATGCACTCACCAACAAACTTTGGTCGTTAATATTATAAGGTTGACTCTTAAGGTTACAACATTAAGGCTTGAGGTTATAACATTAACCCTTAAAGCTAGAACATTAAGGCTTAAGGTTACAACATTAAGCCTTAGAGCTAGAACATAAAGCCTTAAGGTTACAACATTAAGCCTTAAGATTAAAGCGATCGCTCATAGCGCTTCTCAATTACATAGAATACAGACCATTTGTAGGGGCACGGCAATGCTCATTGGTGTCAACTTACAGTAGTTTTCATGTATTTGAACCATATCTCTTGTAGGGGCGCAAGGCCTTGCGCCCCTACCGCGTGGTCTATTTACCTGAAAATAGCTGTAAGCTGAAATGCTTATCCAATATACGTTTTACCGCACCCCCAACCCTTCCCCTTACCAAGCTACAGGGTACACAAAAGTCGAATTACCCCCCTTAATCCCCCCTTATAAAGGGGGGAAATAAGATTTCCGGTTCCCTCCCCTTTCCAAGGGGAGGGTTAGGGTGGGGTAAAACTGACACAAAAACTCAGTGAGTAAACTATAAGAGACTTGTGTATACACCGTAGTTTTACCTTACCAAGGGGAGGGGCGGTTTTGGCTTTAGACAAAACCGGGGTAGGGTGACGCGGTAAGTAATGGTAAGTGAATGAACTCAATTTTACGTCTTGACAAGGGTTTCACGTTAAGTTGACACCAATGAGCTTTTTCTGTGCCCTATTGTGTATTGCATCCAAACTAGAACCGCTATAGAAGTAAAAGTGCGATCGCTTTTGCAACAACATTGTACTTTTCGTGCAACTTAAACATAATATTATTTTGCTGAAAATGCCTTTGGTGATTAAATTCCGAGAAATCACGGGCATGAATAAAAACTTTTACTAAGAAAAATGTGCTTTTTGCTGAACCAGAATACAGGTTAATTGAGACAAAATAGCTCTGTAAAGCTCTTACAAGTATAAATTTATGCCTCGAAGAAAACGTAGTTCCCGGATTCTAGAAAAAGCTGAGTTTAGAGTTGCCGGACTGAAAGCTATCGATCCAAATATCAATTTTGATGATACTTACAACTTGCAAAACCTGACTCAATTAATAGAAAATTTTCACAATATGCTTGATGATTATAACGCTGCTATAGCTATGATTGACTCTTCTAGAAAAAAGCTGGATGAGATGGAAAAAACCTTAAGTCAGGTTTCAGATAAAATGCTGACTGGGGTTGGTTTCAAGTATGGCAAAAACAGCAATGAATATGAACTTGCAGGTGGCGTTCGAGACAGCGAACGTATCCGTAAAAGCAGATTGACACGCTTGAAAGCTAACACAGATAAAACATTAGATGAAAATGCAATAACCACCCTAGTACCGTTAGGCAAAAGTTTAAGCGAGTAAAGTAAACCCTTAGAACTTGAGTAACCCCACCTTTTACGTTATCAGCAACAGATGGGTAGGGCACGGCATCCATAATCTTTTTGTATATTATTTTATTTGACTGGTGGCGTGCCCCTACAAATAATTTATGTGTCCCAAACATGATTGAAATTGGTAGAAATTAGGTTTTCGGTAGTTCTGTACCTACTCAACTAATCACCGCAAATTTGGATTAATTAATTTTTAAGCAACTTGGATTCTACAGCAACCCTGTTTAGTATTGCTCGTATTCTATCAAAGTGTAAAAATATTCGGTTGACGAAAACTAAACTTTCAGTATAAAAAAAATTGCAAACAACCAATTACCAGTAAGGCTTTTAGTAATAAAAGTAAGCTAAACTTTTATAGCCAAGTATTGCCTAAAAATATTTCATAATTGAAGGTAGAACATTCCAATGGAGAACATAAAAATGCTGGAATCATATCGTAAACACGTTGCCCAAAGAGCAGCACTCGGTATTCCCCCTTTACCATTGGATGCGAAGCAAACCTCAGAATTATGTGAATTACTGAAAAATCCGCCAAAGGGTCAAGAGGAGATATTATTACATCTATTAAGCGATCGCATTTCTCCTGGTGTTGATCCAGCAGCTTATGTCAAAGCTGGATTTCTCACCGCGATTGCCAAAAAGGAAATCACCAGTCCCTTGGTTTCGCGCATAGAAGCGGTGCAATTGTTAGGAACCATGATAGGTGGTTACAACGTACAATCTTTAATCGAACTGCTGCAATGGCCCACCGTATCTGTCTCAGACTCATCTGAAACACCTCTAGTGATGGGTGGACAAGGAAAGGAACCCATCGCCGCTTATGCCGCCAACGCCTTAAGCAAAATCCTTTTGGTGTATGACGCCTTCCATGATGTTTTAGAGTTGTCTAAAACCAATCCTTTCGCCAAGCGAGTGATTGACTCTTGGGCGGAGGCTGAATGGTTTACCACTCGCCCCACAGTACCAGAAGCGATTACTGTCACCGTTTTCAAAGTTCCTGGCGAAACCAATACCGACGATTTATCACCCGCCCAAAGCGCCACAACTCGCCCAGATATTCCTTTACACGCTTTAGTGATGTTAGAGTCACGGCAACCGGGAAGCTTGGCAACCATTGCCGAACTGAAGAAAAAAGGGCATCCTCTAGCTTACGTGGGGGATGTAGTTGGTACAGGTTCCTCGCGTAAATCTGCTATTAACTCAGTATTGTGGCATACAGGAAGTGATATACCTTTTGTGCCAAACAAACGCGCTGGGGGTTATGTTTTAGGTGGTGCGATCGCGCCTATCTTCTTTAACACAGCAGAAGATGCCGGTGCTTTGCCTATCCAGTGCGATGTCACCAAACTTGAAACCGGCATGGTAATTACCATCCATCCCTACAAAGGCGAAATCACTAACGAAGCAGGCGAAGTCATTTCCACCTTTGCCCTCAAACCTGATACCATCCTCGATGAAGTTCGTGCAGGTGGACGCATGCCCTTACTTATCGGACGTACCCTTACCGACAAAACTCGTCTTGCACTCGGTTTAGAACCCAGCACAGTATTTACCCGTCCACAGCAAGCCTTTGATACAGGCAAAGGCTACAGCCTAGCCCAGAAAATGGTAGGTAAAGCTTGCGGATTACCAGGTGTGCGTCCCAGCACATCCTGCGAACCGATCATCACTACCGTTGGTTCTCAGGATACCACAGGCCCCATGACCCGCGACGAATTGAAAGAACTTGCCTGTCTTGGTTTCAGTGCAGACTTAGTGATACAAAGTTTCTGCCATACAGCTGCCTATCCCAAACCAGTAGACATCAAAACTCATCACGAACTCCCTGATTTCTTTGCTTCTCGTGGCGGTGTCGCCCTCCGTCCCGGTGATGGTATCATCCACTCTTGGTTAAACCGGATGCTGCTACCCGACACCGTAGGAACTGGCGGCGACTCTCACACCCGCTTCCCCTTGGGTATTTCCTTCCCCGCAGGTTCTGGGTTGGTAGCCTTTGCAGCCGCCTTGGGTGTCATGCCTTTAGATATGCCAGAGTCAGTATTGGTAAGATTTAAAGGTGAATTGCAACCAGGTATCACCCTGCGGGATGTCGTGAATGCCATTCCCTACGTGGCAATTCAAAAAGGTTTGCTCACAGCAGAAAAGCAAAATAAGAAAAACGTTTTCTCCGGGCGAATTCTGGAAATAGAAGGTTTGCCAGATTTAAAAGTTGAACAAGCCTTTGAACTCACCGATGCTAGTGCCGAACGTTCTTGTGCCGGATGTACAATTAAACTGAGTGTAGAGACAATTTCTGAATATCTGCGTTCTAACGTTGCGCTGCTGAAAAATATGATCGCACGAGGCTATCACGATCCGCGTACCATGCTGCGCCGTGTGGCAAAGATGGAAGAATGGTTAGCAAATCCCGTGTTATTGGAAAGCGATGCCGATGCGGAATATGCCGAAGTAATTGAAATTGATTTAAAGGAAATTAAAGAACCAATTGTTGCTGCTCCCAATGACCCCGATAATGTGAAATTATTATCGGAAGTTGCTAATGATCCAGTGCAAGAAGTATTCGTTGGTTCTTGTATGACAAATATTGGTCATTATCGGGCAACAGCAAAAGTTTTGGAAGGTGCAGGTGAAGTGAAAACTCGCCTGTGGATTTCACCACCAACGCGTATGGATGAACACCAACTTAAAGAAGAAGGTGTATACAGCATTTTTGGGGCTGCGGGTGCGCGGACAGAAATACCAGGATGCAGTTTGTGCATGGGTAATCAGGCGCGAGTTGCTGACGGCACAACAGTGTTTTCTACCTCTACCCGCAACTTCAATAATCGCATGGGTAAAGATGCGCGAGTGTATCTTGGTTCAGCAGAATTAGCCGCAGTTTGTGCGCTGCTGGGACGGCTTCCCACAGTGCAAGAATATTTAGATATTGTGGCGAGGAGAATTCATCCTTTTGCAGATGATTTGTATCGGTATTTGAACTTCGATCAAATCGTCGGTTTTGAAGATGAAGGGCGGGTGATTGCGTTGGAAGATATGCCGAAGATTGAGGATATTTTGGGTATGCCTACGGCGGCGAGGTAGGTAATAACTGTTATTCTATATATGCCGACAGGCTTTAGCCTGGGGCGTTGCGAACTAAGCCCACACCTGTGGGCTTTTGTAATTTCTATAGTATTTTTAGGGATTACTACTGAGGTCATTGCTTGAAAATGAATAATAATCTGAGTTTAAGTCTAAATGAACAAAGCAATTTTTTACTCTTTTTCAAGGAATAACAAATGTCAACACTATTACCTTCTGAAGAAAATATTACACGGCTCAAAGTTCAACCAACTGAGGGAGAAAAACATTTACTAGAGTTCTTGAAAAACCTTCTTCCAAACAATTATGAAATATACTATCAGCCATTTTTAAATGGAGACAAGCCAGATTTTATTATCATGCGAAAGAATTACCGAGTGATGATAATAGAAG
The DNA here is from genome assembly GCF_964247315.1 of uncultured Nostoc sp. Classification (GTDB taxonomy): domain Bacteria; phylum Cyanobacteriota; class Cyanobacteriia; order Cyanobacteriales; family Nostocaceae; genus Nostoc. The sequence continues at coordinate 43,384 of NZ_CAXTTT010000056.1, forward strand.
TGAAAGATTGGGATTTAGAATCCTACTACATAGATAGTAATAAAAAATGGAGATTAAAGCATAATGGTGCAATTATAAAATCTCCTATTGAGCAAGTAAAAACTTACAAAGAAAATTTATATAATTTACACATTGAAAACTTGTTAGAGAACCAAATAGACAATCAAAGCTTTTTTGGAATTGTTTCTTGTGCAGTTTACTTCCATAATGCAAACCAAGAGACATTAAACAACTTTCTATTAAATTCTTTATCAGATAATGACAACAGATATGTAAAAGTATTTGGGAATGACTGTATTAATATTGAAAAATTTAGAGTAATACTTAGTGAACAAGGGCTTTATAAACCATCAGCACTTTTTAATGATACTATTTATAATAGTTTCAGGCGCTACCTTCAACCACCACTTCATACTTTGGAACAAGGTATACCAATTCAGTTTAACCCACAACAGAAAAAATTAGTTAAGAGTGAGGTTACTTTTGGAGGCCGAAAGATTAAAGGAGTAGCTGGTTCTGGGAAAACGCAGATATTAGCACAAAGAGCAGTAAATGCTCATAAAAGAACTAACAGCAAAGTTTTAATTTTGACTTATAATATAACTCTTAAAAACTATATTTACGATAAAATTAGTGATGTGAGAGAAGAGTTTACTTGGGATAATTTTTATATAACTAACTATCACAATTTTTTAACAGCAGAATTTAATAATTTAGGGATAGAAATTAAATTACCACGAGATTTTGAGAACTGGAGTGGTGAGGATAAATCAGAGTATTTTGAAGACAAATATTATTCTAATGAAAAAATCTTTGAAGATGTAAAAGAGAAAATACAGAAGTATCAGGTAATTTTAATAGATGAACTTCAAGACTATAAGGAAGAATGGCAGCGAATTATAAGAAAATATTTTTGGAATGAAGGTGGAGAGTATGTAGTATTTGGTGATGTCAAGCAAAATATTTATGATAGACCATTAGATGAAGATAAAGGTTTTAAAGCAGTAGGTATACGTGGTGATTGGAATGAGCTAACACAATCATTTAGACTTACAACGAAGATAGCAAATATAGCTTTGAAGTTTCAAAAAGATTTTTTCAATGACAAATATGAAGTAGATAAACTCATTCAAGCTAATTCTCAGGGGAGTCTTTTCGATCTAGAAGAATATTTTCAATATTTTTATTATGACAAATTAACGAATATAAAAAATATAGTTGATGATATTTATTCTCTAATATTTCAATTAAACAAACATCCTAATGATATCTGCTTTTTATCACCTCGATTAGAAATACTCAAAGAAATAGATTATTTAATCAGAAATCATAAACATGAAAATACTCAGACAATATTTGAAACGAAGGAAATGTATGAGAAATTACAAAGCCAGAGCAAAAACCCTGAAAGTGACATAAAAAAACTTAGGGAAAACAAAAAATTTAATTTTTGGATGAATTCGGGAAATGTTAAGTTATCTACCATTCATAGTTTTAAAGGCTGGGAGATCAATACACTTTTTCTTATTATTGAAGCTGGTGTTACTGAAACCAGTGAACAAGAAATTTCGATAGATGAGTTGGTATACACAGGACTGACAAGATGTAGACATAATCTCATAATAATTAATATTGGAAATTCTCGATATCACAGTTTCTTTAAAGAACTGATTGAGGATGATTTTTTGAAAACTTGAAAACTCGTCAAGATTATGAAATGCGATCGCATCCTCGCACTTTGCACACAGACCTAACCCCCCAACCCTCTTCCCTACGAGGGAAGGGGGAGAAATCTGGCTCCCCTCTCCGCTTCAAAGAGGGGTTGGGGGAGAGGTCAATTCATGCGATCGCGATAAACTGTTAAAATCTAATTACCTGACACTAAAATTTTCACAGGTGAATACCAATGGATTTTTACACATAGGAATTACTAAAATGCTTGAAGTTCACAAAAATTATGTTCTTGACGAAAATCAACAACCTATTGCCGTACAAATTCCTATCGCTGAATTTGAAAAAATTGAAGAAATTCTTGAGAATTATGGTTTAGCAAAACTCATGGAGGAAGTAGAGAAAGAAAAACCACTATCAAAAGATGAAGCCCTAAAATATTATCAATCACTAAAATAAGAAAATGTGGCAAGTTGAATATACCAAAAGATTTCTGAAAGAACTTGCTGCTTTACCAGTTGAGATTCAAAGCCGCATAGAACCTATCGTGTTTCAAGAACTGGAGTCAGAGAATCCCTTTGAATTAGGATATCTTGAAAAACTGAAAGGCTATAGTGATAAATATAAGATTCGAGTTGGTGATTATCGGATTGGCATTACTCTTGAACAAGAAACAAAACATTAATCTGCCAACGAGTTGCTCATCGCAAAGACATCTACAGAATTTTTCCTTGAAGCACTGTAAAACTTATTAGCATTAATGTATACACACACTAATACCAAGAAAGCGGCAAATGCTATGTGATATTTGTGGAAGCGAAGGTGTAAAAGTCCGCCGAATTACTAAAACTTACAGTAAGGGGAAAGACCTGCTAGTAATAGAAAACATTCCAGTAATAACCTGTACTCATTGCGGCGAAAGTTATTTAACTGCTGAAACTCTTCACAAAATTGAACAAATTAAAACTAACCGGAAAAAATTAGCTGTTGAACGTCCTGTAGAAGTGGCTAGTTTTGGATCGTGAATAATTGCCAAAATTAAATATTGCTTTAGCTATTGTCTCACTAATAAATATTTATAGACTTCTACACAACGGTTTTGCGAAAGAGTGCGGGTTATTGGGTTGCTTTATGCTTAGAAAATAGACTGGTAGGACAAGGGATAAATCAAGAAGCAGCAATCAAGCAGCTTAATGAAGCGATCGCCTCTTTTGTCAAAGTCTATAAACTGACAATTCGGCTAAAGCAGAAAATTGTAACTGTATTGTAACGGTGGCTTTAGCTGCCGTTTTTTGTTGACGTTGCAAAAGTTTACATTTAGAATGGAATCGTCAAAACTCGATAAGTATTTATTCTTATTTATCCTGAAAATTTGACATTCAATGAGTATATGTTCTTATCTTTGTCAAAAATTTAATATTTTAGAGTTAAAGAATGTTTACAAAAGTATTGATTACTTAATATAGTGAAACTAAAAGTGATAACGCAAATTGATTGTCAGAAGTGATGAATACTATTGAATTTCCCTGGCTAACAGCCATAATCCTCTTACCCTTGGTGGCTACCTTAGCCATCCCCCTAATCTCAGATAAGGAAGGTAGAACTGTTCGGTGGTATAGTCTGGGAGTTGCGATCGCCGACTTTGCACTGATGATTTATGCCTTTTGGTATAAGTACGACTTCCACAGTTCAAGACTCCAACTTATAGAAAACTATCCTTGGATACCACAGTTAGGTTTGCATTGGGCTGTGGGGGTTGATGGTTTATCAATGCCCTTACTGCTTCTGACAGGCTTAATAAATACCCTCGCAATATTCGCGGCTTGGAAAGTTACCACCAAGCCGCGATTATTTTATGGTTTGATGTTAGCGATGTACAGCGCCCAGCTTGGTGTATTTGTTGCCCAAGATTTGCTGTTATTCTTCCTGATGTGGGAAATCGAATTAGTGCCGGTTTACCTGCTGATTTCCATCTGGGGAGGACAAAACCGCCGTTATGCCGCTACTAAGTTCATTCTTTATACCGCCGCTGCATCAATATTTATCTTGGTTGCTGGTTTTGCACTTGTCTTCTCTGGAGATACTGTCACCTTCGACATGGCAACTCTAGGAATGAAAGAATACCCCAAAACCTTGCAATTGTTGGTTTATGCAGGTTTCTTGATTGCCTTCGGTGTGAAGTTACCGATTTTCCCTTTACACACTTGGCTACCTGATGCCCACGGTGAAGCATCAGCACCCGGTTCGATGATTTTGGCTGGTGTGTTGTTAAAAATGGGTGGTTATGCTCTCATCCGCTTTAATGTGGAAATGTTGCCCAATGCCCATGTGACTTTTGCCCCAGTGTTAGCAGTTTTGGGTGTGGTTAACATTGTCTACGGTGCTTGCTGTGCCTTTGCTCAAACCAATCTCAAACGCCGCTTGGCTTACTCTTCAATTGCCCACATGGGGTTTGTGCTGATTGGGATTGCCTCTTACACAGAGCTGGGTATCAGTGGTGCAGTGTTACAGATGGTTTCCCACGGCTTGATTGCTGCTAGCTTGTTCTTCCTATCTGGCGTGACTTACGATCGCACCCATACTTTGATGATGGATAAAATGGGCGGTATGGCTAAGGTAATGCCCAAAACCTTTGCTCTGTTTACCATTGGTTCTATGGCTTCTCTCGCCTTACCCGGAATGAGTGGTTTTGTGGGTGAGTTGATGGTATTTCTGGGTATCGCCAGCAGTGATGTTTACAGTTCCAGCTTCAAAGTTGTAGTCGTGCTGCTGTCAGCAGTTGGCGTGATTTTGACACCGATTTATTTACTGTCAATGCTGCGTCAAGTGTTCTACGGAGAGCAAAATAAAGAGTTGCACTTGGATGCTGTAATATCTGATGTCAAACCCCGCGAAATATTTATTACCGCTTGTTTGCTACTACCAATCATCGGAATCGGGTTTTATCCAAAATTAGCAACGCAGACTTATGATGTGAAAGCGGTAGAATTAGCCGCCCATGCTCGTCAAGTTCTACCAGTTGTTGCTCATCAACAACCATCAAGTGTGTACTCGCGGATTTTCTCTGCACCAACATTGGCTACTTCTCAAGTTGAAAGTTCGATTAAAATTTCTGAATAAATTAACTTCCTATTAAGGGGTCTGCAAGTAAATTCTAAATATTAGGAGAATAAAGGGGTGGTTTCATAACCACCCCTAAAATTTTGGCATTATTGAGTTGAAATAGATTTTTAGGTAAGGGCAATTCATGTAGACGCATTCGCAAAGCGTCTCGTAGAGAAGCGGCTTCCCGCAGTGTATTGCCCCTATTGCGTGTTGCTTTTGCAAGAGGTTTTGCAATTTTCACAATTCAAATAGGATTTTTCTATACTCTTATTTGTTGCCTTGAAACTGCTTAATTATATTGCTAATTAGAGGCAACTGTTCTAGTACCATTTTTGTCAAATCTACAAAAGATTTCTCAGAAAGGCGGTCATCTTGACGGAGTTGCAGAACGCCTATTAAGACGATAAATATTGCTGTACCAATAATTGCTAAAGCTAGATAATGAAAGGGTAGCGAACCACCAAAAAATGCAATTAGACAAAATACAACTACAAATACAAATAAATAGAACATTCCATTTCTAAACGCAAACGGAAGTTTAACTATGTCTTCTGACTGAGAATTTTCTTCCTGTTTAGATGGTTCTGTCATAAAATTATTCTCTTGCTTTGATGGCTGAATTACATTGTTAATTGTTACAACGACATTTTCCCTTCTTGTCTCAGAGGAATTAGGTAGAAAATCGCTACTCATCTGCTGTTCTGCTTGAAGTAACTCCCTTCTGTCCATCACATCATCAATTAAGCCTAAAACATCAAGCATTTGATAGCTTTTTTGACATTGAATGCGTTCTTGCTTATCGGCTACAAACTGTCGCAATATTTCAAATTGGTAAAAGTGTGGCTCTTGGCTATCTTTGCAGGTGTGGCAATTACAGGGGATTAACTTGTTGTACTTCAGTCGCTTGTACGAGTCATGAATTTTATCGAGTTCATGTGTGACTATGGTCATCAAATCTCTTTTGTGACGACCTGAAACTCGAATTTTAATCTCCCGCTTGCCGTAATATTCAATCACCTCTGCCTTCGTCTGGTCTTTGCTGAGAACAACGCCGCTTTTCCAGACACATTGTTGTTCATTTATCAACTCATGGATGGCGACGATGAATTGGCTGATGATCCCCTTGGGCATGAACTCATAGGTGTAACGCAGAATCAGGTTGTTGCTTTCATCCCAGTTATAGGGGGGTTGATTAGCAGATAGCAGTTGTGGGGCAATATATTTTCCTTTGCTTCTAGGAATTTCGTAGCACAGTTTGAAGTTGATCATCAAGCGCAATAGTTCATCATGCATCGTGGCGTATTCGTCTTCACACCAGATGTTTGCCAAGTCAGACCGGGTGAAACTGCCCAGGTTGCGAATCACTTTTTCATTATCCAGCACTTTGTAGACTGCATCAGTTCCCCACTTGGGTTTGAGGATGACAGTCTTGTTCAAAAGTGGGTCTTCTTGGAAGTGCAAGCATACTCCTAAATCGTGCAGATAACCACTCAACTGCAACTTGTCATTTCTTTGGGTGAACCCATTTTGTTCGCAGATGCTCAGGTATTCATCCAAGCTAATGTAATTGCGTGCGTCACTCTCCAAAGCTTCCCGGACTCTAACCCAGGTTTTTGGAAGGGGACTGCCAATATGGGGCAGGCTTTTAACGTAATGCTTGATTTTTTCTAAAACTAGTTCTAAACCTCTGTTAGTAGCAAGGTTTGTTGATAGAGTCTCTTTCAAGTTAGTAAACTGACCCCGTAACTGGAGTTCATTAATTTCGCGGTGGCGGTTTTGCTTCTCCTTTTTGATGATTAGCAACGGACTGTTATCACTCAACAGTTCTACTACATTCAACCAGTAATAAAAATCCGTGTCTTCCTTGCGATTATCTGCCACTAAAACGTAGAGGGAACGCTTGGTGAGGAAAAACTGGTGAGTCTCATGGTAAATCTCTTGCCCCCCAAAGTCCCAAATGTTGACTCGAAATTCTCGCCCGTTTTCCATTGGGAAACCCCACTCGATGACCTTAATTCCCTTTGTAGTGTCTTCCTCTCGAAGTTGATAATTTTGGTCTTCAATTTTGTTCGCCAGTGTTGTCTTCCCTGCTCCTGCTTCGCCGATAATTACTAACTTTGCTTCACACAGATAATCTCTACCTTCTACTTCTAGTTGTCGGAAATAATCTTTAATTGCCTCAATACCTTGTGCAACAATTTCTGGCGGTGGCTTCTCGATGGGGTTGAAGCTTAAATACAGGGAAGTGAGTTGTTGCAGGCGGGCGATCGCTTCTGGCAACGTCGTTATTTGATTGTGGCTTAAATCCAGGGAAGTGAGTTGTTGCAGGC
>NZ_CAXTTT010000057.1:0-46951 GCF_964247315.1 uncultured Nostoc sp.
CCTACCTTAATGGATTAATCTTTGCTCCCTAAATAAAAAGTGGGATGCTCCCCTTTGGGAGTTGCATATCCTAATTCACGGCTAAATAAATCGAGGACATAGCTGTGTTCTACATTTGAGTAACTCGCCATGATTTCCGTGGCGATCGCTCGTAATTGTTTGTAACGTTCGATATCAAAAGGGTTTTCAGAATAGGTTAGACCATTTTGAGCGATCGCTTGTAACTTCTGTCCCCATTCCAGCCATTTAGGTTGCATATATTTTTCTATATAGGGGCTTGGATCTTAGGTATTGGGGAAAGGTGACAGGTGACAGGCGATCGGGAATAACCTGTACCCTATTCCCTTCTTTAGTCCCTAGTTCCCAGTCCCCAGTGCCTACTTAAGCATCATCTAAAGCTGCAATTCCAGGCAGTACCTTGCCTTCAAGTAACTCCAAGCTAGCGCCACCGCCGGTGGAGATGTGGCTCATTTGATCGGCTAAACCAACCTTTTCCACAGCCGCTACCGAGTCGCCGCCGCCAATGATGGTAGTTGTGCCAGTTTTGCTGATTTCGGCGAGGGTATGAGCGATCGCTTCCGTACCTGCGGCAAACTTATCAAACTCAAACACACCCATCGGCCCGTTCCAAATTACCGTTTTGGTATCTGCAAGGGCGTCTTGGAAAACTTTTACTGAGTCTGGGCCAATATCCAAACCCATACCATCATCGGGGATGTTCTCAATGCTGACGGTTGTCGCATTAGCATCGGGAGCAAACTTATCTGCTGATACGATATCCGTGGGTAACAAGAAGGTAACGCCCCGTTCCTTAGCCTTAGCTTCCAAAGATTTTGCTAGTTCTAGCTTGTCTTCTTCCACCAATGACTTACCAACATTCAAACCACGGGCTTTGTAGAATGTGAAAATCATCCCACCGCCGATAATCAGCTTGTCGCACTTCTCCAGCAACGTTTCAATTACGCCAATTTTACTGGAAACTTTGGAACCACCAATAATTGCCGCCAAAGGACGTTGGGGATTTTCAATGGCGTTTTGCAAATATTCCAATTCCTTCTCAACTAAATATCCAGCCACAGAAGGGCTGAGGAATTTAGTTACACCTTCAGTAGAAGCATGGGCGCGGTGTGCAGTGCCAAAAGCATCATTTACATAAAAATCAGCATTAGCTGCCAATTTTTTGGCAAATTCTGCATCATTTTTCTCTTCTTCTGGGTAAAAGCGCACATTTTCCAATAACAGCACTTGACCATTTTGCAAAGCGCCAACTTTAGCTGCAACTTCATCGCCAATGGAGTCATCAGTTTTAATGACTTCTTGCCCCAGTAACTCAGACAGACGCTTGGCAACGGGAGTTAGGCGTAATTTGTCATCCACACCCTTGGGACGGCCAAAATGGCTGGCGAGAATGACCTTAGCTCCCTTCTGCGTCAAATCCTGGATGGTTGGTAGAGCGGCGCGAATGCGAGTATCGTCGGTAATGTTGCCTTGATCGTCCACAGGCACGTTAAAGTCAACTCGCACTAAGGCACGTTTCCCAGAGATATCAGCCGAAGATAAACTTGCTAAACTTTTTTTGGACACACCAAACTCTCCTGATTGCCTTTTTGTTATTGTTTTGAAAGTAGAACCATCAAGATTTTACCGGAGTCAGGGGTACCCAAGTGACAGATATATTTAAGACAGTATTATTTCCTATCGATCAAAGCCGGGAAACGCGGGAAGCTGCTGATGTTGTTACCAACGTAGTCAAAAAGTACAGCAGTCGCTTGGTGCTGCTGTCTGTGGTAGAAGAACCGCCTCCAGATGCGCCTAGCGCCGATGATCCGATGGTGTCGCCAGAGGTAGTTGCTAAATTGCTGGAAAATGCCCAATCTTTATTTTCTGGGCAAGGAATTAAATCTGAAATCTTGGAAAGGCGAGGCAAACCAGCTTTTACGATCTGCGATGTCGCTGATGAAATCGGGGCAGATTTAATTATCATGGGCTGTCGAGGGCTAGGCTTGACTGAAGAGGGAGCGGATGATAGTGTTACTACTCGCGTGATTAACCTTTCCCCTTGCCCAGTGCTGATTGTGCCTTAGCAGTGTGTTTTGAAATACTAGTAAATTTGTGTGCGATCGCAAATTAAAAAAGACGGGAAAAGGACGAATGTCACCCAGAAAAGGTGAAACCTTTGCTTATTCTGGCTGTGGGGATGTAGAAAAAGTAGTTGATTTGTAAGTATTATTTTGTTTTGAATTCCTGACCGTACAACCCTTACACCCTTACATTTAAAAGTTAGCTATATTAGGGATTTACGCTTTTCTTAGTGCCATTCGTCTGTATACCTATTAAAGGTTTTTTGTTCTAGATGGCTCTACCTTATCCGATTAAGAAACCAAAGCAGAGCCTAATGTAGAGGAAGCGCCAAAAAAGGCGATTTGCTCAACATTCAAGACATTAAGGGTGAACTCATCACGTTTAATAGTGTAATTGTTGGAGTTGCCTAGAATGATGTAATTACTTTTTAAACCAGGCAGAATTAGCTTGTCCGATCCCAATCCACCATCAATTTTGGCATTACCGTAACCAACATCAAATGTGTCGTCTCCAGCTCCACCCTTAATCAAGACATTGGCGATAGCGCCCCCTTGGTCTGAAAAGGCATTACCGCTAGCATCAATTCGACGGGCTTTAAAGTAATCGTTACCGTTTTCGCCATCAATTGTGCCACCTTGGATGCCAGTGTTAGTGCCATACCCAGTAAGGGTATCATTTCCTTCTCCTCCATAGATAATGCCATTAGTATTAACAATACCTATGCCTTTATTAATGCCAGTACCGATGAGCCTATCGTTGCCATCGCCTAAACTGATCGTGCCACTGTTAACAATACCTATACCTACATTAGGTGCAATCGTGTCAAAAGGGTTATCGGAAAGTCCTGCACCGCCTGTGCCTGTGCCAGAGACGAAGTCGTTTCCCTTTCCTCCACTGATCGTGCTACCCTGACCGTTGGAGATGCCTGTACCCTTACCCGGATCGTAACTTCTGGACGGATCTGCATCTGCATCACTGCCCTTGCCGATACCAGTAATAGAATCGTTTCCGTCTCCTCCATTAATGTTGCTGCCACCACTGTTAAAGATGCCTGTACCATCTCCTCCATTGAAAGCAGTTCCACCAGTTCCAGTTCCAGAGATAGAATCGTTCCCTTCTCCTCCATTAATATCGCTGCTCTGAGTGTTAGAGATTCCTATAGCAAACCCGCTAAATTTTCCACTTCCAGTTCCAGAGATAGAGTCATCCCCCTTTCCTCCATCAATAAGGCTATCCTTGGTGTTTTGGATGCCTGTACCAAAAAATGTCCCCAAACCGGAGATCAAATCTTTTCCATCTCCTCCATTGATATAGCCACCCTGAGTATTGGAGATACCTATACCAGCTACATAGGATCGATACTCAAAACCACCAGTACCTGTGCCAGAGATCGTATCATCTCCCGTCCCTGCATTGATGATGCCACTGTTAGCAATGCCTGTGCCAGTGCCTGCATTGTCAAAGTCGTCGCCGCCTGTGCCACTACCTTTGATAGTGTCCTTGCCTGCTTGAGTATTAATGACTCCATTTTTTAGAACCTGAATTCCAATTGCTGGGAATGCATTGTCCTCTTGGCCCACCACTAGATCCGAGCCAGAGGTGCCTACGAGCAGGGGAACAGAAACAATTAGTCTGGGCATAATATAACTTTCCTCAATTGAGTGTGATAAAGCTTTAATCCCTGAAAGTCTTGCTCTTTCAATAAGAATTCTTTATGTCAGAATTCACACATAACTCTGAGATCGGGCTTTATTCGATCAGAACTTCACAGAGTCAGAACTAGAAAGTTGCAAACTTAACAAGTATTAATTAACAAATTTTTTGTCACGATTTCAACAACCTCTAAGAGGATGTTTGAAAAGTATTATTGCTAACACCAAAACTTCCCAAACCTAACCCTCTAGCCCCCCTTACCTACAAACAAATGGGGGTTTCAAAACCTCTCCCCATATCAGGGAAAGGTTTGGAGAGGGGTCTTTAGTATACTTTGCGACTTTTCAAACATCCTCTATTTGAAAATAGAAACCTAAATATAACCTGATAGTACTTACATAGCGAAAATTTACTTAGATTTCTAGAACCATTATTTTCATGTTCTTATTGAAAAATTTATATAAAAGTAATGTTATTTACATATTCTTTATATTTTAACGATCGCGTAACAACCTAATTTCCAGGTTATAAAAAAATTTTGGATACTTTGTAACTTTTGGCTCAGGTGATTGTACATAACAAGTTGACGGTTCTTGAAGTGTAACTGTAACTTAGAGTCAACTCAGTACTAAGAGTGTCAACTCAGCTTCAAGTATTAAAATTAATTTCTTTATTTGTAATTTTATTTACAGATGACAAATAGAAAATTCTGAGCGCCGGGAGTCAGCGCTCAGAACTTTAGAGACAAAGCTTGCATATTTTCACGCTTTACCTAACAGCTTAAAAGCGATAGTTGCGATCGCGCACCCACATACTAAGTGGCACCGCCTTACCTTGGGGATCTACTTTCGCTTTTACCACAATAGGTGGTACTTGTCCTCTGCGAGCGCGTTGGGCTTGTAAGTCGTTGCGAATCTGCTGCCGTTGGTTTTCTGGGATGTAATATGTTTCCAAGCCGTAGTTAACGGAACCATCCTGATAAACACCTTTTAAGGCTACTTGATTAGCTCTAAGAGTTGTGGGGCGATCGCCACTTACTCGTAACGGTCTCCAAGCTCTCGGAACACCGCCACCAGTAGAGAATTGCTCTTGCAAAGTCACGTAGATATTGGTTCCTTCAGGCAATCTTCTGCCACTTCCACGACCTCTGCTGACTAATGTTTGCCAGCCAGGTAGTCTGCTCAAATTTGAGGTACGGGATATGTTGTAATCTAAGGCTAAGGTGTTACCTGCGATCGCATTGTTAGGGTCTACAGGTACGGTTTGCAAAATTACCGTCTTACCTGTTACGTCTGTATAAACTGCTTGGGCTGGTACTGCCATAATTAGCCCTGTTTGCAGCGCCAGGGGAGCAAGTAACCGCCAAAAAGGTAAGGGCTTATTCGATTTTTGTTCAGTAGCAATCAAGTAATCCCGAAAAGTCACCTTATTGGAAAATTCGGCTTCGGGAGACAAGGGTTTATTCTTAGATTCAGAAGAGGTATTAGTCATGAGCGTAGTCCTAAAAAGCAGAGGTCTTGAGGAGTTCAAAAGTAACGAGATTAGGACTGACGCAGAGAAACTTTAAAAATTTTGCCGCACAGAAATTTTGATGATGGGCAGATTTCTGAATTCTGAATTTGCACTACTTTTTATTTGTAGAGCTACCACCAGGTAAGCGGCGTTCAAACCAGAGTCCAGCGCTAATTAAAGCAGAACCGCACAGGACATAGACCAGTGACTTAAAAAGTAAGTCGGTGTCGTACTCCTGTACGCGACTGATAATTTGCAGTGTTACTAACAACATACCGCCCCAAAAGGAACTTCTGTTGCTTAATTTCAATCCTTCTTGAATTAGTCCCCAGGCTAATGTTGCAAGAAGTACATTGAAAATAAAAATGCCAAGTTCATCAATCCGACTGATAGTTTGATGCCAAAAAGGTACTATTGCAATAAAGACAAGAAATGTACTAATGACAGCAGTTGTGAAAACCACTTCGCGGCGCGGAGGATTATTTCTTTGGCGCAGTAGAAACAACCATTGTAATACCGCCAAGCCGCTGAGAATCCCCAAATCGATAATTGGCAGAGACTCGAATAAGTTTGTCAAATTCGTTGGCTGATTATAACTATAATCTGGAGATTCCCAGACCCAACGAAAAGACAAAACGTAAAAGACGATGCCGAAGCATACCAACGCTAAATTACGGGCTAGAGATTGAAACAATCTGTAATTTATCGTTGGAAACAGTAAGTCATCATAACTCCAGAATAATGCAGGTGGGAGTGCAAAAGCAAAAGATGCCACCCAAGGGGCTATATCAGCATAATTCAGCAGTGGCAGAGGATTAAGGTTAGCTTGTAAGGAACTAGCAAAAACAAAGGCTGCTAGGCCAAAAATCCAACGGGATCGGCAGAAGTAGGCTAAAGGTACAAATACCAGCCATGCCAACAAAGGCATATGTTGCACTACTAGCCGCGACCAAGTTAACTCACCTGAAGCGTACCATAAGTCTTCTAGTCCAGTCCAGTAGCCGATTTCTACAAGGACAATTGATAGAATTCCTAAAGAATTTAAGGATAAACTGAAGGCCATGACTACAACACCGAATCCCCAAGCGAGAAACAGTTGGGAAGTTGAACCGATGATATTGAACATCTGGGCCATCAGCAGTAAATTTGCACCGAAGATGAAGGCGCTTAAAATTAGCAACCCCTCTCCTAGTAGGCGTTTGCTTCGTTCTGGCTTTTTTCCTTCAGGTGGCCTCCAGGTGTAAAATCCAGTGATGGCGATCGCAAAAAACAAACTCATCATCAGAATAATTTTGATTTCTCGCGATCCTCCCTGCCAGTTTCCTGATACAAAGGTAATTATGCCTAAGCATAAAAGTATGCTGCCGATAGCGATCGCAATCGCTTTATTGCGATCGCGTGCAGCAGCTTCCAGGTTTTTAAATTGATAACGTTCTGCTATCTGCTCATACTGCGAAGAACTAATTAATCCTTCATCCCTCCATAAGTGTGCTTCTTTGCGTAATTTTTGCGGAAAACTATCTAATAACATGACCTTCTCCGGTGCAGTGGGGTAGCTTGGCCATTGCGATCCCAATGGCGGTCATTATATTTTGAGTATGAAGCCAAAAGCCTTAATTACATTGTTCTTGTGTAACAGTTTGATTTTGATTTAGATACAACGTACTAATTTGTAATTCGTAATTCGTAATTCGTAATTGATAATTCATAATCTACATGGAAAAACCTTCTAATTTATTACTTAAAGTCTCGCGGCGTTTGTTCGCTAACTTAGATGAGCAAGAAAAGTTTATTGAGGCTTTAATCAATCCTCAGCCTTTTTCACCTAGTATTCTTTGGTGTCAAGAAAAGCCAGCTATTTCGCCTTTAGCAGTGGAAACACCAATATCTTGGCAACCACAATTTATAGACCGCTTATCTCTGGGAGAAAAACCTGGTCAGCATCCCTTGCATGAAAAAGGATATTTCTATTGTTTAGATTTTTCTTCGGTGTTTGCAGCTACTACTTTGTTAGCTATTCCTGAGTCAGTGCGTTTAGTTTTTGATATGTGTGCTGCACCAGGAGGTAAAAGTATCTTCGCTTGGAGAGCTTTAAAACCTGAATTGCTCATCAGTAATGAAGTAATTGGCAAACGTCTAGGAATGCTAATTTCTAATTTGAAGCGTTGCCAGATTAGCCCTAGTGCAGTGGTTAATCGAGATTCGAGCATATTTGCCGAAATGCTTCCTGGCTCTAGCAATATAGTCATAGTAGATGCTCCGTGTACTGGACAATCGTTACTTGCTAAAGGTGAAAAAGCACCTGGATGTTTTCACCCAACTGCTATTAATAAGAGTGCAAATCGGCAAAAGCGTATTATAGCTAACTCTGCTAAAATTGTTTTACCGCAAGGCTATCTTGCTTATATGACTTGCACATATTCGCCCGAAGAAAATGAGCAAGTTTGTGAATGGTTTTTAGAGCGGTTTTCCCAGTTTAAAGCGATAGAAATTAGTAATTTAGCCAAATATCAATCGCATTTAACTATGATGCCTTGTTATCGGATATTTCCTCAAGATAGGTTAGGTGCTGGTGCATTTACAGTCCTATTTAAAAATACTAATGAGGATGAATATGAGCCTAAAGAAGTAGATTTAAATACAATTTCTTCGCTGTACATTTACCAAAATTTGAAAAAGTCAAGTTAATTATATCGATAGCATCTAGCAATCTTAAATCATTCATGAATGAAGTTCACCACAAAGGTGGTATCTCACGTCCGGTTTTGTAGACGAGTTGCTCTGGTGACAGGGCGGCTTAGTCACCATGACTCCTCATTTACCCCCTAAACTTGGAGAAAATATTTTTTTAATTACATACAAATGTTTTAAATTTAAATTTATACATCCAGCTAACAATAATACAGAAACAGAAAATGTGATGCTGACAATTTTGTATCTAAAAAAATCCTTCCCTTTTATACGATATATAATTCAGGGTTAGCGCGTCTCAAACCCTATTGACAAACGGACTTGATTGATCGATTTATTGAAATTTTCAAGTATTTAACTGAGGCGAGTTGAACATTTATGCAATTTTTAATTCGCCTCTTGAGTTTCCCTAATGAGCAAGAAAAACAAGATTGGAAATCTAGTCACAAGGCAGAAATTGCCGCGATCGCACAAATAATCCTGTATCAGGCGATCGCAGCAATTATTCTCCCAGATTAGCTAAATTATGATTCTTCAAACAGGCGATCGCCTTTATGCAACCGATCAGCAATTTCATAGGTTTGCTCTTGCGATCGCATTGTGGGTGCGTGTGCTGCTAAATAACGAGCAGCAGCAACTAGTACATGAATACCAGCAGAAGTTTCACTTAAGAGCGAGTATTGTCTAAAAGCTGCTTCCATTTCCTGAATCACATGAAACTCCCGATTTTCGCGTAGCATCAACTTACCCAACATTGCCATCAGTCGCTCAACAGAGCCGCCATTGTACAAATAATCAGCCACTAACTGACCTATCTGATTTACTTGTTGTTGGCGATTTAATAAATCTGGTAGTTGGTTGAGCAATTCTTCAGGATTTTGAGCAGAGTCTTTTGGTTCTGGGAGTCTTGCTGGTGGCACATTCAAAAAACGATTCAGATATACACTCATAGCAGCATCAAACACACCTCGTAGTAATTCCAGTGAAGACACTCGTCGTAATCCTTGATGCACTGCATTGGCAAAAGTGAACGAATGGTGCGCTGAATTCCAGTCGCTAAAGTCGTTGTTAGTCTGGAAACGAGCTACCCGAAGTGCTGCTGTGTAAGTAACTACACCTGCCAATTGTTCTTCAGTACAACCAGCTTTTAGAGCAGTCAGAAGAGAATTGATAATTTTCTGTGGATCGTCCCCTAACAAAATCGGCACTAATTCCTCCTCACCTGACCAAGTTCCTTGTCGAGGTCGTCCTGCTGCCAAAACCATAGGTAACTGCTCAAAGGCAGATTTTAGAATTCCTACTAAATCCACCGGGTAGCACCAAGAATTGGATTCTTCCATGCGGTCAGCAGTTGCTAAACCAGAAACTAGACTCGCCAAAACTGACTCTGCCCCTTGCCAATCAACGGCATCCAGGGCTTCCAGTGCCTTGTTAATGAAGTCGAGTACATGACCGCTATCGATGTAACAGTGGTCTGTGGCAGATGTGAACAGCATGTCTGCGATCTGCTGAGAATTAGCTCCTGCCCGAATTGCAGATATCAGACATCTCTCTGCTGCTTCACTATCACGCACCTCGATAAACTGGCAAAACCAGCTTTTAAGGGTACTAACGTCAACCATAGAATTGGGCAATGGATGAACTACAAAATGAGGCGGCGCTCCAGCGCTATCACTAGCGACTGCTGAAAGTCCTTGGAAAAGGGCGCGGGGTTTGTCTTCTGCATCTAGATAAGGCAGCAAATTCATCATGCAAGTATGGATGGTTAAGCCTGTACTCCAGCCTGCTTTGTTATAACGTGTGCCAAATTCCAGTCCCACCTGAAATGGTTCGGTAAAATCTACCCCCATGTCTAGTAATGCGATCGCTGATTTGGCAATAACTAACGAAATATTCTGTTCTAAACCATCCTGAAGACGTTGGCTGTGGTGGGCATAGAGGTTAACTGGGGGATCTAAATTTACCCAAACTTCCCCATCGCGGATTTCTACACCAAAACAGGGAACATCATCTGCCCAAGAGTCAAATGTTCCGCCACTAGCGAGATCGAAACGGGCATAGTGCCAAGGGCAAGTCACAATGCCATTTTTGCAAGTGCTTCCGTGGAGGGGAAAGCCCATATGAGGACAACGGTTATCAATTGCATAGACTTTATTGTGTGAGTAAAACAGAGCAATAGTATGTTTTTCGCTAGGAACCAACAAACTACCTGCTGCTTGAACATCTGCAAATTTAGCAACACGGATGTATTTGCCTCTATGGATTGGGGTTGTAAATTTTTGAATCATTTCAGTTTTCCACAAAAGTAATATAAAAACTCCTACTCGCACTCTGGCGAACTTTCTAACGGTTTGAGCAACGATGCAATTGTAATTTTTGTTAACTGGTAGGGCATTTACGAGAAAGGTGATTGGTGACGACAATTTAACAAGGCACAACACCACTGCATCTAGACAATTGGCAAAATCGTTAATTACAACTAGAACCAGTGCGAATTCTATAAGCCTCAGTGCATTAAGGGAGCAACACAATTTTGTGAGATCGGGTTTGAATTCTCAGTCACATAGCCAGATTCTCAATAAAAACAGCTATCTCGCTGCGATGCCTGCGGCGGTGACTGACTTGTACTGACCGTAGTCGTTGGCGCAGCCTCTCGCAGAGAAGTAGCTTTGCCGTACCATTTCGTGGAAGCAAGCTACGTGCAGCGTCTCCAAGAGTTGTGCGGGCGTAGCTGCGGCACTATTAAACAGGTGGTTTATACCCCTAATTTTTAGCACCTCATAAAATCGCGTTGCTCATGTGCATTAACTACAAGCACATAATCAAGGCTTGAGGCGATCATTGAATGAAATAGTCATCTCTTTTCAGCAAAGT
This sequence comes from uncultured Nostoc sp., assembly GCF_964247315.1. Classification (GTDB taxonomy): domain Bacteria; phylum Cyanobacteriota; class Cyanobacteriia; order Cyanobacteriales; family Nostocaceae; genus Nostoc. The sequence continues at coordinate 10,813 of NZ_CAXTTT010000057.1, forward strand.
TTAGATTTCCCAGCTTCCTAGCTCGACATTTCGAGTTCTGAGCATCAAGTTCCAAGATAAAAGCTCGGCGTTTCGAGTTCTGAGCTTGAACCATGAGACTCAAAGGCGGAATGATGAAGTTGAAAAAGCGATGTCTACGACGGGCTACGCCTACGCACCATTTCCCCCAATCCCCAGATGAGCCACTGAGTCCCCAACTCCTGAGAGGACAAGAGTTTTAGCCTCCTTTACTTTGATTTACACAGGTTGTTTTTCTTGTGCTGACTTACTTAATAAATAAAAAAAATAGGAGAAGCATGAAAAGTTTTATCCTCTTGACAGCCCGTGATTTTCAGTCAAGGGTTGCTTACTGATTTTGATCCAAATTATTGCCAAACTTTTATCCTATACCTTGCTTCTAATAAACATACTGATCGTAAGTAATTCATGATTATTTGTCAAATTCATAGAATAAATAATATTTATGCATGAAATAAATTTGCAGCAATTGGATCTTAATCTTTTACTGGTGTTATATGCCTTGCTGCAAGAGCGTAACGTCACGAATGCTGGAGAAAAAATTGGTTTGAGTCAATCAGCTACCAGTCACGCACTTGGGCGATTACGCCAAGTGTTCAACGATCCATTACTTGTGCGGTCTAAGAAAGGCATGGTTCTTACACCACGTGCTCAAGAGCTACTCGAACCACTACAGAAAATTTTGTTAAATATTGAGCAGTTAATTCAACCAACCGATTTTGAACCTAAAACAGCACAAGGCACAATCCAGCTAGCTGCATCAGATTACGCAACCGTTTTGATTCTTCCGAAGGTTTTGAAGCAAATTTCTCAACAGGCTCCCCAACTGAATTTGGAATGCCATCATTGGCGTTCTGATACATTAGATTTACTGAGAAATGGAGTTATCAATCTAGGCTTAGGAGTTCCTAATCTACCAAAAACTTCGGAGTTTAGGTTCCAAAAGTTATTTGTAGAAGATTATGTATCTGTAGTTCGGGCTGACCATCCCATTACTCAAACGGATCTTACAATTGAATCTTATGTTGCTTGGCCACATGCCTTCATTACGCCTATAAACGCAATACCGGGTTCGACTAAAACCCGTGTGGATACTGTGTTAGAAGGCTTAGGCATGAAGCGTCGAGTAATGTTGAAGTTACCACATTTTCTCTCGGCTCCTCTGATAGTCGCTCAGACTGATCTCATTGTTACGTTGCCTAGTCGAATTGCAATGCTCTTTGCTGAATATACAAACCTTGCTATCCTTAAGCCACCGATTGAACTTGGTAAGTACAATTTTCTACAGATTTGGCATGAGCGTTGCGATCGCGATCCGCTACACATTTGGCTACGCGAGCTAATAGCGTCCCAAACTCAGCAGCTTTGAAACATAGAGAAAAAGTGTCGTTCCAGGCACTTAAAAATTTCTAAGCGTACAAAAAACCTGAACGGGCACGGTGAGGAAAAAATGAATACCGTAAATTGCCTCAAGAGAGATTTGTGTGTACACGGTGGCTTTTTAAGGGGATCGCCACAGCCGGGAGGATTTTATCCGAACCGTTTGCGATCGCATGATACACAAATGTAATGAAAGTTTACCACGTCGATGCCCGTTCTTACGAATATGGGTTGATGCACAATGAGCACAGTTCATCCCTTAATTATGCAACGCCAAAATAATTACAAAATTCACTTAGAAGCCAAGAAATATTAACCCAAGTCATTCCCAGAAGAGGAAAATCTCTTTGTGTGTTTGTGATGCAAGGAGCTTAATGTATTTTGCGACTTTCACAAATAAAATCTCGCCGCCATTTGTCACCATACCGAACACAGGTTTATTCAGGTTAGGGTTAGCCATCAGAGTTTGCGCTTTAGCGAAGAAAGCGCAAACTGCGAACAACATAAGATATTTGACAAATGAGAATGAATATGTGTAAAAAAGTTAATTTAAGAGCTGGCCGTCAGAAGCACTGAGGAATTTTTACTGACAAACAGTCCATTAATTCGGAGAACACTTGGCACAAAAATCAGGACTGAATTTGCAGTATTGACTACCTGTCAATTGGTAAGCTGTACAATAAGGAAAACTTGTAAGTTCAATTTTGGCTGTTTGTAATTTGGAAGTATTCACCAAAGCTTTAGTAAGTTTGGTTTTATCATCCAAAAGGATAGCTAAAATCTTCGGTAACGCTATGCAAGCAGCAATATTGAGCAGCGTTAGCATGATGGTGTCGATAAAATTCATAGGTAATCATCTCCTGTGAAATATAGGCGATCGCTGTTCTTTGATGCAAACACAATCATTGCTTGCACTCTATGTAAATTAACTTTAACATAAATTTTTGTGAATAGAAACGTGGAATTCCTGGAATGATCGTACACAGAAGGGAATGTGGATAATAAGGACGGTTATTGTAGCCTAATAACAAAATAAGCTGGAAAACGATCAGTTAAAAATATTTAGGTAAGGTGTTATGTCAACAACCCAAACCGCGTCTTCTTTTTTATCTAACATCAGTGAGCGAGAACGGCAGGCATTAAAGCGGTTGGTAGATTACACAAATGTGGAATCGCTACCAGAAATTTGGCCTTTGGCAGCTCAACGATTTGGTGATATTGTCGCTCTGCGCAATCCTCACGCTAAACCAGAGGTAATGATTACTTATACTCAGTTAGCAGAGAAAATCCAACTATTTGCTGCTGGCTTACAGGCGTTGGGAGTAAAGGTAGGCGATCGCATTTCCCTAATTGCTGACAATAGTCCTCGGTGGTTTATTGCCGATCAAGGCATAATGACTGCTGGAGGCGTTGATGCAGTGCGTAGTTCCCAAGCCGAAAAAGAAGAATTGCTGTTTATTATCACTAATAGCGGTAGTACAGCGATCGTCGTTGAGGATTTAAAAACACTTAAAAAACTACAAGACCGCCTCAAAGATTTACCAATTCAAGTGGTAATCTTACTTTCGGATGAAGCACCACCAACAGACGAAACCCTAAAGGTACTCAACTTTTCGCAGTTGCTCGAAATTGGGAAAAGTCATAATTTTGTGCCAGTCAAGCAAAATCGTGACGCTCTGGCAACCCTAATTTATACCTCTGGTACTACGGGTAAACCCAAAGGTGTAATGCTGTCTTATAGTAACTTAATGCACCAAGTAACAACCTTTGGGACAGTATTGCAACCAAATGCCAGCGATATTGTTCTCAGTATCCTACCTTCGTGGCACAGCTACGAACGAACCGTTGAATATTACCTACTATCTCAAGGTTGCACCCAAGTTTATACTAATTTACGCTCCGTAAAAGGGGATTTGAGACAATTTAAACCTAATTACATGGTCGGTGTACCCCGCCTGTGGGAATCAATTTATGAAGGAGTGCAAAAGCAGTTCCGGGAACAACCAGCGAACAAGCAACGCTTAATTAACTCTTTATTGGGTATTAGCGAGAAATATATCAAAGCGCGGCGAACTGCTCAGGGATTGGATTTAAATAATCTTCATGCTTCAGCCAGCGAACGATTAGCAGCTAAGATCCAAGCATCAGCTTTATTACCCCTCCATGCATTGGGAGAACGACTGGTTTACGCCAAAGTTAGGGAAGCCACAGGGGGACAAGTTAAGCAGATGATTAGTGGTGGTGGTGCCCTTCCCAGACACATAGATAATTTCTTTGAAATTATTGGTGTGCAGATTTTGCAAGGCTATGGCTTGACAGAAACTTCTCCTGTCACCCATGTGCGTCGTCCTTGGCGAAATTTGATTGGTGCATCAGGGCTACCACTACCCGCTACAGAAGCTAAAATCGTCGATCCAGAGACAAAAGCGCCTTTACCAATAGAGAAGCGAGGCTTAGTATTGTTGAGAGGCCCGCAAATTATGCAAGGCTATTACCAAAATCCTGAAGCGACAGCGAAAGCAATTGACGCTGAAGGTTGGTTTGATAGTGGCGATTTGGGTTGGCTGACACCACAAGATGACTTAGTGCTGACTGGCAGGTCTAAGGATACGATTGTATTGACTAACGGGGAAAACATCGAGCCACAGCCGATCGAAGATGCGTGTTTGCGATCGCCATACATCGATCAAATTATGCTCATTGGTCAAGATCGGCGCAGCCTGGGAGCCTTAATTGTCCCTAATGTCGAAGCCTTAGAAAAATGGGCAGCAAGTCAGAATCTAACGCTGGACACGCCCAACGATCAAGTGACTTCCTCAGATAGTCAAAAAATTGACTTGGAGAGTAGAATGATCCAGGATTTATTTCGCCAAGAATTGAATCGGGAAGTCCAAAATCGTCCAGGCTATCGACCGGATGACCGCATCGGAACGTTTAAACTCATCCTGGAACCGTTTTCCATCGAAAATGGCTTGATGACACAAACACTAAAAGTTCGCCGACATATCGTCACGGAACGCTATCGCGATATTATTGACGGCATGTTTGCCTGATCATTCCACCTGCTAACTGTAAAGAGTGAACGTGAAATATTTATGGATGTCTCCAAATCTAATTTACTTCTGAAACGCGTCGTTAACGTCAAAGTCATTGTGACTCCTCTCTGGAAAGAGGAAGTACAACAGCAGCTGCAAACCCAGATCAATCAACTCGATCAGCAACTGCAACAGCTAGACGTTGAAGGACAAAGAGCGATCGCAGCAATTCAAAAGCAGAGTCTGCAACCACCTGGCCCCCAGACCCTCCAACAAATTGACAATATCCAACTCCAAGTCAATCAAAAGAAAAGTGAATTTTTGGAGCAAAAAAACCAGTTGCTGCAAAACCTCCAGCAAGTACAGTTTCTCCAGCAAGATCAGGAAGTCAACCAATTTCAAATGGAAGGTTTTTTCCGGGTAGAAACCGGTGATAACCTGATTAGCAAAATGCAAGTCGAAATCGTTTTACGCGATGGCGTTGTAGAAGAAATTCGCGGCGACATTTAAATTTTTCATTTGTCCGTTGTCATTAGTCATTAGTCATTTGTTTTGTTACCAATGACCAATGACTAATGACAGATGGAATTTAACTTAGTGTGACGGCTCCCAGACCAACATTCTGCCTGGGAGCCAGCCCAAACAATTTGCCACACTGGAGGTGAGCTAATAAAAAGCGATCGCCCAAAGGTTGTCATCTCTGCTCGATATTTAACCGTCCCAACTGAATTATTACCCCGCTTGATTTGCGTAATCGTTACTAACGCCTGATTTGGTTGCGGATAAACTACATCTATCTTTCGCGTTCCTCCCACTGCTATATCCTCAAACGCATTCAGGGCGAGGGTCGTAGGATTACTGCCTTGGAGAGATGAGTTGAGCTTTTCTAAAGGTATAGTTTGATAATCGGAACGCTCTGAGAATACTGCAACTTCCTGAGACTGATGTATTGCTCCCATCTGCTGGGGTTGCTCATCACTAGTCTCAACAATCGGTGCAGATTGCTGGTGCTGAATAATATAAATTCCAGCACCAGCTGTGGCAGAGATACTTAATATCACAATCAAAAAGAATTTTAGCTTTGCCGACATAAAAATAAACAGGAATTTCAAATAGGTTTATTACCAGTTTTGAATTCTAGATTGAACTACATCCTATATCCTCTATCCGTGAGAAGCTCTTGTATCTTAAGTAGTGGTTATGAGGAATATTAAATAGCAATCCCATTTAATCTGTGAGAAATTCGTGGTGGTTTTTGGAAGTCAGTGACTAAAACGAGATCGAGATTTTGGCTAACCATAGAGGATAGCTCTGTATTATAGACCTCTAAGCTATATTTAGGTTCCTAGAGAATGCCCAATGTCCTTCGGGAGTGCTGAGTGCTGAGTGCTGAGTGGGGAATGTTACTTCTTTACTCAGCACTTGGAACTCGAAACTCGAAACTGTTTTGCCCAATCCCCAACCTAAAATATAAACAGTCTAAAACTCTCTCATCAAGATACAATTCGATCTGACAAAAACTGTTAAAGTCCATAAACCATTGATTTCCAAACCACCCTATGAGCATTCACGAAGTATTTATGCCGGCGCTGAGTTCCACCATGACGGAAGGCAAAATCGTCTCTTGGGTGAAATCGCCTGGGGACAAAGTGGAAAAAGGCGAAACAGTGGTGGTTGTAGAGTCAGATAAGGCAGATATGGATGTAGAAACCTTTTATGAAGGCTTTCTTGCCCATATCATAGTTGAAGCTGGTGAAACTGCCCCGGTAGGATCTGCGATCGCCTTCATCGCCGAAACGGAAGCTGAAATTGAAACTGCCAAATCTCAGGCTAATTCCGGCGGCGTGGCTGCTACTACTACCTCTTCTCCGAAACCAGTTGCCGCCACAGCCTCAGCCGCCCCACCTGCCTTAGCGTCTCAAAACGGTTCTAACCACAAAGAAGGAAGGCTTGTAGTTTCACCCCGTGCCCGCAAGTTAGCCAAAGAACTCAAAGTTGATTTAACTACACTCCAAGGTAGTGGCCCCCACGGACGCATTGTCGCCGAAGATGTAGAAGCATTGTCTAATAAGGGCAAACAACCCGCCACTGCCCCAGCTGCCCCACCAGCATCCGTACCAACCAGCGCCCCAGTTGCACCCCCAGCACCTCGGACACCAGCACCCACGCCAGTAGTAGCGGCTGTTCCTGGTCAAACCGTACCTTTAACTACCTTCCAAAATGCCGTAGTGCGGAACATGGTAGCTACCATATCCGTGCCCGTCTTCCGTGTCGGTTATACAATTACCACTGATGGGTTAGACAAACTTTATAAACAAATTAAATCCAAAGGTGTGACAATGACAGCGCTACTGGCGAAAGCTGTAGCAGTGACATTGCAAAAACACCCATTGTTAAATGCTAGCTACTCAGACCAGGGTATTGTTTATCATTCTGATATCAACATTTCCGTAGCAGTAGCGATGGATGATGGCGGATTAATTACGCCTGTGCTGCAAAATGCAGACGCAGTGGATATATATTCTCTATCGCGTACTTGGAAGTCTTTGGTAGAACGTGCCAGGGCAAAACAACTACAGCCCCAAGAATACAACAGTGGTACTTTTACCCTGTCGAATTTGGGGATGTTTGGTGTGGATAAATTTGATGCGATTTTACCGCCTGGACAAGGTTCAATTTTAGCGATCGGGGCATCCCGTCCGCAAGTGGTAGCAACACCCGACGGTTTATTTGGCGTGCGGCAACAAATGCAGGTGAATATTACTTCTGACCACCGGATTATTTATGGTGCCCATGCTGCGGCGTTCTTGCAAGATTTAGCAAAATTGATTGAGACAAATCCTCAATCTTTGACACTGTAGTTTTGAAAAGACACCAAATTTAAACGTTAGCGCTATCAGCGAACAGCAGTTTTTCGTAGAGTAGCGCTAACAAGAAACAATACCTACATTTAAATTTTTTATGTCCAAACTATGTAGCGATACCACGTCTCTACATGAGTTTATGTCTAAACTGATATTAAAGTGACATACGATAACACCTTAAAATATCTGGTTGAGCAGTATCCAGAAGATTTTATCCGCTACTTACTCGCATCTGAAACAACGGATATCCAGATTCTCAAAACAGAATTAAATCAAGAACCAATCCGTGCCGACTCAGTAACCTTTTCGCAAACTGCTAATCAAATACTGCATTTAGAGTTTCAAACCTTACCAGCATCGACTCCACCCTTGCCACTACGGATGTTGGACTATTGGGTGCGGCTATATCGACAATATAATTGTGATATCGAGCAGGTAGTGATTTTCCTTAAACCCACAACTTCAGAAGCTGTCTTTGTAGATCAATTTACTGCCCGCAATACTACCCACCGTTACCGCATCATCCGAATTTGGGAACAAGATCCAGAACCTTTATTGTTATCTCCTGGTTTATTACCTCTGGCAATTTTGGCGCGAACAGATTCTCCTCAAAGCTTACTTCAACAGGTAGCAGTTCAGGTGAGTATGATTGAAGAAGAAGCCACCAAGCAGAGTATCTCGGTATGTACCCAACTTCTAGCAGGGTTGGTATTCGAGCCAGAACTAATTCGTCAGTTTTTGAGGAGAGAAGATATGAAAGAATCTGCCATTTATCAAGAAATTCTTGAAGAAGGACTGCAAGAAGGGAGACAACGAGGCATTGAACAAGGTATTGAACAAGGAAGACAATCAGAACTAAGGCTAGTGATACGTCTATTAACTCGTCGGCTTGGTTCAATTAATTCTCAGTTACAATCTCGATTGCAAGAGTTGTCCCTGGCTCAGTTAGAAAACTTGGGTGAAGTATTACTAGATTTTGCCAGTGAGGCTGATTTAATGAATTGGCTAAATACAATAGAAAATTAGAGTTTCCTCTAAACCTTTCGACCAGTTACAAAAAAAGTCAGATTTTCGTACCAAGCGCCTTGCTCAGTTGCTTCTGCTTCAATTTTTTGACGATACTCTGCTTTTAATTCTGCCATTTGTTCAGATGAAACCTGTAACAAGGGATTTTCTCTGGGATGAAACCATCCTCCATTCCATTCTCTAGCTTGCTCTAGATTGCGGTAGAAACCTAGTTGTTGAGTCTTCACTTTAATATTTTCAAAACCAGCCTCTGCAAGCAGATGATGACACTTTTTGGGTGTACCTGTTGGCTCATTGATACTTGTCAGCAAAATATCATATTTGTTACAAATTTCGATGATGAGTTGTGCTCCACAAGATTCTTCAGAACAACAAGAAAAACCCACAACTTTGCCTGGTTTGAGGAAACGGTACCATTTACGTAGAGCGGCAGGAATATCTTTGAAATACACTATTGCTGTAGAGCAAAGAATTACATTGAAACTCTCATCTTTGAAGTCGATATACTCAGCATCAGCCTCAATGAGTTCGATATTTTGCAAGCCTAATTCTTCAATTTTATGTTGTGCTTGAGCTAGCATCCCTGAAGAAAAATCTACTCCAATTACTTTTCCTTCAGAGCCGACAATTTGTGCAACAGCAATAGCAATGATACCTGTGCCAGTTGCGATATCCAATACTTGTTGTCCCTTTTTAAGTTGAACTAAATTTAATAGAGGCAGAGCGCGATCAATTGTGTAATCGTTGTCGTAGCTAGTTCTACTATCAAAGAAATCAATTACTTTTTTCTTATACTCTTGTTCGTATTGGCTATTTTGCATGATATTCTCGATTTTCACTGGACAATTATGAGAATAAATTGTGAGTGCAGCTTCTGTCTTCTGAAAACTTGCTTTCAAAATATTGAAATCTTGCCAAATTCCAAATTTTATATCATTTCTCTATATAATTTGGGTGTGATTCCTACATGCTTACGAAAAATAGTAGTAAAGTTACTTTGGTTAGAACAGCCAATTTGATATGTAATTTCAATAATAGGTAACTGACTATAAGTAAGTAAAAATTTAGCTCGTTGAATTCGACATTTAATGACATCTTGATGTGGAAAGATATCCATTAAACGTTTAAACCAACGACAGAATGAATAGGAACTCATATTACTAGACTAGCCAGTTCTACCAACGTTAACTTTAATGCTAAGTTGTCATAAATATAATCAATTATCTGCCGTAATTGGCGCTCAGAAAGATTAATTTCAAGCTCTGCAATTGGTTGCCGTGTTCCAGAATAAGTTTTGAGGAGATGGGCTGCTAGAGCAATGGCAACTGATTCACCATATAGCTTACCAGATGGATATCCGGTTTCAAGCTCTGCTTTAAGTGCCATTCCCAGATGAAAAATTTGCTGATCGCAGACTCCGCGCTGTGGGATAATTTCAATAGTGCGTAGGCGTAGCCTGTCGTAGACATCGCTCCCAACGATCAGATCATCTGCTACTCTCTTAAATAGACTGGAATCAAAGGAGACTAGGAGAAATTTTATTTCCTCGTGCTAACGCGCTTGAGTCGGAATCTTCTTTGGAATGATGTTAACCAAACCTCTCCTCATCTGCGTACTGTGTAACCTTCCACCTGCTAGTCGCCAGTCTATTTGACATGAATTACCAAGCCAAATATTAACACTGTGCTGCTGTAAGCAAAGCTCTGGACATTCAAAGGCGGGTAAATGATGCTGTTCAAGCACAATCCCGTTCCAGTGATTAGTGCTGGATAAAATAGAAGATTTACTGCTCATCGGCACAAGATTTCCACTTGCCACATCAATGGCTGAGAGTTGTTCAGATTTCATGTTGCCTACTCACTTATGAGCTACTACAAAAAAGATAGTAAGCTAATGCGTGACAAAATTACACTATTAATTTATTTTCGCTAGCGCTAGCAGATGCCTCTATTTGCTCAGTCCATTCACTAAAAACACTCATTTCTTCCTCAGCGTACCTCTGCGTTTAAAAAAATAAAAAAAGTGGGTATTACCCACCCTACCTAAATTATCCCTTAACACAAAGAACTTGCTTAAGCGTTGCTACAACCTCAACCAAATCTGCTTGATTTTCCATAACTTGCTCTATTGGTTTATAAGCACCAGGAATCTCATCTAACACACCCTCATCTTTGCGGCATTCTATGCCATTTGTTTGCTCAATTAAATCATCAAGTGTGTAGACATTTTTTGCCTTATTTCTTGACATCAAACGCCCTGCACCGTGAGAACAAGAACAAAAACTATGAGCATTACCTTTACCCTTAACGATGAAAGACTTTGCCCCCATCGAACCAGGAATAATCCCATAATCTTCAGTCTGGGCACGGACTGCACCTTTACGAGTAACGTATACATCCTCATCAAAATGCACTTCTTTTTCGGCGTAATTATGATGACAATTAACCTGCAATAAAGGTTTAGTTGCTTTCCCACTGGCTAAATGCTTCTCAACTATGTGCTTAAAACGCGCCATCATCACATCACGGTTGACACGTGCATAGTTTTGTGACCATTGTAAATCGTGCCAATATGCCTGGAATTCTAGCGTACCAGCGACAAAGTGAGCTAAATCTGGATCGGACAATTTATTACCTGCCATTTTTGCTAATTCTCTGGCTGTATGAATATGACACTGGGCAAGTTTATTGCCAATGTTACGCGAACCAGAATGCAGCATTAGCCAAACTTGATTCTCTGTATCGAGGCACACTTCAATAAAGTGATTTCCTCCACCGAGAGAACCCATCTGTTTCATCGCTTTACTTTGTAAGTCTTGCACGCCGCGATGCAAGTCTTTAAAATCATCCCAGTGCTGCCAGTTGCTGACAGATTTTTCAACGTCTTTATTTTCGTTGAATCCAGTCGGAATTGCTGCTTCAATATCTAAGCGGATTTTCTTCAGTTTACCTTCTAGTTGTTCAGCAGTAAATGCTGTTTTGATAGCGCTCATACCGCAACCAATATCCACACCGACGGCTGCTGGAATAATTGCCTCTTTGGTTGCAATTACAGAACCCACTAAAGCACCTTTTCCTAAGTGAACATCTGGCATTAATGCCACATGCTTAAATACAAATGGCAATGATGCCACATTCTTGGCCATTTTGGTTTCTTCTGGCCCCAAAGAGTGATTTGCCCAAGATAAGACGGGTGCTGGTGTGGTAATTTTTAACTTTTCGTAGGGCATAATTTTTTCTATTTTGGATTTTAAATTTTAATTTTTGGTGAGGTAGTGCGGTTTTCTCCCTTGGCGCTAGCCTCTCGCTTTGGGAGAAGGGGAGACGCCAAGGGCGATAGCGCAGCGTTAGCGAGTCATCGAGCGTCTTCCGCCATGAGCAACTACCGTTAGCGCAGCGTTAGTGAGGTACGAGCGTCACCCGGAGGGATTGAGTATAGGGCAGTGATAATTATCGCTATAACTTATAAACCATTACTTATATATTGCTACGTTAGTTGTAGCAATATAAATGTTGTATTGTCTTTCATTTGGCTCTCTAAATTTTCGTAAAGCTGAAGAACTACTTTTAGGAGTGACATTTACATAATACAATTACACTACAAAAAGTTACAATCGTCAACGTATCACCATAGGGAGAAAGCAGATGCTTCCCAAATGTATTAAAATTTGTAAAGAAAATCACTTTGTTTAAATAGCTCCTTAAAGTTCTGACACAATATGGCAGTGCGTCAAGATACAATCTGGGAACGTTTTTTATCCCCTGTAGTGCGTCTTTTGATTGATGAAGATGGGTTACGGCGTTACGCTGATAGTATTGATTGGGAGAAAGAGAGCGATCGCTATCGACGAGATGATGTCATAATTCCGTGGTACTACAGTAATCAAAACTTTCACGGTATTGCTGGCGGATATCTGACTTACGATGCAGCAGTTACTTACGATCCGATTACCCACTATGTTTTGCCACCGAATGAAAGTATTGTTCGTCAAGCTTTAGTTGATGCCGTCAAGGTAAAACCACGACGCATACTCGATTTAGGCTGCGGCACAGGTTCTACTACTTTAATGTTAAAACAGGCTTTCCCCGAAGCGGAAGTTATTGGTTTGGACTTATCGCCCTATATGCTGATAAGGGCAGAAGATAAAGCTAGAAATGCTGGTTTAGATATAGTATGGCGACATGGAAATGCTGAAAAAACTGGTTTGAGGGATGCAACATTTGACTTAGTAACAGCTTCCTTGTTATTTCACGAAACACCAGATGCGGCGTCTTTAGCAATTCTGCACGAAAGCTTTCGGCTGCTGGTAACTGGAGGACAAGTGTTAATTCTAGATGGGAATCAGAAGACTCTGCGTCAGTTAGAATGGCTCAATGATGTTTTTGAAGAGCCATATATTCGTGAATATGCTGCTAGTAGTATAGAAGCGAATATGGGTGCAGCCGGATTTGAAGCAGTGCGATCGCAGGATGTATGGTGGATAAATCAGGTAACTAGCGGCATTAAACCAATAGCAACCGAAAATGTCCGTCAGTATACTGCCACATCAGTAGATAATAATGATTTGGAGGGACTTGGTTCTCCAGCGTTTGGCATAATGGCATGAGTTTAAAGGCAGTTCTCTTTGATTTTAATGGTGTAATCATTAACGATGAGCCAATCCACTTGCAACTGATCGATGAGATTCTCATGGAAGAAAATCTCCAACCCCAAAGGGTGAGTGAGCGTCAAGCTTCTTTAGGACGCAGCGATCGCGCTTGTTTTCAGCAACTACTCGCTAATCGTGGTAGAGTAAATGACCAAAACTATTTAACTCAGTTGCTGTACCGCAAAGCCCAAGCCTATGTGGTGGAACTAAAAAAAATAGAGAAACTGCCTTTATATCCAGGTATAGAAGACTTAATATTTCAGGTGCGATCGCGCAATCTGAAACTAGGATTAGTTAGTGGCGCGATTCGCACAGAAATAGAACTAGTACTAAATCGAGCTAAACTCGCTGAACATTTTAAAATCATTGTCGCGGGTGATGACATCAATACCAGTAAACCTGAACCTGATGGTTATTTACTGGCAGTAAAACGTCTAAATAAAGAATATCCCGAATTGAATCTTCAACCACAGGAGTGTCTGGCAATTGAAGATACTCCAGCAGGTATCGAAGCAGCGAAGCGATCGCAGATGCAAGTTGTTGGTGTAGCGAATACTTACCCATTCCACATGCTCCAGCGCTGCTGTAACTGGACTGTTGATTATCTCAATGATTTGGAACTCGAACGTGTGCAGAAGGTTTATTCCCAAAAACAGCCTCAACCATCGGTAACTGAATGTTAGAATAATTTATGGTGATAATGTCTTAAATTAAGGAGTAATAGTACTCTTGACATAGCACCGATTAAGGGGAATTAGCTCAGTTGGTAGAGTGCTGCGATCGCACCGCAGAGGCCATCGGTTCGAATCCGTTATTCTCCAGTTGTCCATTAAATAATTATTGTCAGTTTTAAAGAATTAATGTCCATTTTTTCCAAGTTTAGGGGCATAAGTTACTTATTTTCGCGGCTTTCAGCAATTAAATCAGTTTTCAAGAATTATTGTCCAGAGTTGAAATCAGTTTTAAAGAATTATTGTCCAAAATCCGCCTGTAAAACTCGGCTAAATATATGTTTTCTAATTTAATTTATTACAGCAAGCCCAAGGCTCTTGAATTACAAGAATAGCTTTAAAGCACTTTATTTGCAGTCTAATTACAAAAATATATAACCTCTTCTTTTGCTGTTTTCACCCAAGCAGAGGCTCCATTACTATAAAATAGCTGCGTTTTATGTGCGATCGCATCCCTACGAGCCGCTTTGTCAGGTGCTTGACAAATAGCATCTATTAAGTCCACCTTTTTTAAGTAATCTACTGAATCTTCGTTAACAAGGAGGTGCTTTGTCTGTTCTTCCTCTATTGTTGATACCTCCTCTATTTCCAAAGCTGGAAATCCTTTGCTCATAGGCTTCCTGGGCATAAACACTCTTAAAAATATGTCATCATTTACTTTAAAATTTTATGTTATTTATGACATCATTTAATTTAAAAATTTGTGATTGAGTTATTTAAAAAGAAAATCACTATAAGCCTTAATCAATAAGGATTTTGGCGATTACTACTCTTCAACGCAAAATGACAAAAATTCTTGAAAATGGACAATAATAATTTAATGGACAGTTAGCGACAGCGTAATCCAATAAAAGCTTTGGTAATGTTGGGTTTTGTTTTTCAACCTAACCAACATCTGAATTATTTTCTAGAGTGAGCAATACCCACCAACTCTTATTGAGAAGGTGCAAGATGTGAATACTCAATTGTAGTGTAAATAACCATTTTGGAATCTGTCACATTACACCGTAAATTTACTAAAGTACTCGATAAAGTGTTAATTACAAACATATTACAAATTAATTTTAGGTAATTTCCGAATAATGAAGAGTTTGCTGATTCCGGTTCAAAAGTTGCAACCAAGCGATCGCACCGCAATGTATGTGCTACTGCAAAATTACTTTAAAGGTATAACCTGGGATGGGTTTCAAATTGATCTAGAGCGCAAAAACTGGGTTTTATTGTTGAGAGATGAAACATCCAATGCACTCAAAGGATTTTCAACTCTGATGTTATGCCAAAAGACTTTTTTGGGAGAAAAAATTAGTGTGGTATATTCCGGCGATACTATTGTTGATCCTAGTGCTTGGTCGAGTACAACACTACCACGTAGTTGGATTGCCGCTATCAATTTTCTGCGTCAACACTATGCAGAAAATAAACTTTACTGGCTGCTAATTTGCTCTGGTTTTCGCACTTATCGTTTTCTCCCTACCTTTTGGCAAAATTTCTACCCCCGTTATGATGTCACAATACCTGCTGAAGTCAAGAATCTAATGGGGAATTTGGCACAGGAATATTATGGTAGCTTATACCAAGAAGCAACTGGTATTGTCCGGTTTCTGCATCCCCAAATTTTACAGGAAGGGTTGATTGAAATTCCATCAGGACGACAGACTAATCCCCATATCCAGTTTTTCGAGCAAAAAAACCCCGGCTATCGACAAGGAGATGAATTGGTTTGTTTAACTGAGATCAGTTATGACAATCTTACCCGTGCTGGACAACGGATGTGGGAGTCAGAATCATCGTTAAAATTTGTGCAAGATTGTGTTCTCATTTAACTTTTATGCCATCTACCAACCTACACTTAAACTTTAACAATCCAACACAATTTATAGAGGGATGGTATTGGACATTACCATCAAAAAAATTAAAAATTGGCCAGGTAAAAGCTATAAATTTGCTAGGTAGAAATCTGGCAATTTATCGGGGAGTTAGTAGTCAAGTAGTAGCTATAGATGCCTATTGCCCACACATGGGCGCACATTTAGCAGAAGGTAAAGTAGAAGGTAATAATATTCGCTGTTTTTTTCATAATTGGAAATACAATGAGCGCGGAATTTGTGTAGATGTTCCTTCTGTCAAAAAACCGTTACCTGTATGTATTAAAACTTGGCATACTGCGGAAAAGTACGGCATGATTTGGGTTTGGGTGGGAGAAGAAAATCCAAGTTCGCTGCCTTTTGTACCAGAACTAGAACAGGCAGACTGTGATTATATATTGGGGACTAAATTTGTCAAAAACTGCCATCCCAATGTCTTACTAATTAATGCGATTGATGCTCACCACTTTAATACAGTACACAATCTGCCTTTAGAGATTATATTTGATTCCCAAGACCTCAACCCCAACGCTATTACCTTCAGCAACACTACACGCGGAGGGGATGATTCCTGGTTAATCCGCCTGATTCGTCCTCTATACCGCAACGAAGTTACTTATAGTATGTGTTATTGGTATGGCAGCACTGGTACTGTGACATTAGGGCCGGATTTCCTGCACTTCTACATTATATTTGCGCTGCGAATGATAGAAGGAGGAAAAACTGAGGGACAAACAATTTTAGTGACTCCCAAACGTCCTGGATTTTTAGGATGGGTAGTAAATCGTGGTTTGCTATGGTTAACCCAGCAGGTTGGTAATTATTTTGCAAAGGGGGATACCCAGGTATTTCAAACTATTCAATTTAATTTGCAGACTCCCACTAAAGCAGATAAATCAATTTTGCAATTTATTCAGCACGTTAATCACCAAAAAGCCTTAACTTGGGTAAAGTGGGAAACTGTTAATTACTCAAATATTCAAATCCCATCAACACCTAACCCTGAGTTGACTTTAATTGAACAAGAAAAAAATGGATTTAAAATATAACATTGTTTGTCGGTTTTGACCTACCACACACAGATTCTCATGGTCGTTTGCAGCGGATATTAACAGCAGCATTACCCAGTCAGAATAATTATGCTCCTTCCCGGCAATTAAATTATTGGGATGCTGAATTTTTCAACTTACATCAAGTCCAAATATTTCAACAATCTAATATTAATGAACAATCTGCTATTCTGGAACTTGCCAACCGCAGTTTGTTAGAAGAATCATATTTCATTGAGAAAGCAGGCGTTGGCTACATGGCAAAAATGGTACTGTTAGCAGAAACAGTTGAAGAACGAATGCTTTATGGACTGTTTACGGCTGATGAAGCTACCCACCTTCACCAAATTAGCCATTTTTTACCAGAAATAGAAGTAACTAGCACGGACGATCTGTTTTTGCGCTTACTATCAGAAGTGGTTGAAAGTGCAGATAAAACAGTTTTGTTGTTTGTGCTGCAAGTCGTTTTAGAAGGATGGGGTTTAAGCCATTATCGGCATTTAGCGAAGGAATGCCGCTATCCAGTTTTAGCAGAACTTTTTTCCAGTTTTTTACAATCTGAATCCCGCCATCACGCCACAGGAACCACCTTGTTTAATCAAATTACTCTTTCAGCATTCAGTCAAACAACAATTCTTGATGTATTGGCACAGTTTTTGTTTATGGTACAGGTGGGGCCGCAAAGTGTATTAGCAGCAGCGGAACAAGTGAAAGGACATCTGACGCGATCGCAAAAAATCCAAATTTTAGAAGAGTTGAATACAGAGACTCATAGCGGAACGCGATTACAAATATTGCGATCGCTCATGGGGATAAAATCAGCCCAGTCTATCCTGCAAACCTTAGAAGAACGCGGAGCCTTTCAACCACTCCCCGCTTATCAATGCGTGTAATAAATATCAATCTTATCTCTGCGTGAAATAAAAACGGATATGGAAAAAACTATTCATCGCAAATTACAAATTAATCACACCCGCAACAAACAGCAAGATCATACTGCTTTAATGGATGAAGTAGTTACGAATTTTCGCTATGAAGATTGCCAAAACGAGTATTGGAACCCAGAGGAATTTTCCCTACTATATGGTACACCTTTATGGGAACAGTCCAGCCAACATCAGCGTCTAATTTTGAACCAACTTTACTGGGTAGCTTACTACTCACAAATTGTTTCTGCTGAAATTGCCACTATCTTTTTCAATCAAACCAGTGCAGCCGGACTTTACGCTCAAGAAGATTTTCGCTTAATCTGCGATACATTAGATTTGGAGTCCTCCCAAGAGCGATCGCACATTAACGCCTTTCGCACAATTGCCAAACAGGTTGAGCAAGCCTTGTTTGGGGAACTGATCTTTACCTACCCCATGCGCGGCCCCTTTACAGAAACGATGGTTTATGCTGACACCAATGCCCTAAAAACTTGGTGGAAAAAAATTCAACTTCAATACTTTGGGCTGATTTCTGCGAATAATACTTTTTTGGCTTGTCAGTATTTCACAGTCCGGGGTGTGCGGACACTAAATGGCAAGTTAGTACAGCACAAACTCAGCAATTATTATCAAAAACATCCCCATCCTGAAGCGGCTCCAATTCCTGCTAAAGTTTCATATTATCATTTTCTAGATGAAAGTTTTCATTTCAATAGTTCGGCAATTATATCTCATGATGTTGTCACTTGCCTTAAGCCACCAACTGCATTTGAGCGACTAGTTGCTAATTTAGGATTGCTGGGATGTCAGCGCGATCATTTTCATTTTTCGGCGGCGATTAACGGGATTTTTTGGTATGATCCGGCGCTGTATAGTAAGATTTATCAAGTATTGCGATCGCCAATTTTTGAGATGAGTGACATGGATGCTAAAGAAATGATGCGGCGTTGTTTTACTAAGGAGTCGGAAGGGTTACAGCGCAGTTTTTCAACTCATCAGGAGGCGATGAAATCTTATCAGGTGTATGTTGAAAAACTCGATTATATTTGGCAAGGTAATCGGGATATGTCGCTGATGGCTACTAATTCAATTACTCAATATTTGGCAACTCAAAAAAGGGCTTTCCAAGGCTTTTAACAGCGAGATTGTTTGTTTGTTTTTAGCTCACGCAGAGACGCAAACACGCAGAGAGGAATGGAAGAGTGTTGTTTAGGTAAAATTGTTTTGTATTATGGCTAACTTCTGTAAGATATCGTTTCCAGGAAGTGATTTTTTTGCGATCACTCTGGAATGTCATCAAAGTTTGTCTGAACATCTCACTATTCAGAATTCACCTGTTTTGTTTGGTTGTCGGACTGGTATTTGTGGCACTTGTTTGGTTGAGGTTATTGGTGATATTCCTCCTCCTCAACCTGATGAACAGGAAATGCTGGAGACATTAGCAGCTAATCATCCTCATGCGCGGTTAGCTTGTCAGGTTGATGTTACAGAGAATGTTGAAATTCGTAGGGTTTAGATGGTGATTTAAAAACAACTAAAAGAGCAAGTATGGATTGGTTAGAGCGCGTCGCAAAAATTCGCAAAACTTGTAATGTGCCAGCACCAGCCCGAAATGTTGCTATTGCTAGAGTATGGGTAGATGAGACGTTTACCGAGCTATTCGCCTTTAGTGGTAAGCTCTTACGAGAGGGAGCGGTTGTTGTACCGACTCAACCGATGTTTAAAACCTTTGAAGTTACCGGACACCGAAGAGACTTAGACTCAGAGTACAAAATATTAGAAGCGATCGCCGAAAAATATACAAATAATAGAGAAGTAAAGGGTAAGATTGAGTTATTCAGCGAAAGAGAGCCATGTGATTCGTGTGAGTATGTCATTAAGCAGTTTAGGCAAACTTTCCCGAACATTCAGCTAAATATATATCACGGAAACATTGCGTAAAGGAGTCGGTATAAATGTCAATTCGCAATTTACCCGAACCACTTCAGCTTATTTTTAACGAGAATCAACTTTCGCCATGTTCAGATTTGGAAATAATTCAATTTGAACGACAAAAAGGTATTATTCTGCCCAGTAATTACAAAGACTTTCTCAAGATGATGGGGCATGGTGCAGGTAAGTTTTTGCGTGGCTCTGATTGCTTCTACGAGCATCTACCGCAAATTCAAGAATGGGCTAAAGAACTTTTGGTAGAAAATGATTTTCCTGAAGCTTTGCCAGAGGATGCTTTTGTCTTTTTCATGCACCAGGGTTATCAGTTTAGCTTTTTCAGGCTGTCAGAAGGTGATAATCCACCAACTTACTCATATTGCGAAGGGCAGCAAGAGCCTTATTTCGTCAAAAGTCATGATACGTTTAGTGATTTTCTAGCGGTAGAAATAGACCTTTATTTAAAATCTTCAATGTCTCTAGCGAGTTAGATATTTGCCATATCAAATAAACAATCAGCTTTTCTCCTACCTAATATCGCTCCTATACGTTTTGGGAAATGTTGGGTTTCCTAATGTCAAACCGACCTACTCGCTAGAAGATTTTAGCACTTTAGCTGTGTAAAGGCTAAATCGAAGGTAGGCAGTTCACTTGACATCAGCAACAATATCTTTCAAGAGGTGGCTCCAATGTATTGTCATGTTGCGTTTGTTGAGTCCCTGCTTGGGGCATAAGGATCTGTCTCTTGATATCCAGGTTCTCCAGGTCTGTAAGACATATGAGGTGGAACCCAGACATCGTAGGGCATCATGCTATCAAATGGGTAAGAGAAAGCTTTCCATGACTCTGAACCATTTAAGTATTCCCAATAAGCGAATTTGCTGAGGTTAATAACTTCAATAGCTCTAGCTAGTAATTTGTAGAATCTTAAAAGTAGCAGTTCAGGAGGCTGGTTTTCAAGGCAACTGATCGCATATGCATCCATTGGGTTCGGACAGACCCCATCTTCACAGCAGTATGTAATTAGGTACTGATCAAAGTAATAACACAGGTTAACCCATTGATAGCGAGGATAATCACGATTGTAGTAGAAGAGTTTCTCTCGCATACTTTTTGCACTTACACATTGATCAGTGACAATCAAAAATGTAAATATTTGATCCAAGTGATTGTGCCTTTGATCAATTGGATAACCATCTATGATTGATAAATTTTTGTCACCTGCACTTCGATCTAGTTCTTTCACAGATCGGATATTATCATAAGCCTCTGCTACTTTCTTTGTAGAAGTTAACTGAGATTTAACCTCAGCTACAGCAACAACTGACTCGCAGGGGAAAAACATCTTACCGCCAACAGCCTCAAATGAAGGACATAAGGATGCATCGTAGATTACGACATCTATTTGACGGCTAACCTTCCCATGAGCATCAAAAACAAAACCAGTTGATACACCAAAGCGTTTAGGTAGATGCTTCCGAAGAAAATCTCGAATTACTTCCTCACGTCCTGTTCCCAGTTCTCCTGGATGTGAAATCAATTTTTGTTGCAATGCTATACGCATTTGTTCTGCAACACTTTTAAGCAATTGAGATACATGGAATTCAGTCATCTAGTCCTCTTCATTGTTGTGACCAGACAATTCTAGATAATCTTTAGCTTTACAAGCAACAATAATTACTAAACTACCTAAAATATATAGGCACTATTACTCCATAAGCTAATTAGAATGTAAAACAATATTTCCTAAATTTCCCTGAAACCACACCATAAGAGATACAGCAATATTTACTTCAGAGCTTGCCATAATTTAAATACGATCGCTCTCTTTCCTCCACCACCCACCATGCAATTTGCAGATTTCTGGTACATTGTCGCACTCAGCGAACAATTACAATCTAACAAGGTATTAGCACGAACCGTTTTAGGAGAATGGTTAGCGATATTTCGCGGTGAAGATGGACAACCCGTAGCTTTGCGCGATCGCTGTTTACACCGCAATAGCCGTCTATCAGTAGGTAAAGTTTGTGACGGTGCTTTACAATGTCCCTATCATGGTTGGGTATATGACGGGGTTGGGAACGTCATTGCTGTTCCAGCCGAAGGAGATGACTTCAAACCTTCGCCACAGCGTCGAGCCAAGTGTTACGCTACCAAAGAACAAGATGGCTATGTTTATGTGCGGTTAGCCGATACCCCAAAGGTTGATTTTGAACCCTTTTCTATGCCTCACTACGGACAAACAGGATGGGAAACGCTACGGGTAATTAACCGTTTTGCTAACAATGTTACTAATTCTGCGGAGAACTTTATTGATATTCCCCATACGGCTTTTGTTCATCCTGGTGTTTTCCGTACTTCCCGCCAACAAAAGTTAGAGATGACTGTTGAACGGTGGAATGGTTCGGTTTTGGTGGAGTATCGCAACGAAAACAGTAATTTGGGATGGTACAGCCGTTTTCTGAATTTGCAGGGTGCAGAGATTAAACATAGCGATCGCTTTTATATGCCAAATATTACCTCTGTGGAATATAAAATGGCACACAATCGCCATTTGTTCATTACCAGTCAATCTATTCCAGAAACCGATAATTCCACTCTGGTTTATACCGATGTCACCTACAACTATGGTATTTGGAATAAGTTAGCACGTCCCTTTGTGCGGTGGACTGCTCAACACATTATCCGCCAAGACGTGGAAATTTTGGGTATTCAGGGAGAAGCGATCGCTAAATACGGGACACAATTTTATAATACGCCGGCAGACACAATTCATATATTTGTAGAGTCAATTATGACAGCTATATCTCGTGGAGAAGATCCGCGTTTATTGCCAAATCAATCAGTAAAAGTTACATTTTGGGTTTAAGAATAATTCCTAATTCGTAATGAATCAACAATATCATGTCCTGAGAATTAGTTATAATTCCCACAGTCAATGCACGCCACACGCCAGATGCTCCACTTGGGGAGACCCCAAGACCGCACTGGCTCCCCTTAATCCCCTCCTCCGAGAATCGGCTACGGTGTAATGTACACACAAGAGAAAAACCCTCCAGATGATTGAAATATCCAAAAATCTGAAGGGCTTGTGTTTGATTTTCGCAATTTTGGTAACTTTTATGCTTTCCAGGCGAAACTAACTATTTGTTTCCAATTTGAAAATATTCGCTGTCACTCCCAGACTTTCTTCAAAAAGTGACTCGTGACCCCAGCGTTGTACTTGCTGACTCAGCAATGCTTCCGCCTTTTGTTCAGAAAGTGAAGTCACCTGTTGAAACAGACCAGCAGATTGAGCGCCGCCGTGAGTTTCCATGCGCATACAACCACCAGTTTCCGAGCAAATTACTGTACCACAGTCTGCCTTCGGATTGGTCGAACTTAGGCGCAAAGCAATCAAATCACCAGCAATCTCACCTACATCAGCAAGGGGAACACCCGCTAATTCGGCTTCTATTTGCCGTTGGTCTTGGGCAATAAAGTTAATGCGAGTGATATCATAATCTCCAGTTTCCTTTTTATAGGAAACTGGCTGCCATTCTAGACGACTTGCCAACCAACCCAAAAACAATAATGCTTGTGCGGGGTTGCCTTTTTCGTAATCAATAGTTACTCGGTCAACTTCCCGAAGGGCAGCCCGACGATGAGGTGAGTCGTACGCTTCAGCTGTCAACTCCTGCCATGATGCAAGGCGACGCCAGTTGAGGTCAGCCAGGGGAACCCCACTTTGCACCAATTCTTGGAGGCGGAGTAAATCACTTTCTGGCTCGTTAAAGCGGCAAGAATCCACAATCACATTATTGCAAACTGCTGCCAGCCGCTTGAATAGAGTATTGTTGGGGTCTGGTGTTGCTTTCCACCAGAGAAACTTTGGTAAGCCGCCAATTAACAAGGCTGGAATCATGCCCCCTACCCGTTCCAAGGCAGCAGCAGTTCCACTAAGAGTTATGTATTCGCAGCAAATTAGTGTACTTGACGATTGCTTTTGGATTGGGCAATAGGCAGAAACTTGAGCCTTGACCCCTTTATCTTCGCCAGTAATGGGAAATAGGGCAATAATCCGGCAAGGGTTGCGGAGGGCGATTTCGTCGGCAATTCTAGGGCTTGGGGAATTTAAGCTTAAGCTGGGAAGTTCAATAGAACTATTGTCTCCTGTAGCCCCGTTTCCTTGACGTTTGATGAATTCTTCTCTCAAGACAGCCACGGTTTCAGGTGTTGCTGTTCCAGTATTTAGCAGTGCATATTTTGTCTGCACTTGCCGCAAGGCAGCTTCCATCTGAGGCCCTAAAATCCCATCAAGCGGGCCGTTGTAAAATCCCAAAGTAGCCAAAAGATACTGGGTTTCTTCGGGTTCGTAAACCACTAAGGTAAATGTTGTGGCGCGAGTAGCAGCAGGAAGCGCACCGTCCTTGCCAGTAATGCCGTAACTTTGCCAAATTTGATTCAGTTCCGTATCTATTTCGTTAAGCGAAATATCTTTTGGCGCCTGAAGTGAATAAATTGTAGAAGCTTGGGGAGCCATAGTAGTTTTGAGTTGTCAGCTTTGTTTTGTTGAATACAGTTAGAAGTTAAAAGTTAGGAGTTAGGAGTTAGGAGTTAGGAGTTAAAATAACTGAAATTCTTAACTCAAAAACTCATAATTTATAACTTATCACTCTTAACTCATCACTCCTAACTTTCTAAAGTCTGCGCCAGCGACGACCATCCTGGTTAATTAAGAATTCTGCTTCTGCTGGTTCCCAGGTACCAGCTTCATACTGGGGAATAGTATTTGCATCAGCGGGTGCATCCCAAACGGAAAGGGCTGGCGTTACTACCTGCCAAGCGGCTTCTACTTCGTCCGCGCGGGTGAACAATGTTTGATCGCCCATCATACAATCAAGGAATAAGCGATCGTAGGCATCAGATGTTGCTTGGATGCCAAAGGAACCATAACTAAAATCCATGTCAACGGAACGAGTACGGAATTCTGCACCCGGCATTTTCACATCAAAACGCAGGGAAATACCTTCATTCGGCTGAATCCGCATCGCCAAAATATTGGCGTTTGTTTGTTGGGCAGCAGATTGGAACATCCGAGATGGAACTTCGCGGAAGTGAATGGCAATCTCACTGACTTTTTTCGGCATCCGTTTTCCGGTACGCAAATAGAAAGGTACACCTTTCCAGCGCCAGTTATCTACCAAAAACTTCATGGCGACGTAGGTCGGTGTGGTGGAGTTGGGAGCAACGCCTGGTTCTGTCCGATATCCTGGCGCTGCTTCACCCTTCATCCAGCCAGCACTATACTGACCGCGTACTGCTGACCGCGACAGATTGTGAACATCAGCTAAACGAGTAGCTTGGAGTACCTTCACTTTTTCTGTGCGGATGCTGTCGGCATCCATTGCGTTAGGTGCTTCCATCGCCGTTAGGCAGTAAAGTTGCATGAGGTGATTTTGCAACATATCCCGTAGTGCGCCGACGCTTTCATAGTAACCAGCCCGGTCTTCCACTCCCACGGTTTCTGCTACGGTAATTTGTACGTGGTCAACAAATTGACGATTCCATAACGGCTCAAAAATCGCATTGGCAAAACGAAACACCAGCAAATTCTGGACTGTTTCTTTACCTAAGTAGTGATCGATGCGGTATACTTGGTTTTCTTTGCAAAATTTCTGTACCACTTGGTTAAGACTTTGGGCTGATGCCAAGTCCCGACCAAAGGGTTTTTCAATTACTAGACGATGTTTGTAGGCATCTTCTAGCATCCCGGCGCTTCCTAACTGCTTAATCGCTTCGGGAAAGAAGGAGGGCGCAACCGAAAGGTAGAACATGCGATTCCCTCGCGTGCCCCGTTTTTCGTCTAATTCACTCAATAAATTTTTCAGTTTTTGGTAGCCTTCGGGGTTGTCTATATCCCCAGGACTGTAGAACAGACCTTGAGAGAAATCTTGCCAGAGTTCCCCCAAATCGACATCAGGATGTGCCTCTTCCATGCCCTTTTGCATTTGTTGGCGGAAGTACTCATGGCTCCATTCTCGACGTGCCACACCGACAATAGTAGTTTCTGGGGGAATACGCCGTTCTCGCCGCAATTTATAAAGTGCTGGCACTAGTTTGCGCCAAGTGAGATCGCCAGAAGCGCCAAAAATGACAATAATCTGGGGTTCAGGCATCCTTTGTTGTTGCAGACCAACGCGCAAGGGATTTTCTAGCAGACTAACCATAACAATTTTGGATTTTGGGTTTTGGGTTTTGAGATTGGGGACTGGGTATTAGGGACTGGGTATTGGGTATTGGGTATTAGGAAAATTGTTTACCAGTCCCCAGTCCCCAGTCCCCAGTCCCTAGTCCCTAGTCCCTACACTGGTGACAATACCTTGATCTTTTCTTCTAAAGAGTTCATCAAGGACTGGAAGGGCTGGATAAACTTGTCAATACCATCGACTAACAGTTCATCCATTACGTTATCGAGATCGATGTTGATGTCAGGATCTTTGAGGTTTTCGATCAGTGTGTAAGCATTTTCTACGTCGGTTTCTAAGCGATCGCCTACGTTACAATGATCGGCACAAGCTTTAATTGTCGCTGGTGGTACGGTGTTGACGGTATCACGGCCAACCAACTCTTCGATATACATTACGTCTCTGTAGTTGGGGTCTTTGGTGCTGGTGCTAGCCCAAAGTAGCCGCTGTACTGTGGCTCCTTTTTCTACCAAAGCTTTCCAACGATCGCTCTCGATAATTTTTTTGTATTCCTGGTACGCAATCTTAGCGTTAGCGATCGCTACTTTCCCTTTAACAGCCAAGAGCTTTGCTTCTACGGTAATATCATCGACGCCTTTTTTCAACTTAGCATCAATCTTGCCGTCAATGTTGCTATCGATCCGGCTGAGGAAGAAGCTAGCGACTGAAGCAATTTTACTGATGTCCTTACCTTCAGCCACCCGTTTTTCTAAGCCCCGAATATAAGCCCAAGCTGTGTTAATGTAGCTTTCTACAGAAAACAGCAACGTAACATTAACATTTATCCCTTCGGCTATTACCTGCTCCACTGCTGGCAAACCAGGTTCTGTACCAGGAATTTTAATCATCAAATTTTCCCGACTAACTTCTTGGAAATAGCGTCGGGCTTCGCTTATTGTTGCTTCAGTATCATGGGCAATGGTTGGTGGTACTTCAATACTCACATAACCATCTAGTCTATTCGAGGCTTCATAAACAGGGCGTAAAATATCACATGCATTACGGATATCTGCAAAAACCAGGGATTCGTAAATTTTGTATATCGGTAGGCCAGCCCGAACTCCGGCTTCGATATCGCCATCATAAATGACGTTACCTGCGATCGCTTTCTCAAAGATGGCTGGGTTAGAGGTAATCCCAGATATACCTTGATTTTCAACCATGTCTTTGAGTTCACCTGATTGAATAATGTCACGGGTCAAATTATCCATCCAGATACTTTGACCGTATTGGTTAATTTCTAGTAGATGATTGGTAGACATAGCTCTAATTTGTTTCACTCCTGTATAGTGATGTTTCTAAGTAAGTTGGCAAAACCCATCAAAATTTGATGCTTACTTTGAATTGTGGCGTTGCCAATCACTTATCGCATCGGCCAGCTGAGATAATCTTTAATACATCTTCAAAAAGTGCTATTCTGCATTCCCAATCCTAAATCACTATGATTAACGTTTAATTAATAGGCAGATGACAGTACAGCACAGAGGAAATAAGTCACTCTTATAAAACGTCTAAAACTCTTACGTAACAGTAATTACGAATTACGAATTACGAATTGTCTTCTAGTGTCCGTTTTGAATAAAAGACTCCACCTTTGCGACATCCTCTTTGCTACCAATAATTAAAGGCGTGCGCTGATGCAGTTTTTTTGGCACTACATCCAAGATATTTACCAGTCCTGTAGTAGCACGGCCGCCAGCTTGCTCAATCAAAAAGGCCAGAGGAGCCGTTTCATAAAGTAAGCGTAATTTTCCTTCTGGGTTTTGAATTGTACCTGGGTAAAGAAACACGCCGCCTTGAACTAAAATTCTATGGATATCGCTTACCATTGCGCCGCTATAACGAGCGCTGTAGCCTTCTGTGCGATGAACGTAACGAATGTATTCTCGAATCGATTCTTCCCACTGCCAAAAGTTACCCTCGTTCACGCTGTAAACAGAACCGTGTTTAGGAATGCGGATATTCTCTTCTGTGAGAATAAATTCTCCTAAGCTGGGATCGAGGACAAAAGAATGAACGCCCTTACCTATAGTATAAACCAACATTGTGCAGGGCCCATACAGGATGTATCCCGCAGCGAGTTGCTTACGTCCATTAGTGAGGAGATCGGTTGCCTTGCCATCGCTATCAGTTCCTTCTTGTTGGCGAATGGCGAAAATGGAACCTAAGCTGAGATTATTATCAGTATTGGATGAGCCATCAATTGGGTCATACAGCAGGGTATAGCGCCCAATGGGGCAATTTTCTGGGATGTAGTAGGGATTTTCCATTTCCTCAGAAGCGAGGCGACAGACTAAGCCGCTTTGCTTAAACACTGAGATAAATACATCATTGGCATAGACATCCATCTTTTTGACGGATTCGCCTTGGACATTAACTTCCCCAGTAAATCCGAGAACGCCTTCCATTAAACCAGCGCGACTCATGCGACGAGCAACCAGTTTCCCAGCCAGGGCGATGCGATTCATTAGCGCACTTAAATCCTGTGCATCTGGCGAAAAACTCTGAAGTTGTTGGAGGACGTGACGGGATAAGGTTGTACAGTCACGATCTAAAGCTCTGTCTGTAATATCGTCTGTAGATAAGTCTAAAGATTCTGGCGCTTTAGCCATTTTTATGTTCTCCGCAGCCACTAGCTGTTAATTGGGTTTTAGTCATCTATAGCAACTTATAGTTGCTGCTTCTATCTTAGAAAGGTAATTTGATAACTTAGATGCGACTTTAGATAAACTAAAGAAATGAAGCTTCAGCGACCCCTGCAACCAGAGCCTAGCTACTTTGACTTAACACGACTTTCTCAAGCGGGCAGGTATACCCACGCATCCTATCAACAAAGTAAGATCCCCACATTTGCAGCAGGGGCTATAGGTTTACTCTGAAACATTAATACGAAAGTTTTATCAGATTTGCCTAAGAGAATGTTTGAAAAGTTGTATTGTCGGTATAATATCGTGTCCAGCTAAAGACTTATCATTAAGACCGCTCCAGGAGCAGAGGTACAAAGGGGAGGGGTTTCAACCTTTAAGGCAAGTAATCTCCCTGGTTAACTAAGTAAAATTTTGCGTAAAAGCGTAGCGTTTTTAACGCATGGTGATGCATTGGCATTGCAGGGTGATGCATTAACATTGTCTCGGCACGCATTGACATTGTATTGAGATGCAATGGCATTGCAGAGGGACGCATTAACATTGTATCGAGATGCATTGGCATTGCAGAGAGATGCATTAACATTGTATCGAGATGCATTGGCATTGCAGAGGGATGCATTGGCATTGCAGAGGGACGCATTGGCATTGCAAGGTATTGCCAAATTTAATTCGCTACAAATTAATGAAATGCTGTATTAAGATACTTTTGGTTGCTGCCATAGGATGAGTTTCAATTCAGAGCAGTAGTAAGCCTCATCGCTAATTTGGTGTTCGTGGTTAGCTATCCAATCATAAATTTGTGTAGCTTTTGCTAATGCCACTTTTTCTGAACGATAAAGCTGAGGAGTAGGGCAGTAAGCTTGGCCATTGATGTGTATAGCTGCAATCTGCCAATAATCGCTCTCTGGTACAACTTCTAAAAACCCGTTACTGTAAGGCTGGATTATTCCTATATTCATCTACAACCATCAAACTTTCTAAGATTGGCCACAACAAAGTCGATACCAGCCAATTCTTCTGAGTCAAAGCTGGAATCACCAGAGAATGCAGTAGCACCCCCTGCTAATGATTTTGGGTTCGTAGTCAATGGAAATCTGAATTATTGGTCACTTTTTGGCTTGATTTCGTTATTGGCAGCAATAATGGCAAAAGGGACTGGTCGGCGCGGGTGCATTGGGATTGCCCAAACTCAGAGTGTAGCTGGATAGATGATAATCTGTAGAACGAATTGGCAACTCGCAGTACTCACCCGAAATAACCGAACAAAAAGAGTAAATTTATCATGTCCCGTCTGCTAACAGTCTTCCGGCAGCGATTCTTGCGGAGTATCGCTTTTGCAATACTCTTAACTTTGATTAGTAGTTTAATACTTCCTGGGGCTACTTGGGCGGCTTCTAGCTTGGGAGTTAATAATGGTCATCTTAGTTCTTGTCCGGCTTCAAACAACTGTGTTGTCAGTCAAAACGCAGATGCCAAACACGCCATCGACCCGATTCATTATCATCTAGACCGCAATACAACTAGAGAAATCTTACTAAAAGTTCTCAGCGTTGTTCCCCGTACAGAAATTGTAGAACAAACAGATACTTACATCCACGCTCTTTCTAAAAGCCGCATCTTCAAATTTGTTGATGATGTAGAATTTTATTTACCTGCTAATGAGTCAGTAATTCATCTGCGATCGGCATCTCGCGTGGGAGAGTTTGATCTTGGTGTCAACCGCAGGCGAAGCGAGCAAATTCGTCTGGCTCTACGCGATTTAAACATCTGATGCCGCTACTTGTTCTCATTTAACTGATAGAGAGGCGATAGCAATACCATTTAAAAATTTATACTTAGTGGGTAAATGTCAGACTATCTGCAATGATTGTGCTTTCCATACCTTAGTAGAAGAAGCGATAAAGTGCATTCACCCTGATGAATCTGGGGTTAATTGTTCTACTGTCATTTTCTGCAATTCATTTGAGCCAGCACTCATAATTGACAGTCCTTGCGTGACATACGGCAATGATGAAAAATAACTTCAATTGCGTAGGCGCAGCAAATAAACCTTTGGCATTTCAGCTTACGTTTTACGTTGCTATTTAGTAAGTTATGGTAATATAAAAGGTCTTGGGCGATTAGCACAGGGGTAGCGCACATCCTTCACACGGATGGGGTCACTGGTTCAAATCCAGTATCGCCCACTTATACACAATAGACCTCTTGCATAAGTCGAATAGACCCCCCTTAATCCCCCCTTATAAAGGGGGGAAACTTGAAACCTTACCCCCTCCCCTTGTAAAGGGGAGGGTTGGGGAGGGGTAATTCAAGGATTTTTGCAAGAGGTCTAATAAAGTTTTCAGCTAACTAGCTTCAGTTTCTTAAATACGCCCCCCACATTAAGATGCGCTTATAGGGGAAAAAGAATGGGCGCTGCAATGTTGCACTAGAAAATATCACATTCTTAATTTATAAAGCCCTATTTTCTGATGTAAACAACAAAAAACGATATCGTCAGAAATTGCAGGTTGAAATTTGCTTAAGATACACCATGAGGTGCGTAAGCGTAGCCCGTGGTAGAAATCCTATCCAATTCCCAATGCCCTATGACCAACTACTTTCGCTCCAATGTTGATGCAATGGCTAGCTATGTTCCTGGTGAGCAGCCTCAACGCGGTACACAAATTATTAAACTTAATAGCAATGAAAACCCCTATCCTCCTTCTCCTGCGGCATTAGCTGTGCTACAGAATATTGATGGTGAATGGTTGCGGCGGTATCCAGAACCTTTTGGGGGGGAGTTTCGGCAAGCTGCAAGTAAAGTTTTAGAAGTTCCTAGTGATTGGATAATTGTCGGAAATGGCAGTGATGAATTGTTGAGTGTAATAATTCGAGCTTGTGCAGAACCTGGGAAGAAGGTAGTTTATCCGATGCCTACTTACGTGCTATATCGCACATTAACAGAAATGCAAGCGGCGGAAATTATTGAGGTTCCCTACAGCAAAGATTACAGTTTACCTTTGGAAGA
The DNA here is from genome assembly GCF_964247315.1 of uncultured Nostoc sp. GTDB lineage: Bacteria > Cyanobacteriota > Cyanobacteriia > Cyanobacteriales > Nostocaceae > Nostoc. Next base: position 42,172 of record NZ_CAXTTT010000057.1, read on the forward strand.
ATTAATTGCTGCCAATGGGGCGGTGACATTTATTGCGTCGCCTAATAGTCCATCGGGGCATCTGGTAGCAACAAATGATTTACGAAAATTAGCCAGCCAGTTATCTGGAGTTTTAGCGATCGATGAAGCATACATAGATTTTACCGAAGAGAATGCATTAGCTTTGGTTAAGGAGTACGAAAATGTCATCGTGATTCGGACACTATCTAAGGGGTACTCGTTGGCAGGATTACGATTAGGCTTTGGGGTGGCGAATCCCAAACTGTTGCAGGGATTGTTTAAGGTTAAAGATAGCTATAACATTGATGCGATCGCTTGTGCAATTGGCACGGCTGCCATCACTGACCAAGCTTATAAAAATGCTTGTGTAGCCAAGATTAAAGCATCACGGACTAAGTTAGCTACAGATTTGAAACAATTAGGTTTTCATATCTGGGATTCCCAAGCTAACTTTTTGCTGGCACAGCCAAGAGAAGGAAACGCAGAATATCTCTATCAAAAACTGAAGGAACGGGGAATTTTAATCCGCTATTTCAAGCAGCCCGGACTAGATGATAAATTACGCATTACTGTTGGGACTGATGAGCAAAATCAGGTTTTGATAGAGGCACTAACTACAAACCTTTAATTATTCACACCCACCAAAATAGTGCCTCGGCTTAGAGTAACGAGTGCTGAGTAAAAAGTAAAATTAATTGCACTCAGCATATAGGGTAGTCGCGCCCTTCTGTTAGAAAGTTCTGTTCGCTAGTTTTAACTATAGGGTTATATTCAGCACTCAGCACTCAGTACTACTGAATTAACTTACAGTACTTGAAAATTAAAGCCAAGACTTGCCCAACTATTCACATCCAAGCTATATGAATCGGGTGCTGTGCCGTTCATATCTGTTTTGAGGGCGCTGGCGTTATGTAAATCTTGTAGCAAGGCTTGTGCAACATCTAAGGGATTCGACAATGGCACAATCGGCTGTTGTTCGGCTGTGGAATACTTAGCAGTGTTCAAGACGGCGAGAGTTTCGCTAAAAGGGGCAGTACTAAAAATCAGTTGGTGTTCGCACTCAGAAGCTGGCCCTGAAATCATCCATTCGGAAGTAGTATTAGTTTGGGGTAGGGTGAGGGTTTCACCTGGAGAGATGACGACTTGTTTCAGGACGGGCTTGGTGTCCGCAGTGTTTGGTTCTTGGGGGGTTTCCCAAGAGTAGAAGGCGATCGCTGTATGATTATTGTTTAATCCCAGCAAGATTAAATATACTGGGCGATCGCTCTGGTTTTCTACTCGATATTGCACTTGACTACCGATAGGGACAATCGGAGTAGGAAGTGATTTTTGAATCGAAGTTTCTGTTTTGAAAGTTCGTACTGTTTCGCGCTGCATAATAACGCGAAGCGATATGTTGTTAATTATTTCTAAAGTTGTCTTCACAGCCAAGCGGGAAGAACCTTGATTTTCTGTCAGTCGCCATAACTTAGCTGCTAACAAGGTTGATAATTTTGGCGCTAACTTTTGCACTGTTGATTTTACTGCTTCTCCTGCTTCCCCTGTGGCATTGGAAATTAGTTCGCCACTAAGAGAAAATAAACCATAGCGACTAGGTGTTTGCTGTAGTTTGGCAAATAAATAATCAGCTGGTTTTTCTCCTATAACTACGGTGGAGACATGGGGAAATGCAGCAAAGGCACTTGTAGCATCTACCCGCTCAATTCTTTCCAATCCAGTATCTAAGGCAATTATTAAATGGATCTTTCGGGCTAAAACTCGGACTGCTTCTTGGACAAGTTGCCCGACTTGTAGAGATACACCTTCAATTTGGGAAATTTGCGCTTTTGCTGTTAACCCAGCCCGCGATCGCAATACTAATTCCTCTGTTGTTGTTGCTAAGGTGAATCGAGAATTAACTCCGTAGTATAACAGCACTTGGGGGGGTAATCCTGCTAACCAGAGATGGACTGTTTTGCCATCTTCTTCCATCGCTCTCACCGCGCCCTCTGCACCAATAGTACCGTCTGGCGGTAGAGAGGTTAGATGTTGATTTTTCTGACTACTTAATAACGCTGGTTGCTGTTTACTACCCAATTTGGATAGAGAATTTTCCATATAGGAGAGAGCGACTTGAATTCTGGTAGTTGGGGTGAATTCCCACAAATACTGCGTCAAGGCGTAGGTAAATAACCCAGCACTAAAACCAGCAAAGAGTTCTTCCCTCGCCGACTGCTTGGGATTTGAGGTAGCTGCTAAGACAATCGGCGTGCTGGGTAACTTTTGAGTTTTAAGTTGTTGGAGAAAGTCAAGTTCTTCTGCTGCTAGCTTTGCCTCTACTGATTCTGGAAGGGCGCGACTTTTTAATCCTAATACTGGGGTTGGCGCATAATAGCTAGTATCTAATACTGCTGTGACTCGATCTGTAGGCAGCGATCGCAATAATAGCAGTAGAGTTTCTTCTAATATATAGTTGACTATTGTCTCTTTTTGTGAAATTAGACTGGCATTAGCTGTTACCAGAGCATTTTGCATTGTCTCTGGAGATGTCCCCAATTTGACACGGCTGCCATAACCGCTAAAGTGAAAAACGGCCAGATCATCGGGTTTAGCTTGCTTACCCAAGCGATCCAAAAAAGCCGCCTCAATGAACTCCCTACTAGCTTCTTCCTCAGTTAAAGTTAAGATATCTGACCCTTGGAAACCAAAGCGATGAATCAAAAGTTCTCTTTGTAGTTCCACATCCGTCAGACAACCACTGAGGGCTGGAATTTTTGGGTATTGGTTAATACCTATTAACAATGCCAACTTGCGCGGACTGGGTTGTGCTAAAGCCTGATAATAGCGATTTCCCAAAGACAACCACTCAGCTTCAGTTATCCCCAATACCGCGAGTATTGAGCCAATTCTCTCTAAAAACGTGCGACGTTTCATAATTAGCTATCAGCCCTCAGCTATTCAGTTAGCAGCTTACAGGGCTGAACTCTGTATTGTAAAGTTACAAAAATGTGGGGAGTAGGGAGTGGGGGAGATGAGGGAGAAATAAATTCAAAATTCAAAATTAAACAACTTCTGCCTCCTGCCTCCTGCCTCCTGCCTTCTCTTTGCCAATGCCCTAAGCCCTTACTTCTATCCGCATTGCCCGCGCCAACTCTGCTGCTACCTCTGGACGAGAAAACTCTGGTGGAGGTAACTCACCCCGCCGCAGCATTTCCCTAACTTTTGTCCCTGATAGGTGAATGCGTTCTTCTGGCCTGCTGGGACTGGTTTTAGATGTTGCCATCTGCTTAGTGCGCGTGCAGTAAAAAGCGTGTTCAAATTTCATCGGCACAATGCCTAATTCACTTGGCGCAAATTCATCAAAGATATATTGAGCGTCGTAAGTGCCGTAATAGTCACCGACACCAGCATGATCTCGTCCAACGATAAAGTGAGTACAGCCGTAGTTTTTGCGGACTAAAGCATGGAATATGGCTTCACGAGGGCCAGCATAACGCATTGCGGCCGGATTAATTGCTAAACATACTCTGTCTAAGGGATAGTAATGTTCCAGCAAAATTTCATAGCAGCGCATCCGCACGTCAGCAGCGATATCGTCCTCTTTTGTCGCCCCGACTAATGGGTGCAAAAATAGACCATCAACGATTTCTAAAGCGCACTTTTGAATATATTCATGGGCGCGGTGGATAGGATTGCGAGTTTGAAAGCCGACGATGGTTTTCCAACCCTTGTCTTGAAATAGTTGCCGTGAGGCAGCTGGATCGATTTGGTAAGTGGGAAACTGGGGATGAGGTTCGCGTTGCAACAACCAAATATCACCCGCGAGATTTACAGTACCTTGGTTATAGAGTACCTGTACGCCAGGATGATTGACATCATTAGTACGGTAGACTTTTATTGCTTCGCGGATTTTGTCGTAGTCATATTTTTGCGTAAGTTGCAAAACTCCGATAAATTCGCCCATCGAGTTATCCAGACGGATTAAGCCGCCTTCTGGCAATGGTGAAGCTACTTCTTCGCTTACCGATAGTGTAATCGGGATTGACCACACAAGACCGTTAGCTAATCGCATTTCTGTGACAGTGCGATCGTAGTCTTCTTGGTTCATAAAACCCGTGAGTGGACTAAAAGCACCGATCGCAATCATTTCTAGATCGGAAAGGGCGCGATCGTCAAGTTGCACTCGCGGCAAAAAGTCAGCTTTTGAGAGAAACTCTGCTCTTTGTTCTGGTGTGGCGATACGGTTAACCAATTGTCCACCGTGGGGGGCTATGGCATCTGGATTCTGACTCAACGTAATCCCCTCTCTGCTTTTACTATTATTGTTTCAGATTATGTACTAACTTATCAAATGCTGGTACGTAGAAAAAAAATAGTTGGAAAAATAGTGTCATTTCAACCTACCACATAGATTTACCTGAGATAAGAACTGCTTTCAGTTTTCTGCAACTCCAGACTAATAATTAGGAAAAATAAGTTTGAACTCAAGAACTAACCTTTGGAGGTTGCAAGTGCTATCTTACTTACCTGTGCTAGCTTCAGCTTTACTTAGACCATTAAAAGCAATCCATCGTTTCGTTAAGTTTTTAATAAAACAAGAATATCAAGCAGACGGAATAAGACATTTAAATTTAGGACTTGACTTATATAACCAAGGACTTTATCATGATGCATTAAAACAGTTCAGTCAAGCTTTATCTTATTTTCAAAGAATTAAAGATTTAAAAAATGAAGGTATTACTCTTACAGGACTTACGCAACTGGCACAAATAGCGGGCGGGGCGTAGCGCTGCCGCACCAC
>NZ_CAXTTT010000058.1:0-46331 GCF_964247315.1 uncultured Nostoc sp.
AATCGATCCCATACGTTGGCGCTTTCGCGACGTTGTAAGGTTGTTGTCATGGTTTTATAAGTGCGTTTGGTTGTTTATGAATCAGGCGGTTTTGTTTTTGCCTGTAAATGTAATTTACAATGCTTTACAATTTTTAATCAAGTTTTATTACTTCAGTAAAGCTGATATAAGTTATTAGTTTTACTTATTTAAAGGCAAGCAACGAGGTCAGGATACGCCGAAGCTCTTTTTTGTATGACATCACAATATAATAGACCTCTTGCACGAATGTAAAACTTGCCCACCCTGCGGGATCTTGCTACATCCCCCAATCCCTTCTCCCAACTTTTGGGAGAAGGGGAGCCAATTTCAAAGTCCCTCTCCCTAGTTTGGGAGAGGGCTTTTGATTCATGCAAGAAGTCTAATAGATAGTTGTAGAAATTCTTATATTTTGGTTTTATTGCCGACTCATCTGCGAATAATAGCTTTGTAGATTACCGCTATTCCAAAAAAAATTAACCCTCGGCTTACCACTGAAGGCTTTTTTTGTTTGGCAAAATGGCATATCTCTAAATTAGACGGTTGCTATGGTATTTGAGTAGGATACATTCCATGCGAAAAGTACTGACTTGCATTACCCCTGGCTAACTACCAGGGGTTTTTATTGGAACTTCACTCTAGTAATTGTGGAACTCTAAAAAAATTTTTCGCTTCCTGAAATCTTGCAAGGTGTAGATAAGCTACACTGTACGGTTTTAGGAAAGTACAACTCATCTTCCTCGCAATATCTTCCACAAACGTAGCAAAACTTGTGTCTTGCGCGTTTGTATTGCTTTGATCCTCCATTGGTCAAAATCTGCGAGATCCTACACGAACGGTAAGCTTCTCTAAGAGACGCTCCGCGAACGCTAACGCAGAACTACAAGAATTTACAGATATTCGTCCATATACCCGCGAGGTGAGGAAGGCATTAGCGGTAAAACTATTCCAAAAATATAAACTATAAACAATTTAATTTTACTAAATCCAAATTACTGCCAATAAGTATGAAGCTAAAATAAATCCAATCCCAATAATTCCGCTACTCAAGAGTAAAACTAATTGAGTCGAAACATACATTTGATAACTCATAAGATTAATCCTATCGTTTATCAAGTTCATTAGTAGCATTTTCAAAATAATGGTTCTCACCAATAAATGACCCATATCATTACTTCCCAAAACTTAGACTACTATATCTAAGATATTAATTAGAGCTAGTTAGCATGAGGGTGAATGAGGACTATTGGCAATTGCTAAAATGCCAAGCACAGCAACAAAATCATCAAGAACTAGGGGTTTAAGGAAGCATAGGTTAAACCCAGCTAAGAGAGCATGTTGATACATATCTTCAGTGACAGCGGCTGTCAGAGCAATGGCTGGTACTACTTTCCCTCGCTCTCCCGTAAGTGTTCTCACTTGGTGAATCAGAGCATAGCCATCCTCCTTTGGCGAGGAAATATCACTCAACAGGACATCAGGTTGCCATTGCACAAATATTTCCAGAGCTTGCTCTCCTAAAAATGCCGCTTGCACCTTCACACCATATGATTGCAACATCAGCATGAACGTACTGCAGAAATTGACATCATTATCTACAAGGAATATTCGTAGCCCTTTCAGAAATGAAGAATTAATAGGAAATCTATTATTTAGATACATCACAGTTCCAAATTTGAGATTTTATTGAGCTTTGAAATGTCCTTAAGCACTGCATCTATTGTGCTTGCTTGAAGTTCAGCAAACGTCTCATGAGTAGGTACAAAAACGGTGAACGGGCTATTACCTTTAAAAGTATCTACCAGCAGCTTTGATTGCAGCAACTAATATACTAAAGGAACTAGCTTTCATGGCAGCATTACCAATATCAACAATTTATTGGCTCTGCTAAACATAAATTTTTTTTTTACAATTTTTACTTTAACATCCTATTGTTAAAAAGTATGTTTAAGTAAATGTTTTTATAGCGTATAATTTGTATAAAATGTATAAGTTATAGGAATAAATTAATTTTAGGAGATAAAACTATAATTTGTATAAAATTATAAGTTATAAGAATAAATTAATTTTAGGAGATAAAAACATTTAAATTATTACGATGATCAGTAACTACTGCTATCAACATTGAGTAGACCGAAAAGTTCTGTGAGCGCCAAAAAATAGTAGTTTATGATACCCTTTGTCAGGAAACGTATAAAAGCTGGTTGCTAAAGATGAATGATAAACTGAGCTTATAAAACTAGAGCCAAAGATCAACTAAAATCAGTCAGATGGCAGGAAACTACAAGCTGGCGGGAGATTACTACTAATCCCCGGCAAAATTTCTTGACCGAGAAGAATTTACCCAGCTTTCTGTCGTGGATATTGATAGATTAGTGCAACAAGTGCGATCAATCGCAACGCTTCGACAAAATTCAAGACCAGTGCAGGATTTTGCATTTATTGGACGATGAAGCATTTTATCCGGAAAGAACTGCGACTTGGACTAGAGCAGTCAGGGTATCGAGTAGCGTCAGCAAAAAATGGCACAGAGGCAATAAATGTAATTTGAACGGTGCTAATTGCTTGATTAGCCTAAAGACTGAAGTATCATACTCAGTCAAAAATGTCTAAATATGTAAATAATCTGTTATAATAATTTACATAAAGTAACAATTAGGCAATACAGCCCTGTACACCACTGATGACAGAGGTGCACTCAATGCCTATGCAACTAGAAAAACCGACTCACCTATCTGATTGTTCTAGGTCTAAAGAGCGCCATTGTTATTCTTTGCTTGAAGCGTTGCTATGCCGCTGATGATACTGACTTCATTAACTGCCTTTGCGGTTAGCTAGGCGTTAAATATAGCGAGTCGTTCAGCTTCAGACCCAGATTTGAAGATAGTGCTCTGCAACATTAATTTGACAGTTTTTACCCTAAGTGGATTACAAGAGGCAATAATGAATCAGCCAATCAAATTATCTTTAGAACAAGAATTTAGCATTCGTTCCTTTAGCGATCAAGTGCAGCAGATGTCCCGTGAACAAGCTCAAGAGTTCTTGATCTTGCACTATAAGCAGATGATGATTCGGGAAACGATGTTTAAAGAAATCCTCAAACACAAGTGGAAACTAGATATGGATTTCGTCTCATTGTAAAACCGGGAAGCAATCCTTACTTTGCACAACGCCAGTAAGTTATTACAGTTACAAAACTTGGATTATTAACTATGTCTATGTCAGCGAACACAAACATTAACCCCCCAATCATCGATAATCGCAATGCCTGGCGTTGGGGATTTACACCTCAGGCTGAACTTTGGAACGGTCGTTTGGCGATGATTGGCTTTTTGTGTGCCGCCCTAATTGAACTATTTTCTGGTCAAGGCTTCCTTCACTTTTGGGGCCTTCTGTAGGTCAGCAGTTGTTCTAGTGCTGGTTAGGTTTTGTAAATGTATGTATATTACTGCTGGTGGTCACGGTATCACCATTTGATACATTTTGAGTGATATCCGTTCCTCATCTCCCTCTGAAAAATCAACAGTCAACGTCGGCGCTCGCTGCCCTCGACATATCTACCTTGCCTTTATCTGTAGGTATATATCATAAAGCTAGCTTTATGACAATATTGTTGTTATACTTATTTACATGAACAATAATTTAGACTTCAAATCTCCTGAGCTATTTGGTTCTGTTGTTTTCAGAACTGATTTTAATAGCTTTAAGACTATCAATGCTTCCCAAGCTTGGTCTTTATTCTTTACAGGTGGTAGAGAAGACAACAAACTAGATTCTAACCCTCGAATAGGTGTTTTGTTTACTAGTATTTTGCTAGGTCTTAGTGTTTCTGGGTTCGCTAGCGCACTGATTACCCGGACAATATTTCCTGCTTAAGTGCTTGACTAGTAGTTAATACGAAGTATAACTCTGAACCACCAGCTTCTTGGTGGTTCAAATTTTTAGTGTGTCTTCACTAATATCTGAGTAACCCAATAGTTTCGGCTAACCTACAAATCTTTTAAAGTCTGACTAGCCTTGAAGGATATCAGGACAAATATTCATCTAAAATTTGGCAATTTAATCTAGGAGAATTAATATTGGACTTCAACACTTTGACGGTATTCTCAAGCACTTACTGCATTGGTATTTGTGCCTTTCTAATCCCAGTCAACCTAATTGCTACCTCGTTAACAATAGGTTTGACATTATTGTGTCGTCCAGCTTTTGAGATTTGGCGAAGTGCTGCAATTGCCAGTACCTTTGCTTTATTAATGATACTCCACGTATTTGCTTGGTTCATGATTGGAGTTGTCATGGCTCCCACATACATTTTATTGGGACTAGGAAGCATCTGTCTGTTCGCAAATTTAGGAGCAATTCTCCTATACAAACGCTTTGCGAACGCATATGTAGCGATTAAAGTTGAATTTTCCTAAGTACACTGAGAAGTAACCTTTTATAGAGCAAACGCTTGTATTTTTCTTGGCAAGCTTACCCCAGATGAGTATCTACCTTGGTATAAATCTATTACCAACTTTCAGGAGTGCGATCGCAATTAGAGTGATAATTAAATTGATTGCTGGCAAGTTCTATTTAGTTGAGGGTAGAGTATGCCGTTTTGCTGGCATCGCTCAAAATAAGTATTTTGGTACGATACACAATTTTATTGATGAGTTTGATTACTGCTGGTGAATTGTCTCCTCAGCAGTGCCCTATATTAAATTCTGGGTAGAATAACCTGTTACCAAGTTTATGAAGTGCGATGGCGTACTCGCCCGCTTTATAGTAGCGATCGCAAAGGGTGATAGCCAAAAATCTGATTAAAGATAGCGCTTTTGAGTAGCACATCAAACCCTTATAACTTCTTAAAACTTTAATTGCCACAGTGGCAATTTTGTCTGCGCCTGGGGATTCTACTGAGATATTGCACCATTCTTAATAACTGTAAGGTTGACAACTTGGGATGAGTAGTGATTCTAGAATTCCCTGCTTTTCCAAATTAATAAGGGATAGCGATTTTAATTCAACTAGAGAAGTGTCAATATAGGCTTATATCGAAGTGAAAAAATCAAGTGCAACGAATTAACGATGACAGAAGCTAAAAACGTAATCGGTGCAAACCTAGAGGCCTGCTGCACTTCTCCCATGACTGGGTTTTACCGCGACGGTTTTTGTCGCACAGGTGGTCAGGATTTTGGGGCGCATGTCGTATGTGCCGAACTGACATCAGAATTCCTGGAGTTCACTAAATCGCGGGGGAACGACCTGAGCACACCTGTTCCTGATTCTAATTTTCCTGGACTGAAGCCTGGCGATCGCTGGTGTTTGTGTGCTTCTCGCTGGCAAGAAGCTCTAGAAGCTGGCGTTGCTCCACCTGTAATACTTTCAGCAACCCATGCTAGAGCTTTAGAAGTGGTTTCTCTAGACGAACTGAAAAAACATGCTCTAACTTCCTCTTGATTGGGGATTGGGCATGGGGGATAGGGCATGGGGCATTGCAAGAATTAATATTTCTTTTTCCCCTGCTTTCCCCACTGCCCACTCTCCATTCCAAATCAACTCACTGGAACTTGCAGAGGCAGTTCTAATATATTGGCAACCGCAGCAATCAATTTATTCGGGTCAATTGGCTTAGATAAATGCTGCTGAAACCCTGCTGAAAGCGCTTTCAAACGGTCTTCCTCTCGCGTGTATGCTGTTAAAGCGATCGCGGGGATGCGTCCGCCTTTTTCTGGTTCTAAAGAGCGCAGTTTCCTAATCAGTGTATAACCATCTTGCTCTGACATGCCGATGTCGCTAATCAAAATATCTGGTTTTGTTTGTTCAAGTACTACTAGCGCTTCATCAACTGATGGTACGGCAGTGGCAAAAGCCCCATACTCCTCAAACATAAAACTAAGAAAGTTACGGGTATCTGCTTCATCATCTACAACTAAAACTCTTAATCCAGCAAGGGGCGTCGATGCCACAGGGGAAGAAATTTCTCCTGTGGCTTCTCTACTCGCCCTGCTACCCCTATTGTCTTGTAGCAGTGGTAGTCTCACAGTAAAGGTTGCTCCTTGTTCACTACCTGAACTTTGGGCAAAGATTGTACCTTTGTGCAGTTCCACTAGATGACGGACGATCGCTAATCCTAGTCCTAATCCATTGTGCGATCGCGTTGTGGTACTGTCTGCTTGCCGGAAGCGGTCAAATACTTTGGGTAAAAACTCGGAACTGATACCAATACCTGTATCAATAACTTGAATTTGGGCGTACTGGGATTTTGGATTTTGGATTTTAGATTTTAGATTATTGCTTTCATCAGTATTTGCAGAGTCTAAATTTTCACTATCAGATTCAAATCTCAAATTGTTCGACTGGCTTGTACTGATGGTTGTGGAAGTAGCACCCACACCAAAGTCTGAAATCGGCAATCCAAAATGCTTTGACAGCCTGACTTCTACCCTACCGCCTTTAGGGGTAAACTTTATTGCATTAGTTAGTAGATTCCAGACAATTTGCTGTAAACGGGCTGGATCGCCATAGACTGACCCTATCGAAGTATCCAGCACAGTATTTAATTGAATATCTTTTGGCTCTGCTAGGGGACGCACTGCCTCTAAAGCTGCCTCCATCACCGAGATTAGATTCACTGCCGATACGTTTAACCGCAACTGACCGCGGATAATCCGGGATACGTCCAGGATATCCTCAATTAGTTGCATCTGAGATATAGCGTTGCGTTCGATCGCCTCCAAGGCGCGGGAAGTGGCTTTTTCGTCAAGTTTCTTGGTGCGGAGGATTTTTGACCAGCCGAGCATCGAGGTTAGAGGTGTGCGGAGTTCGTGGGAGAGAACAGCTAGAAACTCATCTTTCATGCGATTCGCAGCTTCTGCTTCCTGTCTTGCCGTTTGTTCGCGAATCACTTGAGCGCGGACTTCTTCTGCTTGCTTTCGTTCGGTAATATCTTCAAGAGTACCTACATAACCCAACAAGTCTCCTTGACTGGAAAGCATTGGTGATGAACGAACTTGAACCCAACGAATGTTACCGTGAGCAGCTTGAAAGCGAAATTCTTCTGAGTATTCCCGACCTGCACAAATGTAAGCTGACCAACTAGCGATCGCTCGTTCTTTGTCTTCTGGATGAACAGATTCCAGCCATCTCTTTTCTAAACTCTCTGACGCTTTCAAGCCACAAATTGCCTGATAGCGGGGATTCGTATATTTACAGTCGCCTTCGGTATCAGTTTCAAAAATGCCAACGGGTGAGCAGGTACTTAGCGATCGGAATCGTTCTTCACTTTGCCTGAGTTCGGTATTCACAGCTACTAGTTGCGCTGTTTGTTGCTTGACGGCTTCTGTTTTCTTAAATAGTTCTACAAATACTGTGACTTTAGAAGTCAAGATATTGGGGTCTAGTGGTTTGAGCAGATAATCAACCGCACCCAAGGCATAGCCTTTAAACAGCATTTGGTCGCTGGTGCTAAAGGCGGTGAGAAAGATAATTGGAGTGTGACGCGATCGCCCCCGATTGCGAATTAAGGTAGCAGTTTCAAAGCCATCCATCCCTGGCATTTGCACATCCAGCAAAATCACCGCAAAATCTTGATGCAGCAGACACCTCAAAGCTTCTTCCCCAGAAGTAGCTCTCACAAGATTTTCCCCTAGTTTTTCTAGGATTGCTTCTAGTGCCAGCAAATTTTCTAGTTTATCATCTACTAGGAGGATGTTGACTTTGGATTCCATCTGCATCGGTTTATTTCGGTGATGATTGACAAAGCTTGACCATTTGGGAAGCAATGTTTGAGAGTGTCAAAATCCAGTCTACTTCAACAGCAGAGATTGCTGCCTCTGGCATAACATCGCTTTCAGCTGTGGCAGGTTCTTGTACAATGGTAATTCCTCCCCGCGCTTTTATTTTCTTAAGACCTTGCACACCATCTTGGTTTGCTCCTGTCAATATTACACCAATAACTTCCTCTGTGTAGACATCGGCTGCCGACTCAAACAGCACATCAATAGATGGTCTAGCATAAGAAACAGGCTCATCAGTCGAAAGGGCAAAGTGACCTGGTTCAACCAGTAAGTGATAATCTGCTGGGGCTATGTAGATATGTCCCGGTAGTATTTCGTCCTTATCTTCCACTTCGCGAATTTTTAATAAAGTGGATTCTTGTAATAAATCCTGGAGTGTGTTGCTAGACTCTTTGTGACGGTGTTGCACGATCGCGATCGGCACAGGGAAGTCTGCTGGTAAATTTCCCAGGACGATTTTCAATGCTGATAATCCGCCTAAAGAAGTTCCAATTACCACAATTTTAAACGACACTTGTTTCGCCCTCACACCTGCAGAATGGGGGTTACGTAAATAGCAAAGGCTATTTCATCCTGAATCAGTCAGTGTTTTCTTGCTTCTTTGCTCTTACCAGTAACCCATGTTTAGGTGCAAAAATCATTGCTACGACAAACAACAAGGTTTGTAACACAACTATGCAACCCCCTGTTGCACCATCGATATGATAGCTGATGTAAGTCCCCATAACACTAGAAAATACTCCCGATGCCATTGCAATTAGTATCATGTGGTCGAAACGGTCTGTTAACAAATAAGCCGTTGCTCCCGGAGTAACTAACATAGCGACAACTAGAATAATTCCCACTGTCTGAAGTCCGGCGACAGCAGTTAACGAAAGTAATGATAGTAAAATATAGTGCAGCGCTCCTGTATTCAAGCCAATGGAACGTGCATGAGTGGGGTCAAAACAAAATAATAGGAGGTCTTTGCGTAAAAGAGCTATTGTTACTAAAGTAATTACGCTAATAATCACCGTTTGGATAATGTCTTCATTAGAAATACCCAAGACATTTCCAAACAAAATATGCGTCAAGTCTACGCTGCTTGGAGTTTTGGAAACTAGTACCAAACCCAGAGCGAAAAATCCTGTAAATACAAGTCCGATGACAGTATCTTCTTTAATTCTCGTCTTCGCTTTGATATAACCGATCGCAATAACTGAACCCACTCCAAAAATAAAAGCGCCCACAGCAAAAGGGATATTTAAAACATAAGCAATTACTACCCCAGGCATTACCGCATGGGAAACAGCATCTCCCATCAATGCCCAACCTTTTAGGGTCATAAAACAAGATAAAACAGAACAGACTACCCCAACCAAGGCACTTACACAAATTGCCTTCACCATGAATTCATGCTGTAAAGGTGTGGTTAACCAATCTAGGAATGCAAGAGTATTCATATTTTTAACAATATTTATTAGTAATTAATCAGATTCACTTTTATTTGCACGGATTATCTGACTTTTGCTGAAAGATAAATCTCCAAGAGAACCGCCAAAAGTCCGAGAGAGATTCTCTTCTGTGAAGACTTCAGATGTATTACCATAAGCTAAAATAGTACGATTGATAAGTACTACTTGATCGCAAAAAGTAGTGATAGAAGCTAAGTCATGGGTAGAAATTAAAATTGTATGACCTTCTTCTCGCAATTCCAGCAATAAGTCAATCATCGCTTTTTCTGTTTTGATATCTACCCCGGTGAAAGGTTCATCTAATAGCAAAACTGTTCCCTGTTGTGCTAAAGCGCGGGCGAGAAAGGCACGTTTTTTCTGTCCACCAGAGAGTTCTCCTATTTGGCGATCGCGCATTGACCACATTTGCACTCTCTCCAAACTCTCTCTCACGATACTTTGATCTTTTGCCCCAGGAATTCGCAGTATATTCATGTATCCATAGCGCCCCATCATCACCACATCATGGACACTGACTGGAAAATTCCAGTCCACTTCTTCTGACTGTGGTACATAAGCAACCAAGCTTTTTTTCTGTACAGTTTTTATCGGTAAGCCATTAATTAAAACCTGTCCTGTAACTGGCTTCAAAAAACCCATAATTGCTTTAAATAGGGTTGATTTACCACTACCATTCATCCCCACTAAACCACTAATTGAACCTGCTTGGATTTGTAAAGAAGCACCATGTAAAGCAACTTTACCGTGGTAAGCAACTGTCAAATTTTCGACATCAATACTAATAGATTTCACTAAAAATCACCTCTAAGATTAATCATTAGTTTGTAGTGAGCGGCTCCAGCATTTTTGCGAACACGTAATGTTTTCCAGAGAACAAAATAGGACTAAAGTCCTTACTACAGGCTAATTTTAAATAATTAAATTTATTCTTACATACTTGCTCATTTTTCCTCTAATCCCTGAGTTAGAGTAGTAATATTAAGTTCTAGCAACTTGAGATAAGTTGGTGCTGGCCCGTTTGCTGGAGACAGGGAATCAACGTAAAACACTCCACCAAACCTTGCTCCTGATTCTCTAGCTACCTGACGTTGCGCTCCATCGTTTACTGTACTTTCACAGAAAACTACAGGTATTTTATTTTTTTTAACTATATCAATGACTTTTTCTAGCTGTTTGGGAGTAGCTTGCTGTTCAGAGTTGACTGCCCAAAGATAAGCTTCTTTCAAGCCATAATCGCGGGTGACGTATGAGAACGCGCCTTCACAGCTTACCATGTAGCGCTTGTCTGCTGGAACTACCGACACGCTTTTTCGCAGTTTCTCATCAACTTCTTTAATTTTTTGGCTGTATGCTTTGGCATTGGTATTATAAGTATCTGCATTCGCTGAGTCTAAATTAACTAATGCCTTACGAATATTCTCTACGTAAATCAAGGCATTTTGTGGTGACATCCAAGCATGGGGATTAGGTTTCCCCTTATAGGCATCCTCCGTAATTTCTACAGGTTTAATTCCCTCACTTAGAGTAACGTGAGGGACATTAGGGACGCTATTATACAATTTCTGTGCCCAACGCTCTAAATTAAGACCATTATTCAAAATTAGGTCTGCTTTTTGCGCCCTCACCAAATCGCTAGGAGTTGGTTCGTAACCATGAATTTCCGCCCCTGGTTTGGTGAGGGATTCAACAATCACCTTGTCTCCCGCCACGTTTTGCGCCATATCTGCAATGACTGTAAAGGTGGTAAGAACTACTTTTTTACCTTTTTTATCTAGATTGGTGGTGGTAGTTGTGGCTGAATTTGGACTTAACTGTGGTTGAGAATTGGAGGCTGACGGGCTACACCCAGCCAAACATAGCCCCAATAGCAGCCCAGACGCTATAGCCAATTTTTGTCCGTACTGCGGTAGTTGCATCTGAAAGTTATTGATATTAAATCTTATTATAGCAGTTTCATAATCTTCTCACTTTTGTCTCACTTTAGCAGAAGTAATAAAAAATGAAAGAATTATGAAAATAATATTAGAGGAAAAAAGCGAACTGTTGCAATAAACTGTATTTCTGGGTTCTGACTTAACCTGGATTCGACACTTTTGTACTTTGATTACTTCCTTTTCTTATTTTAAGGGGCTTTTGGAGTGGTTCAAACATTTTTGTTATTTACATTACAAACAAATATTTGATTATTGTGAAATCCCTGACAGACAAATCTTATATTTGGAGTTTTTCCTATTTAAAATAATGCAGATTTAAATACATTATGAAAATAGTTTTTTGTTAGATAACGAACTTTTAAAAGTTTAATCTTAATTGTTTTGACAATTCATAAAAATTTACTTAAGCTAAAGATAGGTTAAGCAAATCAACAAACGACAGCGATTTGATTTAGCTACATCAAAAATTGCTGTTGCAGATTATGAGCATAAGGAAATGAATCAAAACCAAAATTATTTCATGTAAAATTTAACCAAATTTGGCTACAAAAAGCTAAGACATGATTAAGGCTATTGCACCGCGCAGATATTGAACAGAATTCGGTCAGTTATGGATGGATACTTGTGGTGATGTTAGTGAGTGTCCATCAATTATTGAAGCTTGACTAGCGATTTTAGATTTTTGATTAGGTCTTCTAGTTTATATCTCGTCTGGGACGGAATAAATCTAAAAGACGCTCGCTAAGAGTGCGCGAGCCAATCCAAAATCCAAAATTTATTGACCAAAGTGCGGTAGATATGTCCAGGAGAAGACGATGCTTGAGTATTTGACATCCTTGAACGACCACAATTTGCCCTATCCAGATACGGTTCATCCCATCGTTGTCCACTTCGTAATTGCGATGGTGTTGTTTTCCTTCTTCTGCGATGTAATTGGCTATTTTACTGGTAAATCCGGTCTTTTTGAGGTGAGTTGGTGGAATATGTTAGTTGCCACGATCGCCATCTTCGTCGCAATTATTTTTGGTCAGTTTGAAGCCGGATTAGCACAGCCTTACAGCCTAGCGAAATCGGTGCTAAATTTGCATACGCTAATTGGTTGGTCGCTTTCAGGAATTATCACAGCGATTACAGCTTGGCGCTATGTAATTCGTGCCCGTAATCCGCAAAAAGTACCGATTTATTATTTGGGAGCCGGATTAGTTTTAACCCTAATAGTTGGCTTGCAGGTATATCTCGGAGATGAGCTTGTTTGGGTATATGGATTGCATACCGTGCCAGTTGTGGAAGCAGTAAAGGATGGTTTGTTGCGATGAACTTAGAATTAATTGACCAATTGAGCGGCTCTCTAGGCGCAAACGGATTACCTTACACAATTCCCATTCATCCCAACTTAGTCCATCTGACAATAGGTTTGTTCATCATTGGCATGACCTTTGATATCGTTGGTGTTCTGTTCCCGTTTGAAAAATGGGTTTTCAAATTTTTAGCAATTACTGTGGAACGTAACAACTTATTTGATGTTGGCTGGTACAACATTTTAGCTTGCAGCATCATCACATTTTTCACTGTTGGGGCAGGCTTTTACGAAATGCTATTGGCAACACCACCAGCTGATATGAAGAGTGCCTGGGGATTGCAAGCAATGGAAACTATGCTCTGGCATAGTATGGGTGGTGTATTCTTATTAGCGTTGATTGTTGGCATGACCATCTGGAGAGGATGGCAACGCTTCGTTTGGGGCAAACAAGAATATAAACAGACAGATAGAGAAGTGCAATGGATCTACCTGTTTGCAGGCATAGCAATCATGTTCATTATGTACATTCACGGCACACTAGGAGCGCAACTAGCCACCGAATTTGGCGTACACAATACAGCAGATAATTTGCTGCGATTAGGTCAAGACCTCAACACAACACTCAAATAAGTCATTTGCCCAATGCCCAATAACCAAAGACCATGAAAATCCAGAAGATTTTAAATATTTTGACGCTGCTTACAGGCGCGATCGCAGTGACTTCTACTAGTCTCTGGATCGGCAAGCAGGCTTACTCCTGGCTTCCTCCCCAAGCAGCAGCCGAATCCCTACTCATTGATGATTTGATTAGCTTCTTAGTAACCCTCGGTGCCTTCATCTTCTTGGGAGTAACAAGTACTTTGATGTATTCTGTCATCTTCCATCGGGCAGTCAAAGATGACTTCACTGACGGCCCCCCGATTGAAGGTAACGTCACCCTAGAAGTTGTCTGGACAGCAATCCCAATTCTCTTGGTATTTTGGATTGCAGGCTACAGCTACCAAGTTTACGAACAAATGGGAATTCAAGGCCCATCAGAACTAGTTCATCTGCATAATCCCCTGGCGATGGAATCAGCTTATGCAGCACCAGCTAACGCCTTAGCAGAACCTGTTGAGAAAATTGACGTACTAGCTAAACAGTGGGCGTGGGTTTTTCACTACCCAGAAAGAGATATTACTAGTACCGAATTGCATTTACCAAGCGATCGCCGAGTACGTTTAGCACTGAAATCACAGGATGTTCTCCACGGCTTCTATATTCCTGCGTTCCGCCTCAAGCAGGATATTATTCCTAACCATGCGATCGACTTTGAATTTACTCCCATCCTTGCCGGACAATACCGATTGACCGATTCCCAATATAGCGGTACATACTTTGCGACGATGCAAGCGAATGTAATCGTTGAATCTCCTGAAGATTATCAGCAGTGGCTAGCCCAAGCTGCAACCCAAAAGCCATCTCCAGCAAAGAATCAAGCGGCTTCTGAGTATGCTCAAACATCCAATCAATCAGTCCAAACTGGTTGGGTTACAGTTCCACCTGCTGCACCTCCTCTAGTCAATTCTCCTGGTTAAAAGGAAAGTAACTGATGACTAATATTCCTATTGAAGGCATCCTTCTCCCTAATGAGAAGCCCAAGCACGAATCTCCAAGTAACTGGAAAGAATACTTCAGCTTTAGTACTGACCATAAAGTTATTGGTATCCAGTATCTCGTTACCTCATTCTTCTTCTTTCTCGTCGGCGGTATCTTTGCGATGGTGATGCGGGGAGAACTGATGACACCCGAATCAGATTTAGTTGATCGCACCGTCTACAACGGTATGTTCACCATGCACGGCACCGTGATGCTGTTTTTGTGGACATTTCCCTCACTGGTTGGTTTTGCCAACTATCTAGTACCCCTGATGATTGGGGCGCGAGATATGGCATTTCCCCGCCTGAATGCCGTCGCCTTTTGGATGGTGCCAGTAGTTGGGATTTTGATGATGGGTAGCTTCTTTGTTCCTGGTGGCCCAGCCCAAGCCGGCTGGTGGTCTTACCCGCCAGTCAGTCTCCAGAATCCCACAGGTAACTTAATTAATGGTCAAGTTATCTGGCTCTTGGCGGTAGCAATATCTGGCGTATCCTCAATTATGGGGGCAGTCAACTTTGTCACCACAATCGTCAAGATGCGGGCCCCAGGAATGGGCTTTTTTCGGATGCCTCTGTTTGTCTGGGGAGTATTTAGCGCTCAGATTATCCAATTATTCGGACTACCTGCACTGACAGCAGGCGCGGTGATGCTGCTACTCGACCTCACAGTTGGCACGAGCTTTTTTGACCCCGCCAAGGGTGGGAATCCAGTTATGTTCCAGCATTACTTCTGGTTCTACTCCCACCCCGCCGTTTACGTGATTATTTTGCCTGTCTTTGCGATTTTCTCAGAAATCTTCCCAGTTTATTCGCGTAAACCCCTATTTGGTTACAAAGTAGTTGCCGTTTCATCGATCTTGATTGCCGTAGTCAGCGGTATCGTTTGGGTACACCACATGTACACCAGCGGTACATCAGGTTGGATGCGGTTGATTTTCATGATGACGACAATGTGTGTATCTGTCCCCACAGGAATTAAAGTATTCGCTTGGGTGGCAACGATTTGGGGCGGTAAACTGCGACTACATACACCGATGCTGTTCGCCTTGGGTGCATTGATCATGTTTGTCTTCGCAGGTATCACAGGCATTATGCTTTCCTCTGTGCCTGTGGATGTCCACGTAAATAACACTTACTTTGTGGTGGGACACTTCCACTACGTTCTCTACGGCACTGTGACGATGGGCTTGTATGCTGCCATCTATCACTGGTTTCCCAAAATGACCGGGCGGATGTACTCGGAAAGCTGGGGTAAAATCCACTTCTGGCTAGCATTCATCGGCACCAACCTCAACTTTTTGCCCATGCACCCATTAGGATTGCAAGGAATGTTACGCCGAGTTGCTTCCTACGCCCCAGAGTATCAATTCTGGAATGTCATCGCTAGCCTCGGCGGATTCCTATTGGGAATGTCCACCCTGCCCTTCATTTTCAACATGGTGATTTCTTGGATGCAAGGCGAGAAAGCACCCGCTAACCCTTGGCGAGCAATTGGACTAGAGTGGTTAGTTTCTTCACCCCCCCCAGTAGAAAACTTTGAAGAAATTCCCATCATCATCTCCGAACCCTACGGCTACGGCAAATCAGAACCCTTAACAGCCAACCTCCCAGAATAAACCCAAACTATCAAGAAGACGCAAAAACCCTCCGCGTACCTCTGCGCTTCCCTCTGCGTTACTTTGCGTTTCAAATTCATCCCTCAAAAAACAAAATGGACAGCTATATCAATTCCCACAAATTGCCCCATACAAGCGCAGAACACAGCCACGACGAAGAAGGCAATAAAATGTTTGGCTTCATTGTCTTCCTACTATCAGAAAGCGTCATTTTCTTGAGTTTTTTCGCCGGATATGCCATCTACAAAACAACAACACCTAATTGGCTACCAGCAGGTGTTTCTGGACTAGAAGTAAAAGAACCAGCAATCAACACAGTAATTCTTGTTGCTAGTAGCTTTGTAATTTACTTAGCAGAACGCGCCCTTCAACGCCACGACTTAGTAAAATTTCGCCTGTTTCTGTTGGCAACAATGGCGATGGGAACTTACTTTTTAGTTGGACAGGCGATTGAATGGAACGGTCTTACCTTTGGTTTCACCTCCGGCGTATTTGGTAGTACATTCTATCTGCTTACAGGCTTCCACGGTTTGCACGTTTTCACTGGTATTTTGTTGCAGTTGATAATTTTGGTACGTTCTTTCCTACCTGGCAATTACGACACAGGTCACTACGGCGTAAATGCAACCTCATTGTTTTGGCACTTTGTCGATGTTATCTGGATTATTTTGTTTGTCCTAATCTATGTTTGGCAGTAAAGATTGATGGGAAGGAAAACCCAGATAAATTATCTGGGTTGGTGTATGTGGCATTGTTAATTACTTTTATGCCCCATACACCATTCACTGTAATAACTAAACTTGGGTCTTAGTTCAACCTTTCAAATTTAACCTTTCCTCAAACTTTGACCCATCTTGATGAGATAAAAACTTTTCACTACTGTGATAATTTCTTCGCCATTGTTCGAGCTTATCTATAGATATTGATTTAGATGTGACATTCACACCATTTCCTCGCCAAGCAACTTCTGCATCTGTTGTGAAAACCCCGCACTCTAATTGATCTAGCCTCATATTCCAATATTCGCTAAATCGACCTTTTAAAGTAATAACTTGCTCAAATACCTTGTTTCTATGCTTATTTCTTCTTTTTCGTTCCGTTGCTCCAGTTGCTTCTGTGTCAATAAACTTAGTTTCAATTAAAAACAGACTACCTTTAAAAGTCAGGAAGACAAAATCACACTTCCCTAAATCTGTGTAATCTGAAATTGGAGACTTTTCAAATAACAGCAATTCAGCGCACGAGGGAAACAATTCTTTAATATTCAGAAATAAATAAGCTTGCAATAAAAGTTCCTTATCATAAGGAAATAATATCACTCCTTCAAAAAATTTTTGAATGTCCTCGTGAGTTTGGGGTTGAATTTTTTTACAGTATGAAACAAATCTATGTAGCTCGTTGACGATCATCAAGTTCTAACTCCTTCCCCCGGTCGCAGCCTCAAGGGTGTTAGCATAAAAAGATACCACTACCTCAAGGAAATTCTCATCCGCGTAAGTAACTAAAAAAACGATTAAAATCCTGAATATTTAAGGCAATTTACTGTTGACAGTTCAATAAAACTAATTCTTAAGCTGCTTTCCAGTATTGGTGGATTTTTCACTGCTGGCCTCAGCTACCAGTCAGGGATTTTATATGAGCAGGAAAACTGGCATTTTGTAAAGCTTGAACAGTTATTCGAGAATCTTGTACACAAAATTGCCAACCTAAGCGAACAAGTTTACGAGAAGTTTCAGTTTGGATAATTCCAATCACTGGCATTTTTGCCTTTTCTTTGTCTACTGAATGGTCTTGTAAAATTGTTTTTAACCGATGTAAATCTTCCATATTACTTGCTTGCTGGGGATTTAATTCCACCATTACCATTTGTACTGTTTCCACTGGTTCTGCATCTTCAAGAATAAATTGGGTTTGCTCGTCACGTCGATCTACTTTTCCCCAAATAATCAATCTAGTATCAACTTGGAGTAGGGAACTAATACGTTCATAAGTTTTAGGAAAAACTACAGCTTCTGATTGTGTAGTTAGGTCTTCTATTTGTAATATTGCCATCTGATCGCCTTTTTTTGTCACTACTTTTTTGACGTTATTTAACATCACAACTGCACAAAGCCTTGTATCTTCTCTTTGTTCTCCCAGCTGCGAAAGGTTAATTGGTGTCAAAAGTGGTGCTATTTGTCGTAAGCATTTTAAGGGATGATCTGATACATAAAAGCCTAGTAATTCTTTTTCCATTTGCAACTTTTTCTGTGGAGGTAAATCCGTTACAGGTTTAGATTTGGGAGCAGTTTCAAAGGCATTATTTGTTCTTTTATTCTGAGTTGAAGAAAAGCCGTCGCCCAATAAATCAAATAGATTCCCTTGACCACTAGCTCTATCTTTCGCACGAGATTGTGCCCAATCATACACTAATTCTGAGTCGTTAATTAACTGTTGGCGGTTGGGTTCAATTTTGTCAAAGGCTCCACAGTAAATTAGCGACTCTAGGGTTCGGCGGTTAACAGCACGTAAATCGACGCGATCGCAAAAATCAGCGAGTGATTTAAACTCTCCTGTCTCATTTCTTGCCTCCAAAATACAAGCGATCGCATTTTGTCCCACGTTACGCACTGCCGAAAATCCAAACAGAATCTTGCCTGCCGTTGGCGTAAAATCAACACCAGAACGATTGATATCTGGCGGATCTATGGATATCCCCATATTTGTACAGTTAGTAATGTATCTCTGTACCTTATCGGTATCACCACTGTTAGCTGTTAACAGTGCCGCCATATATTCCAATGGGTAATTAGCTTTTAAATATGCTGTTTGATAAGTTACATAACCATAGGCTGTTGAATGGGATTTATTGAAACAATTGGAAGCTATGAAGCCATTTTTTATCGTAAAATTATGGTCACGCTCAACCCCAATGTCATAGACATTCTGTTTGCCTAAATATTTACGTGTGGCTATTTTAATCATCCTACCTTACCTCGAAAAATTTTGTGGAATTGATAAAATTATGAATTTTGTAGTATTAATAAGGTTGTAATACAAAATTATATCATTAGAAAACACTGCTATACTCTTACACAAAAGTAGCCAATATATATGAAAACTTTGGCAAACTATTCAATAGATGGTTGATAGCCATGTATTTGCTGTTTTTCAAAACGTATTAAACACATTTCAATACATATTAATCCGCTTAGTCAGATGAATGGGGAATGGCAACCAGAGGACAATAAGCAATGCCCAAAGCCCAATAACCAATACCCAATTTTGACCAATATGTACTAGAATCAATGACTTGAGTCACAAAGAGAGCAATCATGGCATCCATCCGCGAGTTGCACCAACAGCTGGTTAAAAAAGAACGTTCTGCCGTTGAAATTACCCAAGAAGCTTTAGAGCGCATTCAAGCGTTAGAGCCGAAATTGCACAGCTTTTTATGTGTGACGGCAGATCGGGCATTAGAGCAGGCGGGTGCTGTGGATGCCAAAATTGCCGCAAGAGAAGAAATTGGGCTACTAGCGGGCATTCCTGTGGGTATCAAGGACAATATGTGTACCAAGGGAGTTCCTACCACCTGCGCCTCCCGGATTTTGGAAAATTTCGTGCCGCCTTATGAATCAACAGCAACGCAAAAACTGGCAGATGCTGGGGCGGTAATGGTAGGCAAAACCAACTTGGATGAGTTTGCAATGGGTAGTTCTACAGAAAACTCTGCCTATCAAGTCACGGCTAATCCTTGGGATTTGTCACGAGTTCCAGGTGGTTCTTCAGGGGGTTCGGCAGCGGCGGTAGCGGCCCAAGAATGTGTAGTTGCTCTTGGTTCTGATACTGGCGGTTCGATTCGCCAACCTGCATCTTTCTGCGGTGTGGTGGGAATGAAACCCACTTATGGTTTGGTTTCTCGTTATGGTTTGGTGGCTTACGCTTCATCTTTGGATCAAATTGGGCCATTTGGAAACACAGTGGAAGATGCCGCAATATTATTAAGTGCGATCGCAGGTTACGATTCCAAAGACTCTACCAGCCTGAAGGTTGCCATTCCCGACTATGCTGCTAGCTTAAAACCAAACTTCAAACCCAGAGGTCAGCTAAGAATTGGTATCATTAAAGAAACTTTTGGTGAAGGTTTAGACTCTGTAGTGGAACAAGCTGTTACCAAAGCAGTAGATCAACTACAAAGTCTGGGAGCGGAAATTCATATAATTTCTTGTCCTCGCTTTCGCTATGGCTTACCCACCTACTACATTATCGCCCCATCAGAAGCATCAGCAAACCTAGCTCGTTACGATGGCGTTAAATATGGGTATCGCGCTCCTGATGCAGATAATCTGCTATCAATGTACACTCGTACCCGTGCAGCCGGTTTTGGTACAGAAGTCAAACGCCGGATTATGATTGGCACTTACGCCCTTTCGGCTGGCTATTATGACGCTTACTACCTGAAAGCGCAAAAAGTTCGCACTTTGATTAAGCAAGACTTTGAAAGGGCTTTTGGCGCGGTTGATGTGTTAGTTTGTCCCACATCTCCCACTACAGCATTCAAGGCAGGGGAAAAAACTACTGACCCCTTAAGTATGTATTTAAATGACTTGATGACTATTCCTGTGAATCTTGCTGGGTTACCTAGTTTAAGTTTGCCATGTGGTTTTGACGATCAAGGGCTACCGATAGGATTACAGCTAATTGGCAATGTGCTGCGAGAAGACCTACTGTTTCAGGTAGCTTATGCTTATGAACAATCTACTACTTGGCATCTGCGTAAACCGCAAATATCTTGAAAATTGTCATTTGTCATTGGTCATTAATTTTTTTCCTTTACTCGGTACAGACGCGATTAATTGCGTCTCTCCACTTCCTCGGACTTTTTGGTCATTTGTTAGTCTGATTGCTGACTATTGACTGTTGATTATTGTCTTCTGGAGTTAGGGATTCAGCTGTAAATTGTGGATTAAGTATATGAAGAAGACCAGCAGATGCACCGACCAATAATAAAATATAGGTCAGAACAAGAGGTATGTATGTATTTTGTTTATTGTCTGAATTGTGATGAGCATTTTTAGAATCTTGACAGACAACATTGGTTACAAGGCTGTACGATAAAGCATTTCCATCCAGTCCTAAAGCATCTCCATAACGACGGATAAATCCTTGAAGAAAAATTGGCTCAGGCAATTCTTCAAATCGATCTTCTTCTAAAGCTTGCAAAATACCTACTCGAAGCATCGTCTGAGAGGCTATTTCTTCTATGCGGATAGATTTTTCTTGTCTTACTTGTCGCAAGCGTCTGGTTATTTCCTTTAGTTGCTCTACTTGAGCTTCATTTAAGAGCGTCACAGTCTTCTCCTGTATGGGCTAATTCTACTATTCATTGAGAAGACTTCAATCCGCATACGTAAATTTACTGGATATTTGATTTTAGGATGAATTTTTTTGATAATAGCTTAATCCTGGATTTTAAAATGCTAGTCCTACTTTAGATAAATATAATTTTTGTTATAATTAATACTTTAAATACCAAAGACTGGGCGTAAAAATTAACAAGTTGCAACTTATTATACAAATATTTCCCCAACGGCTATTCTGGGCTGGGATAATTGCAGCGATCGCGTACTTCTAATTTGTACAAGATAGTATGGGCAGGAACCTTGATAAAAAACTATATTTGGCAAGTAGACCTATAAATTTTGCTTGATTACCTTCATCAACCGGGGTAACTTAGATACTCATCTAATACAAGATTTCGTCTATGCGCCTGACTTCACTGGATGTTTTTCGTGGCATTACTATCGCTGGAATGATTCTCGTCAATATGGCGGGTGTTGCAGATGATGTATATCCTCCCTTAGCCCACGCCGATTGGCACGGCTGCACGCCAACGGACTTGGTATTTCCCTTCTTTCTCTTCATTATCGGTGTAGCAATGACTTTCTCGCTGTCAAAATACACCGAGGGCAATAAACCTACCTCAGCTGTTTACTGGCGGATATTGCGCCGCGCCGCTATTCTCTTTACCTTGGGATTGCTACTAAATGGCTTTTGGAATCAAGGTATTTGGACTTTTGATTTGAATAGTATCCGCATTATGGGAGTGTTGCAGCGTATCAGCCTTACTTATCTGCTGGCTTCCCTAGCTGTTCTCAACCTTCCGCGCAAATATCAATGGATACTAACAGCAGTGCTACTCATTGTCTACTGGCTAACGATGATGTATGTAGCAGTGCCAGAATATGGTGCGGGAGTTTTGACGCGAGAAGGTAATTTCGGTGCTTATGTTGACCGCCTGATTATTCCCAATGCACATTTATATAAAGGTGATGGTTTCAACTTTATGGGAGATCCAGAAGGACTTTTTAGTACAATTCCCGCCATAGTAAGCGTCCTCGCTGGCTATTTTACTGGTCAATGGATACGCAGTCAACCTGTACAGTCACGTACAAGTATCGGTTTAGCATTATTTGGAGTTGGTTGCTTAATTATCGGTTGGGTGTGGGGGTGGACATTCCCTATTAACAAAAAGCTGTGGACAAGTTCTTATGTAGTATTTACAACAGGTTGGGCGTTACTATTGCTAACAGCTTGTTATGAACTCATCGAAGTACGGCTGATGCGTCGCTGGAGTAAACCTTTTGAAATTATGGGCTTAAATGCGATCGCTCTTTTCGTTGCATCAGTTTTGTTAATTAAAATTTTAGTCAAAACTACTATTGGCACTGGCAAAGACGCTCCCAGTACCTACAATTGGATTTACCAGAATTTTTTCGCATCTTGGGCGGGTGTGCTGAATGGTTCCCTGTTATTTGCCTTAGTCACAGTGTTGTTGTGGTGGGCTGTTGGTTTTGTGATGTATCGGCAACGCTGGTTTCTGAAAGTATAAAAAAGATTTTTGTTATTATTTACGTTTTCGTGTTTTCAATGTTACAACAAGTGTTAAGTGATAGATTTGCAACACTTTAGGAACAAAGGTAATTGCAACTTTATCAATATTATTGGCGCGTTAATCTGCGCTTTCTTTAGCGAACTCACTAAAGTCCTGATATTGTTTCTAACGGCAGAAGCGTCTACAGACTTATCTGTGCGTTGAAAATTCTTATTTCTTCTAATTCACTAAATTAATCCATAGAAAAATTGTGAGGTAATCGATGCGTCGCATGAATTTTTGGGTATTTTTGCCAATTACCTTGATATTGGGCTGCTCAAATCAACTACTTCAATCTAACCCGTCTGTAGCCAACCCTAACCCAGCAGTACAAACTAGTCCAACTTTATTAGCAAAGGCGAGTTACCTTTCACCGTTGGAACAACAGGTAATTGTTGAAACAAATAAGGTAAGAACAAATCCTAAAGCATACCTGCCAATTCTGGAAAACTATAGAAAGCGCTTTGAAGGGAACCGAGTCAAAACTTCTAATAATACTTATCTGCGAACTCAAGAAGGAGTCAAAGCAGTTGATGAAGCGATCGCATTTCTCAAATCAGCACGTCCTATAGGAGCCTTGAGTGCATCTAAAGGTATGTCTTTAGGAGCAAGAGACCACGTAAAAGACCAAGGCCCAAAAGGTGCTACAGGTCATGATGGTAGCGATGGTAGCAACCCTTTTACTCGCATTAATCGCTATGGTAGATGGCAAACAACCGCAGGTGAAAATATCAGTTATGGGCCAAACAGCGCTCAAGATATCGTTATGCAGTTAATTATTGATGATGGTGTGCGCGATCGCGGCCATCGAAAAAACATTTTTAACGGCGCTTTTAAAGTCTCTGGTGTTGCTTATGGAACTCACAAATCATATAGAACAATCTGCGTGATTGACTACGCTGGGGGGTATAGTGAAAACTAATTTGAGGAAATAGGGAGGAATAGCTGGCGATTAGAAATCGCGGCTATACAAACCAAGTCCACCTGCCAAAGAATTTAAAACCCGCTTAGGCGGGTTTTGTCTGTGTAGACGCAGTTTCTAATTGCCCATTTAGCTATTTTTCGGCAAACCAAGCACCATGAAACCCATAAGGCACTCGTTGCGGAATTATCACCCGCGCTATAGGTTTAGCCGTCACATCTTGGGCATTCACTACTACTAATTCTGAAGTATTTGAATTCTCATCGTGGACGAAAGTCATCAGCCAACCATCATCCTCAGCCGTTGCACCAGGACGCAGCGCAAATACAGTTTCACCGCTATAGCGCCCCTGTCCAAATTCATGTATTTGAGATTTTCCATTGCTGAAGTCGTATTTGATGATACCTTCAAATAAAGGTACGGGACTGTTTGCCGCTTTGTTAGTGTAGCCATATCGGTTTTGTCGCCCCAATCGGTTTTCGTTGACGCGGGGAAATTCCGAAGCTACATCATCCAACATCTCTTCACGTACTGTCCCCGTGCTGAGATTAAATCGCCAGCGATGCAAACGGGGAATATTTGCGTTTGGATCGGGTTGCGAATCATCAGAACTCAAAACACTTGTAGAACTCATACGACAGGCAATCAGCACTACTTCGTCTCCCTCTTCATAGGCGTTGAGGGTATGGAAGACATAGCAAGCAGGACTTTCAAACCAGCGGATATTACTGTTGTCACCGTGACGTGGTAGAATGCCAAAGCGACTGGGGCGATCGCGCTCAAACATCATTACAGGTTCTCCGCGTTGCGATCGCTCTGGGTTAAAAGTCAGCGGCAAATCCATAAAAATCGTGTAGTTTTCAGTGATGGCGAAATCGTGCATCATCACTCCTATTGGCAGTTCAATTGGCACTGTCCGCAACAGTTTGCCTTGTGCTGAGACTACACTATATTGCAGATACGGTGGCGCAAACAGAGAATAGCCAAAAAAGATCATTTCTCCAGTAACCGGGTCTACCTTGGGATGGGCTGTGAAGGCAGAAACCAGCTTGCCATTGTAAGTATACTCACCAATTGTTTCTAATTCAGGCAGCTTGATGGCGTGAGGTTTACCCCCCTCATTCAGCGCCAACATCTGACCAGCGTGCCACACCAACGCAGTATTGGCAGTATTTTTGTAAGCACCGTAAGGATTATCCATTTGTGGTGGTTCTAACAACCCACTCCAAATAGCTTTACCCGCTTCTCGTTCCTTTTTCCATCCGACTGTCTGGACGTAGCGATTACGATAAGTGGCTATGCCGTTGCTAATTTGCACACCATGCAACATCCCATCCCCATCAAACCAATGATATTGACCGATAGGCGTCCATTGAGGGTTAGGGCCATTCCGCACAAACATTCCTGATAGGTCGAGGGGTAATTCACCGATGACTGACAATTTGTCGGTGGTGATTTCTTCATGGACTGGAGCAAAATTGCCATCGAGATAGGGATTGACTGCTATTGTTACCATTGTCTTGATTTCAGCGTACTTTTGTACTACTATACATTCCGGTTTGTGATCGTGCCCAGATGGAAATTTTGAGGGCGTTGTAAAATTTTTGCAATCGAAAATTAAATTTTTTCTTTAGCTATATCCCAAGGAGACGATAAACAGCCCAAAGACATACCTTTGATGCGTATGAGAAAGGTAAGCGATCGCTTATAGCCATGCTGTACTTAGTCTAAAAAGCGGATTAATATGGTAAGAAAACAACTCAATAAGCCTGAAGGTTTTTGTCCTTGACGCAGCAGCAGCACACATAAAGAAGGTGTCAGAGTCAAAGCTAGAAATGTAGAAATTGCAATGGAAAAAGCGATCGTCAGCGCAAATTACCGATAAAGTGCGCCTGTGGTTCCCAGAAAAAACGCCACTGGTACAAACACTGAGCGCTGAGTAAAGAAGTGAGATTCCCCACTCAGCATGGGCTAAAAGCCCCGTTGGCGCAGCCTAAGAAGAGAAGAGAGCTAACAGCACTCCTAAAGGGTATTGTTTATTCTACTTATCTCCCTTGTCTTGCCCTTGTTCCCTCATCTTCTCTTCTGCTAAGGCTTCTGACTACCAACTTCTTGTGTTTCAGGAGTAATGGGAGCGCCATTGGTTAAGTTAAGAATGCCGGAAACAACAATTTTCTCCCCCGCTTTTAGTCCTTCGATAACTTGATAATTAGTCCCCTGAGTATGATATTGTTCCAATCTCACCGGCTTTTGTTGAGCTACTAAAGATGGCGCTCCAGGTTTAGACTTTTCTGCTGGCGCTTGCGCCACAAATACAAAAGTCTCTCCACCCAAGCGAGATACTGCTGTAACTGGAATTAAAATTCCTGGACGTTCGTCCCAGATTACTCTAGTTTGCACTGACTGAAGATTAAGCAGTCGATTTCTCGAATTGCCAAAGTTGGCTTTTACTAAAACTGTCTGCGAATCTAAACTAGCGTTTGGGGAGATAAAACTCACTTTACCCCTTGCTATGGGATTGCTTTGGGCGTTTAGCATTTGCACTGGTAATCCCAAGCGCAGCTTTTTGGCATCTTCTAGCGGAACGGAAATATTCAGTTCTAAAGAGTCATTTCTAGTCAGTGTAGTGAGTTGATCGGCTTTTTCCACATAATCTCCCACCTTTGCTGGAATATCACCAACAATGCCAGTGAAAGGTGCTAGAACTTTTGTGTATTGCAATTGGACTTGGGCAGCTTGAACTTGGGCAGCTGCTTGAGTTACTTGCGATTGCGCTTGGGCAATTTCTTCTGGACGAGAACCATTTTCTAGTTGTCTTAAGTTTTGTTTCTGTTGTTCCAAGGCACCAGCTAACTCATTGATACTAGATTTTCTGCTTTGGCGGAGTTGATCTAGGCGTTTCTGGGCTACAACCAAGGCAGCTTCAGCGCTTTGTTGTTCTTTAACATATCCTTCTAAGGTATCTTGAGAAACTGCGCCCTCTTTTCTCAATTGTGCGTATCGTTTGGCGCGTGACTGTGTTAGTTCCACATCGGATTTAGCTGACTGAATTTGAGCCTCAGCCTGAGCAATTTCTTCTGGTTGCGATCCCGATTGGGCATCTCTAATGCGAGCTTGGGCTTGGGCTAACTGCGCTCTAGCTTGGGCAACTTCTTCTTTTCGCGTACCTGCTTTGAGTTCAGCAAGACGTGCCTGGGCTTGTTGCAGTGAGCCTCTAGCTTGTAACAATTGAGCTTGGACATCATCACTTTGCAGACTAATAATGACTTGTCCTTGTTGAACGCGGTTGCCCTCTTGGATGAAAATTTCGGTAATTCGTCCTTCAACCTGTGGCTTGATGATTATTGAACGTGGAGCCTCTAAGGAGCCAATAAACTCCGAACTTTGCTGCACAGTCTCAGTTTGTACAGTCCTTAGCTTGACCGGAACTGCTCTAGGTTGAGCAGCATCTGCCCCAGCCGCTGGTGCTTTGCTAGCATTACTAGTTTGCCACCAACGCCAACCAAAACCTACACCTGCAATTAATAAAATGATTCCTAATATCAGGGGCCAAGGCCGTTTTTGAGGTGGCTTAGGCGATCGCTCTGGCAATTGTTGCGATTCTTGACTAGAATCAGTAACAGCAGGCTGTTCTGTTTCAATGGAAAGGGGAGAGTCAGGGAACTCAGAATGGGGCATCTTCGTTTTCTCGTCTTGTGGATTTAGACTTGGGCAATCTACTTTGTGCTAAAAAAGCATTAATGATTTGAATAGTTATTTAGCCTTTTTTCTCTATGTTGGTAAAAAATATGTTTGGGTATTTGGGCGATCGCTCACGATGTCTAGCACCTAAAATAAACCAATTTTGTTTAGCACATTATGGTTGATTTGTACATTACTTAACTCCGTTCAATTTCTTAAAGTGTAGTTTATAGTTTTTTTGTTAGTAAGTATAAACACAGTGCTTTAGCTCAGAGAGAAAGGATGGTTCATGTTGTTGCAGCTAAACCTTGTGCCTGTAAAGCGATCGCTTCGGTAATCAAAGCAAGTTAGTAGTTGCTCTTTAGTTCTGGAAATGACGAAATCAATTTACCTCATTAACCGCAGCAACACAAGTAATTGCTCGCGTTGTCGCTGTGGTTAAACCTGTCGTTGCAAATACCTTAGTTGCTGACTGGATCAAGGGTGCATAAGTTTGTGCCGTACTTGATGCTATTGCTTTCTATAAGTGTTTGCAAGCGCTTGCTTGCATTATAACCACATAGCAGAGGAGATTGGTATTATTTACAAATGAGTTTATCGCTCTTGAGTAGTACTGAATACTGATCTTAAGGAAGAAAAGAGTCTAGAGCGATGCCTTCTCTACGAGAGGCTCCGCCAACGCGTGGCTTGCTTTCCCGTATGGGTACGGCAGGCTACGCCTACACTGATTAATTCAGCTCTATTAATCATCAAGTTATCCTCACCAAGAATGACGTGCAATCAATCAGTATTCTCTAGATTCCTATTTTTGACCAGTCTCAACTTCCTACAGTTAGTTCACCCGATCGGTTGATCTTTAACTCACCCGAATGGGTGATTTTATTTATCCCAATCGGGGTTTCGTTTGGGTAGCTAACGAGTGAGAAATCCTCAATCCTGTTCAACCATCCACAACTGATTTCTTAGAATCGAATTTTGGTAAGATACCCACAGTTGATTTTCGGTTGGTAACAATATGATAAAAAAGCCACTCATACCGATCGAGCGCTTGCTCTAAGGAGTAGTTTTCTTGGGCAAATTGTCTTCCTGTTTTACCTAGCTTCGTTGCTAGAGCAGGATTAGCATATAAATCATGCACCGCAGCAGCCATTGCTTGGGGTGATTCTGGCTCAACAACTATCCCACCACCACTGAGTTCGATCGCTCTAGCAGCAGTACCAGTGGCGGGAACTGAACCCACAATTGGGCGACCACTCGCCAATAACAGTGGTATTTTTGAAGGCATATTGAACGAAATCACATTGTGCTTTTGCACAATTAGCCCGACATCAGAAGCTGCTAGCATTTCAGGTAATTTTTCTCGCGGCTGTAACGGTAGTAGCAAAACATTATCGGCTCCATTTGAAAGACAATATTCATGCAACCTTTGCAATGCTCTTGATTCGCCAACAATGACAAAAACAATATCTTTGATATGACGT
Organism: uncultured Nostoc sp.; assembly: GCF_964247315.1. Lineage (GTDB taxonomy): Bacteria > Cyanobacteriota > Cyanobacteriia > Cyanobacteriales > Nostocaceae > Nostoc. The sequence goes on from NZ_CAXTTT010000058.1 coordinate 28,738, forward strand.
AAACAAACGGCTGCTTCTATTACTGTCTCTAAACCTTGCGTTAGAGCAATGTTGCCTGAATAAAGTACTACAAATTTCCCGTTTAGTTGATGGTTAGATATCCAAGAGTTGCTCTGTTTCGGTAACGGGCGAATGAAATTTACATTTACCCAATTGGGAATACAAACGATTTTATTAACAGGTACTCCTTTATTTACTAAATTCTCACGAAACCCATCAGCAATCACACTAATAGTGTGTGCAGTCCGATATGCAAATTTCTCTAAAGCTGCAAGAGTTCGGATCATCCACTTGTTTTTTAATAACCCGATACGCACAGCAGCTTCTGGTAAAATATCTTGCACATTTAGAACTACTGGGCAGTTGTATAACCAGCCTAATATTGTTGCTGGTAACGTACCTAATAGCGGCGGCACTGTTAAAATAATCACATCTGGTCGCCCACCTTTGAAGGCTTGGGGCAAGCTTGTGAAAACAAAGCTCAATTCAAGTAACAGCCGATCTATGAGGTTTGGTTTAGACTTAATTCGGACGTAACTTCGCGCAATTGTGACGCCATTTTTTTGTTCTGTAAGATACCATCTATTTTGATACCCCTCGTAAATTTCGCGCTGAGGATAGTTGGGCATTCCCGTAATCACTCGCACTTTATAACCTCGTTTTACTAGTCCTTCTGCCAATTCAGTCATTAACGGAGCAATTCCAATTGGCTCTGGATGATAGTTGTAGGAATAAATCAGAATATGCATGAACTATATTGTGAATTTTGTGAAGACAGATGAGACGATCGGATTACTTACTTAAATAGACAGTGAGGGCTGCTATTTTTATTACTTACAGCGTTTTTTCGCATAAAGTACAAAGCTACTGGTTTGGAGGTAAAAGGCAGAGATAGAAACTGTTTATATCTGATTTGTATCCCTGCATTTTGTACCTCGTTTATTTGCAAATACTGTATTTTGACTTGTAAAATTGTTTGATTAAAATTGTGTTAAACATTAGATTAGAAATTTTCCTAGTAGTTTTTAAAAGATAATTTTTATACTGCATAGAACACTTAAAAATAAAAATATGACTTTGTATAAACGAGTTAGGCTATTGATAAATAGAGGCTTTATTTTCTGGTGATTATGACAATAGTTAGTCTGTTTATTTCCGAACTAATGCCTAAATTTACACTGGGGAAATTGTAGCATTATATTCAGTATTATGCATATAACCCTCATTCCGCCTTTTAAACTGGCACATGAAGTATTTTTAACCAAATCATCAATATTGTATTAATTAGAAAGAATCCCACTTTTTAAGTAGTTTAAAGACACTGACCAAAACACTGTTGAGTGCTGAGTAATGAGTGCTGAGGTAAAAGTAAAATTAATTGCACTCAGCACTGAGCTTTGTAAAAGTGTTAATGACCAACTATTAGACATCTGGTGAAATTAAATATGCATTATCCAGAATCCTTGTAGAGAGTTAACAATGCTACGTCTATACATTCTTTTTCACTCAATATTTATAATGAGGTTAAAGATAACCCTACCAGTTTACTGAACTAGTAGGGCTAGAATAGAGATTCAGTAAATTTGGCAAGCTCTGACTAGAAAGCCCTAATTTCTAGCAAGAGCCTTGCTTTTTCTTTAAAGTTGAAGCTACACCCAACCCAGCAAATGCTAGCAAACCCAGGAGAGAAGCAGGTTCAGGGACTTTGGATACCTGAATAGAGCCAAAATTTTGATCTAGTGTTATTGACGTATCCTGTTGATTTACATCCTGACGTAAGAACAAAGAGTCGCCAACTGTTCCCTGGAAGAAATATTCTCCAATTACACCCGTCCCTCCTGCAACATCAAAGGGGCCAAATAATGTCTGAGTGGAAGTATTAAAGTTGAAAGCGAAGAAGCTAGATTCTGACACTCCACCACTAACGGTGTTATAGGTTCCCAGAATATTTTTAGATGGGTCTAAGAAGGAGACATTCAAGGATTGTAAAAAGTTGGTTGCTCCACTACCAGTTTCTGAAATGATTGTTGGTGCTGTAGTTTCGTCGTAGCTGAATGAACCTGTTGCTGAGTAACCAGCATCACCTTGCCAGTTAAAGTTTAATTCAAGAGCTTGGGCTGGGTTGTTAGCACCAGCCGCGATCGCAACACTGGTTGCTGCGATCGCAGTGATTTTGGCGAAAATATTTTTCATGGTCATAACTCCAAAATTGATTGTCACGATGCATATATCAATGCATCAATCAACACTAAGCTTACGATAGAAATATATACCCGTAAATACCGCATAAAATACGGTATCTAATGTAATGAATCTATGAATATAAGCACTTATTTTATAAAGTTTTGTATAAAATGTCAGGTCTATAGCGATGTCTGACGACAAGCCGCTCTTTTGTATATAATCATAATTCGATCTAACTTCCATCCCTGATTTATCTTAGGACTTACGCAAAAAACCTCTATAACTCTTATTCCTCCGTGTTCTCTGCGTCGCGCCAGTTGCTTCTCCCAAGGGGAGACGCTGCGCGAACAAGTCGGGAAACCCGCCCAACGCACTGGCTTCTTTGTGGTTGGATTTTGCGTGATCTGTACGTAAGTACTATATCTATGGGATTTTCCCCTTATCCTCTTCGATGATCGATTTAGCTAAAAATCACGAGCGATCGCTTGAGAATAACTGATAAAGTTGAGCTACGCAAAGTTGAAAACAGTGTCCTATGCCTGGGTTTCTATTAGAAGTTGGTACAGAAGAACTACCTGCAAGTTTTCTCAGTGATGCTTTAGTGCAATGGCAGGAACGCATTCCCCAAAGCCTGGAAGTAAACAGCCTCAAGGGCGAAAGTGTCCAGGTGTATGGTACTCCTCGGCGGCTGGCGGTAGTGATTAAAGGTTTACCATCTCAGCAACCAGACCACCGAGAAGAAATTAAAGGGCCCCCCGCCCAAGCCGCCTTTAAAAATGGTCAGCCGACAGCAGCAGCAGCAGGCTTTGCTAAAAAGCAAGGTGTAAAACTGGATGCGCTATCTGTTCGCCCCACTGACAAAGGGGAATTTGTATTTGTGGAAAAAAGAATTCCCGGTCGTCCTGTGGCGGAAATATTGACAGAACTGGTTCCCCAATGGATTTGGGGTTTGGAAGGTAAGCGGTTAATGCGTTGGGGGAATGGGGATGCCAGGTTTTCCCGACCAATTCGTTGGCTGGTGGCTTTGTTAGATGAGACGGTGCTACCTTTAGAATTAGTGAATGGTTCTAAAACGATTCAGAGCGATCGCCTGACCCAAGGTCATCGGGTCTTGCATCCTGAACCTGTGACAATTGCCCAAGCTACTGATTATGTTACCGACCTCAAGTCTGCTTATGTCACTGTTGATCCAGAAGAACGGTCAAATCTGATTAAAGAACAAGTAAATGCAGTAGCAGAGAATTTAGGCGGATATACAGTAATTTACCCCGATTTGTTAGCGGAAGTAACCAACCTTGTAGAATATCCTTCCGTAGTTGTTGGAAAATTTGAACCAGAATTTTTGGAATTACCAACTGAGGTAATTACTGAGGTCATGGTTACTCATCAACGTTATTTTCCTATATTCAAACCAGGGAGTTTTCAGCAAGAATTATTGCCCAATTTCATCACCATTTCTAACGGCGATCCGAAAAAATCAGACATTGTTGCCGTCGGCAATGAAAGGGTAATTCGTGCCAGATTAGCTGATGGCAGATTTTTCTACGAAGCTGATTTAACTAAGCCGTTAGAAAGCTTTTTACCCCAGTTAGAAAAAGTCACTTTTCAAGAAGAATTGGGTTCAGTGCGTGCCAAGGTAGATAGAATAGTTGAAATTGCCGAGCAAATTAGCAGTCAATTAGAATTAGCGGAAAATCAAAGCCAAAGAATCCAACGGGCTGCTTTATTATGTAAAGCAGATTTGGTGACACAGATGGTGTATGAATTTCCCGAATTACAAGGCATTATGGGAGAAAAATATGCCTTAGCTAGTGGTGAAGATGCCGAAGTAGCAAAAGCAATTTATCAACATTATTTGCCAAAGGGAGCCGGTGATATTTTACCTGAAACACTCACGGGTAAAATTGTTGGTTTGGCAGATAGATTAGATACTTTAGTGAGTATCTTTGGTTTAGGCTTAATTCCTTCCGGTTCATCCGATCCCTTCGCCTTGCGCCGTGCTGCCAATGCTGTAGTTAAAATTATTTGGGTTGATAATTTACCGATAAATTTAGATGATCTCTTGGTACAAATAGCCACGGACTTTACAGCCAAATATCATAAAGACCGGGCATCATTAACCGCAGCATTACAAGAGTTTTTCTTGCAACGCATCCGCACTTTACTACAAGAAGAAAAGCAAATTGATTACGACTTAGTAAATGCAGTTTTGGGAGAAAATGACCCAGAATACACAGAACGGACGTTAAAAGATTTATTGGATGTCCGCGATCGCGCCTTATATTTACAACAAATCCGCAACGATAGTACTTTAGATAACATCTACGAAACCGTTAATCGTTCCACACGATTAGCCGCTCAAGGTGATTTAGATACAAAACAGCTAGAACCAACAACCGTAGTCCGTCAAGAATTATTCCAAAAACCCTCTGAGATAGCCTTGTATAATGCGCTAATCGAATCAGTACCGCTTACCTGGGCAGCACAGCAGACACGAAATTATCAACTATTAGTAGCAGCATTAGCAAAAATTGCTCCGACCGTTAGTAACTTCTTTGATGGCCCGGATAGCGTTTTAGTTATGGACTCCGATCCAGAAGTTAAGCGTAATCGGTTACATCTGCTCGGATTAGTTCGCAATCATGCCCGTGTTTTAGCTGACTTTGGTGCGATCGTCAAAAATCTGTAGCGTAGGTTAACAAAAACTTGTGTAATTTTTGCCAATAAGCGCTAGTATAGGGAGTGCTTAACCAGGGACACTCTGCTGCAATCTATGCCTAGAGCTACTGTTATTGGATTGGGAAAGTCCGGTGTTGCTGCGGCGAGATTGTTGAAACGGGAAGGTTGGGAGGTAGAGTTGAGCGATCGCAACACCTCCGAAACCCTCCTAGAACAACAACAAGAACTCGCTGCCGAGCAAATAACCGTTAAATTAGGACAATCCCTAGAATTGAATGGTGCTAATTTACCCCAATTAATAGTCGTTAGTCCTGGCGTGCCTTGGGATATTCCCGTATTAATTGAGGCACGCCAATTAGGTATTAAAACTATTGGGGAAATAGAACTCGCTTGGCGAAATTTGCAATCGCTACCTTGGGTAGGAATTACTGGCACTAACGGTAAAACTACTACCACAGCTTTAATTGCTGCCATTTTTCAAGCAGCAGAATTAAATGCACCCGCTTGCGGTAATATTGGCTACGCCGCTTGTGAAGTTGCCCTATCTCACGCGGGCAGAGGGGCAGAGGGGCAGAGAGGTAGAGGTGAAGAAACTGCAATCCAAAATCATATTGATTGGGTAATTGCGGAAGTTAGCAGCTATCAAATAGAATCTTCGAGTTCTCTTGCTCCCCGGATTGGTGTTTGGACGACTTTCACACCGGATCACCTCAGTCGTCATCAGACTTTAGAGAACTATTACAACATCAAAGCCAAGTTATTACGTCAGTCCGAGTTGCAAGTATTCAATGGGGATGATGCCTACTTGAGCCAGCTAGGTTTAAGTGCTTGGCCTGATGCCTATTGGACAAGTGTCAGAGGAAAAGATTTTCTGATTAGCGAAAAAGGCTTTTACATTGAAGACGGTTGGGTTGTGGAAAAATTGACTGCAACCTCTGCACCAGAACCGATTGTGAAAGTATCTAGTTTGCGAATGGTGGGAGAACATAACCAGCAAAATCTTTTGATGGCAGTAGCAACAGCAAGATTAGCGGGAATTAATCGTGATGCGATCGCGCGTGCAGTTCGGGAATTTCCTGGTGTTGCCCATCGTTTGGAGCATATCTGCACATGGGAAGGTATTGATTTCATTAACGACAGCAAAGCCACCAACTATGATGCTGCTGAAGTTGGTTTAGCATCTGTTAACAGTCCAGCGATTTTAATTGCTGGTGGAGAAGCTAAAGCAGGTGATGATAGTGGCTGGCTAACACAAATTCAAACCAAAGCTGCTGCTGTGTTATTGATTGGCTCTGCTGCACCTGCATTTGCCAAACGTCTGCAAGAGGTAGGATATCATAACTACCATATTGTGAAAACTATGGAAAGGGCAGTTCCCAAGTCGGCAGAATTAGCCAAGCAGTATCAAGCGCGTGTGGTGTTGCTATCTCCGGCTTGTGCGAGTTTCGACCAGTACCCGAATTTTGAGGTGCGGGGCGATCGTTTCCGTCATCTGTGCCTTGCTTGGGTGGGAGGCTGGAAACCTTCCAGAGTAGATTTTCCAGAGTTTGAAAACTCTATTCAAGAGTCCATAGTACAAAGTCGATAAGCATTGTTTGTCAACATGTTCGTAGTAAGGACTTTAGCCCTTATTTTCTCAGCACTAAAGTCCTTACTACAAACTCTCAAAACTAACTTGACAAAATACTAGAAGGATTATTTTGTACTAATTTGTAGTTTTCTATAATGATATTTTGCTGTAGTTTGCAACTTCAACCTCATGAGCAATGCTTGTAGGTTTAGCAATAGGTCTAGCAGTCGCCAAAGCCGTTAGGACAGTTTGCGGGAAACGCGTCTTAACAGCGTACTTTGTGATTTCATTGCTGTCCTAAGCTCCCTGTCCGTTGCTATATAAAACTCAAAGCAACTACGGAAACGCTCCGCTAATTTGCGCGATCGCAATAACAAAGCATCTGCCATACACAAAAATTTGTAAGAGAGTTGACCTGGGGAACATCCTAGAGTCAAGATAAAAGGGTTGGATATCTTGTCAAAGTACTAAGCACATCCGATATCGCCTGATTTTCTTTCATTTCCCTGCTTTTGGGTTAAAGAGGAAGGCTATAGGCGATACTTATTAACGCGGCAAAAAACTTAAAAAAGTACGCACGGATTGCTAAGACGTGCCTGGACGCAGAGGGTTAAGCCGTTGCACCCCGATGAAGCGTCAAGAAATAGCTGATTAAATCAAATTCTAAGCGATTTAATCATATATTTTGTAGCAGATACTTGTGGAAAAGAAAATGCTAGGTGTAAATGTTGTTATGAAAGTTGGCGATCGCGTCCGCGTTAAAGATTCAGTAGTGGTGTATCATCATCCTGAACATCGGAGTCAGCCTTTTGACATAAAAGGCACAGAAGGCGATGTAGTAGCTATTACCACCCAATGGCGAGACAGACCAGTAAGCGCTAATCTGCCGATTTTAGTCCAGTTTAGTAAAAAGTTTAAAGCCCATTTACGTGAAAATGAGTTAGAAATCATCTAAATCGCTTATCGGCGGCGAAACCACTGAAAAATATTCAGTTCGCCGCGCATTTTTTTAAGGTCTTGGCGGTTTTGTTCTGCTGTGGTATAATACCAATCACAATGACGCTGAAACTCTGACCGTGACCGAACTTCGTGGTAAAACTGATGAGTTGTTTGGTAAGAGGCAAAAGCTTCTTCAACTTGGGGTTGAGCAACTGGAATAATATAAGGTAAATTTTTTGACATAAAATTAAGAGTAGTAGAGACGCGATTAATCGCGTCTGTTTTGAATTCAGGTAATTACCGCACTTCCTAATTAATAACTCATAATTCATAACTCATAACTTTCTAACAACTCCTAACTTTAATTAAAGCCAACCGCGTAAGCGATAAACTAAAGAACCAATATACTCTTTTAGAGCGATGGTAAATTGATGTAAATTGTCGGTATCAGGTAATAAATTTAGTATAGCGGCTTTGGGAGTACTACCGAGTTCTTGCAACTCACCCTGACTAACTAAAAAGCCAGTGGGTGCAGGAATAGCATTGATTCATTGACGCTGGAAAATCTGAAGCGATCGCGGTAAATGCATAGCCGAAGTTACTAATAATACCTGATTAATGCCACGAGATAACAAAATTTTGCGGACATTTACAGCATTTTGATAAGTATTCAGAGAGTCAGGTTCTTAGATAATCGCCTCAGATGGAATACCAATAGATGTAAGTATTGTTGCCATATCTGCCGACTCTGGCGAACCACTTCCACGCCAATCAATGCGGCCGCCGCTCAGAATGATTAGAGGGGCTTTTTTCTGGCGATACAGTTGTGCGGCGTAGATGACACGTAGGCGTAGCCCGCCGTAGGCATCACCTGCTTCACTTAAATCGACGGTCGGTCTTGGGAAAAAAGCTGATTTAGTTGCGCCACCCAAAACCACAATCGCTTCTGCATTAGGTATTTGAGCAGATGGAAGATTTTGCCATTCTAACGATCGCACTAAGGATTTCGCGATCCAAGCATTGCTACAAAATAGCAATAAAGTTAGGGCAAAAGCAATTGCGATCGCCGCAGTCCGCAGCTGTTTCCACAAAGTCACTAATGCTACTACCAAGCTTACACAGGCTAATCCTAGTGGATAAAAAAATAGTGGCAGTAATTTAGAGAGATATAAAAACATATTATTACGGCATGGGGAATAGGGGAGCCACTGCGGTCTTGGGGTCTCCCCAAGTGGAGCAAGTGGCGTCATGGGGCATGGAAAATAGGAGATGAGGAAGTGGTGAAGAAAAACTATTGATTATTCACCAATGCCCAATTCCCAATGCCCAATTCCCAAATTATTACCTTTCCCAAAACCTGAAATTGAAACCACCTCCAGGAACGCGGCGGTAACGGCGGCCAACTCTTCTGGTTTGCCGTTTGTTGGTTCTTTCAGTTGTTGGTTCAACTTCGCCCTCTTCAGACTCTTCAACTTGCAACTGAGTTCTAGTTTCTTCCTTACTTCCCCACCAAGCAGTAATCCAGCCTCCAGCTAAAGCGCCTAATCCACCTAGCAAAATGCTCATAGGTGCTGGATAGCCCAAATATACAAAGCCCAGCATGAAAAATAACCAATATTTCAGTCCTGCATCAACACCATCAGAGGAGGCAACAGCTGGAGCTTGGGGGCTATTATCAGTTATATTTGTGATCCAGATTAAGATGAAACCGCCCATAATTCCTAAGAAGATGCTCAGGGCTGGTGCGGAGCCGGTCATTATTAATATAAATGTTAAAAATGCCCCAAATAATAGTTGAGAAAAGAAGCTGGGAGAAATACTGAATAAGTCGTTCTTTTTGTCTGCCATAGAATAAAAAACTTATTAACCAATTACTAATTTGTAATTCGTAATTTTCAATTCAATTACGAATTACGAATTAAGAATTACGAATTATTTTAATTGTGCCTGTTCTGGTTGAGTTGTATCCCAAATCTTTACATAAGGTTGTTCCTCTTCAGTGAAAGGTTCAGCTTGTTTGATTTGTGAGGCTAATAAATCGGCGGTGGCATCAGCAATATCACCAGTGCGATTGTTCAAACGCTCTTTTAGAACTTCAAGTGGCGCTGTGCATTGGATAATCTGAAGGGGAAGTTGATGCTTTGTAGCTTGTGCGATCGCTTCTTGCCGTAATTGTTGTTTATCATACTTGGCATCTAAAATTACCGAAAAACCTTGTTTAGCCAAGATAATCCCCAATTCCAATAGCCGTGTGTAAGTTTTCTCGGTCATCTCCGGTGTATACAAATCATCGCCACCCTTTTCCCACAAAGGAATTCCCCCTAAATGCTTCCGCACCGCATCAGAACGCAGGTGAATCGCTCCCTGTTGACGCGCTAAAGACCTTGCTGTGGTACTTTTACCAGAACCCGACAACCCCGACATCAAAATTAGTTGTCCCAAGTTTGGTTTAGTGTATTCCCAAGCCTGTTTGTAATAATCAGCAGCCGTTTTTGTCGCTTCTTCTTTTACCGTCGCAGGTACACTCGGATCGTCTAGTAAAAATGATGTCACCTTAGCCCGGACATAAGCCTGACGACTTAAATACAAAGGCAGCACCTGTAAGCCTTCCCAGTCTCCAGTTTGCTCTATATAGGCATTCAAAAATGCATTACCCAAATCTTTACGCTGACGAGCTGACAAATCCATCACCGTGAACGCCACATCATACATCACATCGACAAAGCGAAACGGCTCATTAAATTCAATGCAATCGAACAACAAAATTTTATCGTGCCACAGGGCAATATTTCTCAGGTGTAAGTCTCCGTGACATTCACGAATATAATTGTTGTGAATTCTGCTGGCAAATAATTCTGGACGTTCGGCAAAAAAGTTATCTGTATATTGCTTTGTTTCTGTAAATTGCGCCTGAGTCTGGGGGCCGCCAATATACTTCTCAGTTTGCTGATAATTCTCATCAAAGGCAGCCCGAACATTTGGCACTTCGCCAAAAGTGCGAATGTAATCATTCGTCTGTGCTTCGGCATGATATTGAGCCACCACCCGTCCCAACTCATCTAGGAGTGTCTCATTTAACTTACCCTGTTCAAACAGTGTACTTAATAGCGACTCTTCAGGAAACTGACGCATCTTCAGCGCGTATTCTACAGGCTCAACAGTTCCCCCTAAATGGTATTGCTCCCCTACCAAAGTTATGGGCAAAACTTCTAAATACAGTTCACCAGCACCCCGCTGATTTAACCGTAACTCTTCCTGACAAAAATGCTGCCGCTTATCTAAGGTGGAAAAGTCCAAAAAGCCAAAATTCACAGGTTTTTTCAGTTTATAGGCGTAATCTCCAGTCAACACCACATAAGAAATGTGGGTTTGAATCAGTTGAATGGGTTCTGTTACCGCATGAGGATAAAATCCCGGCTGCAACATTTGCTCAATAAAAGCTGGAAGAGTTACTTCTGTCATCTGTTTGCTCTGCGGGTTTAAATACAAAAAAACCAGGAGTTTCCCCCTGGCTATCATCAAAAATTATTACACACTTACGTAGCTTCAGAGGTTGTTTCAGTCTCTGACTCAGCTTCATCCTCAGCAGCAGCGCTGATTTGCGGCTGCGAGACGCTAACTACGACTTGCTCCATATCGCCAAGAACTGTGACACCTTGAGGCAAGACTAGCTCGTGAATACGCAAGCTGTCTCCGATTTGCAGGTTAGAGACATCAATTTCAATTATTTCTGGGATGTTTTCTGGCGCACAGGTCACTTGCAACTCAGTGATAACAGTGTCTAAAAAACCACCTTCTTGTTTAACACCAACAGCAGTTCCCACAAAACGCAGCCGTACTTCTACAGTGGTGTCGCCATGGCCCGCAACCGCGAAAAAGCTGAGGTGGTAAGGCGTACCTTTTGCAGGATGAATCTGAAGTTCCCGCAACAAGGTATTACCGCGCCAAGGTGCATCGGTAATATTTAAATCAATCAAGGTGTTGTTGACGGAAGCTCTTTTGAGCAAGCGCTCAACAGTTTTGGCATCAATGGTCAAAGAAATGGATTCTGTACCCTTATGACCATACAAATTGGCAGGTATCAGTCCAGCACGGCGCAAAGCTCTTGGCTTGCTGCCTTCTGGACGTTTTTGAGATTCGACTGTAATAGCCATAAAAGTTGTCCTTTGTCAGTTGTCCTTTGTCATTAAATTTTAATACTCAGCACTCAGCACTCAGTACTCAGCACTCAGCACTCACTAAGCACTAAGTAGGGTAGCAGGTGTGCCGTCGGGGTGCAATAAAGCGCGTTTGGGCCCGTGGATAGGGTCTTCTACGATTATGGTTTGATCGCGGCTAGCTCCTAGTGAGACGATCGCAATCGGAACTTCCATCAATTCGGCTAAGAATTTGAGATAATCTAATGCTGCTTGTGGCAAGTCTTCTAGGGTGCGGCAGTGGGTTGTTGACACTTTCCACCCCGGTAAGGTTTTGTAGATGGGACGACATCTAGCAAATTGACGAGAACTTGTGGGGAAGTGTTCGCTGCGTTGACCATCTATGTCATAAGCGACACAAACTTGGATTGACTCTAATTCATCGAGAACATCCAGTTTGGTCAGCGCCATACAATCCATGCCGTTAATCCGCACGGCATAGCGACCGATGACAGCATCAAACCAGCCACAGCGCCGTTTGCGTCCGGTGGTTGTGCCAAATTCGGCACCGCGATCGCACAACAATTCTCCCAACTTTCCATCCAATTCAGTGGGAAATGGCCCCTCTCCCACACGGGTTGTATAGGCTTTCGACACCCCAATTACCCGGTCAATCGTTGTCGGTCCTACCCCAGTTCCAACGCAAGCCCCACCCGCTACCGGGTTAGAGGAGGTAACATAAGGATAAGTTCCATGATCTAAGTCTAGAAGCGTACCTTGTGCGCCTTCAAACAAAATATTACGTCGTCGCTGAATTGCATCGGATATTTTCAACGATGTATCAACAACGTAAGGTCGCAAGCGTTCTGCGTACCCCAAGTATTGCTCAATCACCTCTTGTGGATCTAGAGGCGGCAAGTTGTAAAGCTTTTCTAAAATGACGTTTTTATAATTAATCGTCCACTCTAACTGCTCGCGTAGCCCATTAGGCTCCATCAAGTCTAAAACCCGAATGCCTGTACGTTCAGATTTGTCAGCATAAGTCGGCCCAATGCCCCGACCTGTTGTGCCGATCTTATAGCTTCCCCGTCGTTCTTCAGATGCTTGGTCAATCAATCGATGATAAGGCATCGTTACGTGGGCTGTCTCAGATATCAGCAGGTGGTCAGTGGAAATATTTAACTCTTTTAATTGGTCGAGTTCTGCGATCAAAATCTGTGGATCGATGACTGTTCCACAGCCGATAATGCAATCGGTATTTGGATACAAAATCCCAGAGGGAATCAAGTGCAGTTTAAAGGTCTGACCTTTAACTACAATCGTGTGTCCAGCATTGACACCCCCTTGGTAACGCACCACAACATCTGCGGAACGGCTGAGTAAGTCAGTTATTTTACCTTTTCCTTCATCGCCCCATTGGGCACCTATGACAATGACGTTAGCCAAGAGCTTATCTTAAGAAGTAAAGTTTCCACAAACTATTATTATTAACATATTGCTTGAATCATGTCAAGCTAATTGTAGTAAGAGCGTACAGACGTGCGCCCCTACAGCAAATTACATTGTGGATCTATCATGTCACCCTACTATGACAGCGCTTACCATCAACTTCAATGGGGAACGCGCAAACGACTCATCCCAGCGAGTTCATCTTCAAGTTCTTCTAGGATCATCGTTGCGATCGCAGCCCACTAGGGAATGTAAAACCTACCTACCTTGAAATAGTGCGATGGAGAGTAACTTCATACATCATTAAACCGAAATTACGCTGGCGACATTGCCTGCGGTTTAGTTGCTGATTCCAAATTGCTGCTTTTGGATGAGGCTTCTGCCTCTTTGGATGTGAGAATACGTCCCCAGACGATCAAGAAAATTAGACAATTAGCTTGCGTACCCGCCCGCCGTAGGCATCGCCCCTTTTTGTCCGATACAATCGAAGAAATAATCCCAGAGTTGTCAAAAAACCTCGCTCAAAGTTCCTATCCAAAAAACCACTTCATAAAGGAACTGGAACTCAACGCGAGCATCTTACAACAGATTGCAAGTTAATGAAGTACAACAATACCCCTCTCTAACCCTCCCCTTAAAAAGGCTACGGTGTACACACAAGTCGGAAAAACTTCATCTACCAAAGATTTGCGGTGAAGCAGTGCTGCGGGAGGGTTTCCAACGCCAGATGCTCCACTTGGGGAGACCCCAAGACCGCACTGGCTCCTTTGCAGGCGACTGCTGAACCCGTTCGCGTAGCGTCTCCGATAGGAGAAGGGTGCGTTACGCTGGCGTGACAAAGCTAAATTGTTGCAATCATGGCGATGCCTGCGGCGGGCTACGCCAACGCATTTGTTATTTCGGCGAGCGCATTTGTTATTTTTGCGTGTCTATAACGCACCCTACGAAACTACTATAAGAGTTGAAACCTATGCTGATCATACTTGTGTGTACACCGTAGCCCTCTGGGAGAGGGTTGGGGTGAGGGTTCATCTTCCATATTCTCAACCTAAAACAAGCTTAATTGCTCACTATCATTATCTTGCTTTTTAGATTCCGCTTGCGCCTTCTTTTTACCTCCAGATTTACCTTTATCATGTAAACCCTGTGCTACCTCTTCAGCATAGCGTTGGTGATTTAATTCTAATAATCTATCTAGCACTTCTTGCCGTGCAGTTTCGCTAATGGTGAAACGTAAGCCTTGTTTGGTTTGGTGGAAATCATGAGATAATTCTAAATCTTGCCAATCGTAAGCAGCAGCTACAGCATTATCCATCTCTATGTGCAATTCGCGCAATTGTTGAATGTCGGTGGCGGTTTCGTCAGGGTTGTGGAAGCGGTTGTAGGTTTTGGTTAATCCTTCTTGGCGTGTTTGCATGATATTTTGGCGATGGTTGTAGTAGCGATCGCCTATGTGGAATGGCACTAAGAAAAGCTATAAACTATGCTGCATAAGCATTACAAGTATTAATGTGTTAATAGCAGTGGACGCTTGGCTGCGATCGCTACGCCCGCCGCAGGTATCGCAAAAGTTTTCGGTCTACTGACTTTAACTCATCGAACTCACGTTTTCTTAGTACTATAGAAATTCGTAGAATTGGCTACTTCATAATCCCTTTGAAGAATTGAAAAGTCATGATGGCTCAAAACAATGGCAATGGCAACATCCATCATACTTTGCGATCCTTTGAGTCTCTCTCCCAAATCAATCTGCCAATAAACTTTCACATCACTTTCGAGAATTGGCTTCTCAATTGCTGTAACAACACCATCCTGCTGAGGATGAATCGAGTAAGCACTGTACTTCCACTCATTCCTATCCTTGAGAATGATGTCCGGGGAATCACCAATCTGTAATTGAAGATGTAACTCGTTTAGACGTACCCCCTGATATATGTCAAACATTCTCGATACAAGCTCTCCAGGGCTGCGTGCAGCTACTTCCATCAGAATCGGTTTTTCGCTACCTTCTTGTAGGAAGAAATCAATATTGATTACACCATTTTTAGGATAACCGTGTTCTAAACTTTGTAACGTATCACTTGAAAATTGCCAAAGTTTCTGAAATTCTGGATCTTCTTCTCTAACAACAATATTGCCGATTTGATGACCATAAACAAACTCATCATTAGGTCGATAGTGCTTGCAAGCAGCAAAATAACAAGCTTGACCATTTTTGATGACAACACTTGTATTGTATAATTGACCTTTAATGAATTCATCAAATTCAAATTCTTCATCTGAATCTACATTGCTGTCACACCAAGCTTTCAAATCATCAACAGTATGAATTCTTCTAATTTTTTCACTTCCTGCTCCGGTAACTGGTTTGATAAAGATGTGATTACCTAGTTCTTCTAGAACAAACTTTAAGTAGGAAACTGGGTCTTTACGGTATTGGTCTTGAGCAAAAATCAGATACTTTGGCACCCGAATCAGGGAATTTTTCAGGGCAGATTTGAGGTAACTCTTATCGGTAAACTGGCGGATCATCGTTGGGCGATCGCCTACTAAATTTAGAGCTTCACGTAACTGTGCAGCTAACAACACTGAATACTCATCATTGGTAACAATCCGATTGTTATCCAAAAGTTTATAATCAGTCTGAATCTGTTGATAGGTTTGGAGCAGATTTTGCAAATTATAAGGTTCTACAATCTGCACAAGATCCAAGTACTGATACTGGGAGGGTACAACCTTACTGAGTCCTCGTCTACTACAGAGTAAAACCAGATTTCTATTATCCGATTGGATATGCTTAAAATCAGTTTCGTAGGGAAGCATATCATGCAGCACAAAAACAGTCTGCTTATTGCTATTTATCTTACTACTGTCCAAGGCAGCTGGATTTGCCTCCTCACGGAGCATTTTTTGTATCAACTGGAGAATTTCCTGCGAACATCCCCATGACAGAGTTACTCCTGACCCTCCATGTCCATAATTATAAAATACGTGTGTGTTCAAAACCCTTTCCACACAAACATTTTCCTCTGTTAATGGTCGTAAACCAGTTCTAACAGGCTCCTTCTCATCTAGTGGGAGTTTTCTTAATTCCTGTAAAAACTCCAAACAGCCATCATACATCTGTCGGATAATTGGAACCTCAAGAGATAAGTTGGTATCCCATTGGTCTTGCTGTGTCAATCCTCCCAAGACCACCAAATCATCCCCTTTAGGAACTATGTAAACGATGTCTTGCTCACTTGAAGAAGATTCTTCGTGGGAAATACAATGAGCCTCTGTCACAGCTTTTCCTAAATTCTTAACCCTGACAAGTGCGCCCCTCAAGGGATACATGGAAGTATCTCCTGTAGTTGCGATCGAACCTAGTCCAGCACAATTAACAATTACTCTTGCATTAAAACGACGAAGTAATTCCTGTTCATTTTCAACCACATTTACAGTGATTTTTTCTTGGATAATCTTACATCCAATATTCTTTACGTATTGAAGTAACCATTTCATGTAGACATCAGTGTTTGTCATCGGAGCCATGTGTTTATAAGCATCTTTTATACCTCCTTGAAAATTCAAATCAATCGTTTTTTTGACAATTTGTAAGCCTCTTTCAAATCCATCAACCTTATCCTTCAACTCATTCATTTTGCGAAGTTCAGTAGGTCGATTTTCCAAAACATCCTTAAAATAGAAATACGCATCCCTTAAATAAATTCCTGTTTTTTCTGAACCAAACTCTGCGTGTATTTTTTTGAATTTATTATAGGTAGTTATACACCACTTTTTAGAGCGTTCCAGGGATCTAGGAGATCCATGACGACCACAGACTGCTGGTGGCCATTCCCACAATGCACCTGCTACAACAGAGGTTAAATCTGGGGCAAAACGATCAGCAACAATCACAACACTAAACCCTGCCTCTCTCAGACATATAGCAGTTGTCAGACCACTTACTCCCGCCCCAATTACTAAAATATTTACATCATTGTCTAACAATAGATCGCTCATTAAAGATTGTCTCACTTTTTCTCAGTAGAAAACAAATGTATTAGCTTGCCCATTAATGATATTAATTCGGGTAATTTTAGGTTGGCGTAGGGTTAAGAAATTCTTAGTATTTGGCATTTGATACGAGTATTACTTAGCAATACTTTTTGGTTAATAACTAAGTATTACTAATAATGAAAAAACGAGTACTAGTTCAAAGGTTTTTTGAAAAGTGGTTCGCTTATTTTTAAAACGGTTAGAAAAAACACGAAATAAAAGAATAAGGATTAAGTGCGTTTGTCCCAGATTGCGAACCGACAAATCGGCGCTTATGCAGAGCGGACGCTATCGCTAGCATTGCGAATTAATCTTGAGTATTGGTTCATCACTGATCGCCATCCATAAACTTTATTTCTCTTAAACCTTTATGAATACACGATTTATCAAAAAAAGAACTCAGGAGTCAGAGTCAAGTCAAGCGATCGCTTGCTGATTTGAGTGATCTTGCAGACAATGGCGTTAGCGTAGCTTACCGTAGGTATCGCTTCCGTGTTTAATCAAAGCAAATTAGCTAAGTTTCTATATTGAATTCGGGCGATCGTTTATTGAATTCGGGCAGTCGTTTATTGAATTCGGGCAGTCGTTTATTGAAT